>JBEKNJ010000014.1:0-108589 GCA_049522955.1 Acidobacteriaceae bacterium
TTGTTTGGGAACGCTGAGTGTAGTTTCCAAGATGAATTGTCATCCCGACCGGAGCGTACCCGGATTTCCTGCCACGCGGCACTGGACAAGACCGCGTGTGCGCTCTTCCGTAAAGAAGGGCGCATGTAGTGCACCAACGCCACCAAGGTCCACAGGAAATCCGGGGGTGCGCAGTGGAGGGATCTGCGGTGCGCCCCTCGGACTTCCCGAATTCTCCGTGGGTGCCCGTGATTTCATCGCAACCTGATTCCCCACTCATGAACGGGCCGATTGCTCCATTTCGCTTATCTGGACAGCTAAGGTAGTCTAGATCCCCTATAGCAGATGGAGGATCCGAGAGAATGACCTGTTCCGGTCGCTGGGGCATAGTTTGTGCAGTCGTCCTGACTGTTTCGCTGCTTCCTCTCCACGCGTTCGCCATCGATAAACTTCTCATCGTCAACGGTACTAACCTGACCATGAAGCCTGGACAGACTGAGCCCTTCGTCGGCTACATCCTGGTGGGTAATGACGGAAAGATCAAGGCCATAGGCAAAGGCAATCCGCCCGCAGGCACCACTGCGCGGAGCATGTACGACGCCAGGGGAAAGTTTGTGCTTCCTGGTTTTATTTCTGCGCATAGTCATTTATCGGAAAGCGCGTTTCGTGGGCTGGCGACGGACCAATACGTTTACGAATACCCCGCCATGACAGGTTGGGTGGAAGCGCTCGAAACCCGCGAACTTGGCACCAGGCCGGAAGACTACTACTGGTTTACCCTGCAGGGCGCTCTCGATCATCTGGTTCATGGCATAACTTCCGTTTACAACTTTGCCTACGCTCGGGACGACAACGAAGCGTTCGAGGAATACCAGTGGCGCGCCGAGCTCGATTCCGGAATGCGCTTCATTCATTCCTACGAGCCTTCGGGGAAATCGACCGCCAAGGTTCGACGCGCGAACCTGGAGAAGTTCCTGACCTTTGCCCAGAAAGACATGTCGCGCCCGACTGTGCTGAAAATGGCCTACTCCGGGTGGGTCACCACGCCCGAGGCCATGCAGCTCGACGCTTCCTTTTTTCGCGATTATCACCTCTATTCGGAGATCCATTTCCTTGAATCCCCGGTAAACCAGGAGAAGCAGCGCGATACGTTTAAATACATCACGGCAGCAAACATTCTGGGCCCGAATGTAAGCTTTGGGCATTTCATCCACCCTGACGACACAATTTTGAAGACAGTTGCCGCTGCCGGGTCGGGAATGGTGTGGAACCCGATGTCGAACGGGCGGCTGGCATCGGGCATCGCGGACATTCCCAAGTACCGAAAGATGGGAATTAAAGTGGGCATGGGGGTCGATGGCGAAGGCAGTTCAGACCTGCCAGATCCATTCGAGAACATGCGCATGGGCCTGTATGTCATCCGCGCAAGATACGAGAGCGCGAAGATTCTGCAGCCGATTGACGTGCTGCGCTTTCACACCATGGGAAGCGCGGAGGTCCTCGGGGTGGCGGACAAAGTGGGTAGCCTCGAGGTGGGTAAGTTTGGAGACATCATCGTCGTCGACCCCAAGCTGGTCGAGCGCGGACCGGTGGTCGATCCCTATGCTGCCGTGGTCCTGGCCTGCAGTGCGATGAACCTGGGCAAAGTGTATGTAGGTGGCGACTTGTTGGTCGACACCTACCATTTACAGAAGAACGACATGAGCAAAGTATCGCGCGAAGTCAGTCAACGCGTCGCGCGTCTACACTAGATTTATGGTCGGCAAGTATCGCATCGGACGTCGGGATTTCTTCAAGCAGGCGGCTGGTGTTGTCGGCGCTGCCACGCAAGTTCCCCATTGGTCTCCTTTCGCGGAAGCGGAGGCTCAAGAGACAAAGCAGCATCCTCGCCTTGCCCCCGAGAAGATCTCCTATCCCCGCGTCTTCTCGGGTGACCAACTCAAGATGCTTGCTTTCCCGCTGGGCGGCGTTGCTGCCGGTAGCCTGGCCCTGGGTGGGCGAGGGCAGCTGCGCGATTGGGAGATTTTCAATCGGCCGAACAAGGGCTTTTCTCCGCAATATGCATTTCCCTCTATCTGGATCAAAACGGGCCATTCCCAACCTATCACGCGAGTCCTCGAAGCACGCATCCTACCGCCGTATGAAGGCCAGGACGGTGAATTTACTGCGCAGTATCCGCTGGCACATCTTCAGTTCAAAGATCCGACCCTTCCAGTCAAGATTGAACTTGATGCGTTTTCGCCGTTTATCCCGCATGATGCGGACGCATCGGGGTTGCCGGTTGCAATCTTGCGCTATCGCGTGAGCAATCCGGCGGCTTCGAGCGTCAGCGTCGCGATTGCGTTTTCCATTGACAACCCGGTCAAGGCACCCACCGTCACCGACGTCGCGCGAGCCAACGAAGACCCGCGCGTCAATGAGTACCGGGCGGCGAACCAGATGGAAGGGCTGTTGATGACCAATCCCAGCCTGAGCACCATCGACCCGATGCAGGGCAGTTTTGCGCTCGCTGCCATTTCCGAGGGAGAGGCGCGAACCTCGCATTGGCGTGGCTGGCCCAGAGGGCGTTGGTGGAACTCGCCGATGTTGTTTTGGGACGCCTTTTCGCGAGACGGAGAATTGAACAACGAGCCCGCGGCGCACAACGCGGTCGGCGCGCTGTGCCAACAGAAGTCCATTCCTGCGGGCGGCTCTGCCAGCTTTACGTTCCTGTTAGCCTGGCACTTTCCCAACCGCACCCCGGAGTGGTGTGGATGGGACTCTCCCCCTGGCGAGGGCCAAACCATCATCGGCAACTACTACGCAACGCGATTCAAGGACGCATGGGAAGTGGCCGAATACACGGCGAAGAATTTACCGTCGCTGGAATCGCGCACGCGAACGTTCGCCAACGCCTTCGCCGCCAGCACGCTGCCGGCTGCGGTCAAAGAGGCGGCGAGCGCCAACCTTTCCACCCTGGCAACCACCACCTGCTTCCGCACCGCGGACGGAGAATTTCATGGCTTCGAGGGCTCCGATGATCATCGGGGATGCTGCTTTGGAAACTGCACCCACGTTTGGAATTACGAGACGGCTACTGCATTTCTGTTTCCCTCGTATGCGCGATCGCTACGCCAGGCCGCCTTCGGATACAGCATGGACGAGCAAGGCGGCATGCGTTTTCGCCAGCTGCTTCCCGACGGTAAGCAGAGGTACCACATCGCGGCTGCCGATGGCCAGATGGGTCAGATCATCCACGCCTATCTGGATTGGAAGCTTTCCGGAGACCAGACATGGCTCAAGACGATGTGGCCGCGGGTAAAAAAAGCGGTGGAGTTTGCCTGGATTCCGGGGGGCTGGGATGCCAACCGTGACGGTGTCCTGGACGGTGTGCAACATAACACCTACGACGTGGAGTTCTACGGCCCTAATCCCCTTTGCGGGATCTATTATCTGGGGGCCTTGCGTGCGGCAGAGGAAATGGGGCGTGCCGCGGGCGATGATGCTTCTGCGAACGAGTATCGCAGGCTGTTCGATCAGGGCAGCCGCTGGATTGACGCCAACTTGTTTCGCGGGGAATTTTACATCCAGCAGATTCGCGGCTTCCGTCCAGACCAGATCTCAGCGCAACTGCGCAGTGGCATGGGAAGCGAGAATACGGAACAGCCAGAGTATCAAGTTGGCGAGGGATGCCTGATTGATCAACTCCTGGGACAATACCTCGCGGAGATAGCAGGATTGGGCCCCCTGGTTTCCCCACAGCATGTGCGCAGCACGTTGGATTCAATTTATCGCTACAACTACAAGCGCAGCCTGGTGGACCATGACACAGTGCAACGTACGTATGCTCTGAACGATGAAGCGGCCGTAGTGGTCTGCGATTACGGCAAGGCGCCCCGTCCTCATATTCCCTTTCCTTACTATGCCGAAGCTTGGACCGGGCTGGAGCATTCAACTGCAGCCCTGATGTTCTACTCCGGCATGATTCCGCAGGGTGTGGAGTACGTTGAGAATCTTCGCGCCCGGTTCGACGGCGTCAAGCGCAACCCCTGGGATGAGGCGGAATGCGGCCATCACTATGCCCGCGCCATGTCTTCGTGGTCGAGTGTTGTGGCCCTTAGCGGGTTCCACTATGAAGGCGACCGGGCCCACGTGATTGCGCTGCCGCGATTGCCGCATGACAGCTTCCATTGCTTCTGGGCGACGGGTACAGGTTGGGGGACTTATTCACTGAAGCGCACACAGTCAGGCTCCGTTCAGTTCACCCTCAAGGCGCTCGCTGGCGCTTTGCCGTGCGGGTCATGTACGCTCGCCGCGCCGGGATCGCGCGCGACGGCGCAGGTAGGGGCGAGAAAGATCACGGCGCGCTTAGAGAAGAGCACGGAACAAACGACGGTTTATTTTGCCGAGCCGATTCAATTACGGGAAGGCGAGCAGTTGGAAATTGCGATCGTTGGGTGACAGCCCGCCGGGGACAAGAAAAACCGCAGATCTCTCCACTGCGCTACGCTCCGGTCGAGATGACAAATTTTGTTTGGGAACGCCAAGGATCGTTTCCAAGATGAATTGTCATCTCGACCGGAGCGTAGCGCAGTGGAGAGAACTGCGGTTTTTCTTGTGGTTTCACGAAGCCATGCCGAGGCCGACGATGTTGGCTGCCGCGATGATGACCAGCATACCGGCCCAGAGGAGGCGCACCGGTTTGTTGCCTACGCCGGCCCACTCGCCTAGCGCCAGCCCCACAATCCCGCCAAACAGAACATAGCCACTCATGTGCAGCATCCAGTTCACGTAGGCGTAGCTGGCAGGGATGTTAGCCGCTCCCCACGCGTAAAAGAAGAACTGGAAATACCACATGATGCCGCCCGTAGCCGCGAGCGTGCCGTTCTTCAACAATGTGGCCCCAGGCAGGGCGAGGTCGGCCTTCAACGACAGCTCCTTCTTGAAGGCGAGCCGGGTGAAGCAGTAAATAAAATTGACCAATCCACCGCCGCCCATGATGATCACGTAGCTCGGCAATGCGCTATATAGCGGGTTCACTCCCAGGGCAAGCGCTCCGGCCTGAATGGGCTTGGCTGCATCGATGGCGAAAGACATGCCGGAGGAGAAGATGCCGCACATGATGGCCAGCAGCAGCCCTTTTTTCACGTCGAATTCGCGAATCTCCGATCCCAGCGCAATCTCCTTGCGATGCCCGGCTACAGACACAAGGACGATGCCGCAAAGCGCTACCGCAATCCCCAACAGGGTAAGCAGGCCGCCTCGCGTGGAGATCAGCTCGCGCGCCTGACCGTGGATGAGCGGCGGAATCAGCGTTCCAACCACCAGGGTGACGCCGATGGCCACTCCGATGCCAAGGGACATACCGAGGTATCGCATGGTGAGGCCGTAGCTCACGTTCCCGACCCCCCACATGCAGCCGAACAAGAAGGTCTTGAGGACGACGGATGAGTCGAGCGATCCGTAGAAGGCGCGCATATCGGGCAGCAGGATGGCGCTGACACAGATAGGCAGCAAGACCCAGGAGAAGATGCCGGCCACAGCCCAGGTTGATTCCCAGGTCCACCGCTTCACTTTGCTGATGGGTGCGTAAAACGATGCTGCCGATGCAGCGCCAACCATGTGCCATGCGATTCCGGTGAAAATTCCCGTCACTCAAGTCTCCCGTTCAGCTCTCAGCAGGATTGCTCGGGTTCCAGAAAGGTTCCCTCGCCGGAACGAATTCGATTGGAACGTCGGTCACGAAAGACTTCAGCCATTCGGTGCAATACTTCATGCCTCCTTGCTCCGAAAGAACGTGCCCAAGCACGATCAGCGCCTTCTGATTGCCGGCGGTAATACTGTCCTGCGCGTATTCGACCAACTCCCACTCGCGTGCTTCCCCGACAACCAGCACATCCACGTCGGGCCGGGCAAACAACGGGATCGTAGTCAGACGGTCCGCGGCACCCCAGCTGGCAGCCACTCTTTTGACCGGCATCGCCGGCTTGCCAACTACGCGCATGGTGCGATCCTTCAAACGGTCTTGTATGCCTTGGCAAAACTGCACCAACGGTTGGCCCGAAAACAGGAAACGCGTGGGATTCGTGGGCTCGACATTTTTTTCCCAGCCGAGTTCCTGGATCATGCCAACGGCAATTCCATCTGGCTGATGAGCATGCCAATGATCGTGAAAACGGAAAACGGCAACGTTATTCTTACGGATGAAATCGAGTTTGTACTTGAGCGTAGGGTCGTTCTGAATCTCTCTGGTTGTGTCCTCATGGACATAAAACGTAGGTTCATGGGTAATGATCATGTTGTTGCCGGCGGCAACCGCTCGTTCGATCACATCGAGGGTGGCCATCATGGTGACTGCAATCCCACGAACGGCCGTGTTCGGATCTCCGGCAAGGATGCGGTCGACCGTTTCCGCCTGCCAGGGAACTCCTACGTGATTGCGGATACGCTCCACCAATTGGCTGGCGGTCAGAGTTGAAGCCGGTTGCGCTTTGACCAGCGGCGCCGCCAGCAGAGCACTGCCGGTGATGATGAAATTTCGGCGGGAAATTGAATTCGATCTCATGATCCCTAGAACAGTAGCACAGCGTCCGTGGAGCCTCAGCGAGGGTAACGTCCAATCATCTGACCGGTCGCCAGGACGTGGCCTTCCATCGATTTCATCAGACGCTTCTTATCCACCGGGGACGGCGGATTCAACATTGTGTCAAGCGCATAGAGGGTGAAAACATATCGATGGGCCGATTTTCCAGGGGGGCACGGTCCTGCATAGCCGATCTCATTGCCTGTGTTGACACCCTGCTTCGCGCCGTTGGGCAGGACCTCGGTTCGCGGGACACCTTCAGCAAGAGGGCTCGCTTGGGGCGGCAGGTTGTACAAGACCCAGTGGACGTATGAACCGAACAGGGAGTCCGGATCACTGACCACCAGGGCGAAGCTCTTTGTGTTTGCAGGAAGTGGACCCCATGCCACAGAGGGGGAGAGGTTAGCTCCGTGACAGCTAAACTGCTCGGGAATATTTCCGCCCGGCGGAAAACTTGCACTGGTAACCATCAAGGATATCGGTGCACGATCATTGACTGAGGCTTGCCTGCAGCCCGAAAGCCCCTCAATGATCAGAGCGGCGAACAAAGTAAACGCCAGCGCCCGATTCGGTAGACGCCTCCCTTGTAAGACTGTGAAGGTCATAGAATGCCCGTGCCCTTTTTACTACAGACATGCAGGAATCAGACGACAAAAGAGATGCCGGCGAAGCTGACAACGCTGTTGTCATCAATGTTCCATTGTTGGTAACGAAGCGTTGTTCCTCTTGCCTGCGGCACGGCTTTCATAAAGGTATAAATTGGTGCGGATCCGCACCACTTCAGATCGTCCCGATTTTCTTTGACCAGGTCCCAGAAACCTGGCGCATCCGCGGCGTTCATCCGCTCGATCCGGTGCATGTCCCGAGCTTTCACCAGGGTCATTTCATCCCGGTCTGCATGGGCCGAAAGCCTGTCCCCGTAGCGCACGCCCATATGGGCCATATCAACTCCCAGCACCCAGAACAGACGCTTTTTTTCTCTCTCGGCAAGCTCGCCGAGCGTCCCCAGAAAACGCTTCACATCCTCGTCATCTTCCGGAACTCCGCCGGCATGAATGCTTTTCCCAAATGATCCGCAGAGTACCGGAAGGATACGCACGTCCGGTCCGTAGATAGCCTGCAGGAAGAGGACTTGAAATTCGATCGAATGCTCCACTGCATGGCAATAGTCCTCCATCAGCACCGCGGGTTGAGCTCCTAATTCATCCACCAGCGCTTGGTCGATTCCTGTCCTTCCAAATGGAGTTTCGAAGGGCTTTCGCGTCAAACCGAACTTATTCGGCGCTCCGTAATGCGAAGTTCCCAGAACAATGAAAGTGCGGTCCCGCAGGTTTGGCGTCAACTCTTGATACGCCGCGTGATAACTTTGCCAACCGCCTTCCGGGCTGATGTGCGGTGCGGCAATCCCCATTATTCCTTGCTGGGTCGGAGCCGCTCCCTGCAGATAATGTTGCATCACGTTCCGCAGTGGCTCTATTTCTGACGGGTAGGAGGTGCCTGCATGCGCCGCCTCCCGCACCGGGCTTTGGATAAAGGCCGACAGACGGCTTTCCTTAAGCTTCGCGTAGGTCTCGTCCTCAAGAAATCCAGCCTGGCTCAGTGCCTCGATCAGGGCCCCTGCCGTCCGGCCGAACTCGGGGTTGCCTGATGAACGGCTAAGTTCCGTCTGTAGATCCACCTCGGACCGCAATCCATCGAAGCAGAGAAGGCCTGGGATCAAGGGCGGAGGAACGATGAGCTTGGCATCCGAATAGCGAAAGCAGTCGCGAATTAATAATCCAGGCCGGTCAGCGACCGGCGAGACCATGAAGTCCAGGTTGGTTCGCAGCCGGGGAAGGATCATTTTCCAGAACCCGGATCAGCGGAGCCTTCCGCGAGGTGCTCTTCATGCCGGGTTTGTTGACGCTGCATCTCAACATCCATCTCAAAAATATTCACACAGGGCGAAGACTTACGTAAGTATCAGCGTATTCTGCAACGCTGAGTCGAGCCGTTTTGGGACGCGACCTGAGCGCCGCGAAAATTTGACCTGTCCACCATATTTATTGTTTTTCGATAAATTTTCCTTGACGGGGAGAGATTGTCGATTTATCGTTTTTCGATAAGGAGACCATCATGTTCCATCACGATCGATTGGTTAAGAGTTCCCGGCTGGTGGTACGTATGGCCTGGATCGGGAATCGCATTTTCCTGGCCGCCCTCGTCCTGGGGTTGCTGCTGTCCTTCATCTTCTCCGGGCAGTTTGCGGAGTGGATTCTCGGTGGAAACCTGGGAGGGGACCTGCACTCGGCAACCACCGGATGTCGCTGGTTAATTGTCATCGGGATCGTGGGATCGGCTGCGACGGACAGGATCTTCGTGGCTCTCGCGCAGGTGATTGCGACCGTGAGCGTGGGCGATCCCTTTGTCCTGGCTAACGCGCATCGGCTGCGGACGATCGGGTGGGCACTCTTCGTGCTGCAACTGCTGGACATTCCGGCCGGGCTTCTCGGCCGGTTCTACCCGGCCATGGGCTCAGCTGCACCCAGCGACACAATCTCGATTGTCGGTTGGATATCGGTGTTGATGGTGTTTGTGCTGAGCCGGGTGTTCGCAGCGGGTTCCGCAATGCGCGACGAGCTGGAAGGTACGGTCTGAGCCATGCCGATTACGGTGAGTCTCGACGAGGTGATGGGGCTGCGGCAGATGTCGCTGACGGAGTTGTCGGAGGCGGTCGACATTACACTCGCAAATCTTTCGATCCTGAAGACGGGAAAGGCGAAGGCAATCCGGTTCTCAACGCTGGAGGCTATCTGCAGAGTGCTCGAATGTCAGCCTGGGGACATCCTTGCGTTCACCGAAGACGAGGGGTAGCGAGGCTGAGACACGCTACCAGGATTTGCAACGATTTTAAAAAGACAAGGAGATTTCCATGACCTTCACCCCGAAAGCGATTTTCGAACGCAGCGCCCGATACGAGGGCGTCCGCCCGATCAACATTTACCTGCTGCGTCTTCTCTATGTACTGATGTTCTTCGTCCTGGGCAAGGTGGTGTGGATGCACATCCTGACTCACAAGGGAGCATGGGAGCCGGCCGATGCGGTGGCGTGGTGCGTGTGGGCTGCGTTTGCGACGCTGGCGGCCCTGGGGATTCTTCGCCCTTTGAAGATGCTGCCGATCGTGCTGCTGGAGATCTTCTACAAACTCCTGTGGCTGGGGCTTGTGGCCTACCCTCTGTGGTCAAAGGGCATGTTAGCGGGCTCGCCGGCAGAGGACACCACCGCGAAGTTTCTATGGGTAATCCTGCCCATCGTCGCTGTCCCGTGGGAGTATGTCTTCGTAACCTACATCTACGCGCCAAAGCAGTGGAGCCTTGGCGAAAGACAGGCGTTCTGAGGATTTGAGCGCCTTCAGCGTCTGCGTGAGAGACGAAAAGAAAACCGCAGATCTCTCCACTACGCTGCGCTCCGGTCGAGATGACAAATTTGCTTGGGAACGCGTTGTCGCGTTTCCAAGATGAATTGTCATCTCGACCGGAGCGCAGCGTAGTGGAGAGATCTGCGGTTTTCTTTTCGTCTCTCACGCAGACGCTAAAGCGCATGACTAAAGTCGAACTCTCTTCAGCTTAGCTCCGCTGCCGACTGCAGAAGGCCGCGGATATAGCCGTAGTCGTAGGCAAAGGACTGCAGACCCGCGTGATCGTTGGCTGCCTGCGGAACGTGATCGGGCATAAGCATGTACTTGTAGCCCACTTCCTTGTAGACCTGAAGAGCCTTGACAAAGTCGACGTCGCCGTCATCGGGATAGGTTTCGACAAAGTCGTCCCGATGGCCGCGAATGTTGCGGAAGTGCACGTTGAAGATCTTGTCCCGCGTGCCGAAGTAGCGAATCACATCGAAGATCTCAGTGCCGGGGTGGGCAAGCATCTCGGAGACGGTGCCCTGGCAAAAGTTGAGGCCGTGATAAGGGTTCTCCTGAATCGTGATGAACCGCTTCATCCCATCTACGGTACCCAGAACACGCTCTACCCCCTGGTAACCCGGAGAGGGAACGCTCGGGTCGTCGGGGTGCAAGGCCATACGAATCCTGTATTCGCTGGCTACGGGAATGACACGATCGAGAAAATAAGTGATGCGCTCCCACGCGGTGTCCGCATTGACCGCACCGGCACGTGTCAAGGGCGTTTTAGGTTTTGCCTCAGAAAGCTTCCAGGTACTGTAGGTTGTATCTCCCCGTCCTGGCGTGCGCGCAATGCGCAGATCTCCGACCAGCTGCAAGTTGTACTTGATGGCAGGAATGCCGGCCGTGGCGCAGTTCCTGATAAGCGTCTGCAGGTCTTCAATGTCGCGATCACGCTGTGGGCTTTGGCCCAGCATGATGGACGCGTGCTGATCCTCGTCCACCGAAATGGAAGCAAGAAATGGCGGTGTGGTCATATCCACCTGGATGCCATTGGCCGAAGCCAGATCCTGCATGCGATGGAGTTCCTCCACGGTGGCATAGAGGCGCCCATCGGCAATCACCGGATAACCGCAGATGTTGCGTACACCATAGCGCGCGAGATACTTCAGGTGGGTGTCATCCGTCGGTGCCGTCTGACAGCCAAGCTTCATCAGGAGAGGCTTTTTCGCATGAGGGGCGGCCGGTGCGGCCAGAGAGGCGCCGGAGCTGAGCGCACATGCTGCTGCGGCAGCAGAGGTAGAGAGAAAATGCCTGCGACTGGTGCGGAACTGCGTCATGCCTGTCTCCTGTAACTGCAGATGAATCTTTCCTATCTGGCCCTGTGGTTTGCGGATCCGCGTAACTCCATCTCACTGCCCGCCAACAGAAACGCTCCAATCCCCTTGGGATCATCGCTTACCACCGGAGCACGCAGATAGTAGTCCGAACTTCCGTCATCTGCCGGAGTGGCGCCAAGAGCGACGTGCGTGACGGTACCGGTGATCTCTACTCCCGCTCCCGAGGTGCGGACAAAACGTACCTGAATAGCCTTCCATGCGCGTCTTGCAGAGATGCCGTAGGCCGGAGGTAGATTTCCCAACCGCGCACTTTTGGCAAAGGCATAGGTAAACATAAGCACCGAGGAAGACTCAATATAGTTTCCCTTCTCTCCCGGCGGCCGATCGAGGATCTGATACCACAATCCGGTGCGTGCGTCCTGCGCTTGCAAGACCGCCGAACCAGCCCGCTGCAACATGGCCTGCAATACCGCGTGATGCGGATCCGACCTGGGCACATACGGTAACGTATCGGTCAGCGCCATCAGATACCAGCCCATACCGCGGGCCCATAGGCTGGCCGAGGTCCCCGTGCTCTTGTTTGCCCATGGCATGCTGCGAGACTCATCCCACCCGTGATACATCAGCCCGGTTGATGCATTCCGTGAATGCTGTTCGAGCAGAGTGAATTGTTTCACCACATCGTCCAGATCATGCGGCTCATGGAAAATGGCTGCATACTCTGCGTAGAAGGGCGCGAGCATGAACTGATCATCGAGCAGCATCAGGTTCGGCGTGGCCTGGGCATGCCAGACGCCTCCGGAGAGGGTGCGCGGCTGAGCGCCAATCTGCTGCCGCAGAGTTTTTGCGGCGACGTGGTACTTTTCCTGGTGCGTCGCCTGATAAAGCATCAGCAGCTCTCGCCCGATGAGGATATTGTTCAGCGAATAGGCCTGCGGGTTATAGGTTTCGATGGTGCCATCGGGCTGCACCAGCTCGTCGACGGAATGTTGCACGTACCGGAAGTAGGCCGGTTCCCTGCTTGCACGCCAAACTGCGTCCATGCCGCAGAGCACGATACCCAACTCGAATCCCCACACCGCAGTTGTGCCTTGCGGATCAAGCCGGCCATCAGGCCAACGCTCCATTGCCTGGTTCGCTACGCGAATGGTCAGTGGCTGCTGTGTCTGTGCCTGCGTTTGTAGCAAAAGAACACTGACCAGGCCAAAACAGGCGATCGCGTGTGCGGTTGAAGCCATGACGATCCTCTTATACAACTGTGGTAGAGCGGCGCCCGGTGTGCAACTCATGAATTGCACGGCCTTCAGCTGCGAGCGCGGACTCGATTGCGGCGCCTATGCTGAGAACCCGCCCATCCTGCATAGCCAATCCTGCGACCATTAATCCCACTGGAGCCTCTCCGGGAAGATGGCATGGAATGGACAGCGCGCAGCCATCTAAGAAATTCCACACGCTGGGATTGCGCAGCATGGCTGCGTTCGCCTCGAAGTAGACCGCATCGTCTGCTTCGAGATCCGCAATGCGTGGTGCGATCCGAGGAACGGTCGGCATCAGGATGGCGTCAAATCCAGCGAGAGTGTGGGCTGCATCCACAATGATCTCGTACCGGGTTTGCGACAGATCGCGGTGGTCCGCTGCGGTAATCTCTCTTCCACGCAGAATGCGGGAGAGGACGCGCGGGTCATAGCGCGAAGCATCTTTTTCCAGGAAGGAGCGATGCCAGGAATAGGACTCGGCAGCCGCGAAGCCTCCCTTCTGGTTGGCCACGGGGATTTTATCCAGCGAGGGAAGGGTTATGTCTTCAACCTGCGCTCCGAGACGGGAGAGCAGGGCAATCGCAAAAGAAAAGGCCGCACTGACGGACGCATCCATTCCATCCAGCACATACCCCTGGAGCACGCCGAGCCGCAGATGTGCCAGGTCTACTGGCGGAAGCGGCTGCGGATCGAGCCCGGCGAGAACGGAATCAATGAGCGCACAGCAGGCAACGGTGGGCGCGATCGGGCCCGCCGAGTCGAGCGTGAAAGACAGCGGCAATGTTCCGTCGAGCGGAACGCGTCTGGCGGTCGGCTTGAAACCGGTGAGACCACAGAGAGCAGCAGGAATGCGCACCGACCCACCGGTATCTGAACCGATGGCCGCGTGGGCCATGCCATCGGTCACGGAAACGGCCGCACCTGAGGAAGACCCTCCCGGAATCCGTCTGCCGATCCGGTCGTAGGGGTTGCACGGAGTGCCATGATGCGGATTTAGACCGAGACCGGAGAAAGCGAACTCCGTCATATTTGTGTGGCCGATCAGGATAGCGCCTGCTGCGCGAAGCCTGGCGACGGCAAGCGCGTCGGTGTTGGCCTTAGGGGCGCCGGCCAGCACAAGCGAGCCAGCCGTTGTAGGTTGGCCGGCAACATCAAACAAGTCTTTTACCGAAACCGGCAAGCCGGCGAGGGGTACTGCTGTGCGATCGGTATCGAATTTCTTCGCGGCCGCACGCGCGGCGTGATCGAAGGTACGCGTGAACGTCCGCTCCCCTTCCCCTGCGGCGTCGGCAATTGCGTAAAGACACGCGTCGACGAGCTCGCTGCTGCGAAGTTCTCCCCTCGCAAGCCCTTCTAACGTGCAGGCAATCGGCGTCAGCATCTTCACTCCGAGCGCTTCGCCGGTTCGTCGTAAATGTGTACTTCCAACAAAAGACACCCGTTCTCGGATTTGAACGGGCCATGCAAGGTCCCCGGAGGTCGGCATGCATAGGTATTGGGGGCAAAGCTCTTGCCTCCATTTCCCTTTGCATCGTTGCCGACGATTAAGTCGCCGGAGACAAGGTACACCTCCTCCCAGTAATCGTGTACGAACGGCGCGGTGGTGTATACCCCGGGCGCAAAGCGCAGATGACGGGTTCGGAAGCCACGCTTGTTTTTCTCATCCAGATAGCCGGTCAGGATCTGCTGCTGAATTCCTTCGGGATATCCGGGCGGCGTCTCCCAACCGGTGGTGAGGTCGACGGTATAAAACTCTTTGTGTTCCTTCTGAATCGCCATCGTTCTCTCTGCTTTTAGTCGTTATAGGGAAGCACACGCACACTGTACTGGTGACGCAGGGTCCGGTTCTGCACCGGATCTTCCAACTCCATTTTGAACTCGGTCGCAGGCCCCATGGGGGCGAGCAGAGGCATGGTGCCGCAGAACATTGCTGTACCGGCCGGCAGTGTGGTGCTGCCCCCGGTGTAGCGGGCAATGAGGCCCTCCGGAGAAAGCATGCGCGTCACCACACCTTGCTGGTAGAGCATCTGCTGCTGATCGCGCGTGATCCAGGAACGCAGCACCAAGCTATCCCAGTAAGACTTCATCTCCGCAAACGGCCATAGCTCGCGGGATATAGGCTTAGGGCACATTTGTTTCGATACCGTGACGCCGTAGGCTTCCACCTTGCGATCGGTGTGATCCGAACCCACACCCACATACATGCCCCGGGGCAAGGAAACGAGCACGAACTCTACCTCGCCACTGCCATCCGTACCAGTCACGTCGATGGTCGTTGCGGTGGTCAGCAGGTTCGCACCCACGCGATAAAAGCAGGGGACACTTCGGGGGCGCGCGACTCCGATGGCCTCCAGTTCTGCGATGTGGTGCTCAACGGTGGCCGCGTCGCGGCCGGTCCATCCGGCGATTACCAGGTCGTGGATCTCAATCGTTGCCGGCTCTCCATGAATAAAAAACTCGATTGCCGGCATGTCAGCCCCAGCCTTTGACGGCAAAGTCAGAAAGAGAGCCATCCGGTGGTGGCAGCTTGTCAAACTGGCTGCGCACATAGGTTCCATAACGGCCGCGATAGAAGAGGAGAGGATCACCGGGGCGGCCAAGGTGCATCTGAGTCACCTCACCGAAAAAAGTGCGATGATCACCGCCGTCGATTTCGGCATACCGCGAGCATTCCATCTGGGCCAGCGTATCGGCAAAGAGAGCGCACCCATTTTCTCCTTCGACGAAAGCCACTTCGTTCCAGGAAGCGCTCGATGGCCGGGCGAATCGGCTCGACAGAGACTCCTGCGTGTGGGCCAGGATGTTCACCGAAAAGCTTTGCGCCTGTTGAAAATGGGGGAGAGTGCCGGCCGTCCTGGCAAGCGAAAAAAGAATCAATGGCGGGTCGAGCGACAACGATGCGAACGAGTTCACGGTCACGCCGACGTGTTCTCCTGCCTGCGTGCGGGTAGTCATGACGGCTATACCGGTCGCGTAGCAGCCGAGTACATTTCGCAAATTGCGCATGCCGATTGGCGTCATACAGCAGCCTATCCCTTTGTGCCTTGCAGATCCTTTGCGCCCTGCAGATCGTAGGTGGACATGAATGAATCAACCATGCCCGTCGCCCGCTCCCAGTCGCAGGTGCGGAAGGCATGCCCGCGGGTCACCATATTGGCCCCGGCATAGAACATCTCGTACTGCTGGTGGCGCGAACCGAACTCCGAACCCACCGCATCCCATGCCAGCTTGAAGAGCTTTACCCGGCCTAGCGAATCCGTCACAGGGGAGTGTTGCGTTTTGGTGATGTAGCCTGCAATCTCGGGATTGGCAAAGTCATTCGCCGAAGACGGGAGCATGATCATGCCGCCGCCGGCCAGTTCACGGAGTTGATGAGTGAATTTGGGATATAGCTGCTGCGTCAGCACCATCGCGGAGTAAAGACGGCGGCCGTCAGGCACAAAATATTTGCCATAGTGGGACCCACTGACCTCCATCGATTCGACCAGAGCCTCCACCATGGAGGCCTCGGCTGCCATCTGGCCCAGCATCTCGCGCACGGCAGGGACGGCTATGATTCCATTTATTTCGGCCATCTTGCTGGCCACGCCAAGCAGGAAACGCAGCTTGACCATCAGCCGGATCTGGCACTGGTAATTCTGGTAAACGTGGGTAGGCGCCGCATGCCACTGCGCTGAAGCCATGCGCACGTCGTTATGCACAAACACCCGGCTCCAGGGGACTTTGACGGATTCGAAGTAGAGGACACTGTCGTTCTCGTCGTAAGCCGAGGAGAGCGGATTGTCGAAAGTAGAGACGGCCGCAGATTCAAACGATTTTCTGGAAAGCAGCTTCACGCCTTTGGCGTTCAAGGGAACGACAGCGGTGATGCTGTACTTTTCTTCGCCCGGCTTCAAAGGTTGAATGGACGCGACCATCACCTCATTTGCCATAGGGCAGCCGGTAGCCAGCATCTTCGCGCCCTGCAGGGTAATACCCGCACTGTCTTCGTCGACAACACCAGCCGCGATGAATTCTTCCGCCTGGTCCCCGATGCCTCTGCTGCGATCGGCCTGCGGACTGATGATGGCATAAGTCAGGTAGAGGTCATTGTCGCGAGCATATTCGTAATAGTCCGAGAGCGCCCGGGCATATTTCTCGCCATGCTCGCGGAAGAGATCGAGGCCCATGTACATACCCGAAATCACCGACGCAACATGGTCTGGCGAGCGGCCGAGGAAGCCGCAGGAGAGAGTGGCCCATGCCTCGAGAGCGGCACGCCGTTCTAACAGATCGTGGTAAGAGGTGGGAAGTTGCCACATGCGGTTGACGGCTCTCCCTGTTGTGGGAGAACGGAAGGTCATCTTCTTCAGGTTTTCCGGGGCGGCCTGGTAGTCGTACAGCGCAGCCGCAGAGCGAATGCTGGTTCGAAATGCGGGATGGCTGACGTGGTCCTGCACCAGCCGGCCATCCAGAAAGATCTGACGACCGTCCTGGAGACTGGCGATATGTTCATTTCCATTCTTAGCCATAGTCACTCGACCGGACTTCCCGCTTTTCAGCGTGGCTGTAGCATAGGGTTGCAAAAGAAAGTAGTCAAGTAAGTTAATTAAGTCTATTATGAATCAAACCGAGACTGACTCTCATGGCGCCACCTGCGAACAACGGGGCGAAAACAAGGCGCGCAAAGCGCAAGGCTGCTCCGTTTCGCCTGGCGTTGTCGGCGTCCGTAGTGGAGCTTTTGGACGACGGCGGCAAGACCGATCACCGTTTTCGGCAGCTGCTCTACGACTTCTCCACACTCGGCGCCTCGCTGGAAGTTGCGCGATCCTACCTGGCGTCGCAACTAGGGATCTCTCCTCCGCAATACAACATCGCTATGGTCCTGGCCAATCACCAAACCACCGGTGGAATCAGCGTGAGTGATGTTGCCAAACGTCTGCATGTGAGCACTGCGTTCATCACCCTGGAAGCAGGCAGCCTGGAACAGGCCGGGCTTATCGAGAAGAGACCGAACCCGGACGACCGGCGCGGCATCATTCTGCGGCTGAGCCGCGCTGGAGAGTTGCTGGTAGAGCGTATTGGGCCGGAGCGGCAACGAGTCAACGATCACCTGTTTGGCAGCCTGTCGGAGAAAGACTTTCGCCGGCTCTGCGACACTCTCTCTTCGCTGCTTGATGATTTTTCCTATACTGTCCGTCTTCTCAAGAGCTCGCGCAGTGAGAGGCCAATCGGTCTGCCCGCGCGACGCGGGTCAGACCGGTTGCGTGGAATAGCGAATTGAGGAGCGGGTTTGTTTGGTGCGGCCTTCAGGAGCGAGAGACCCAGATGAGTTTAGAAAGGAAACAGCAGGTCCCTCCGCTTCGCTACGCTCCGGTCGGGATGACAATTCTGTTTGGATACCGACATCTAATCCCAAACAGGTGTTTAGTTACCAACATCCCGACCCAAAACAGAATTGTCATCCCGACCGGAGCGTAGCGAAGCGGAGGGACCTGCTGTTTCCTTTCGTTCTCAGGGCAGAGATATTCCGGCAAGACGCTCTTAATTTACCAACACGAGGAAGAGACTCTATGGAAATCAACACACGACGTAATTTCTTTGGCAAGATTGCGGCCATGGCGGCCGTCCTGACCAACGCTCCAAAACTCTTCGCGCAGCAGGCTCCGCCAGCTGGTGCGCCTGCGGCCGGGAGCCCAGCCCCGGGACCAGCCGGGGGCGGCCGGCCCAGCAACCACACCCATGATGGGATCTACTACTTCTCCGGCACTGGGTCGAATGACGGTTATCCCAAAGAGGATCACATTCTGGTAACCGACCCCTTCGAGAGACACGTCACGCGCACCATGGACGCGCTTAAAAAGTCGGTGGAGCGTGCGGGCTGCACCATGGACAGCATCATCCATGCCGAGGTCTTTTTCTGCCTGCCTCTCGCCGATGGCGTCGCGATGCCGACCGGCAAGGCGCGGTTCGATGCACATAAAGCGCAATACGACGCGTTGAATAAGATTTATCGCACTTACTTTAGTCCGGGCAGCGCTCCTTCCCGCGCTTGTATGGCTCTGGAGTGGATTCCCGGGGATTCCCTGATTGAAATTGTCGGCAGCGCGAGGGTCATCAATCCGCCTGCAGCGGCCGCGGGCGAGTAACCACGGAGGTACTTATGAATTTCAAATTTGACTGGAGTCGCCGTTCTTTTTTAACCGCGCTTGGAGCTATAAGCGGCGGGTTGTTCGCCTCAACCGAGTTGCAGGCTGCGGGGATGTTCGGCAAGAAACCCAAGACTGCCTCGATCGACGGCGCCGCCATCGTGCCGATCAAGTCGGGTCTCGGCTGCGGGGACATCTATGAAGAGCTTGGGATCACTCCTCTGATCAACATCAATGGGACCGTGACGGTCATCGGCGGATCGGTCATGGCGCCGGAGGTCATGGAGCTGATCCGCCGCGGCAACGAGCACTTCGTCCTGATTGACGAACTGGAGGTTGCAGCGGGCAAGTTTATCGCCAAGCTGTGCAAGCTCCCCACCGGCTACACCGGCTTGGTAACCGGCGGGGCAGCGGCGGCGATGGTGGTGGGTTACGCGGGCATGATGACCGAAGACCTCGAGCCGCGCCTGCATGCCATCCCGGACGTCAGCGATTTTCCCAGAAACGAAGTCATCATCCAGAAGAGCCACCGTTACAACTTCGATCACCAGATCCGCCAAACCGGCGCCAAGCTGGTCGAAGTGGAAACACGCGAAGAAATGATCGCCGCCATCAATCCGAAGACCGTGGCAATCCATTTCACGAACATCCTGTCTGACCGGGGGAAAGTCAGCGGAGCGGAGACGGTTGCCATCGCCAGGGAGCACAACATTTACAGCTTCAACGATTTCTCCGCGGATGTGCCGCCGGTATCGAGACTCTGGGAGTATCCGGCAATGGGCTTCGATCTGTTGACGGTCAGCGGAGGCAAGGATATCTGTGGACCGCAGGCGTCCGGCGTATTGATGGGCAAGGAAGAACTGATCCACTATGCGTTGCTGAACATGAGCCCGCAGGAGGATCGCATCGGCCGTTGCTGCAAGGTTGGGAAAGAGACCATCTTTGGCTTGTTAAAGGCGCTCGAGATCTTTGTCAATCAGGATTACGATGCCGTTTTGAAGAAGTACGACGAACGCGCACAGGTCATCACCGACGCAGTCATGAAGTTCGGAGTCACTGCGCGGCCGCGGGAATTCAATCCGCAGGCACTGGGTAACGTGACGCCACGTTACAGTTGGCATATCGACGGGTCGAAATTAAAGATCACGGGACCCGAGGTGATGCAGCAACTGGCGGATACCCGGCCGGTAGGGATCGGCAGCATGGGCGCCAATGCAGGCGGCATGAGTGGCCGCAATCCGAATGTATCTGCCGACGCTCCCCGCGGCGGGGGACATCACCACGTCAGCGACCCTAGTACCTTCGGCTTTGCGGTGTGGCAGCTTAAAGACGGCGACGACAAGATTATCGCGGACCGCCTGGTCGAGATTTTCGGTGCAGCCGCGAAAGCTTAGATCGAATCCAGGACGAGTGCTATGAGCCTGCCAGTCGATGCAGCGAAAGCGACCGTTGGGCTGCACCCATCATGTTCGGTCCACGTACGCTTGGGCGAACATGGGGCACCCGTCGATTGCCTTCGACGCTTCTATGACACAGACTCCTTCTTTGTCCCGTTTCCGATCTCGAGGCGGGAGCGGAGAGTCTTGCACAACTACCCTTCGTCACCTGACTGCTAGGCTTGCCGATGACCTGGATATCACGGCGGTAAGGATGGTGCAGCGTGGACAATGGGTGGGTGGCGTTCGGCGATGCTCTTTCGGGGTTTGCGGTAGGACTTTTCCTACATGCGATCCCGGCGTCATGGTGGCCCCGATGGTTGCGGGAACTAGTGGGCAAGAAGGAATTCTAGATCAGCGCCGGGGATGGCTATTAGCGGGACAAACTTTAGGGAAGTAGTTGAAAGGAAAGGCTATTGGTTGCGGGGGCTGGATTTGAACCAGCGACCTTTGGGTTATGAGCCCAACGAGCTACCGGACTGCTCCACCCCGCACCTTGATAGTAACAACCGCAGCACGCAGGGTCAAACCAGGCGAATCCTGGCCATCGCAGCGCGTAGAGTGTAGAGGTCGAGTGCCGTGTGGCGGCATTCCCACAACGCCTGTCTGGATGTCTCACCCTAATCACAGCGCGGCCAAGTCCCTTAGCCAGCGTTTGCTGGGGCCCCTTCTCCATCTGGGAATTGCCCTCACTGGCGTGGGCACGGTCTTGCTGGGGTGTATTCTGCCCCGCCTTTCTGTGCAATGGCACCTGCGGGATAAAGATGCCGGCCTGCTGCTGCTAGTGCAGTTTGCTACAGCCGCCTCAGGAGCCCTTCTGGTCCGGCGCAATCTGTGGAAAGCACTGGCCTCCGGCTATGCGCTGATCGCCGTGGGAGCCATTGCCATATTTCTGCTCCAACAAAGATCCCTACCGGCGTTTGCACTGTATGGACTTGGCCTTGGACTGGCCATGACGGCGAACAATATGCTCGCCGGCCGGCGCTATCCACAGCGTATGGGAGCTGCGCTCGCTGTCGCGAATTTCTCATGGAGCGCCGGTTCTGTGGCTTGCCCTCTTCTGGCTGCGCAGTTTCTGCGCCATGCCACCGGCGGCGCCGCCTTTGCCCTGGTTGGGCTGCTGGCTCTACCGTTTACCTTATTACCGTTGCTCGCCGACCGAAGTGATCTGAATGCCACAACAAGTTCTGGGTCGGCCCCCACTGGCATGAGGGAGGCAACGACCATCCTTTACTTTTCCCTTCTTGCCTTTCTCTATGTTGGGATCGAGGCGTCCGTCGGGAACTGGATGAGCACCTATGCCACCCGCACCATTGCCTGGACTTTCGCCGGCAGCACTCTGGCGGTTGCTTTTTTTTGGGCGGCTTTGTTGTTCGGCCGGGCGATCACACCAGCGATGCTGACCTGGTTGCCGGAACGCCGTCTGTATCGAGCGTCGGTTATCGCCACCATCGCAGGGGTCTCTTTGCTGCTGGCGGCACATAGTCCGCTCACACTCCTGCTGGGGGCGGCGCTCTCCGGGCTTGCCCTGGCGCCGGTGTTTCCGCTCATCCTGGCGCTGTTTTTGGCAGAAATCGGAGGGTCACGCAACGCGGGATGGGTATTTGCCGTCGCCGGCCTGGGAGGCGCCGTGCTCTCGTGGTTGACGGGAATCGTTTCCAGCGGCACCGGATCTCTGCGTATAGGCCTGCTGGTGCCTGGCGCCGCGGCCTTGCTGATGTTAGTGATGATCAGCCGGCGTCGAGCCAATCGCATCTCCGGGCCCCCTGCGGATCGAGCAGCCCTGCAGCCCACGATCTCTGGAAAAGCCTGAAAGCCCTTAGCGCGGACAGCTGGCCAGCCGCCGGTGGGTGAGCGAAACGACATCGTCGCGCTCCGCGCCGATGAGTTCAAGCCTTGGAGGCCTTACCCGCGCCGAAGGGCCGCCACACTCCTCCTGAACCTGCTTGATGAGTTGCACAAACTTGGGCACGGTATCCAGGCGCAGCAAGGGCAGGAACCAATCGTAAAGAGCGTCCAATTCGCTTGACGGTCCACTTTGCGCCAGTTGGAACAAGCGCACCGATTCTTCAGGAAATGCATTCACCAGTCCTGCAATCCAGCCGGTCGCGCCTGCAGCGACACTCTCGACGACCACATCGTCCATGCCAACGAGGATCGCCAGTGACCCCAGATGCTTGAGCGCAGTAATGCGCCGGAGGTCGCCGCTCGATTCCTTCACCGCATGGAAATTGTCGTGCCGCGCGCGCAATTCGATCATCTGCTCCGGAGTGATATCCGTTCCATACGCGATGGGGTTGTTGTAGAGCATGCAGGAAAGCGGGGTTGCTTGAAAAACGGAGCCCAGGTGAGCTTGGGTTTCGCGCCAGTCACTGCGGTACACCTGCGGCGGCAGCACCATTAGCCCGTCCACACCCACGCGATGTGCCTCTTTCGCCAGCCACACCGCTTCCGCGGTGCTCAGCGCAGCGATGCCCGCAATCACTGGTGCTCTGCCATCCAGCGACCGCCTGGCTTGTTTCAGAATTTCAACCTTTTCCTCTCTGGTCAGGGTCGGCGCTTCCCCCAGAGACCCAAGAGCAACCATTCCTTTGCAGCCGCACTCCACCAACCATCGAGCCTGCGCACCAAATATTTCGTAGTCGACTGACAAATCAGCCTGGAACGGCGTAGTGATGGCGGGGAATATTCCAGCCCAATCCTTCTGCTCCAATGTTTCTCTCTCCTATTGAGTGGTCAGCTCACGCTTTAGGGAGGATGTTACATGAAGCTCGTTTCGGTCACATGACTCGAGCAGTCCTCTGCGCTGATACGACTGTTCCCGCAAGATCAGCAAACTGGAAGCAATTTGAAGCAAGCTCTTCTTTTTTTCCTAATTTACTTTTGTTTTGTCATTGCTGATTCCCGGCCCACTTATCCAGATAAGCGTTTCAAAATTTTCCCCTGAGGTGTTTCCATGAGTTCCTGCAGCATGGTAGGTAACAGTATTGCCCAGCACCATGAGCCCAGCTCCTTGGGTGATGACTTGCTGATTGCGTCGGCGCAAGCCGGCCAGGAATGGGCGTTTGTCGAATTGTGCACACGCTACTCCCGGCGTGTCTTCAACACGATCTACGGCGTGACCAGGAATCGCGAGGACGCGGAAGATGCGCTCCAGGATTCCATGATGCGAGCCTTCCTCCATTTGAAGCAGTTCGACGGCAGGTCGAGCTTCCCCACCTGGTTCACGCGCATTGGGATCAATTCGGCTCTGATGATCCTGCGTAAGAGGCGGGTCCGTCTTGAAACCTCGATCGAGGTGGCCACCGACGGAGAGACCTGGCAAACGTGGCAAATCGCCGACGACGCCGCGGACCCGGAGCAGCATTACGCGGGATACGAAATGTCCGTGCATCTGAAGCGGGCAGTCTACCGCTTGCCCAACGCGCTTCGATCTGTCGTGGAGCGGGGGCAGTTGGAGGGACATTCCATGAAACAGATAGCCGATAGCATGGGCATTTCGATTCCTGCGACCAAGTCGAGGCTGGCGCGCGCGAAAGTTGCTCTCCGCAAGTCGATGGTGAGCAAACGCCGCGAGTTAACGGCTTAGCCGAACGTGAAGTCATGAATAAGTTGACGGAGTTTTTTATCGTCGGATTGTGGGCGCTGCTTGTGATCGGTGGATTGGCGATGTGAGATGCAGCGCCTGGAAGGGCTTGCTACAGAGTCAGGCTTTGGAGTTCGCGTGAGAACGAAAAGCCACCGCAGATCTCTCCACTACGCTGCGCTCCGGTCGAGATGACAATTTCGTTTGGGAACGCCACGTCTCGTTTCCAGGATGGATTGTCATCTCGACCGGAGCGCAGCGTAGTGGAGAGATCTGCGGTGGCTTTTCGTTCTCACGCGAACTCTCACAGCCCGACTGAAGTCCGGCAGTGAGACAAGCAAATGCACAATACCCAACTACACTTTCTCTACTTGATCGCGGAGACGTTGGAGAAGAGCAATACAATTCCTTCCGCAAGCGTTGGGTGAGCAATCGTCATATCGCGCAGGACGGTGTACGGTATTTCGGCCTTCATGGCGAGTTGGACAGTCGCCATCGTCTCGCCCGCGCTCACACCAAAGCCCGTAAAGCCGAGGATCTGATCATCCGTAGCACTGATCAGCGCTTTGAGAAAGCCCCTGGTCTCAGCCATCGTTCGCGTGCGCAGCACAGCCGCCATAGGGGTCCGGGCCAGGCGGTATCGAATGCCCCGCTCTTTCGCCTGCGTTTCGTCCAGTCCCACGCGGGCAAGTTCAGGGTCAGTGAAGAGGCAGGATGGCACCTGTCTTCCCGTCGTGGTACGCTGCGCACCCCCAAGATTGTCGCGGACGATGCGAAAGTCGTCGAACGATATGTGGGTGAAGAACGGACCACCGACGCAATCGCCAAGCGCCCACACATTGGGGGCACTCGTCTCCAGCCGCTCATTCACTTCGATGAAGCCACGTTTGTTGGTCTTGATTCCAGCGAGTTCCAGCCCAATAGCTTCTGTATTGGGCAAACGGCCCGTCGCCACCATCAAATGCGAACCTTCGACGATAATCTCCGATCCACGCCGGGAACCATGCAGCCGAACGCCGTTCCCCGACTTGCCTTCTACCCGGCCCAGGCTGGTATTTGCCACCGTGACGATGCCTTCATCCTGGAAGAGCTGGGTGATCGCTTCGGAAACATCCTGATCCTCACCGTGCACGAGGCGATCATTCCGCTCCATGATGGTGACGCGGCTGCCCAGGCGCCGCATCGCCTGAGCAAATTCCAGCCCGACGAAACCGCCACCGAGAATCAATAAATGATCGGGAACAACATCGAGTTCCAACGCTTCTACATGCGTCAGTGGAGAAGACTCAGCCAGACCCGGTATTTTACCGATCTCCGCCCGCGTTCCTGTGTTGATGAAGACCTGGTCACCGTAGAGGAGGCGCTCGCCTCCACCGACAAGCGACACTTTCAGAGTCCGCTCAGCGATAAAGCGGCCTTCCCCCATGACGATCTCTGTCTTGCTGCGGGCAAAATTATCCCGATGGATCCGCTGAAGATCTTCGACCATTTGCCGTTTGCGTGCCCGGACGCCCGGCATGGAAACAGTCCACTTGCCGGCCAGCATGCCGAACTCTTCGCCTCTCTGAAAATAGGAGGCGACCTTTGCTCCGTGAACCACGTTCTTGCTCGGCAGACACGCTACATTGGGGCAGGCGCCTCCCAGCTGTTTGCGTTCGATGGCCGCAACTCGCTTGCCGCCGGCACCCAGGTGCCAGGCCATGAATTTTCCCGCTTCTCCGGTGCCCAGCACCAGGGCGTCGTACCGCTCAACGTCAGGCATGCAATTCCTCCGATCACCCGGCTGCTTCCGCTAAGAGGGTCGCAACTTTATCGTCCAGATTTTGATTTGATTTCCTGAAAAATTGCGCTGCCTTCACCCTAAGGGCGGCAGGGAATAAACATCTTGTTAGCGTTTGCGCAGAGTTTGCTCTTATTGCTGCATCCGAAGAAAAGAAGAGAGGCGCCAGCCGGCCGGGAAAATTTAAGCGCGTTTCATGTGTCTCTGCATCAATGAAAGGTAGTGCTCCTCGGGAAAGACCCTCCCGGGGACCTAAGGAGAGAAAGATGGCAACAGCGGAAAAAGTTGAATCGAAGAATGAAAAAGCATCTTCGGCAAAGAATGTGGGACAGTTGGATCACAATGCCGTCGAAGAGATATCAAACGAGCTGCGTCAATTGCTGGCCGACTCGTTTGCCCTGTACCTGAAGACCAAGAACTTTCACTGGCATATGACGGGCAAGAACTTCCGTGACTATCATCTGCTTCTGGATGAGCACGGAGATCAGATTTTCGCCATGACCGACCCGATCGCGGAGCGAGCCCGCAAGTTGGGCGGCATCACCATTCACTCCATCGGCGAGATCGCGAGTTATCAACGGTTGAAGGATAACAACGAACGCCACGTTTCCCCCAAAGCGATGCTCAGCGAGCTGTTTGCCGACAATCGGCAACTGATCGCGTTCTTTCGTGCGGCCCACGAAGTGTGCGAACAGCATAACGATGTGGCTACAACCAGCCTGATCGAGGTCTGGATCGACGAGACGGAACGCAGGGCATGGTTCCTGGGAGAGATTGTTGACAGCCTTGACTGATGGCTGCGGAAAGTAATCTGAAGCGGCGGCGGATATACGGCTGCTATTGCATGCGTATCCGCCGCCATTCCCCTGGCGTGGTGTTCAGTAGTTTGCGAAAGGCCCGGATGAAGCATGCCTGGTCGGCGAAACCGCACTTGAGCGCAATCTCCACCATGGGCAGGCCGGAATGCAGCAGGAGTTCTTTCGCCGCGTCGATTCGCTGCTGCAAGAGCCAGCGGTAGGGCGGTTGGCCGGTCGTCTGCTTGAACGCCCGGACAAAATGACTCACCGATAGCTTGCAATCGCGTGCCACCTGAGAGAGCGCAATCTGTCCATCAAGATTCGCCTTCAGCATTTCGGTGGCCCGATGCAACTGCCATGGCGCCAACCCTCCGCGCACAATGGATGGTGCGATTCTGATCCCGCCATAGGTGCGGGCAATGTACGCGTGCGCGGCGAACACCAGGTGGTCGACATACAGTTCGCTCAGAACCTCAGGTCTCTCGAGCATAGGCAACAGGCATCGCCCGAGGTTCCTCAGCCCTGGATCCACCTTTCCAAACGGCCAGCTCAGGGTCTCGCACCTGCACCCGTCGTTCTCGTCAGCGAACTCATCCAGGGCAGCACGTGATACGTAAAACTGCACCATATCGAAGGCACTTCCCAGGTACATGGAGGGGTCCTGGTCCAAAGGCAAAATGTTGACGCTTCCCTCCTCCTGGCTCCCGTCGATCGGGACCGGTCGTCCGTGTAGCCAGAATCTGACCGGCGAAACCCGCCGCAGGTGCAGCTGAACGGTGAAGGCCGGTTCACACGAGAAAGGTGTTGTCCGGTCCGCCAGTCCTGTGTCAGAGTGCAGCCGGGTAACAGCCAGGTGCGCTTTGTGCCGGGTTCTCACGCTGATCATAGGTGCGCTCGCCAGGTGCAGGTGCTTTGCCATTCGATTTCCGTAAGTTCCAGCTTCAACCAGAGTGAGCGCATGACCCGGGCACGGCGCAGGTTTGCCGGGACGAATATGCACGTTTGGAGAAGCGACCCCAGGAAATGGGCTGACTGGATCGAGAGCAAGATTAGCGCTTAGCATCGGGCGGACCGCCTTTCGAGCAAACTTTGAAGGGAGCGTGCTGCGATGGATCCAAGGTAGTGCTCCGTCCGGAATCTCGAAACCCTCATTCGGGGCGATCTCAACCAACCATTTTCGATAGCTCAGATTTCCGCCGTTTACGAAGTTCATGGCTAAATCTCAGGTAATTCGTGCAATTCTTCAGCGGAATTCAGGGAACCTCCAGGAAGTGGGGGCTCGGAGATGATCCTTTCGAGGGGGGCCGGATACCCTTCAACGCGGGGTCTTGATAGGTCTAAATGGATTGCTAAGATTGTGACCGGATGAATTTGAAGCACTATGGTTCGGCATGGAGAAGTCTAAAGATGAAGAAAAATCGAGTTGTTACCGTTCTCTGCCTGCTTGCAGCCGGCCTGGCAAGCGCGCAGCTCGCGCCGGCACAGGTTGGGGGAACGCAGGCTGAACAGGCGATCGATCCCGCTCTCGGCATTTCCACCTTGCAGCTGTGGCCGAGCGGAGCGCCCGAAGTCGCGAACACCAGCCCGGCTGATCTGCCTACACTCACCGTTTTTCTTCCTCAGAAAGGAAAAGGCACGGGATCGGCCGTGATTGTTGCCCCTGGCGGAGCTTACCTCCGCCTCGCCAGCAACCTTGAAGGGCGCCAGGTCGCGGACTGGTTCACCGCTCGCGGTGTAACCGCCTTTGTGCTCAAATACCGGCTCGGCGCCAAGTATCTCTATCCGATTCCGTTGCAGGACGCGCAACGTGCGGTACGGCTGGTACGGTCCTCAGCCGCTGCCTATGGTTTCTCCCCCGACCGGATTGGCTTCGTGGGCTTCTCCGCCGGAGGCCACCTGGCAGCAGCCACCGGCACATTCTTCGACGCCGGCAAGCCCGATTCAAGCGACCCCTTGGAGCGGCTCAGCGACCGGCCTGATTTCCTGGTACTCGGTTACCCCTGGTTGAACGCCATGCAACCGAGCGGGAACTACATCACCTACTGCTCGCGGATTGAGACCATCCCGCCTGAGACGTGCAAGCTGTTCGAGCAGAAATACACGCCCAGCCTGCACGTGACCTCGCAGACGCCGACCACCTTTATTTACAGCACCACCGATGATCGAACCGTCCCCATCAGCGCCAGCATTAATTTCTACAACGCGTTGATTGCCGCCGGAGTACCGGCAGAACTGCATATCTTCCGCCATGGAGAGCACGGCAGCGGGCTGGGTGCGGGTATTGCAGCGCTGGATCTCTGGCCCGTCCTGCTGGAGCAATGGCTGAGAGATCAGGGGCTGCTTACCCCGCTAGCCAAACCGTAGCTCAGATTTGCTGAGTCTCGCCTCAGATGACCTGAAAAGAAGCACCGTCGAACCCTGCTCGCGCGGCGAACCAGCTAAAACGCCCAATTGCGCATCTATCAGAATCTACGTTTGTTCTTGCAATTGCTTTCAACACAATCAAGGTAAGGACCTCACATCACATGCCCGACATGACTATGACAGAAGCGCGCACGGCCGCAATCAGAGAAGGGCTCCCCCACCCGCGAGGCGCAAGCTGGGACGGCAAAGGCACAAATTTCGCGATCTTCTCGGCCCACGCAACCAAAGTAGAGGTCTGCCTTTTCGACGAAACCGGTGAGAAGGAGGTAGAGCGGATCGAACTGCCCGAATACACCAATCAGATCTTTCACGGCTATCTTCCCGAGGTCCGTCCGCGCACGATCTACGGCTATCGGGTTCATGGTCCCTATGAACCGGAGGCTGGGCACCGTTTTAATCCCAACAAGCTACTGCTCGATCCCTACGCGATGGCTCACACGGGCGAGCTCAAGTGGGACCCGGCGATATTCGGCTACAAGATGGAGACGGGGGACGACACCACCTTCGACGAGCGAGACAGCGCGCCTTTTATGCCCAAGTGCATGGTCGTCGATCCCAACTTTGATTGGCACGGTCAAGACGTTCTGAGCGAAGTCCGAGTGCCGTTTGACGACACGATTCTTTATGAACTTCACGTCAAGGGCTTCACCAAGTGTTTTCCTGGGATAGATGAGCCCCTGCGCGGCACCTACGCCGGCCTGGGCCAGGATGCGGTGGTCAAATACATCAAGCAGCTGGGTGTAACCTCGGTCGAGCTGCTGCCAATCCATTTCTTCATCAATGACAGCCACTTGCTCGAACAGGGCCTAACGAACTACTGGGGCTACAACAGTATTGGTTTCTTTGCCCCGGATATGCGTTACGCCAACGACCGCAAGCATGTATTACGCGAGTTCAAGGAGATGGTCGCTCGCTTTCATGATGCCGGGATTGAAGTCATTTTGGACGTTGTCTACAACCACACCGCGGAGGGCAACGAACGCGGCCCAACGCTGTCGTTCAAGGGCATAGATAACGCAAGCTACTACCGTTTACTGCCCGATAAGCCCCGCTATTACATCAACGACACCGGCACGGGAAACACGCTGAACCTCAGCCACGCGCGGGTGATCCAGATGGTGACAGACAGCCTGCGCTACTGGGCAGAGCAGACCCGGGTCGACGGGTTCCGCTTCGATCTGGGCACGATTCTGGCGCGGGAGCCGAACGGCTTCGACAATCAGAGTGGATTTCTCAAGGCTTGCAGCCAGGACCCGTGCCTATCAAGAATCAAGCTCATTGCCGAGCCCTGGGATTGCGGGCCAGGCGGCTACCAGGTCGGTGGCTTCCCTCCCGGCTGGGCGGAATGGAATGACAAGTTCCGCGACAATACTCGCAAGTTCTGGACCGGCAACGCTCCGGCAGCCGCACTCACCGATAGCCTTTGTGCGTCTGCATCCATCTTCAATCATCAGGGGCGCAGGCCCTGGGCATCGATCAACTTCGTTACCGCCCACGACGGCTTCACCTTGAACGACGTTTTCAGCTACAACGAAAAGCATAACGAAGCCAACGGAGAAGATAACAAGGACGGCAGCTCGAACAATAACTCCTGGAACTGCGGTGCAGAAGGACCTACCAACGACCCCGATATCATCGCGCTGCGCAAGCGGCAGATACGCAATGTCATGGCAACCTTGCTTCTGGCCCAGGGAACGCCCATGATGTTGGCCGGCGACGAGTTCGGCCGCACCCAAAACGGTAACAACAATGCCTACTGTCAGGACAACGAGATCAGTTGGCTCAATTGGGATCTGCGCGAGAAAGGGGAGCAGTTAATCGCTTTCACTCGCCGGCTCACCAGCATGCGTCACAAGTACCCCATTCTGCGCCGCAACCTTTTCCTTACTGGTCAATACAGCGAGGAGTTGGGGGTGAAGGATTTGACCTGGATTAATGCCAACGGGTCGGAGATGGAGCAGGAGCACTGGGGTGACACCAACATGCGCTGCTTCGGGATGCTGCTCGATGGGCGAGCGCAGGTGACTGGAATCCGGCAGAGAGGAAAGCAGGCAACGCTGCTGATCGTGATCAATGATCATCACGATTTGGTTGAATTTACTTTGCCCGAGTGCCCGGGCGGCGATACGTGGTCGCTGCTGATCGACACCAACATCACCGATAACAGCGAAAAGGGGTGTTTCAAAGTCGGTGACTCCTACGGAGTCACGGCCCGCTCACTGCTTCTGTTCGCCCTGGAGTCGGCCCAGCAATAGCTGGATTGTTACCACAACCGCCAACCATCCTTGGAAGCGCGAGATGGAGCCCAAGGATGGCTGGCGAGGCTCGTCTACTTAGTCAGTTGCCATGCATTGCCATTCATGACCAGCGAATCCTGGGCAGGTTGGCCATGCGCGAGTGCCGCGCCCACTGAGGAGAACGCTGTCTGCACTTCCTGGGATCTTGCCCAATCCGGCACGTCGGCGAAGCTGTAATGATAATTCACCTGTGCCGTCTTTAGTCCGGAAGCGTTGACCCCGTTGGTGAAGCTGTCTATCGAATCGACAGCACGATGGCCGTAACAGAAGTTACCGTATCCGGGCTGGTTGGTGTCTGGTGTCCAGGCAGAACGGCCTTGCGCGGATAGATCGTAGTTGTTCACCTGCTTGGAAGCAATAATGAAAACCTTCTTCTCCCCAGTGGTGCGGGTAAGCAGACCAGCGTCGGTCAGAGCGTCATAGCCTTGTGTTTTAGCATCGTCGGAAGTGGCTGCCTGTACGGGGAATTTCTTCGTATCCTGCCAGATGCATGAGGGATGAGCCTTGTAATAATCGTTGATAGCTGACTGATAGTTCGCCTTGGAATTGTCCTGTTTATTACAGCCTGGGAAAAGAAGAGCAACGGCGCAAAATGCTACTGCTCCGTATTGGTTGTATCTGGTCATTGAAAAATCCTTTCTGTGCCCGCCTGCAGGTTCCACTTTGAGCAAGCGGTAGGATGCGAGCCGCAACTTTGCTGTTGCAAGGCAACACCTTGCTCGCCTGGCGCACCAGACTAAGGGAGGTGGAATATGAACAACGACACAGTAAAAGGCGAAGCGGAGAAATTGGGCGGCAAGTTGAAGGAAGCCGTAGGCAATGTCACGAACAACGATAAGTTGAAGACGGAAGGGCAAGCCGAACAGATTAAGGGCGGGGCTCGCAAGGCTGTAGGACAAGCCAAGGATGCAGCATCTGACGCCACCGACTACGTCAAGGATCAAACCAGATAGCATCGATCAGGCAGGCGCCGATCCGGCGCGGTTGCGCTTGCGGCGCTCCTCTCGACAGTCCCAGGCTGCGTTTATATTCTCACTGTGGGGTGAGAGATGAACGTAGAACTGGATTACGCATCGATGTTGACAGTCGCGATCGGCGAAGCCCGGGAGGGCCTCGCCGAAGGCGGCCTTCCCATCGGCGCTGCCATGTTTACTCACCGGGGCGAGTTGATCAGCTCCGGTCACAACCGACGTGTGCAACAAGATGATCCTTCAGCGCACGCTGAAACGGATGCCTTTCGCCGTGCTGGACGACTGCGCTCATATCGCAATGTGGTGATGGTGACTACGCTCGCGCCCTGCTGGTACTGTAGCGGACTCGTTCGGCAGTTCGGCATCCGCACCCTGGTTGTAGGCGAAAGCAGAACATTCAGCGGCGGCGTTGAATGGCTTCGCGAGGCCGGCGTCACAGTCTTCGATTTGGACTCCCATGAGTGTGTGAACCTGATGGAATCCTACATCCGTGAGCATCCGGAGATCTGGCACGAAGATATTGGTGAGGACTAGAGCGCGCTTACAAACTGCGTGAGAGCCCGGAAAAGCAAACCGCAGATCTCTCCACTACGCTACGCTCCGGTCGAGATGACAAGTTTGTTTGGGAACGCCGAGGACCGTTTCCAAGATAATTTGTCATCTCGACCGGAGCGTAGCGTAGTGGAGAGATCTGCGGTTTGCTTTCCCGGGCTCATCCAGGGCACATAACACCCCCGGTCCCCGCGGCCTTGAAAGTCTTCTGCCAAAGCGAAACGGACGAAGATACCCCGGGGGTTGCCGGCTCAATCCAGGTAGCAAAACTGTTAGGTGATGTATATGCGGGACCCGCGCTCACACTGAAGGCCATGATGTTGGTCTGACAGGGAGCTTTACTCGCCATTCCATTGGTGACAATCCCGTAGGAAGTGATGAAGTTCAGATAACCCGCTCCCTGCGACGCCTCAGGCGGCCAGTTCATCGCCAAGTCAAGCCGGGGCGCTTCCGTTGCCGCAGTAAAGCCTACCGGACCGGCCGCCACCACCCGGCTGTCGCTCGCCGTCACCTGAACATCCATCGACCCGAAAGGTCTCGTCTGTCCATCCGCAAACCTGAAGCCGCCACTGCCGCTGTACTTGATGAGCTTGCCCCCCTCAACCACGCTGTTCTTCGAGGTCAAGTCTGGAATAAAGCTGAAGCCCAGGGATATCCTCAGATCGAAGGGCACGGCACCCAGAAGAATGGGAACATGATAGGCCGCTTTGGAGAGGAGAGCACTCTTCAAGAGCTCAGCCGGCCAGGAAGTAATTTCGGCCATTGACCCCGACTTGATGGCGTCGGTCGCAACTGCAAACCACTTGAAGTCGACTTGCCCTGCAAGGTCAGAGTTTGTAAAGGCGAGGTTGGTAAGCTCACCATCGGTAATCCGCATCTTGATAGTCGAAACAAAGTTGCTGAGGTAGCCAACGCCTTCATACGCCAGTACGCCTTGGCTGCCGCCAAATTTAATGGTCGCCTGCATGTCGATGCGGTCATTGCGCGGAGTGAATTTTACGTGGTAATTGTAACCGGCAAAGTCCACGTCAAAGTCGGCCAGAGAATAAGATTTGATGGCCTGCATTCTGTCGAAATCGATGCGGTATGTTCCTTCGAGCCGGCCATCCTCGATCGCATCGGTAATTTTGGCTGGTTCCGTCTTAAGCAGGTAACCGTTGCCCGTATCTTTCACCTCAACCACCGTGCAAAGGGCTAGACCCGACAGCAGGAGTATGTCTCCGGGATTCAGAGCGGCGATCTGGCTGGCCGAAGAGTCAAACACGTAGCTCCCGTTTCTTTGGATCGAGACCAGGTGCTGCATCGTGTCTTTTTTGCTGAGCACCGTGACGCCATCCTTGTAGGTCACGTTGTATACAGTCGTGCCGTTTTCCATGGGAGAGAATCGGGGAACATAAACCGGGCCGCTGAAATGTTTGCCGGGATACCCGCCTGCCTGAACACTCAGATTCGGATCCCGAGGTCCTCCCGGCGCAGCATCAGCGGGGTCCCGCCTCGCGCACGATGTCAGCAGCAGCGCAGCGAACGACCCGATGACCCATATGTTCATTCGCATCCCGGCTCCGAAGATCGGTGGGCAGAATCTCTCGAATGGTACAGCCTCTGAGCGGTTCGGGAAAGATGCCGATTACAATCGGCTAAGCATGAAACATGGTTCGGCAGCATCCGCGCGAAGGGCTGCTTCTGCGCTCTTTGTCGGGAACGGCTTCGCGTTCGGTGTGTGGTTGGCGCATATCTCGGTGTTCAAGCAAAATTACCAACTCTCAAACGCCCAGCTAACCATTCCCTTATTCACCCTGGCGCTGGGAGCCATCCTGTCGATGCCTGTCAGCGGACGGGTGTTTCATCGTCTTGATAGCTCTGCGATCATTTGGAAAGGGTTGATCTGTTATGCCGTAAATGTTGTCTTTAGTTCCCTGGACAAAATCTTTGACGTGGCTGGCGATGGGCACGTTCTGCCTCGGTCTCTTGCGGGGCACCGTGGATGTGTCCGCGAATACACTGGCCGTCCTGGCCGCAGTGGCGTTTCTTTCCCTCTTCATCGAAGGCGCGATCGGCGACTGGGGCACGGTCTACCTGCGCTCGACGCTCCACGTTTCGGCAGCGACTGCGACCACTGGCTACGCCGTGTTTTCTGTTTCAATGATGACCGGGTGCTTTGCCGGCGATTATCTTAAGACGAAACTCGGGGCAACGAACTTGCTGCGTGCTTCGGGCGCTCTGGTCGCGTGCGGCTTTGGCTTCGCGCTCCTGGGAACAACCTACGAAAGGGCAATGATTGGTTTCCTGATCGCGGGCTTTGGCACTTCGAACATGGTTGCCCTCATCTTTGGAGCGGCCGCGCGACGAAGGCCTGGAGGCGTAGGGGCAGCAATTGCAGCCGCCTCCAGGGTTGGTTATTTGGGCTTCCTGGTTGGTCCGCCGTTGGTCGGATCGGTTTCCGGGGTGCTCGGCTTGCGGATGGCCCTGGCGCTGGTTGTCGTAGCCGGAGTGACCATCTCGATCTCGGCGCGCGAGGTGATGGCCGAAGCAGGTTCTTGAAGAGGTGGCCGAAAAGAGGCCCACACAAACCGCTTAGTATCGGAAGATAAATCACCACACGGGCCTACGACACTAGAAGAATCTAATCGCTTTGCAGTTCACCCATGTACGGCTTGCCACCGGGGAGGACGATGCGTTATCGTTGGGCTTCTTCCTTGAGGCGGGCAGCGATGGAAAGTCTGGCAATTTTGGGAGGCCGCGCGGTGCGGACCACCCCGTTTACCCCTTGGCCACTGTTCTCGGATAAAGAAGAGACGCGATTACTCGACGTGTTACACGGTCGAGCCTGGGGAGGGCAGCCCTTCCCCGGCAAGTACTCTACCCAGTTCGCCGCCGGTTTCGCCAAGCTGCACGACACCACCTATGGCCAGTGCGTGAACACCGGCACGGTCGCCATTCAAGCCGCGCTCAAGGCAGTCGACATCCGGCCCGGCGACGAAGTGCTGGTCCCTGCCTACACGTGGGAGGGGACAGTAGGGCCGGTGCTCCTGGTGAACGCAGTGCCGGTGTTTGTCGATGTGGACCCCGAAACCTATTGCATGGATGCCGCGGCCGCCGAGGCGGCCATCACCCCGAAAACCCGTGCCATTCTGCCGGTGCACCTGGGCATGCGTTTCGCCGATATGGATGCACTGCCCGAGATCGCCCGCAAACATTCGCTGAAGATCGTCGAAGACTGTGCCCACGCGCATGGCGGGAAGTGGCGGGGCAAGGGTGCGGGCTCCATGGGCGACCTGGGGGCTTTCAGCTTTCAGTCGAGCAAGCTCATCACTTCGGGGGAAGGTGGGATCGTGCTCACGAATAACCTGGAATATCACGAGCGCGTGCAGACCTACATCAATGCCGGACGGGCCAGCGTGACCGATAAATTTCATCATAGGACGATTGGCTTCAACTACCGGCTGGGCGAGTTTCAGGCAGCGGTGCTCAGCGCGCAACTGGAGGGCCTTCCGGATCAGGCCGTGATTCGCATGGCAAACATGGCCTACTTCGAACAACAACTGGCGAAGACCCCGGGCATTGGCTTCCTTAAAGCGGAGCCGCGCATTACGACCTTAGCTCCCTACGGCTTTGTCCTGAAATACTTCTCCGAACAAGTGAAGGATATCCCCCGCGCCGCATTCGTGGCCGCACTGCAATTGGAGGGCATACCCTGCGACGGCTTGTTCTACGAGCCGGTCTACCGCAGCTCACTGTTTCCGCTCGATCCGGCCGACTTCCCTGCACTGAGCTGGGGTCGTCCGCAACCGCTGGATCTGAAAACCATGTACACCTGTCCGGAGTCGGAGAAGGCAGCGTATCGGGAAGCGGTCTGGTTCCCGCACCAGATCTTCCTCGGCCCGCGCAGCGATATCGACGCCATCGTGGAGGCGATGCACAAGGTCCTCAAGAATATCGAGAGCCTGCGCGACCTGGATCATAAGGCCATCCGTAACCAGCGGCTTTCGCGCGCAGACCGCGAGAGTTAAGACCGTGCCTCCGGTAGGATTTGCCGTCCTTGGCCTGGGTACACTTGCACAATCAGCGATCCTGCCTGCGTTCCGTGGCATGCAACGAGCCAGACTGGTTGCCCTGGTCAGCCGCGACGGAGAAAAGGCGCGCCGCCTGGCCAACCTCCATGGCGCGACCTCTGCGTACGATAGCCTGGAAGAATGCCTTGCCAACCCGCAAGTAGAGGCGGTGTACATCGCCACGCCACCGGGCACTCACCTGCGGGACGTGGAAACGGTGGCCCTGGCTAAACGACACGTGCTGTGCGAGAAGCCGCTGGCGATGACGGCGTCCGAGGCGGCAGAGATGGTCGCTACCTGCGCGCGGCAGTCTGTTCTCTTGATGACCGCCTATCGCAAGTGTTTCGAGCCTTCGTTCGTCTTTATTCGAGAGCTGATCCTCTCCGGCCGTATGGGAGGGCTCAAAATACTGCACACTTCCTTCAGTGAACGTCACGCGCTGCCCCAGACGACGCCCCCATGGATCCTTGACCGGCGGCTTGCCGGCGGCGGACCGCTCATGGACCTGGGCATTTATTGTGTACACGCGGCGCGCTGGCTGGCGGCAGAAATTCCCTCACGCGTCTCGGCCTTCCAATGGACCCACGACCCGTCACTGTTCCGCGACGTGGAGGAAGGTATTGCTTTCACCATGTGTTTCCCTAGCGGACTGGTGGCCCAGGCGAGCACCTGTTACAGCGCGGCCCTCAGCTCGATGCTCTATCTGGAGGGAACCCGCGGCTCGGTTTCGCTCACCCCAGCCTTCCCGTATGAACACAAGCGGGTGCTGAGTGCCCGCTTCGGAGATGAGCAACTGCACAAGACTTTTCCGTTGGTCGATGAATTCCGGCCGCAGATCGATGCGTTTTCCCGGGCCATTCGCGGCGGACCCATCCCGCCCTCATGCGGGGCGGATGGATATGTCGACATGGCCATCATCGACGCTATCTATCGTTCAGCCCAGGCCGGCGTTCCCTACGCCGTCACCCTCATTCCTTCGTCTTAAGCGAAGAAGCGTTGGCCTGAAGAAACTTCTCGATTTCATCCTTCATGCCAAGTACTTTGATCCACTGTTCCTTGTAGAGCGTGACCGGGAACCGGCCGACGCCGTAGAGCGATAATGCTCCCTTTTCACTGACTTTCAGGCTCAAGCCACGCACACTCTTGTTTTTAAGCTGATCGTTTTCCGCCCGCAGCTTATCCAGCTCCGCTTTCAAATCCTCATCGGACATGGTGCACCCTCCTAAGGTGGAACAGGTTTGATCAGTCTAGTGCATTTTCACTTCTCCGTTGCATCGGCAATCGTGGCGAGGAGCGGCTCTTCCTGGCGAAAAGCCGCGACGGGGGCCGGCTACCTCGTTTAGACCAGAAGTGAAAATGCTGTCGCTTGAAAAATTTCCACCTGCCAAGGATGGCATTTACCATGCCCTATGCCCAGTTGTGCAACCCTGATCCGAAATGTGCGCGTGCTCGACGGGAGCGGCGCCGAACCTCAAACTGCGGATGTGGCCGTCGATGACGGTCTCGTCTCCTCCATCGGGCAGCTTTCCCGGTACACCGCCGGGAAGATCGTCGAGGGAGACGGACGGATCCTCTCTCCCGGCTTTATCGATGTACACACCCATGACGACACCAGCGTTATACGCGACCCGCAGATGCTCGCCAAGCTTTCACAGGGGGTCACCACCGTGATCGTCGGCAACTGCGGCATCAGCGCGGCGCCGGTGCAGTTGGCAGGCGCACCTCCGGACCCGATGAATTTGCTGGGGGAGGCCGATGCTTTCCGTTACCCGACATTCGCGTCCTACGTCGCGGCTGTAAACGAGGCCCGGCCGACAGTGAATGTAGCCGCCCTGACCGGGCATACGGCTCTGCGCAGCAACCATATGGATCGGCTCGACCGCCCCGCCACCCCAGCCGAGATTCAAGCCATGCGCGTGCAATTGATCGAGGCCCTGGAAAACGGCGCGTTGGGTTTGAGCTCGGGGCTTGCCTACGCGTCGGCCCGTTCGGCCCCGGCGGAGGAAATTTTATCGCTTGCCGAACCGCTTGCTGCCGCTGGTGCGATCTACGTTTCGCATATGCGCACGGAAGGCGAGGAGATCCTCGCGGCCATGAGCGAGACGTTCAATACCGGCCGCCACTGCCATGTGCCTGTCGTTATCTCCCATCTGAAGTGCGCTGGCATCGCAAATTGGGGCAGGAGCGAAGAGATCCTGCACGCGCTTGAGACGGCCCGGGCCGGGCAGCCGGTGCGGTGCGACTGCTATCCCTACGCGGCCTCCTCCAGTACGCTCGATCTTCGCCAGGTGGATGACCGCGTGCGCATCGTCATCACCTGGTCGACACCTCATCCTGAAATGGCCGGCCAAACCCTGGAGCAGATTGCCCATGCCTGGGGCGTGGAGCAGAAGGCGGCAGCGGCGCGCCTGCAACCTGCCGGGGCGATCTACCACTGCATGTCTGAAGAGGATGTGCGCCGCATCCTGCAACATCCGGCAACCATGATCGGCTCCGACGGATTGCCCAACGACCCGCGGCCCCACCCTCGCCTCTGGGGGACCTTTCCTCGCGTGCTCGGGCACTACTGCCGGGAGGAGCGCCTCTTCCCACTCGCCGAAGCGGTACATAAAATGACCGGGATGCCGGCACAGCAATTCGGATTAACCGGGCGCGGACGAATCGAGGAAGGCTGCCACGCAGACCTGGTGCTCTTCGACCCGGAGACCATCCGAGATACCGCCAGCTTCAGCAACCCGATCAGCGCCGCGGAAGGAATCGCCGCGGTATGGGTCAATGGTGTGCTGTCCTACCAAGACGGGGTCGCCGCCGGAGAAAGAGCTGGACGCTTTCTACCCCGTCCCTCATTGAGTCTCTCTTGAACCCGCCAGTGCTCGACAGTCACGGCGTCTTCCTGCTCATCGCCGCTGCCAGCTCGGTGATTGGGCTGATTCTGCTCATCGCGGTGGGCAAGCTGAACCCTTTTCTTTCCCTGATGTTGGTGTCGCTTGGCCTGGCGGCCGCAGCCGGGATGCCGCTGGGGAGTGTCGTTACTTCTTTCGAGACCGGGACCGGCAATACCCTGGGACACATCGCCATCATCGTTGGCCTCGGCACCATGTTGGGCAAGATGATGGCGGAATCGGGAGCTTCGGACCGGATCGCGGAGACGATCATTCAGGTTCTCGGCGAAAAACGTGTGCCCTGGTCGATGATGTGCGCGGGGCTGATCGTAGGCTTGCCGGTCTTCTTCGAGGTGGGATTCGTTCTGTTGGTGCCGATTGCTTTTACCGTTGCCCGGCGGACCCGCACTTCTCTGATCCTGGTTGGCCTGCCCATGGTGGCCGGCCTTTCCGCCGTCCACGGGCTGGTGCCACCGCATCCGGCGGCGATGTTGGCGGTAACCATCTTCCACGCCGACCTGGGACGGACGATCTTATACGCCTTGTTGGTCGCTATTCCCTCCGCGGTAATCGCGGGCCCAATCTACGCCCGCTTCATCGCACCCTGGATTGTTCTCGACGCACACAATCCGATGGCCGAGGAGTTTGCCGAGCACGATGCGAATCGCGTCTTGCCTGGATTTGCCATCTCGATGGCCACTGTTTTGCTGCCCGTTTTGCTGATGTTGCTGGGCAGCTGGGCCGGCGTGCTGGCATCACACGGCAGCGCGGCCAATGTTGCGCTGCACTTCCTGGGCAGCGCCGACATTGCCCTGCTGGTCGCGGTCCTGATCAGCTTTGTCACCCTGGGGAGAATGCGCGGCTTCAGCCGGGAGACGATTCTCAAATTTTCCAATGAGTGTTTAGCGCCCACCGCCCTGATCACGCTGGTCATCGGGGCAGGCGGCGGATTTGGGCGCATTCTTCAGGACAGCGGCGTCTCCCAGGCAATTGTCGCGGTTGCGCTACACGCTCACGTGTCGGTTTTGTTGCTGGGATGGCTGGTGGCCGCGATGATTCGCCTGGCTACGGGTTCCGCCACCGTTTCATTGGCTACGGCCGCGGGTATTCTCGCTCCCATCCTTGCCCAAAGCCCGGGCGTGCGGCCGGAATTGCTAGCCATCTCCACGGGGGCAGGATCGCTCATCTTTTCTCATGTCAACGATGGCGGCTTCTGGCTGGTGAAGGAGTACTTCAACATGAGCGTAGCCGATACCATGAAGACCTGGTCCATCAGCGAAACCATAATGTCAATCATTGCGCTGGTGTTGACACTCGGCTTGTCGGTCGTAGTCTGATCTGTCACTCTGCCAGTGACAGACTACGTCCGTAAGCGCTAGCTTGTTGATAATTTTTCGTAAAACTCGCGAGTTGGAGATACAAAAAACCGGCGTCTTCCTGGACATCCATTGTCTCTCAAACAGGTAAGCGATTATGGGACCGCGTCCTGGGCAACTTTCAGTCCGTCCCAGCCTAGCGTAGATTGACACGGTCCGGACCTTCATTTATGGTCACGGAGAGTTCTAACTGGTGAGCTACTTTCCCATCCCGGCTCCTCTCCTCACCAAGCCGGCCCCTCCGGCTTGTTGTTGACCCACCTCCTTCATCGCTCCAGATCCTGAACCATCGATATTCCGCGCAGATGTGCCCAATGATTACAAGACGACAGCTCATGCAAAACGCAGCCGTATTGGCCGCCGGTCCCTTAGCGAAAGCGTGGGCGTCGCAAGAGCCTCGCATCCAGTTAGGCGCCCAGACAAATGCGTGGGCGATCGATCCCACTCACTTCGATACTTTCCTCGGCGTGCTGGACCAGGTCAAGAAGATTGGTTACGCCGGCTTCGAGACCGGGTTCTTGAACTTGAGGCCGCAATTCAAGTCCCCCGAGGCAGCACGCAGCAGCATCGCGAAGAGCGGCCTTACTTTCTTCGGCATCCACATCTTTGTTCCCATGGAGCGCATGGATCCTTCGACCCATCTTCCTCCTGCCGACCTGTATGAAGAAGTGGCACACGGCGGCGTTGCCCTCGGTGCCCAGAGGCTCATCTTCAGTGGGGCGCCGGCTGCCACCACGGATGACTTGAAACGAAAAATCGCCGAATTGAACGCAGCCGGCGCATTCAGCAAGAGTCTCGGCCTGCCACTTGCCTATCACAGCCACTGGTGGGAGTTTCAATCCAAGGTGGATGAAATCGACGCACTTTATGCGGAGACGGATCCCGCTCTGGTCTCATTCCTGCTCGATGCAGGTCACGCTTACCGCGGCGGAGCCGACGTCCCCGCATTCATACGCAAGCAACACGATCGCATCATCGCCCTTCACCTGCGCGACTACCGCGATGGCAAGCAGGTTCCGCTGGGAGAAGGGAGCTTTCCTCTTGCCGGGGTTGCCGCGACCTTGAAGCAGCTAAACTGGAAAGGCTGGGTACTCAACGAGGAAGAGCGTGAAGACGGCTCAAAGCATGGACTCAGTGTGATTGAGCCGGCCTTCCAAGCCCTTCAGAAAGCGTTCCCACAATGAACCGCAGAGGTTTTCTCTACGCCGGCGCCGCGGCCGCGATAAGCGCCCGATCGTACGGACGCATTTTGGGAGCCAACGATCGCGTTGGCATCGGGGTCATCGGTTTGGGCAGGCGCGGCACCATCGTGAGCGACGCGTTTCTCGAAGACAAGCGCGCCGCCATCGTCGCTGTCTGCGATATCTACGACGCGCAGACGAAAGCCTTCCTTTCGCGGTTGCCCAAGGACCACGCCTCACCGCATAGCTCGGTCGCATACCAGGAGCTACTTGCACACGCCGATGTGGATGCGGTCCTAATCTCCACCCCAGATCATCTGCATGTGACCATGGCCAGGACAGCCCTGGAAGCGGGCAAACACGTCTATCTTGAAAAGCCCACGCTGCACCGCTGGGAAGACCGGACGATCCTGATAGACGCCGCAGGAAAACATACACAGGTACTGCAGTGCGGCATGCAGCAGCGCAGCGGGGCGCATTACCTCCAGGCGAAGCAGTCTATCTTCGCTGAGAAGAAGCTCGGCCACGTGGTCTTCGCCCGGGCCGTGTGGCACAACTTCCCCTGGCAACAGCGTTTCGTCCCGGACGCGCCCAAGCCGGCCGGGCTTGATTGGCAACTCTTTCTCGGGCCCGCGCCGCAGGTCCCCTATGAGACCGTCCGCTACAGTTCCTGGCGCTATTTTCCCGACTATGGAGCCGGCCTGCTGGCCGACATCCTGACTCACTGGATCGATGTGGCGCAATGGATGCTCGACGATCCGCATCCGAAAAACGCCACCGCCCTGGGCGGGATCTACCATCTCCATGACCAGAGGAAAAATCCGGATACGGTTAGCGCCATCGTGCAATACGCGGATTGGAACCTGAACTTCGAATCTTCCGTGCTTTCCATTCGCAATGACCATCCCTCAGTGTTTTTCGAAGGAACCGAAGGCACGCTCGATCTGTCTCGCGATGGCTATACCTTTACGCCCAATCAAGGTCCCGCCGTCGAGGTATCTTCAAAAGAGGGCCTGGAGAAAGCACACACCAGGAACTTTATCGACGCCATCGTTTCCGGGGCGCCGGTAAACGCGCCGCTGCAAGCCGGGCTCGACGCCTCGCTGCCGGTGCAGATGGCGCTGCGCTCTTACTGGTCACACCAGACGATCGCGCAGGCACAATTGGTGTAGGACAGGAGAAGTTCTATGGAGATGTTCTGGTTCATTCCCACCACGGGAGACGGCCGCTATCTCGGGTCCAGTCACGGGTCGCGTCTTACCGACTATACCTACCTACGGCAGATTGCGCAGGCGGTCGATGAACTGGGCTACGGGGCTGTGCTGCTGCCCACGGGAAACTCCTGCGAAGATGCGTGGGTGGTTGCCTCCACGCTCATGCCGAGCACCAAGCGGCTTAAGTTTCTCGTTGCCGTGCGGCCGGGAGTGATGTCACCGACGCTCGCAGCGCGCATGACCGCAACCTTCGATCGCCTCTCCCAGGGTAGGGTCCTGATCAACGTCGTCACCGGGGGCGATCCGCACGAGGCGGCCGCCGACGGAGTCTTTCTCTCCCACGATGAGCGCTACGAGGTAACGGGCGAGTTCCTGACCATATGGCGCAGCATCCTCGGCGGTGAAACGCGCTCCTTTCAAGGGAAGCACCTCCGGGTAGAAAATGCGCGCGTCTATTATCCGGCAACGCAACACCCTCATCCCCCGCTCTATCTCGGCGGCTCTTCGGATGCAGCCATGCAGATTGCCGCCGATCACGTGGATGTTTATCTCACCTGGGGTGAGCCGCCCGCACTGGTCGCAGAAAAGATAGCGCGCATGCGCAAACTGGCCGAGAGCACAGGCAGAAAAATGCGCTTCGGTATTCGTCTCCACGTCATCGTGCGCGAGACCAGCGAAGAAGCCTGGCAGGCAGCCAATGATCTTATTCGCTACATCGACCGTGACGTGGTGAAGAAGGCCCAGCAAGGTTTGTCGAAGTTCGATTCAGAGGGACAGAAGCGCATGGCCTCGTTAGTTCACGGCAATCTCGAAAACCTGGAGATAAGCCCGAATCTCTGGGCGGGCATCGGGCTGGTGCGCAGCGGTGCGGGAACCGCGTTGGTCGGCGACCCATCGACCGTTGCCCAACGCATGTTGGAGTACGCCGACCTCGGCATCGATACCTTCATCCTTTCCGGATACCCACATCTTGAAGAAGCGTATCGAGTGGCCGAGCTGTTGTTCCCTCTTTTACCTCTCACCCCGACGGAGGCGAAGGAGGGCCGCGCCCCCGCGGCGGAGAATTTCGTGGGCAATGAATTCCGCCCCATCAAGTAGCGCCGTGAAGCGTCGATGGTTGGTGCTTTGGCTGCTGCTGCTGATCACCATCATCAATTTCATCGATCGCCAGACGGTCTCAGTGCTGGCGCCGCTGATTCGCGCATCGTTGCATTTATCCAATGCACAGTACGGAAGAATTGTCGCCGCCTTCCAGTTCGGCATGATGACGGGCGAGTTCCCCATGGGCTGGCTCATGGACCGCTGGGGCGTGCGCTTTGGCCTGCTCGGCGCGGTTCTATGGTGGTCTACTGCCACGGGCGCGCAAACCCTCACCAAGTCCGGACTGCAATTGGGCATAACCCGCTTCTGGATGGGCACCGGGGAATGCGGTAACTATTCCGGTGGCCTGAAAGCGATCTTCGGGGCATTTGCTCCGGGTGAGCGGACACTGGCAATCGGCATCTTCAATAGCGGAAGCATGATCGGGTCAACGATCGCGCCCCCACTCATCGTGTTTCTCGCCCAACGCTACAGCTTTCGTGCTGCCTTTCTGGTTCCCGCATTGCTCGGCGTGCTCTGGGCACCATTGTGGTTCTTCTTATATCGCGATCCGCCTCGTAAGGAACAACAAGCCAGCAATGCCATCTCGCTCAAAGAGCTGCTGAGCCAATCCTCTGCCTGGGCGGTGATGTTGTGCCGCTTCTTCATTGGCCCGGTGATGCAGTTCTATTGGTATTGGATTCCCAGTTATCTTTATGGCGTTCGTCACTTGTCGCTTACCCAGATCGGCGTCGTAGGGTGGATTCCCTTCTTTCTCGGAGATACCGGAGGCGTGGCTGGAGGCTGGGTTGCCGGTTTGCTGCACAAGCGTGGCGTGGGAACGCTCAATGTGCGCCGCATCACCATGTACAGCAGCGCCCTGCTGTGCGTGGCCAGTCTGGCCGTTCCCTACGTGGCTAATGTGTCCGCCGCATTCCTGCTGATTGGCATCGCGGTGATGGCGGATAACTTTCTCTCCGCGAATATGTTCGGCGCGGTCACCGATCTTTTCCCGGAGCAAACGGTTGGACGAGCGACCGGCCTGACAGGGGTCGCGGGGGGATTGAGCGGATTACTCTTTCCGTTGTTGACCGGAATCATCGTGGATAATCACTCCTACGCACCCGTCTTTCTTATGGTCGCCTTCATGCCGTTGATCGGCACCATCCTGCTGTTCATCGTAGGGAAAAAGTACCGTACTCTCTGAACCCGCTGATTTGTTGCGGGTTCAGTGGTCGAATGCTAAAATCGCTTAGATATGCTTCCCGCCTTCTACCTTCTCGCTTGTTGTTGTCGCTAATCCCCGCAGTCCCCTTGCTCTGTCATTCCAAGAAATTTAAATAATCCCCTCGATGGGATAGAGCACGCCTTTCCTGACATCGAATCGAGCTGAAAGATTTTAAGTGAGGGTTATATGACGCACAATTTGCACAGGATATTTGTCGCGGGCCTAATGCTTTTGAGCGCCGGACGTTTGTCTGCGCAGGCGACTGGCAGTATCCGCGGCACCGTCGCGGATTCAAGCCAGGCCGTTGTCAATGGGGCCACAGTGGTCGCGACCAATACTGCCACGGGTGTCAGCCGCAACGAGGTCTCGAACCAGGAAGGTATCTTCGTCTTTCCAGATCTTCCCATCGGGCCCTACCAGCTGCAGATAAGCAGAGCGGGATTCCAAACGCAGAAGCGTGACGGAATCGTACTGCTCACCGGGCAGACACTCGATTTGCAGATTTCGCTTTCCGTCGGGTCGGATACCCAGTCAGTCGAAGTGACAAGTGCGGCACCACTGATCCAGACCGCTTCTTCCAGCATTCAAACCTCGGTCGATCAAAAGCAAATGCAGGACTTGCCCTTGAATGGGCGCAACCCGCTTCAACTCACTACCCTGACACCGGGCACCGCGCTCACCAACACCGGAACCGAGTCTGGCCAGCAGGATAATATAGGCCTCACAGTCAATGGTTTGCGGGCAACGCAGAATAACTTCCAACTGGATGGCGCGGTCTACAATGACCGCTTTTTCGATTCCGTACCCATTTTGCCCAACCCCGACGCACTCCAGGAATTCACGGTACAGTCCTCAAACTACAGCTCAGAGTATGCGGGCGCGGGCGCCCTGGTGCAGCTCTCCACGCGCTCCGGCACCAACAGCATTCATGGGTCGGCCTATGAATTTCTACGCAATACCGTCCTCGATGCTAAAAATTATTTTCAGCAGACGGCGCCTCCTTTCAAATTGAACCAGTTTGGTGGGACTGTCGGCGGACCCATCATCAAAGACCGTACCTTTTTCTTCTTTGCCGCAGAGGATCTGCAACAGCGGTCGTCTCCTAACCCCATCTCTATTCAGGTGCCGACCGCGGCGGAATTAGGCGGAAATTTTTCCAGTCTTCTGGCAAAAGGAATCGCGCTTTTCAACCCGGCCACAGGCGCGCCTTATCCGGGCAACATCATCAACACGCCTATGGATACGCTATCGAATAAATTGGCACAAAAGTATCTGGTGCCCCTGGCGTCCAATCCAACCACCGGTATCTTCAATTCAAACTCCAACCAGAACATCGACAGCACCCAATACCTGGTCAAGATCGACCATGCTGTCGCTGCTAGTAACCACCTCAGCGGACGTTATTTCTACAACCAGGACAACTTCCAAAGACCGTTCACTGCGCCGACCGGATTTTACGCGGAGAACCTCTTTCGCAATCAGTCTGTGATTGTTACGGATACACAAGTGTTCAGCCCCACATTCACCGCCACATTTGCTGCCAGCGCGGGCCGATTTGCGCGCACACAGATTCCCGAAGCACCCGGCCTACAGTCGTTACAGGACCTGGGGCAAAACGTGCCCCTGGGTAGTCCCGGGGAAACGATCTTCCCCGGCATCCGTGCGAACATTTCAGGCTTTGTCGACATCTTTTCCGGCGGAGCACTCACTCAGGACTCGACCTCCTTCGATTACAAGGCTTCCGCGGTGAAGGTTTTGAGCGCGCACACGATCAGCTTTGGCGGCGAGTTCGAACGAGACCGCATCAACGCGGATGACTATTCCTATACGCCTGGCGACAACACCTTCAATGGCGAACGAACCGCCGCGCCCACAGGCGCCAAACTCCCTACGGGAACCACCACGAGCGGGTCCGCACTGGCAGATTTTTACCTTGGGCTGGACTCGCAGTTCTACCAGGACAACGGGCGTAAGTTTTATCTCCGTGTCAACCGGCCTTCTCTCTATGTACAGGACGACTGGAAGGTGAATCGGAAATTGACCCTGAATCTTGGTGTGCGATGGGATCCCTGGCTCCCACCGAACGATCTGAACGGTACCCTGGTTGCGTTCAAGCCGGGGGTTCAATCAACCGTAGCGCCTGGCGCGCCGCTCGGTCTTCTTTTCAACGGGGATGCGGGTATTCAGTCTTCAGTGTTCAAGAAAAACTGGAAAGACTTCGCGCCTCGGGTTGGCTTCGCCTATGACGTCGCCGGTCAAGGCAAGACCGTTGTGCGAGCAGCCTATGGAATCTTCTATGGCTTTCCCGAGGGGCTGCTCTACCAGCGAACCGATGCCATGCAGCCGGTCGACCTGTACCTGTCGATTCCCGCCCCCCCGGCGTGGGACAACATCTATGCAGGGTACCCGGGAGGAACACCTTTCCCTCGTGGACATATACCGGCAAGCCAATTTGCAAACTACAAGTTTTTAACACCCGTTTCAGGCGGCGTGCTCGACCCTGACTCCAAAGTGAACTACACCCAGAATTACAACTTAACAGTTGAGCAGCAGCTTGGCAGCAAGATGGCCTTCTCCCTGGCCTATGTCGGCAATCGCAGCGAACACATCATGGGTTCACGGCAGTTCAATCCGGCGGTGTTCGGCCCCGGGGCCACGGTGGGAAATGAAAACTCCCGGCGAGTTTATAAAGGCCTGGGAGCGGTTGAGCTTGCCCAGTCGTACGAATACGAGGGTTTTAACTCGCTGCAGGTGAACGTCACCCGGCGCGAGAGTAACGGACTCACCCTGCTTTCCAACATCGTGTGGTCCAAGACCATCGATAACACATCGAGCGCGACCGAAGGCAATACCGGTCCTCCCAATCCCTTCAATCTCGCCAGCGGCCGTGGGCCCTCGGATTTCGATCAGACGATCCGTTACAACGCCTCGGTGAACTACGTCATTCCCCATGCCAACGTGCAGGGGTGGAAGAGCGCGCTGGTGAACGACTGGCAGGTGAACGGCATCGTCAGCCTGCAGACTGGATTTCCGTTTACGGTGTTGAGCGGCACCGACCGGTCGTTGTCCGGGATCGGCAACGACTACGCGGATCAGGTGGGCAATCCAGCTCGCCCGGCCGGGGTAAGCAAGATCAAAGAATATTTCAATACCGCTGCCTTCGTTCCGGCGACCATCGGAACCTTTGGCAACATAGGGCGTAATACTCTTCGCAGTCCTGGCTACGCGGATGTCGATACGTCGATCTTCAAAAATATGTTTACCGGTGAGCGGATCAGCGCACAGTTCCAGGCCGAAGCCTTCAACACCTTCAACCGGGTGAATTTTGGCAATCCTTCGAACGCCAATACTTCGCCGGTGAACAGCGTATCCTCAGGAACCTACGGACAGATCACCAGCGCCAACTCCCCGCGGGTGTTTCAATTCGGCTTGAAGCTATTGTTTTAGCGGGTGGGGCGAGTTGGCCTGGCGGCCGGGGCGGGCGTTGCGGGCGGCGCGGGCACAGTGCTTCCTGGTCCGCCCACCTGTTCCAGCACGGGCAGCCGCTGCTCCATGGGCGGCAGTTCTGGGAAACGATCGTGCGGCTCCGTCTGGTACCAATAGGCTACCGAATAATAGTTATCTGAGCGATGGTTTGCATTGCCGTGTTCGATGGTTGCTTTGAAAGACGTCCTGAAGACGATTGGTGAATCGAGATGAAAGCGGTAGACGCTCGATCTGGCCCCCGCCCTTCCCTTGCCTACAATCGGCGCGCCGTATAGCTGGTACGAGAAAGGATGGTCTTTGAAACCCCAGGCGCCCAGGAAATAATCCTCTGCGCCAGTGCCGCTGATGGTGGGTTTCATTGCACCGTCAACGAAAAACATGTCGTCGCCTTCACCCCACCAATCATCCTGGTTCTGCAGGATAGACATGGTCACACCGGCGTATTGGCCGCTGCCTTTAGCATCAAGCCACACATAGTTATCTTGTCCGGTAAGGTTGGCTCTCTTGTTCACCAGTGGCTGCGCATTCGACGTCCACTTGTTTGTCCAGCCACGGTTGGGCTGCGCCTGGCGATACTGCGCGTGAAAATATAACGTGCCGGGTGCAAGGGTGGTTTCGTCGATACGGTAATCGATGTTGTAGTAGAGCGCTTTGACAGCCCGCTTACCTTCGTTGGTCACGGTGATCCGCGCATGCCGCTGAAAGGGCATGGGGAAAAAGCAGTTCAAATCCTTCACGCTTCCCACCGACAGCATTTCAGATTGCCAGGGGTGGTAGTAGCCCAAGCCGAGCCCAAAGAAATCGCCGATGGGCGCTTCGACACTCGGAGTTTCTTCGCCATCCCAGTAAATGCGAAGCACGATGCGTTTGAGATGGTAGGGTTCCGAGCTCGAAATGGTAAACCAAAGGTGCGACACCAGACCGGGGCCATCTGCGTCCAACACGGTCAGGGTTTCCCCGGGGTCGATTTTGCGCCGGTCGACGTTGGCTCCGGTCGAATCTGCGCTCGAAGCCCGATGCAACGTGTAGGTCTGCTGGACAGTGAGATTCGGTTGCCAGGCGGCACTCTGACCCGCCGCCATGAGCGATATGCTCGCAGCCATGTACACGAGCAAAATGCATCGACTCACAGGCAACTTCCTCGGCTCCGCTCAGCGGTTTCACAATCTAATTGCGAAAGCGCACTAAGATTATTGCACTGATCTCCGCCTGAAGTCCGTGGGAGCTGTCTCCTGGCTTCTTGGCTTCATGTTCTTGCTTTCTATCAGGGCACGTCAGACAAACGAGTGTGCGACTCGGGATGCAAAAAAATCACGGGGTTGCCCATTCGGATTCTTTTGCGGAGCATTGAGTAGTCCCAGTCACGCCTACTGTGTAACTCTCACCACCGCCACGCTGTCGGGCCCAAGCTTGATGGTCGCGCCGCTCATCGCTATGGAGTCATCGGAGGCCAGGAGCAGCTGCCCACCGGGGCCTAATTCCACATCCACGGGTGCCTTCCCCAGGTTGCAGGCGATGCGTAGCCTTCCCCGCTCCAACACCAGCCATTGCGCTTCCTCATCGAACCGCACCTCAACGGCGTTGAGATTTCCATCAGACAGTTCGCTCTGGTTGCGGCGCAAATGGATCAGGTCCTTGTGCCACTGGAGCAGCGAGTCGTGTGGCGGCTCTTTTAACTCAGCCCAGTTCAACCTGGATTTATTAAATGTCTCCTCGGCCTGAGGATCTGGAATCTGTTCCGGAGCCCAGCCGAAGGCCTCAAATTCCTTTTTGCGTCCTTCGGAGATCAGCCGCCCCAGCTCGGGATCCTCATAATCAGTGAAATAAAGAAAGGGAGCAGAAGCCCCAAACTCCTCTCCTTGAAACAGCATGGGCACGAAAGGCGCGGTGAGCACCAGCGCCGACGCTACCTTCGCGCGGCCCACACCAGCTTCATGGCTAAGGCGTTCGCCCTGGGCACGGTTGCCCACCTGATCGTGGTTCTGCACGAACCCGATGAAGCGATGCCCCGACAGGCCGACAACCTGGCGGCCGTGGATTCGCTGCCGATATTCAGAATAGATACCATCGTAGACAAAGACGCAGCGCAACGACTTGGCCAATTGGGCGAGCAAACCGAAGTCCGCGTAGTACCCTGCGCGCTCGCCCGAAGTGACAGCGAACAAGGCGTGGTGAAAGTCGTCGCTCCATTGGGCGTCGAGACCGTATCCGCCTGCCTCCTCCGCCTTGACGATCCTGGGGTCATTCAAATCGCTCTCGGCGATGATGTAAAGATGTTTTCCCACTGCGGCTTCGAGCCTTCTTACCTCGCCCATAAGCTGCTCCAGAAAATGAATCGCAGAGCGATCGTTAAAGGCGTGCACCGCATCCAGGCGCAATCCATCGATGTGGTAGTCGCGCAACCACATCAAGGCATTGTCGATCAGAAAGCGGCGAACTTCAGTCGAGCCGGCTTCTTCGAAGTTGACCGCAGAGCCCCAGGGCGTGGAATGGCTGGGGGTGAAATAAGGTCCAAATTTTTCCAGGTAATTGCCCACCGGACCGAGGTGGTTGTAGACCACGTCCAGCACCACGGCGAGTCCCTTGCTGTGGCATGCATCCACCAGACGCTTGAGGTCGTCGGGTTCACCATAGGCGCTGTACGGCGCATACAGGTCCACACCGTCATATCCCCAACCGCGCTTGCCAGGGAAATTCGCAATCGGCATCAACTCAACATGTGTCACCCCCAGTTCTTTCAAATAATCCAAATGCGACTCCGCGGCTTCAAACGTTCCTTCTGGTGTAAACGTACCGATATGCAGCTCGTAAATGAGTGCGCTCGAGAGCGGGGACGCCTGCCAGCCGCTGTCGCTCCAGGCAAATGCGGCGTGATCCACCACTCGTGATTCACCATGCACCCCGTGGGGTTGCCACTGGCTGCGCGGATCAGGCAGCGGCGGCTCCAAACCATCGATTACGAACCCATAGTCGGAGCCGGGCCCTGCCTCTTCTATCTTTACCGACCACCAACCCCTGTTTTTTCTGGTCAGGGCGAATTTCTTGTTTCCGATTTTCACTTCCAGGGTGCGGGCTCGAGGAGCCCAAACCTCAAATACGTGCATGCCATGCCTCCTGGCGTCTGCAACACCATGATTAAGAATTAAAAATGCGATATTCCGGTTGGATGCGTCCCGGCTCGCTACTTTTGTGTGGGCTCAGCTTCAGAAGTTGCCAGGCTGAAAGCAGCATTGACCAGTGAGATATGAGAAAGCGCCTGAGGAAAGTTTCCCACCAGGCGTTTGGCCCCGGTGTCGTATTCTTCAGCCAACAAACCAACGTCGTTGGCCAGGGATAGTACCCGCTCGAAGAGCTTTTTAGCGTCGGCGTCGCGCCCTTGCAGTTTGAGCGCACTCACCATCCAAAAACTGCAGGCGAGAAACACTCCTTCGCCCGGAGGCAGGCCGTCCGAAACCTTTTCCGTGTTGTACCGTAACACCAGTCCGCCGGACATCAAGCCGCCCTCGATCGCCTTGAGCGTGCCCCGCACCCGCGAATCTTCGGCGGGTAAAAAACCCGTCAGAGGCATGAGTAGCAAAGATGCATCGAGATGTTCCGAGCCGTAGCTTTGTACAAAACTGCCCAACTTTTCGTTGTAGGCCTGGCTGCAGATCTCCTCATGAATTTTTGCCCGCACTTTTTGCCATCTTTCGACCGGGGCGTTCGCGTGCAACAGGCCAGCTGCCTTGATGGCTCGATCGAACGCAACCCAGGCCATCAGCTTGGAATAGGTGAAGTGTTGCCGCCCCCCGCGGGTTTCCCAAATACCCTCGTCTGGCTCCTGCCAGATGGTTTCAAGATGCTCCACCATGGCCCTCAGCATGCCGAACGACAGTTCCCCTTCCTTCCCCATGCGACGCAGGGCGTTGTAGAACCCGGCCATCACTTCGCCATAGATGTCCAGTTGCAGTTGCTCTGACGCCGCGTTCCCGATGCGCACGGGTTTGGAATCTTCATAACCGGAAAGCCAGGTTAGTTCACGCTCGGGAAGATAACGCTCGCCGGCGATGCCATACATAATCTGGACCTGGTCCGGGCTGCCGGCGATCGCGCGCAGCAACCACTGCTGCCAGGCCTTCGCCTCCTGGTAGTACCCACCGTGCATCAAAGCGGTCAACGTGAAACTCGCGTCGCGCAGCCAGCAATAGCGATAATCCCAGTTCCTGGGACCGCCCAGTTGCTCCGGGAGCGAGGTGGTCACAGCCGCCACGATTCCGCCCGTCGGGCGGTACGTCAGAGCTTTCAGCGTGATCAGCGAACGCTCGACCGCGTCCTGATACGGCCCTTTGTAAGTGCAGGCGGCCGCCCATTCCTCCCAGTAGGACTGCGTTTCTTCGATCGCCTTGCTGACATCGATGGCGCGTGGCGTGTGCAGGTGCGAACGGCCATAGGTCATTACGAATTCGATGGTTTCCCCGTCCTGCACCGTAAACTCACTCACGGTCTTCAAGCCTTCGCCGACGAGCGGCGCCGTCGTCCGAAGCATCACCAGATCAGGCCCGGCAATCGCTCGGATTCCGTCCGCACACCGTGTAACCCAAGGCACGGTCGCTCCGTAGTCGAAGCGCAAGGACATCTCCATCTTCATCGGCGCATTGCCCCGAATTCCCTTTACGATGCGCACGATGTCGGAGTTGGTGCCGCGGATCGGCATGAAGTCGACCAGCATGACCGCGAACTCAGGGGCTTCAAACGTAGTCTCCAGAATGAGGGTGTGGTCGCGATATTTCCTCGTCGTCTTATCCACCTCGACGTCGGGAGCGATTAACCAGCGGCCGTTTTCCTCTGTCCCCACGAGGCGAGCGAAACACGCGTTGGAGGAGAAGTCTGGCCAGCAGAGCCAGTCGATTGATCCATCGAGACCGACCAGCGCGGCTGTCTCGCAGTCGCCGATGACCGCGTAGCTTTCAATGGGAGAGTATGCCTTCTTCGTATCTTTCATCGACTTGCTATCAGGACCTTCAGCGATAATACCCTCCCTGCTCTCCGCCCTTCACCTGGCCATATTCGAGCAGGGTGACCAGCAGCACGCCGCCGCAAATGTTGCCCAGCGTGGCCGGCGCGAGCCAGGCGAAATACCGCGAAAGCGCCAGCTGGTGATCAAGAATCGCCGCTAGAATCTCGCCACTGGTGGCAATGCAGTGAGCAAACCCTCCCAGGCCGACGACGAAGGTCAACAGCCCAATCAGCATCACCGAGCCGGTGATGGAATGGCTGCCACTGACCAGCCACGCGACCAGGGCGATGATCCACCCGCCGATGACCCCGCTCCAAAATACGTGGCTCGCTGTCACCCCGGCAGCGTCTACTCCCAGGTGAGTCATCGCAGTCACAAACTCCGGACGAAGGGCACCGGTTCGGACCGCAAGCAGCGCGAACAAGAAGGCCCCCAGAATATTGCTGGGAAGAACAATGGCCCATAGGCGAAGAGTTTTCCACCCATGACGCCGTTCGGCGAGCATGAGCGCCACCGGATAGAGCGTGTTTTCCGTGAACAGCTGAGCCCGGCCGAGGATGACGGCGATAAATCCGATGGGATACAAGAGGTCGGCGATGAACCTGGCAGTTGGGCTCTGTCCAAGCTGGGCGATCACAATCGACGTGCTCAGGGCGGTGAGCCCCATGGTGATTCCACCCGCCAGGCCGGAGACGGCGAGACCCACCACCGAGCGCTCCAGTTCATGGCGGGCGTTGCGTGAAACCTGCTCGTAGATCTCATCTGCTGTTGGCCGGTCCAGATCGGTCTGGACCGGTGATCCACCGGTGGCGGCTTGCGGTTCAGGGCGCGGATGCTTTGTTAGCTTGCGTAGGGGCACAAACGCTCCAGTCTTAGGGGATCATTAGCCAGGATTGGCCCTCACGTATGCTCAGATTGCCGCAAAACATCTTGGAAGCTACAGCGGTTGGATGCCACCTCGCGCCGACACGCCGTCCAAATAGGCCTGGGCAAGGAGCGGATTTTCGGTGTAATGAAAGGAGCCGGCGGCCGGCAACACAGCCGGGTCGATGTTACATTCATTGCTGTTAAGGAGTGCCCTTGTTCCCCAAAAAATACTGCATGACCTGGCTGGCCTGTGCCTTGGCCGCCCTGTGCCTTTCTCTTCCCGCGAAGACCACCGCAGCCGCTCCAAAATCGGGCGCGACCGTACTGAAAGCCGCGGATACCGCTAACCTGATACCCGCGACTGTTTTCTTCCGCGGCCAGGTCGCGAGCGTGCAGGCGCGAAATTCAGGCGGAGTGAAGCTGCCTGACGGCATGTTGGTGCTCTGCGCCCTGGTCGACACGTCAGGCTACTCAACCGCGGTGCAGCAGAAATATCAAGGTTATTTAATCACCGAAGTAACTCTCGACCTCAACGGGCAGGTGCTGAAGCCGGGAGCCTACGGCGTCGGCTTTGTCGAGGGAAACAAGTTCCTGGTAATGGATCTGGGGGCACACGACCTCTTTACGGCAACCGGTGTTCACGACACAGGATTGAAGCGGCCAACGCCCTTGCAGGTTCTGGACGACACCACACCCAACAAGTACCGGCTCTACATCAACCGGAACTACGTTGTCTTTTCTCCCGCCGCTGGCCAATGAGCCTGCACTAAAGGTTGTATATAGAAGACCGGTCACTTTCCGCAGAATGAGTGGATAATCTCCTAAACGGAAAGAGGTTTACATGGACTCCCCCACCCCTGTAAGTCCGCCGGCCCAGGCGCAAATTGGGCCCGCGTCTCCGGAAGTGGAAGTGGGGTTGCAGGGCGACGCAACCACACCCCGTTTCCTCCGCACCTACGGTTTTCAGGTCCTAGCCGTGCTGCTGGGGATCGCATTGGCGTTTATGTAGCGAGGGAGTGATACTGCGGAAGATCCAGGATCCTGGCAACCGCAGACCGCAGCCCGCCCGGGTTGTTCAAATCCACCTCGTAGGTCGGTGATCCGAGTTGCCGATCCGCTCCGGAACGAATCGTCAATATCCTGGGGTTCGGATGCAGTTCCCGAGCCTGGGCAATCAAGCCTTTTGCCACCGCATCCTGCACCGTTTGACTGAAGATCACCAGATCATATTTTCGCGCCAGCATGGCTTTTCCTGCGTCGCGAGAGTTGGTCGTCGCTATCTGCCAATCTCGGAGTAGCTCGGCGCGTGTGTGCTGCAGGATCGGGTCGTCTCCAACAATTAGAATCCACGCTTTCACGTCCAACCCCCTTTCGGCGTGCTACCGCGAACCCAAAGCAAGATCAAAATTATTAAGATTGACGCCGAGGTTAACCGAATAGTTTGGTGACAACCAAGCGATTTCTCTCGCATTCGCCGGTATGAATGAGGACAACCTATTTTTCACCTCGAATGCAGCTCATTCGTACTACACTCGTAAGCACTTTATGCGTTGGACTCCTGGTGGTCTTAGCAGCGACGTTGAGGACAGGCGAGGCCAGTCAGGCGGCGGCCTGGGTGGCGGTGGCCTGGGAATCGTTGGGTTCCTGATCCTGCTGGTGATTAGCCTGGTCACGGGGCGCAACTACATCGGCGCTTATTTCTCCGGCGGCGGTGTGGCACACCAGCAACAGAGCGCGCCGCGGGCGGTTTCGCCAGACGAGGACCGCTCTGCACAACTGGCCTCCTTTGTGCTGGGTGACGCGCAGGACACCTGGACGCAGATTCTCGCCCGGGAGAATATCCGCTATCCGCGAGCGAAACTGGTGCTGTTCCGCAACTATACCCAGTCAGGGTGCGGCGCAGCACAATCGGCCACCGGACCGTTCTACTGCCCGGCAGACCAAAAGGTGTATCTGGACCTGGGGTTCTGGGACGAGCTCAAGCGGTACGGGGCGTCCGGGGAGTTTGCCCAGGCATACGTAATTGCACATGAAATTGGGCATCACGTACAAAATGTCCTGGGAATCGAGCGCAAAGTGCGTGGCATGCAGCAGCAAAATCCCGGAGCACGCAATCAGCTATCCGTAGCCATGGAATTGCAGGCGGACTGCTTCGCCGGCGTGTGGGCCCACTCGACGACTGACCGGAAAATCACCGATCAGGCGGATATCAAGACTGGCTTGCAAGCAGCAGCCGCCGTGGGAGATGACCGTCTGCAGAGGATGGGACGGGGATACGTGACCCCGGACTCCTTCACCCATGGCTCCTCAGAGCAACGTATGACCTGGTTCAACCGCGGATTTACCACTGGCCAGGTGAATGCCTGTAATACCTTCGCTGGCGCACGGTAGCCGCACGGTAGCCGCCTTAAAGCCTGGCGGCAACCGCCTTGGTTTCCGTGTAGTGCTCCATGACTTCCTTGCCCATTTCGCGGCCCCAGCCGGACTGTTTATAACCGCCGAAAGGCCACGCCGGGTCGCCGTAGTTATGGGCGTTGATGCAGACTGTGCCTGCCCTGATCTTGCGCGCCATCATGTGAGCGGCCTTCAGGTTCTGCGTCCAGACGCTTGAGGACAGGCCGTATTCGGTGTCATTGGCGAATTTCGCCACCGCGTCCAGGTCCGAATCTTCGAAGGACTGGACACATACCACCGGCCCAAAGATCTCTTCACGAACCACTTTCATTGTGCGATTGGTTTGGGCGAGAACTGTGGGCTCGACGAAGTAGCCCTGCTTGCCCATGGCCTTGCCGCCAGTCACTACCTCAGCGCCTTCCTGGCGTCCCGCGTCGAGAAAACCGGTTACCCGGTTGTGTTGTTCTTTCGAAACCAGCGGGCCCAGGTTGACCGACGGGTCGAGGCCGTGCCCGATCTTCAGCTTGCCCGCCTCTTTGGTCACCCCTTCGACAATCTTGTCGAAGATCGACTTATGGGCGAACAGCCGCGAGCCTGCGGTGCAGCACTGACCCTGGTTGTAGAAGATTGCGCTGGCCGTGCCGGCGATAGCCAGTTCAAGATCGGCGTCGGGGAAAACGATGGCCGGCGATTTGCCGCCAAGTTCCAGTGAGACTCGCTTCAGATTGCCGGCCGCTGCCTTTACGATGAGCTTTCCGACTTCGGTGGAACCGGTAAAGGCGACCTTATCGACATCCGGATGTTCGGCCAGGGCGGCGCCGGCCGTCTCGCCATAACCGGTGACAATGTTCACCACTCCGTCGGGGAAACCGGCCTCGGTGATGAGCTCGCCCATACGGATCGCAGAGAGCGGAGTCTGCTCCGCCGGCTTGAGCACGATGGTACATCCCGCCGCCAAAGCGGGGGCCAGCTTCCAGGCTGCCATCATGAGGGGAAAGTTCCAGGGAATGATCTGGCCAACCACTCCTACGGGTTCACGAATGGTGTAAACGTGCCAGTTGCCGGGGGTCGAAACCTGGATCTGTTCCCCATTCAACCGCGTCGCCCATCCCGCCATATAGCGGAACATTTCGATCGAGCCACCCACATCGTCGCGGCGAGCGTTGGTCACCGGCTTTCCGTTGTCGAGCGCTTCCAATTCGGCAAGTTCATCGGCATGACGCTCCAGCAGGTCGCCCAGCGACCAGACAAGGCGCTGCCGCGCGGCTGGGGAGATACGCGACCACGGCCCGGTCTCGAATGCGCGTCGCGCGGCCGCGACTGCTAGATCGATATCGGCCTTATCTCCGGCCGGAACGTGGGCGATGATTTCTTCGGTCGCCGGATCTTCGACGGTAAAGGTCTCGCCGCTTCGAGCGTCGACCCATTTGCCATCGATCAGCATCTGATGTTTCTTGGCTAGAAACGCTGCCGCGGCTGGACTCAGCGCAGGCCTGCGAATCGCAGCCGGCGTCTCTGTCTCGGTGATGGGCATGGGGAGACTCCTTCGTGTGCCAATTTCTATTGGCCCTAATGGTGCCTCCACGCGCCCGGTGATGTCAATCGACGGTGATCCGCCGGTGAAAAAGCTACAAACAGGTCGCGGAGAACTTTTCGATGACACGGGAGGAACGACCCCGAGAGCGGAAGCTCTACATGGCCCGATTGCGCGATGCCATTTAGTTCGCGGATGAAGGTTCTTGTAGGCTTTTTACATCAGCCGATGTGGACGGAGTCTTTCTCAGAGTATTGGCATTCCTTCCACTGAGCAGGATTGGGAGAATGATGCTGCGCATCCAGGGACCATTCACGATTGCATTCATCATGATCAGCCGCCTCTGCATGGGACAGTCCCAACCAGGAGCAGAACAGCTTCAGCCGTTGGTGGAAACATCAGCGCACCGGCTGATGATTGCCGAAAAAGTAGCGCTTGCAAAATGGGATAGCGGTGCTCCAGTCGAGGATGCCCCGCGCGAAGCACAGGTCATTCATAGTGCGGTCGAAGCCGGCGAGGCAAAAGGTTTAGACGAAGCATCTGTGACGGCATTTTTCAGAGCGCAAATTGAAGCCAACAAGATTGTTCAATATTCGTTACTGGCAGATTGGCGGCGGCATGGAGATGCGCCTGCACACGGGCCGGTCAGTTCGATGAGCGCCGTTCGATCTGAATTGGATCAGATACAGACTTTGTTAATCGACGAATTGGCCGGCACCGCGGCCATCCGTGCACGTGCGACCTGCCGTGCCGATATTGCGGCTGCGGTTGGTACATATTTATCCAGGCATAAGCAGGAAGTGGGACAACTTCGAGGGATCGCGCTCGACCGCGCCCTGGGAGCGACATGCCGGTAAGCGCGCCAACGATATCATTTCTGTTTCAGCCCGGTACGCACGTCGAGTAGCTCAGGAAAGAAGGTCAGCTCCAGCGCCTGCCGAAGGAATCCGACGCCCGACGAGCCGCCGGTTCCAGGCCGGAAGCCGATGATGCGCTCGACCGTCTTCATGTGGCGGAAGCGCCATAGCTGAAAGTATTCCTCAACATCAATCAGCTTCTCGCACATCTCATACGCATCCCAATGCACGCGCGGATTCTCGTAGATTTGCCGGAAGACTTGCACCAGAGCCTGGTTGCGATCATGCGGCTTGCTCCAGTCGCGTTCGACACATTCCGACGGAACGGAGAGCCCGCGGCGTGCAAGGTGGCGCAGAAACTCGTCATACAGGGAGGGGCCTTCCAGGGTGATGCGGAGGTCAGCGTGAATGGCCGGATCGTGCTCGAAGACTTGCAACGCGTCGCGGTTCTTGTTGCCGAGTAGAAACTCCAGTTTGCGGTACTGGTACGACTGAAATCCGGAGGCATGACCCAGGACGTTACGAAACTCCAGGTATTCGGAGGGAGTTAATGTTTCCAGCACGGCCCACATATCGAAGAGCTGCATCTGGATGAGCTTCGCGCGCGACAAAATCTTGAAGCAGGGATCGAGCTGATCCTGGCGCACAAATCGAATCGCCGCCGACAGCTCGTGGATGAGTTGCTTGATCCACAGCTCGGCCACCTGATGCTGAATGATAAACAGCGTCTCGTCATGGTGCGGAGGGTTGGAGAGCGGCTGCTGTTGGGCGAGCAGCTCGGCGAGACGGAGATATCCGGCGTAATCAAGGCGGCCGGTAAAGTCGGTTACTATTCCGGGTTCAAGCGGTCGCATATTTTCATTCATAGTGGATGCTCTGCGAGCGGTTCGCGTTTTGAATACACGATGCAAGCTGCTGAAAATCGTCTCTCACGGTAATTGGGATTACCGCCGCACGCAAATCAACGCCGCTGGCATTCAAGTGCGCTGCCACTCCGGATGCATCGCGATGCAATTGTGATTCTTCGAGCGCGTTGCGCGAGCATTCAACGTTTCGTCGACGATATCTCGCCTCGCTGAGTGAGCAAGGAGCCGAATTCTGTGGCCGACGCGCGCAGCGAGTCCTGGGTAAATTCTTTCTCTCCCCAGACAAGGTCGACCGTGCACGATGTACTCGATGGTCTTCCATCCTTATTCGCAGGTGAGAATTGCCAACGACGGACGATGGACACCGCCTGATCTCCCAGTGCTGGTTCGGTGGCCTCCTGGACACGTATGCGCACAGGACGGCCAGCTTCATCCACATCGAACGCGAGGGCAACGACTGCGCGCCTTCCCATCGCCGCGAGGAGACGTGCCGCATCCGCTGCAGCCGGGCCAATTCCATCACCGCCTGGGTAAGGAGCACTCACAAAATGCGGACGGGAGGCTCCCTGTGGTGTAGCGAACGCAACCCGGAGCAAGTGCCAACGAGATTCTTTAGACGAAAGTAAGAAATCAACCCGGATGGTCGTCGGTTTAGGCGCCACGACGTTGTCTATTCGCGCCGGTTCGAATGTCGATCGGCTTGCCGCCGCCTCGGCCGCATCATCAAGTCCGAGGCCGAGAGACTGCACTATACGCAAATCCCTCGCGGAACCGTCTGCTGCAACGGTCCCAGCCAAATAGACCGTTCCTTCCAGCCTGGCAAGCCGGCCCTCCACCGAATATTGCGCCGGAATCTCCACTGTCGGACTCGGGAAGTCTTCGGAAGAGACACGGTGCAGAATTGGCTCACTGATTCCCATGCCCTCCAGCCGCTGGACTGCGATCGCCTGGGCGCCGTCCGTATCGTCCCGCGCTCCGACCGCTGCCTGATATTCATGGATCGCGCGATTGAGCTGGTGCGTTGTGTCAAAAATCTCGCCTAGATCGATGTGCGCCCACGCGTCGATCCACTTAGGGTGCGGGTCTCCGTCGAGTGCTGCGCGAAACTGGTTTGCTGCAGACTGGAGATCAGATCCTTTGACAAGCGATTCGCCCAGGCGGAAATGAGCCAGCGAATTCTTCGGGGTTTTCTGAAGCTCTTCGCGATATTTTTCAGAGTCTGCGTCCAGCTCGATGGTGTTCAGTGCATTTTGCGCTTCGGGCGCCCGATCGTCGACAAGCCCAGCGGACGGATCGATAGAGGCCTCCAGCGCAAGAGCCCGTGGATTGTTGGGATCCAACTGAAGCAAACGATGCGCCGTCGCCAGGGTCTTACGGGTGTTGGCTGTCGCCAGGTAGGTATCGATGAGCAATTCGAGCAAGTCATTTTTGACCGCGGAATTGGGATATTGCTGCAAGAATATTTCGATCGCTGTAGCCCTGATGGCGGGCGCGGACAGACTCACCACATTTTTATAGGCGCTATATTCGGTAGCGTCCCGAATGCGAGAATCCGACGGAGAAGTCTGGTTCGATGCAATCGCTTGCGCGGTGGCCACAGGCACGCTACCAAGCAGGCTGGCGCTCGCCATGATCAGCGTGATGAAGGCGGCTGTGGTCATTGCATGACCCCGAATGCCCATTTGAATTACAAGCATCATCGTACCGCTTACAATATCCGCCCAAAAGATCCTGCGATCCGATCTTTCGGACAGATTGCCGGCTCTCAGTCACCTCACAACATGAGGGGCCTGGAGCAAGGTATGTTACTGACGATAGCGATCCGGCACCATCCGTACCGTGAGCCAAGAGGCCGGATATCATCGCTGGAATCGCTTTTTCGTCGCGCCGATCCGTAACTTACTCCCAGCTCAACGTCTTCCTTGAAAAATCGAAATACACGCGATGAGCCTGCAGCGCGGTGATGCCCACAATTCCGTCGATTCCGGGGAGAGTGTCTGCGGCGGGCGACGGCAAGAATACAACCGGTACCTCGCGATTCCTATTGCCGACGATGACATCGGGTAAAGTGGCTTGCTTCACTTGCATACGTCCGCCCATAGTCGCGTTTTTGATGCTGCCCGCTGTGCGTAATTCCGGCACGCTCTTGCGCAAGCGCTCCTCGTACAGAACCATGCCTTGCAAGCCGGTATCGACAAGCAGATGAACCGGGCGTTCCTGAATCTGAAACTCGACAATCAAGCATTGCGCCATGGGATCGCCTCCCGCAGTGTAAGTTCTCGGCTCGGTGCGATCGAAGATCAAATCCCCGGCGCCGAAATCGATGGTGACGTCACTCAATTTGAGAAGGTCCATGCCGATGATGGCGTCTGCCTTGCCGGCGAACTCTGAATAGCGGGCCAGATCGCCTACAAGCACAGCTACGTTGGATGCCCGAATGGGACCGAGCTGAATTTCAGGCAGGGTGGCGGTTTCCCATTGCAGATTCCTGTCAAAGTTAAAACTCTGAGCTGGATGCGCATCCAGTTTCAGTTTTTTGGCTATTCTTTGGCCGACAATACTGATGCTCGCGCCAGTATCCAGGATGAACTTCAGATGGGCCTGGTCTCCGATACGCCCTTCGACCTGGATCAGGTAACCGGATGAAATCCGGAATGGCAGCGCGCTGCCGGGCGCGTTTTCCGGAAGCCTCGATTGATCGTCCGCTTGCAAAGGGGAGGGAAAGAAAAGGCTCAGACAGGCTAGAGAAAACAGCCAACGATTCATGGGGTTCGCCTCAGCCGCGGTAGCGGCGAGGACGAGCTTCGGGCTTACAAGAAAGCCGACTCAATTCGCCGGCAATCTCTTCGTCCTATCAACTTTGTCTGCGTGTAATGCTCGGATGGCGCTAGACTTAGCTTCAACATCTTCTGCAGATCTCTTGGGACCCAGACCCTAAACTCACACCCTTTTCGGTGTCGCCATGGGCAACTCGATACAACCGCAGATCGCTCGCTTTGAGGATTTCGAGGTCCACCTGGAAACAGGTGAAGTGTGGAAGGCGGGCAGACCTATCAAGGTCCAGGACCAGCCGTTCAAGGTCCTGGCCGCCTTGCTTGAGCGACCAGGACAGATCGTCACCCGGGAAGAGCTGCGCCAGCTGATCTGGCCAGAGAAGAGCTTCGGGGATTTTGACCACGCCATCAACCTGGCCCTGGCCAAGCTACGAGCCACCCTGGGCGATTCAGCGGATGTGCCGCATCTGATCGAAACTCTCCCGCGCCGCGGTTACCGGTTCATCGCACCGCTCAAGGAGCAGAGGGAAGCGCCGCCTCCGGCGCCCATCATCGCTCTGCCCCAGCAACAAGCGGTTCCCGCTCCAGTGAAGGAGCAGCCAGCCACGGCTGCGGGGAAAAAACTCTGGCTGGTGATCGGCTTCCTGGCATTTGCCCTGGTGGCCGCAGTAGCGCTGCGGATGTTTTCGACCAGCCGGGAGCAGTTCTCCACTGGCGGCGAGGTTCTGCCCTTAGTCGCGATGCCCGGCCAACAAGACACACCTGCCATTTCTCCAGACGGCAGGCAGGTTGCTTTTTCGTATTCGGGAGGACCGAACCCCGGCATTTATGTCGCCCTGATCGGCGGCGAAAAACCCTTGCAACTCACTCAGAGGGATGACGACGGAAATCCAGCGTGGTCGCCCGATGGGAAACAAATCGCGTTTGTGCGATTCAACGAGTTCGGCGATCAAAAGAAACTGTATGTGATTCCGGCTCTTGGCGGCTCAGAACGTCTCCTCTATACCGTGGCCGCTCCGAAGTGGGCGCAATGCAACGGAATGAGCTGGTCGCCCGACGGAAAATCCCTGATATTTCCGGAAGCCCTGGATAAGAGCGCGAAATCCCGCCTGAGCATACTCTCGCTGTCTGACTTGACTGCTCGCCCACTCACTTCCTCGATTAATCAACAGTATGATTGCGACCCCGTCTTCTCCCCTGATGGTATCCGGGTTGCGTTTACACGCGGACCGATGCCCGCCTTTCTGAGCGACTTGTTTGTGCTGAGAGTGGCCGACGGCCAACTTTCGCGTCTGACGAGGGGAAACTCCGGAGGCGATGCCGCCTGGACCCCGGACGGCAAGGAAATCGTGTTCGATTCGCCCGCGAGGGGGTTTCGCAGTCTATGGCGAATTTCCGCTTCAGGCGGTACGCCGCAGCAGGTCGTGGGCCCGGGAGCTGGGAATCAGCCCTCGATCTCACACAGCGGGAACCAACTCGCGTACCTGGTTTCGAAGACTTTGGACACCGTTTGGCGGGTCGAGCTGAAGGATAAGCGGCATGCTCTGGCTCCTCCCGTGCGTCTCCTGTCCGGCAGGGGAATCATTTGGAAGCCCAGCTTTTCCCCCGATGGCAAGAAAATCACGTTCGAATCCGACCGGATGGGCTATGAGGACATTTGGATGTGTGAGAGTGATGGATCCAATTGCTCTCAGCTTACAGATCGTCACGGATCAACGGCCACGGCACGGTGGTCTCCGAACGGCCGCTACCTCGCCTTCGAATCCATAACCCAGAACTATTGGCAGGTTGGCGTTCTCGAATTACCGGATGGCACGCCTCGTATGCTGACGACCTTTCCTGAGACGAACAATGGCGCTCCAAGTTGGTCCCGGGACGGCCAATGGATATATTTCTATTCCGTCCATGACCCTGTGGGTTATCAATTATGGAAGATCCCGCAGAACGGCGGCTCTCCCGTCCGGGTGACGACTCAGGGGGGAGTTCACGGGATCGAGTCGATGGACGGACGGTTCCTTTTTTATTCCAAATTCGGCGAGTGCGGGATCTGGAAAAAATCGCTGGATACCAACGAGGAATTAATCCTTCCGATTCACACTTGTGAGTGGTTTACCTGGGACGTCACCCACGACGGAATCTATTTCCTGAACGGGGATCCGCCGCCCAACGGCAGAATTGAGTTCTTCGATTTCGCTCATGGCCAGATCACGCCGATCCTGACCCTGGATAAGCCAGCTTCTCTCTTTGGTGGCGTGACAGTTTCTCCGGATGGCAAATCGCTCCTCTTCGGCCAGAACGAACTCAACGAGTCCTACATCATGGTCATGAAGAACTTTCGCTAGCCAGAAGGCGGGCATCGCTTTAATGTTTGATGGAGCGGTCAGGCTGAGCAAATTGTGTGTGCGGTTGCGGCGGAAGGCCGGCGTAGCGCAAAAAGGCGTCGAAGCGCGGATCGCGCCGGAGCGAATCGAAATGGTGATCTACGGAGAGGAAGGTCATGGCGTGTGGCTCCGACCGTTGTTCATAGGCCTTTTCGAGCGCGGCAAGGGCCTCGTCCTTTCTGCCCAGGCCGGCATAGGCCGAAGCCAGGAAGAAAGGGTCCGGTTTCACCTTTTGCATTTTTAACCAGGAATCGAAGGCTCCCGATTTGCCTGGCACACCGTGGATTTCCTCCATCATAGCCATGCAGGCCTCATCGCATTCCCCGGCTCTGACGGCGAGAGACTTGGCCTCTGCGATCTTTCCCTGATCTAAGAAGACATCCGCCGTGTTCCACAGTCCCCATTTGAAATTGGGGTCCAGTTCCAGGGATGCAAGGCACTGTGCCTGTGCCTCGCCGTAACGGCGCGCATAACTCAACATAATGCAATAGTCCGTAACCAGAAAAGGCGACAGCGGATCGAGGTCCCGTGCCTTTTTGAGTTGTTGAAGGCCTTTGTCGAATTGCCCCATCACGACGAGATAGTCCCCCAAACCTTCAAATGCGTCCTCCGAGCCCGGATTCAGTTCCAGGGCGTGGCGAAAGTCCCGTTCCGCGCCGGGAAAATCCCAGTGGTAGAAGAGGAGGGTCCAGCCTCGCTCCGCGTAGGCTTCGTCCAGGTCGGGCTGAAGCTGGAGCGCTTTCGCCGTGGCTGAGTCTGCCGCCGCGGTCGCCTCGCCGACCGGTACGTCGCCCTCCCCCAGGAGGTTATAGCTGCGCGCGATGCCGACGTAAGCGCGGGCGAACCCTGGATCAAGCTTCACCGCCTGTTGGAAGTACTCGAGTGACTTCCGTGTGCTCTCAGGTGAGTTCTGGCGAAAGAAGTAGTTGCCTTTGAGGAGCGCCTCGTATGCGGCCGGATTCACGTTTTGCGTGTCCGCGAGCTGGGTTCGCTCCATGGGCGTGAGCTTGATTCGGATCTGCTCGGCCACCGCGCTTGCGACCCGGTTTTGCAGGCCCAGCACGTCGTCCATGCCGCCCTCGTAGGTCTGCGCCCAGAGTTGTTTTTCGGCTGGCGCTGCCACGAGCTGGGCCGCTATGCGAATTTTGTCTCCGGAACGCAGGACCGAGCCCTCTACGATCGCGTCGACATTCAGTTCCCGGGCAATCTGCGGCAGCGGTTTATGCGCGCCTTTGTATTCCATCGCCGTGGTTTGAGAAATCACGCGTAGGGCGCCGATGCGGCCGAGGCTGGTAATCAGTTCGTCCGTCATTCCGTCCGCCAGATATTGCTGGGAAGCATCGCCGGAAAGATTGTCCAGTGGCAGCACAGCCAGGGATTGAATCGGCCGGGCATTGGCAGAGTGAGATCTGCGACGCACCATCCAGAAAGTGACAACACTCAAAATCAGCACCAGGGCGATTCCCACTGCGACGCCCGTTCTGCGCCTCGGGCGGGTGGGTACAGGTGTTTGTAAGGAGCGCGTGTGGGGCACCGGGATGGGTTCATCCACGCGCTGCCGGTCCTGTAAGGGAGTACTTGCCGTCGCCTCCAATTGTCCGCTTGATTCGACGAGGGTGTCTTGTTGCTCCTGCTCGACCCTGGCGATGAATCGATAGCCGAGGGTCGGGACTGTCTCGACATAGCGAGGCTGTTTGGGGTCGTCCCCCAGTTGCCGGCGCAATTGGCCCATAGCGCGATTCAACACGTGGTCGGTCACAAACGCGCCGTTCCAGACTGCGTCGATCAACTCGCGTCTGCCTACCAGGCGGCCCCGGTTCTCAACCAGAAAAATCAATAGATTCAATGCCTTGGGTTCCAAAGCAACGGGGCTCCCAGCTTTCAGGAGGCGGAAGCTCTGGACGTCAACCTCGATATCGTCGAAGCGGTAACGGAGGGCCATCGAAGAACCTCAAGGTTACATCAGGGAATCGTGCCGGAAACATCTGAAAGCCGTGAGTACTGCGACCGCCCCACACTCCTAAGGTTCTCCCAGAAACCGGGAGGAACCCATGAAAAAGCCTCAGTATGTGGGCATTGCGGGCAAGGTGGTACTGACCTGTTTAGCCATGAGTGGAGCGAGCCAAAGCCTTTCGGCTCAGTCAGATGTTCGCTTTCGCTTGGTTAACAACCTGATTGTAATCTCGCTGAAATCGAACCAGGCAGGACCGTTTGACTTCGTTCTGGACACTGGGGCCGACACCACGGTGGTGGATCCATCCGTTGCTTCTCAATTGTCGTTTGTTCCGTTGGATCGCATTCGGCAGACCACCCTTTCCAGTGTCCAGACAGTAACCCGCGGTAGCATACCCAGTCTCTCCGCCGGCTCTCTCCAGGTCGACAACGTGGATGTGCTGATCCAGGATCTGAGTGTATTGCGCAAGATGGATGCTCACATTGAGGGAATCGCCGGTCAGAACTTCCTTTCTCATTTCAACTACCTCCTCGATTACCGAAAGCACGTGGTCCGTATCGAGCTCAGCAGCGAAATCCAGGACACGATTGACGGAGACCATGTTCCGATCGACGCACGGGACAATCGGATGCTGGTCGCTTCCGAAGCACAATCACGGGGAACCACCGGCCTGCGATTGCTGCTCGATTCGGGAGCCAGTTCTGTAGTGTTGCTCCCCCGGGCTGTGCAAGCGCTCAATCCGCCGAAACAGGAGAGTGGATTCGAATTGACCAGCAGCGGGAAAGTGGAACTGCACACAGGCTCGATCCGCGTTCTTACAGTGGGGTCACAGCGACTCCATGATGTGGTGGCAGCCCTGCTTGCCAAGGAGCCGGCGGAAAGAATCGGCGACGGTATGCTGCCGACGGCGTTATTCCAGGCTTTGTATATCAACAATCACGAGGGCTTTGTCGTGTTCAATCCGCAAATCAGAAGAAACTCGCAAATCCGATGAGAAGAGTCTGCGTGAGAACTGAAAGAGAAACAGCAGGTCCCTCCACTACGCTACGCTCCGGTCGGGATGACAATTCTGTTTGAGTGTCGGGATTTTGGTCCCAAAAAGAATCGTCATCCCGACCGGAGCGCAGCGTAGTGGAGGGACCTGCTGTTTCTCTTTGTTCTCACGCAGACTCGAAAGCCCTGACGATTTTGGCCCGGGGGTGGCACGACTAAAGTCGTGCCCTGATACAAAGCAAAAGGCTTGTTGCGGAGCCTAATTGGGACAAGTCTGACTTCGACAAGCCCAGGGCAGGCTCTGCGGGACTCAACAGATGCTGAGTTCTTTGGTGGAGCTAAGCGGGATCGAACCGCTGACCTCCTCGTTGCGAACGAGGCGCTCTCCCAGCTGAGCTATAGCCCCACAAGGTGGGAACAACCTCACTATTTTAGCAGTGAACAAAGCAAATACGGAAAGCTGGACACGAGCAGCTCAGACGCTCTTCACGCCGTCCTCAAGCTCGCTGAAAAGCGCATCCAGATGGGCATTGGGAATCTGGCCCTGCGCCATGCCGGTCGATCCCCCGCCCCGTGAACCGTAGGCCGCCAGGGCCTCGCGAAGCGCGGTCCCGCAATCGACCTTCAGGTCGGCACTGGCCGCCACGATCACCCGGGCCGGCTCCTCCCCGGTAGCTGCCAGCAGCACAAAAGTTCGCGGAGCCGATGCAACCAGCCGCGACGCGAGCAATTTGAGGTAACCGGCATCCTGTTCGGTAAAAGATCTCCTCACTACCCGGCGACCGTTCTCCAAGGGATGCTCCAACAGCAGGCTCGCAGCATGATAGGCGGCCAATTCCTCGGTAAGCTTGTGCCGTGCCTTATTTGCCGCCTTGGCATCCGCCAACAGCCGGTCAACCGCTTCTCCAACATCCAGACGCCCTACCGAAAGCGCCGCAGCAGCACTCGTGAGCGTGGCCAGATCATGCCGCGCAGTCACAGCAGCGCGGACGCCACAGACAAACTCGACACGAAGCCCCTGCCGCACGCGTTCGGTCCCCCGGATCAGGAGCACGCCCATCTGGCCGGTGGAGTGGACGTGGGTGCCCCCGCAGGCGTTGAGATCAATCTCGTCGATCTCGATCAGCCGGATATCCCCTTCCCGATCAGGCAGCTTGTGGAGCGTGCCGGCAGCGAGCAGCATCTCCGCTTCACTCCGCGGAATGGTGCGCATGGTGATCGGACGATCTTCGGCGATGATCTCGTTGACCGCGTCTTCCGCCCGCTCCAACTCCTCCTGGGGAATGCCCTCACGGGCAAGATCAATCGTCGAGGTCATCTCACCCAGGTGGAACGAAACCGTCGCCGCGCCCAGCTGGCGATACAAGACTGCGGACAGCAAATGCTGCCCCGAATGTTGCTGCATGTGATCACGGCGGCGGCTCCAGTCGATATAGCCGCGCACGGGGGTCCCGGCCGATAACGGCTTCGGCGTGGTGTGCCAGACTTCACCTTGCTCGTCCTCTTCCACCGCAAGGATAGGAGCCTCGAGCAGAGCCCCGCCGGAAGATGTTGCCGTTAGCAGACCGGTGTCATGCGGCTGGCCGCCGCTGGTGGGGTAAAAAGCACTGCGGTCCAGAGCGATCTGCCACAAGGAACGTCCCTGGGCACGCGAAACCTCGCGGATGTCGGAAACATGCGCATCAAAGGAGGAAAGTGAGGGGTCAGCGTAGTAGAGCCGGTCAGACATCCTCACGCTATTCTATCCGGGGAGATTGAGGTTGCCACTTTTCGCAGGCGTATTCATGGGGCTCGCTGTTTTGGCGGCCTCCGGGGTTGCACAAGCACAGGACTGCACCCAGTTGTTGCAGGCAGGGGACACAAAAGCGGTCGCGGCTTGCAAGGCGCAGCTCGATGCGGCCGAAAGCGGGCCGGCCAGCGAACGCCTGCCGCGGATCGTAGCCGACGATGAATACGGCGTTGCCCTACTGGCCGTCGCCCATCAGCCTAAACAGTCGCTGGACCCTTTCGACCATGAGATCGCGCTCCTGCCGGCAAGCACGGTGAAACCGGACAGCCTGGAGTGGGCAGTTGCGTTCTGGCATCGAGCCACGGCCTATCAGCAACTGGAACAGTGGGATCACGCAGCCCGCGATCTGCAGACTGCGGAGGATACATTCACCAGGGCGATGGCCGCGGCCGCTGGGGATGCGGCCCGGACCGAGCACTTTCGGCAATTCCGCCAGCGCGTGCGCCAGCAGCATGCCGATGTACTTGAGCGCCAGGGCAGGCACGGCGAAGCCCAAAAACTACAAGCTACACAATAGTGCTATAAGCCGGAAGCGGCGGGAACCCCACACCCGGTTATTCCTCCGGCATAATCAAGTCTGTAGACGGGGGTCTTATGCGCGTCGGTATTTGCTGCTGCGTGGTTCTGCTTACGATGGTCCCGCCATCCTTATTTGCGGAACAGGCCACCGCCAAGCCGGATGCTGCGGCGCCCCCGGCAACTCCTCTGCCCACCGCTCCTGCGATGTCCGATGAGGACAAAGCCAATCAATTGAGCGAACAGGTAGGCAAATTGATGGTGAAGTGTGTCAACCTGCTCACCGCCCAGGACCCCCTCTCGCTGGACTATTGCAAACAGCAGCGCGATCTGGCCGAGCAGTATCCACCCCACCTGCGTTTAGTGGACAAGATGATGGCCCACGATGAATACGGCATTGCTCTCGCGGCCTTCGATCACAAGCAGGAGGCGCTGGAGGAGTTCAACCAGGAGGTCGCGCTGGTACCCAAAGCAGTCAAGCCCGGTTCTGCAGAGTGGAGCACGGCGTATTGGCATCGGGCGATGATTTACAACCAGATGGGTCAGAACGATAAGGCCGATCGGGACTATCGGGCGGCGGAGGCGAATTTTCGCAAACCTTCCCCCACTGGAGACAGCTCCGCGGCGGAGAAGAAACGGCGGACCATTCTGCGCCAGCATGCTGCCCTGCTCGAAAAGGAAGGCAAGCCCGAAGCAGCGCATCAATTGAGGCTTGAGGCAGAGAAATGACGGAAGAGGCTCACGCAAAAGAAAAGCCGCAGAGGAAAGATATTCCCCGGGACGTCGAGCCGTATTTCATCGCCTTTTTATTCAGGGGTGAGCGATGGAATGACACCCAGGGCGCGGACGTGGCCGACCTGGTGCCGCGCCAGCTGGCGTTCATACGGCAGCAGGTCGAAGCGGGACGCTACCTGCTCGCCGGGCCGATCACCGATGACGGACCACTGGTGGGGATGTCGATCATCACCGCCGGCACCGCCGCAGACGCGCTGGCAATCGCGAGTGCCGATCCCGGGGTCCAGGCGGGGCGGTTGAGGGTCGAGGTGCACCCTGCTTTCTTCCCCTCGTTGAAGCAACTGAAAATCAACTATTCCTAAAGCCCACTCAGTAACCAACTTTCTACGGCACGACTAAAGTCGTGCCCTGATACAAAGCAAAAAGCGTTGGTATCCCGCGATCTGCTGCAGGGACAAGCTAGATCGTTTGCGTGCCCTTTTCCTTTTCGGCACGCCGTCTGGCTGCCGCCACCGCGTCCAGATAGTCTTTCGGCTTCTGCTCCAGCAGCGAGTGCTCTACCGCCTTCCTGTATCCCCCGGAATAAATGGCGTAGAAGACGGCGAGCGCGCAGCCAACCCCCAGCGCAAACCCGAAAAAATAGCCCAGCATGATGTTGTAGAACGCACCCATCGTCATAGGCCGCCCTGGACTTCCCGGGAACGGTGAAGCACCGGCGGACCATTCCGTCCCCACTCGCTGGGGTCCCAGTGGACGGGACTGAGTTCGTGGTCGCGATGACGAAAGGTTAGCGGGCGAGGAGGCCGGTTTGGCCCGATTGCATCGAAAGTAATCACAACCTGGCTGCCGCTGCGCGTCCAGCGGCCACGCTGGGACGCGTCACCCTTGCCAATGAACACCGTGGTAAGCACCGCAGTGCCGTCCGAACCCAAGTTGAGCGTGAAGACACGTTTCGCCGCATCCGCCGCAGGCGCATGACCCTGGTATACACCGGGCAGATTGACCTCTCGCTCCCCGGCTAATAGGGCGGCGCAGGCGGCCGAAATGAGCCAGCAGTATGCCAGCAGGGAACGCCGAAATCGTGCAGGGGCGAACATGACGAATGATCATAGACTCCGTTTGCGTTTCCGGTCATCCGGTAAATAACCGGCGGGGGCGCCGGAGCAGATGCCGAGCGGAAAAGGTATATGATGCGTCTCTATATACGACAGTCTCTCCGTTCAGCTATGGGAACCATGGAAGGACAATTCGTCGGATGGCTGGAGGCCGAGGCCGTGGCCCTACCAGAGCAGGATACGCACGCCCGGGTGACCGCGCTGGTGGAAGAGTATTCGACCACGCTCTACCGCGTGGCCTATTCGGTTACACGCAACGCGGCCGACGCGGAAGACGTCGTGCAGGAGACCTTTCTGCGCGTTCTTCGTCACCGCAACAAGCTGGCTGAGGTGCGCGACTATCGTGTTTGGCTGGTTCGCATCGCCTGGAATCTTGTCCTCGACCGCAAGCGGCGGGCCAAGACGCGGCCCCAGGTGGATGATTTTGAAGAGCTGGCGCGGGTTCTGCCGACCGGCGAGATGAGCGCGGAAAAAATGGTGATCACCGCCCAGCGTCATGCCCGGATTCTAGGTCTCATCGACAACCTTCCGGCAAGGGAGCGCGAAGTTTTGTTGCTTTCCGCGGTAAAGGAGCTGTCAACCGTAGAGATCGCCCTGGTCCTCGATACCACCGAATCGACCATCCGCTCCCGGCTGTACCGTGCGCGGCACGCGCTCGCAGCCATGCTGGAGCAGGAAGGAAGCTTGCAATGACCATAAACTCGGAAATCGAAGAGACCCTGCGCCGGCTGGGAAATGTCGAACCCCCACCCGGTTTGAAGAGGCGCGTCAACCTCCGTCTCCAGACCCCACGCAACCGTTTTTCCAGCTCCATGATCCAGACCATGGTCGCCTGCGGCGTAGCAGCGAGCGTTGCCCTGTCCGCAGTAGCCCTGAATCCGGCTTGGCGCAGCCTGGTGTTTCACCATCATCCCGTTGCCCAGGTCACGCCCGCTGCCAGTGCCCCGCGGATGCTGCCGGCAGCGCCGGGAGGGTTCGGGACTGCTTCGGCAGTACACGTTCCAGTAGAGCCGGTGCCAGTACAACCCACACCGGTTAACCAGGGACGCGGGCGATCGAGATCAGACTCCAGGTCAGGCCGTACCCTACTGCCAAATGGCGCACCCCTGCCGCGCGGTGTTGCCGTACCCCACACTCCTCCTTCCATTGCTCCAGATTCGGTGCACTAAAGAACTGCTTCGATAATCATGTGAACCACTGCCAGCACCACCGCTCCAATGAAAGCGGCGCCGAAGCTGGCGATTTGCAGACCTGGAGTGATCTTGCTTGCCAATATGAGCATGAATGCGTTGATAACCAGAAAGAGCAGCCCCAGGGTGAGAATGGCGAAGGGAAAGGTCACCACCTTCAACACCAGTCCCAACGTCATGTTCAGAAAGCCGATGACCAACACCGCCACTAGCGCGGAGGGTAGGCTGACCACCCGAAATCCCGGCACGATATAGGTCACCGCCAAAAGAGCCAGGGCACCCAGTATCCACTTCAAGAGCAAATTCACCATCGTTTTAATTTCCTTTCGGACCAGCAACCCGCGATTCTGACGGGGAATTCAGTGGTAACAGCCTACGCTAAGATGGGCAACAGGAGGCAAGATGTCTCTGCTTTCGCCGTGGCTCGCGGCCGGTGCCCTGCTCCTTTCGTTGGCGTCGGCTTCCCCACCCGCCGTCGCCGCAAGTGACCCCGCCGCCGCTCTCCCGGATGCAGCAACCATGTTGCGTGAGGTTGAGGCGCGGCAAAAGCAATTAGACAAAATACGGGAAAACTATACCTTCCGCTCAGTGCAGACCACCCGCCAACTAGATGGCAGCGGGAACACCAAGAAGGTTGAAACCGAAGAGCACGAGGTCTTCTTCGTCAACGGCCACCGGGTGGAAAAACTGATTCGCAAGGATGGCAAGGATCTGACCCCGGATCAGGCGCGCAAGGAACAGGACCGGGTCAATAAAGAAGTGATCAAGATCTCGCAGCCGGGCTACAAAGATCCTGAAAAAGATGAGATCACGGTGGCGCGCCTGCTACAAATTGTTACCTTTTCCAGGCCGCGCCGGGTGCAGTTGAATGGGCGCGACACGATCGCCTTCGATTTCGCCGGTGATGAACATGCCAAAACACATGGCCGGGACGAGGATGCGCTCAAGAAGGTCAGCGGCACGATCTGGATCGATGAGGCAGACCATGAGGTCTCGCGTATGAGCGCGACCCTCGACGAAAACTACCATGTGGGCTTTGGGCTGCTGGCCTCCGTCGCCAAAGGCAGCAACGTGGTTTTCGATCAGGCCCTGATTCGCAACGAGGCTTGGCTACCCACAGCGATTGCCTTGCATCTACAGGCCCGGGCCTTTCTGGTTGCGGGTTTCCGCGCCGAGATCAATGTTCGCTTCGACCAATATCGCAAATTCCAGACCGACGCCGTGCAGCAACCAGGAATAACGACGCACTGAAGTTGCACTTGGTGGGAGCCCCCTGCTTCAGCGGGGGGTCTCCCACCAAGAACGTTGAACTAGCTATTTTTGCTGGAGCTTTTGGGTTGCGATCTGGCCGGCGGCGGTTTTTGAGCTTTTCAACTGAGCGTAAATTCTATTCGCCTCAGCGGGATTGCTCTTCTCGTAGAGCGCCGCTAACTGCAACTGCGCGGCTTCTGCCGGGACCGTGCTGGTTGGTTTCGCGATCAGCTGTTTGTAGAGCACGACCGCTTCGCTACTGCGGTTCAGCTGCTGGTACAAATTGCCGAGTGCCAGTTTGGCCAGCGATGCGAGCGCGGCATCGTGCCCATCCGCAACCTGCTTCAGATTGGTTTCTGCCTGGCCGGTCTGGCCCAGGTCGATTGCAGTCAATCCGGCAAAATACCGGGCGGTCTTACCCGCTTCAAAAAACCCGTATTGATTCGCAATCTGCACGAACTGCTGGTTGGCCTGCGTGGCGCGCGCGGTCGCGCTGGGAAAAGTCTTCTCCCCCGGCGTGGGCGGCTGCCCCGGCTGTGCCAAGGGAGCGTTGTAGGTGTCCATGGCCTCGCCGAAAGCCAGATCGGCAGCCGCGGCGCGTCTGCTGTAAACCACCAGGGCAGCCACCGCAATGGCGATGCAGAGGACCAGGGCCACACTGGCTTGAATGACTCGCGATCGATTTTCCTGGAACCAGCCAACACCGGTCCTGGTCGCTTCGACCAAGCGGTCCTGTTTGAGCGCGTGACGTGTCTGTGTATCCACTAATTTCCTTCAGAAGCCATTTGGAGGAGGGGTCGCAGTCTCCCGGGTTTCCTGCCGAGCGGTGCCGCCGGGATCCAGCAGCTACCGCCTTTTACCGTCTGCGAAGGCTTCCAAAGTTTAGCAGCGTCGAAGTTTGCGGGTCAAACTCAGGCAGCGACGACGGGGTCTTCAATTTCCCCGTTTTCGATCTTCTCCCGGCAGTCGATGCAGTACGGTGTCCACGGGAGAGCTTCCAGGCGCTTCAGTCCTATGGTCTTGCCACAATGCATGCATTCTCCATACGTGCCTTCATCCAGCCGTTTCAAGGCCAGGCGGACGAGCGCGAGTTGCTCGTGCCCACTGGTGCCCTGGCTGAAGAGCATCTCCTTCTGGTACGACTGTACGGCCTGATCGGCAGCGTCCAGCGCACTGTCTGCGGCAACTTCGCGGCCCTGTTCCACCGCCGACAGCATTGAGTGCTCTAACTGCTTTTCCTGCCGACGAAGGGTCTGTTCGAATTTCTGGATTGTTTCTGGATTATGCACCACTTTTTTCGTTGCTCCTCGACACGGTCAAAATGTCGTTCTAGTGTCGGCTAATTAGACGCAGATTACCGGTGAAATTCTCTTTCTTTTTAATTTTTTTCAAATTTCTTTTTCGAGTGCCAAACAAGGAACCCCGGCGGGAAGAAAATGCACTAGGCTGGTAAATATGTATGAAGACTTTCATGTAACCGACCACTGGACCAAAGAAGACCTGCACTGCCGGTGGACGGCCAACGTGGTCGCGATCGCCACCCGCCACGCGGACGCGGTCGATATCCGCTTTGAAGTCAATGGCCGGCCCGTCTGGATCGCGATGCCGGCAGACGCCTGGGTAGTCCAAAAAGAGCGTTCCGGACACGTCATTACCGATCGGCTGGCAGCCCAGGTGGCAGGCCGCTACCTGAAGCAGGCAGCGGAGAACGGCTACGACAACGGGCGTGAAATGTACACCATGAGCGTCGACGAGGTCCTGGAACAGGTTGAGGCGGTCATGGCGGAAGCCGGGCACTCCAGCCTGCTGCCTGAATTGCCGGTCATGCCCCGATCGTAGCTGCCTTGGGCACAGCGCAACGATCATTGGGTAAATCCACTCAAAGAGGCGTTGCTCCAATGGTTGGGCTTGAGTAAACTCGTGCATACTTAAGCGGTGGGAGGAGCCCGAGTGGACTCAGTCAAGGCAACCACAATGACAGGAAAGCTGGTGGAGGGCGCCCACGTCCACCGGAACCTCTCCACTCCCCAGCTGGTGGAAGCGGCCATTGCCCGAGGTGAGGCCAGCCTGGCTGACAACGGCGCCCTGGTGGCGCTCACCGGTGCTCGGACCGGGCGTTCCCCGCGAGATAAATTTATTGTGCGGGATGCCATCACCACCGATGCCGTGGATTGGGGCAAGGTGAACCAGCCCTTCGATCCGGCGCAATTTGAAGCCCTTCTGGCGCGGGTCGTTGCCCACATGCGAGAGCGCGACCTGTATGTCCTCGATCTATACGCCGGTGCGGACGAGGCTTACCGGCTTCCGGTTCAGATTATCGCCGAGTATGCCTGGCACGCGCTCTTCGTGCAGCAGTTGTTCGTTCGCGTGCCGGTCGATCAGCTGGCCAGCCACAAACCTGAATTTACCGTGATTGCCGCACCCGAGTTCGAGGCTCTGCCGCAACGCGACGGCACACATTCCGGCACCTTCATCATTACCGATTTCGCCCGTCGCATCATTCTCATCGGCGGTACGAAATACGCAGGGGAGATGAAGAAGTCGATCTTCGGAGTGATGAACTTTCTCCTCCCCGCTCGCGATGTCTTCCCCATGCACTGCTCCGCGAATCTGGGAAAGGCCGGGGACACGGCGCTGTTCTTCGGACTTTCCGGCACCGGCAAAACAACACTCTCCGCCGATCCGCAACGGCGGCTGATCGGCGACGACGAACACGGCTGGAGCGGGAGTGGCATCTTCAACATTGAAGGCGGCTGCTACGCCAAGTGCGTGGATCTATCGCCGGAAAAAGAACCTCAGATCTATCATGCGATCCGCTTCGGCGCGGTGCTTGAGAATGTCGTGATCGACAGTAGAACCGGTACCCCGGATTACGCTGACATCCGCTACACGGAAAACACCCGCGCCGCATATCCGGTGGAGTACATCGACAAGGCGGTGATTCCCGGCGTGGGTGGTCATCCCAGCCACGTGCTTTTTCTGGCTGCCGATGCGTTCGGAGTGCTGCCGCCAATCGCCAGGTTAAACCCGGCTCAGGCTATGTATCACTTCCTCTCCGGATACACGGCCAAGCTGGCGGGCACCGAAGCGGGACTAGGCAGCGAACCGGTACCGGAGTTCTCCACCTGCTTTGCCTCGCCCTTCATTCCATTGGCTCCGGCGGTTTATGCAAAGATGCTGGGCGAGCGGCTGCGCCAGCACAACGCGCAGTGCTGGCTGATAAATACCGGTTGGACCGGCGGCGCCTTCGGCACCGGCGAGCGAATGAGTTTGAAGTACACGCGCGCCATGGTAAACGCCGCCCTGGATGGCCGCCTGAACGACGTCGAGTTCGTGACTGAGCCCGCGTTTGGTTTAAGCATTCCGGTCAGCTGCCCTGACGTGCCTGCGGAGTTGCTGAATCCGCGCAACGCCTGGAAAGATCCGAGAGCCTATGATCTGCAGGCGGTGATGCTGGCGGAAAAGTTCGAGAAGAATTTCGCCAAATTCGAAGCGCCCGCGGGGATCCGCGAAGCGGGTCCCACCGCCAGAAAAGCAAAGAACTAGAGAAGTCTCGTCCGAAAGTTCTTTCCTGGCAACAGAGCGCTGAGAGATCTGAAAACGCGACTACTTAGCCATCACGACCGGGACGCGCGGAGCAACCGTGCGCCCATCGTGAAAAATAGTCACAATCGATCGGGTGTTGGTGATGTCGTCCAGAGGATTGGCGGCCAGCACGATCAGGTCCGCGCGCTTGCCTGACCGCAGCGTGCCCCTCGTTCCCTCGATGCCCAACAACGCAGCGTTGTTTTGGGTCGCGCACACGATAGCCTGCATCGGGGTGAGCCCCGCCTGCACCATGTCTTCCAGTTCCCTGTGCTCAGAGAATCCAGGAATGCGGGTCGCATACGCACCTGAGTCGGTTCCAAAACCAACGCGAACGCCGGCATCATAAACCGCCTTCAGGTTTACCCGATCCATAGCAAAGTCTGCCTTGTGCTGCTCGGTCTTCGGGTCCTGGTTAACCTTCTGGCTATATGCGTCGCTGGTCAACATCGTCAGAACCACAGGCGGTAGGGCGGCTTTGAAGAAATCGAGCTGCATGAACCCCGGATGCTGGGCATAGATGTAGAACGATTCGTCGACGGTGAAAGTGGGTATGTACCAGACGCCGCGACGCTTCATCGCAGCGATCAGCTCCTGGTCGATGGGTTTGTCACGCACGCTGTGGGCCAGCACGTCCACTCCATCATTCACCAGCGATTTGGCGTCAGCCAGATAATAGACGTGCGCTGCCACGCGCAGATGGCGTTTGTGCGCTTCCTCGATCACCGCCCGGTAGATCTCAGGAGACATCTCGGGTTTGGTTCCTCCAACACTGTCGACCCAAACCTTCACGATATCGGCGTGCCGCGTGGCCATTGCGTCCACGGCAGCGCGGGCTTCCTGCGCCGTTGCCGGCCGGTAAAGCTGATCGGGGGCAGCCGGCAAACCCGGAGCAGCGTCCGGAACACCCATGCCGCGGTCTGCGGTAAAGACCGTCGCGCCATCCAGTGTGCCCTGCCTTTGCTGCTCGCGAATTTGGTAGAGAAGGTCGCGATTGAGCCCCAGCGATAACATCGAGGTCACACCGTAGCTCTCGTACTGGCGCAACTCCGCAAGCACGTTTTCCGCGGTGTAGGCGGTCGCTGAGTTCTGGCCATCCGCAATCAAGGCCAGATGACCGTGCGCATTGATCAGGCCTGGTATGACCGTATCGCCATGCAGATCGAGCACCTTGGCGCCGGCTGGAACTGCGGTGGCCCCCGGCCGAATCGCCAGGATGTGGTTTCCCTCGATCACCACCGTCGCATCTTCCAGCGGGGTGCCGCCGGTACCATCGATCACCCGCACATGGGTCAGAGCGGTCAACCCAGCGGGTTGATCCGGCGCTGCAGCAAGGGCGAGTGGAGCCAACATCAACCACGTTGCTATCGATGTGCGCAGAACCATGGTCGTTGATCTCCTCGTAGATGAGATACTGTCCGCAAGGTGCACGGGCTATGTGGCTAGCGCTCGCGGTTATTCTAATTCTGCTCTGGGTCGGCGGCTTTTTGCTCTTTCACATCGCCGCTTTTGCTCTGCACATCCTGCTCATCGTCGCGGCGGTGGCCCTGGTGATCCACCTGTTGAGCGGCCGCAGGGTGGTTTAGGTGACAGCCTACTCGCTGTAATGCAACAGGCTGAAGACGTCATACTCTTTGAACCGGTCGCGTCCGTTGAGAAAGTCGAGTTCGACGGCGAAAGCCAGGCCGACAATCCTGGCGCCCAGCTGACGAACCAGTTTTACGGTTGCTTCCATCGTTCCCCCGGTCGCCAGCAGATCATCCACAATTAAAACATTCTGCCCCGGCTCGATGGCGTCGAGATGGATTTCAAGCGCGTCCGTTCCATATTCCAGATCGTAGGTCACGCGCGCAGTCGGCCCGGGTAGCTTGTCCGGCTTGCGAACCGGCACGAAGCCGGCGTTCAAACGGTAGGCCAGGGCCGGTCCAAAGATAAATCCTCGCGCCTCGATGCCCAGGACCAGGTCGACATCCTCCACGCCAATGTAGTGCGCAGCGAGCGCGTCCACCAGGGTCGCGTAACCCTTCTTGTCCTTGAGCAGGGTCGTGATGTCGTAAAACAAAATACCCGGCTTGGGAAAGTTTGGAATGGTCCGGATAAGAGATTTCAGAGGCTCACAGTTAATCGGAGGGTGAGTCATGCGTTGCTACCAGGCTCCTTCAATCTGGAACGATTCCAGGCCATCGGCCATCGCTTCCTCCATATGCCTCTCCTGCACAGCATCCACGCGGCTTCCACGCGAGCCCTGTTCCAGCACAGCGCGCAGCTCGGCCAGCTTTTCTTCGCTGCCAGCAACCATGATCTCGACCTCTCCCGCATCGGTATTGCGAACCCAACCCTTCAATCCGCGAACCCCTGCTTCCCGATGGACCAGCCAACGGAACCCAACTCCCTGCACGCGGCCCTTGACAATGTAGTGGCGCACCATATCTTTCTTCCCTTCCCTATGCTCTCGACAGGTAGGCGCCTTCGGCCGTGTCGACGCGAATCTTCTCCCCTTCGTTGATGAACGGGGGCACCTGGACCACCAGGCCAGTCTCAAGCTTAGCCGGCTTAGTAACGGAAGAAGCAGTTGCCGATTTGAGGCCCGGTTCGGTCTCAACCACCGTCATCTCGACCGTCCCTGGCAACTCGATACCGACCGGTACGCCGTCGAAGAACGACACCTTGATCTGAAGATTCGGGATAAGGTACTCGATCGCATCGCCCAGAGTGCTGCCCTTCAGGTTGGTCTGTTCATAATTTTCTGTGTTCATGAAGTAGTAGTCGTCGCCATCGGCGTACAGAAAATCCATAGGCACTTCGTCGACAATGACGCGGTCGATGGGATCCGGAGACCGGAAGCGGTGTTCGAACATAGCGCCGGTGCGCAGATTGCGGAGCTTGGCCTGGATGAATGCGCGCAGATTGCCAGGGGTGCGATGCTCCACGCTGAAGACCGTGTGCAGCTCGTTATTGTGCTTGATGATCATGCCCGGACGCATCTGTGTGGCAGGAATCGCCATAAAAGAAAAACTCCTTCATTTCTTGCTGAATTGTGTGACCGCTCAAAGGTCGATTGTAGCCCCTTCTCTACTTGCCGAAGATTCTGGCAAAGAAGTGACCGATGCGATGGAAGACACCGCCTTGACTCGGTGCCGGGGCTGCTGGTGCCGCCGCGACTTCCGGCGCAGGGGTCGGCTGCGGAGCGGGCGCGACGGCAGCAGGCGGGGGAACAGGAGCGGGCGGCGTGGCAGGGGCAGGCGAAGGATTCTCCCCGTTATAGGTCAGCGGGACCGTCACCTGGGCATGGGTCTCCCCGGACGGAGGCTCCGGCACGTTGCGCGGAGCGGGGGGCGCCGCCAGCCCCTCGCTTTCCGCTATTGGGAAAGCTGTATCCGCGGGAGTGGAGGAAGGACCACCGACCGGCCGCCCTGGAGCCGCGGGATTGGCGGATGTCGTTCCGGTGCTGGCTACGGAAACGGACGGCGCGGTGGGGCACCCACAAGGTTCCGGTTCATGATCCACCACCTCGCGCAGGCTACCGTGCTCGAAGTTGACCCGCTGATCCGGCAGCACCCGGTAGGCCCCGCCTTCTAACTGGCTGGTGACCGTAATGTAGGGCGCGTCCGCACCATGATTGTCGACGCAGGTGTCTCCCTTGGTGTTTACCCGGATGCTCAGGTTGGCCTGTCCCGGGCCGGAGATAAGGATGCGCAGGTCGGGGGTGAGCAGTACATCGGAATACTTACCTACGTCGTAGCTAGCCTCGATGGCGCCGCGGTCAAGCGCCATCATCAGAGCGCTGCTGGCCGGGTCGTCGACGGAGCGGTCTTTCGACAGATGAACGCTGCTGGTCGAGCACAGGCGCAAGGAGCCGCCCCGTTGCAGGGTAATCTTCACTGCCTGGTTTCCAGCGGTAATCTCGCTGCCGTTGCCCAGCAGCGTCTCTCCATGAGAAATGTCGACGGCGCCCGAGACTTGAACCTCCGTAGCCGAAGTACGCCCGATCGGCTGCTGGGCCGACAGCAGCGGCACTCCAAACGCAAGCAGGCCGATCGGAAGAAATCGCATCACAGGGAGAGAAAGTTTTGAATCAGGTTCTTGCCATCCGTGGTGAGCACGCTCTCGGGGTGAAACTGGACACCCTCGATGGGATAGCGGCGATGGCGCAGGCCCATGATTGTCCCATCGCCGTGGCCGTTTTGCACCCGCGCGCTGACTTCAAGTTCTTCCGGCAGGCCCTCGTCGGCAACAATCAGCGAGTGATAACGTGTGCAGGTCATGGGGCTGGGAAGGCCGGCGAACAGATTGCGGCCATCATGCTCCACCGGGCTGGTCTTACCATGCATCAACTGGGGTGCACGGATTACGTTCCCGCCGAAAGCCGCTCCGATCGCCTGATGGCCCAGGCAAACACCGAGAATCGGCACTTTGCCGGCAAAATGGCGGATGAGGGGAATGCTGACGCCGGCTTCCTGAGGGGTGCATGGGCCGGGAGAAAGGACAATGCGCTCCGGCTTGAGTTCTTCAATTTGTTCGACCGTCATCTGGTCGTTGCGGCTGATGATCATCTCCGCCCCTAACTCACCCATGTACTGCACCAGGTTGTAGGTAAACGAATCGTAGTTGTCGAGAACGAAGACCATACGCGCCACTGTGAACAGTGTAGAGCAATCAACTACCCTGGATTGCCTCTGTCCCCGCAACAAGTTTGCTTTGTATCAGGGCACGACTTCAGTCGTGCCACTCCGCGGCCAAAATGGTCAGGGCCAAAGAGTCTGCGCTTCTTTCAGTCGAAATTCGGTGCAGATTCTACGGTGGCAGACTCTTAGCCCTGACCATTTTGGCCTGAGGCGGCACGACTGAAGTCGTGCCTGATACAAAGCAAACTTGTTGCGGGGACAGAATGGATGCATCTATCGTTCTTTACCGGACGCCACCGCCCGTGCCCGCTCCACAGCCCGCACCACTGCCTTGGCCTTGTTTACCGACTCCTCATACTCTTCTTCCGGAACCGAATCAGCGACAATTCCGCCGCCGGCCTGGATGTAGCCCTGCTCTCCTTTGAGCAGCATGCTGCGGATCGCAATACACGAATCGAAATTTCCCGAAAAGTCGGCGTAGAAAACGCTGCCCCCATAAATGCCCCGCCGTGTCGGCTCGAGTTCTTCGATGATCTCCATCGCGCGAATCTTAGGCGCCCCGCTCAGAGTGCCGGCGGGGAAGCAGGAACAGAAGGCGTCCACCGCCGAGAGCCCTTGCTTGAGCTGCCCCTCCAGAGAGCTGACCAGGTGCATCACGTGGGAGTAGCGTTCCACATGCATCAGGCTCTTGACCCGCACCGAGCCAAATTCGCACACCTTGCCGATATCGTTGCGCCCCAGGTCGACCAGCATCACGTGCTCGGCCCGTTCCTTCTCATTGGCTAACAACTCCTGCTCGATGCGGAGATCTTCCTCCTCGTTGGCAGAGCGTGGGCGCGTTCCCGCAATGGGCCGGTATTCGACATGGCGTTGTTGGACCCGTACCAACAATTCGGGGGATGAGCCCACCAGGCAGGTAGAAGCCTTATCCAGATCGAAGCGCAGGAAATACAGATAAGGAGAGGGGTTGACGATGCGCAGAGCGCGGTAAACAGAGAACGGATCCACTCCCGGCTTCACTTCAAAGCGCTGCGACAGCACAGCCTGGAAGATGTCGCCCGCGGCAATGTACTCCTTGATTCTGGCGACTCCGGCCAGGAAATCCTTCTTGAGGGTGTGGCTGGTGACGGAAAGCTTGCCCCGGGGAGGGGCATGGCGAGGCTTTGGAATGGCCCTGGCCAAGCGCTTCTCCAGGCGTCCCAGCCGCTTCTTCGCATCGGCATACGCGGCAGAAGGTTTCTGCCTTCCGAGATCAGCGGTCACGATGAGCTGGATCTGTTTGCGCACATGATCGAACGCCAGCACTTCGTCGAAAAACATCAGGCAAGCATCCGGAACCCCGAGATCGTCTTCGGCCAACGAAGGCAGGCGCTCCAGTTGCCGCACCACGTCGTAGGCGAAGAAGCCGACCGCCCCACTGGTAAACGGCGGCAGGCCAGCGATATGCGCCGGCTTTTGCCCCGCCAGCAACTCCTTGAGGAGGGCGAAAACATCCCCTTGCAGCGTCCTGCTCTTTCCCCGCTCGTTGATAACAAGGGAACTTCCGCGAGACAGGATGGTTCGATAGGGCCGGATGCCGATAAAGGTATAGCGGCCTACTTTCTCCCCACCCTCCACCGATTCCAGCAGGAAGGATTGTGGCTCGTCGGAGGCCAGGCGCAAGAAGGCGGAAACGGGGGTTTCGAGGTCGGCCGTGAGGGTGCGGTAAACCGGCACCAGGGTGTGCGTCGCCGCCAGCTCGAGGAATTCAGCACGCGAGGGAGAAATGGTGGTGTCGACCGGCATCCTGCTCATACTAAATGGCCATAGCGACAAGCAGGTAAAGAGAAGAGGATTCCCCCGAGTGCGCATCCTAAACACTGGGACCGCTTGCCTGGGTTTCCCGGGCACGCATATACTCGGTAGGTTTGGGGTTAGTACGATCAACGGTCCCGGCCAAGTGGGCGCGAAAAGCGCGCGTAGGGCTCGCCGGAAGCGAAAATCGTGCAGAAATCTTTAGGTTCGATTTCGCCCCGTCGAAGCGCCTGCGCCGTCCCGCCCGGGCGCGAACGGCTCAACCGCGGCGGGACTTGTCGGACTGCCATTGGCAGTTCATGTTTGGAGAAGGGGCTATGCCAACCGTAACGCTCGAGCAGGAGATCAATCCCTGGGAAGCCCAGGCTGCCCGATTTGACTTTGCTGCAAAAAAACTCAACCTGGATGAAGGGCTATGGAAAGTACTGCGCTATCCTGCACGCGAAATCATCGTGCACATCCCGGTGATGATGGACAACGGAACAATTGAAGTATTCACCGGCTTTCGGGTGCAGCATTCCATTGCCCGCGGTCCGGGTAAGGGGGGCATCCGCTACTCCCCCGATGTAACCCTCGATGAGGTTCGCGCGCTGGCCAGCTGGATGACCTGGAAGTGCGCCGTGGTCAACATCCCGTTTGGCGGGGCCAAGGGGGGCGTGATCTGCGACCCGAAGAAAATGTCCATCGGGGAACTGGAGCGCATGACGCGCCGCTACACCTCGGAGCTGATCGAGTTTCTTGGACCGGAAAAAGACGTTCCCGCGCCCGATATCAACACCAACGAGCAGACCATGGCCTGGATCATGGATACCTACTCCATGCACATGCGCCAGACGGTGACCGCTGTGGTTACAGGAAAGCCGCTGAATATCGGCGGTTCTCGCGGCCGGCGTGAGGCCACAGGCCGCGGTATCGGGGTGATGTGCGACGAAGCTTTGCGCTACCTGAACATGCAGCGTGAGGGATGCCGGGTAGTGATCCAGGGCTTTGGCAACGTAGGCTCCAACGCCGCCAAACTGATGATGGAAAAGGGTTACAAGATCATCGGTATCGCCGAATACGATGGCGGACTCTACAACAGCAACGGGATCGACATTCACCTTCTACTCGAGTATCGCCAGCGGAATGGGACGGTGTTGGGTTTCCGGGGCGCGGAACCGGTCGATTCCTCGGAGTTGCTGCTTGCCGATTGCGAGATCCTGATCCCCGCCGCCACGGAGAACGTCATCACCAGCCGCAATGCCGACCGTATCAAGGCACGCATCGTCTGCGAAGGCGCCAATGGCCCCACCACCGCGGTCGCCGACGAGATCCTGGCGGACAAGAAGATCTTCATCGTCCCCGACATCCTGGCCAATTCCGGCGGGGTTACGGCCTCGTACTTTGAATGGGTGCAGGATCGACAGGGCTATTTCTGGAAGGAGGCGGTGGTCAACGAGCAGTTGGAAAGCATCCTGTCGGAGAGCTTTGGCGACGTAGTTCGCTACTCAGAAGCGCACGCGGTGAACAATCGCATTGCAGCCTATATGCTGGCTATCGATCGGGTGGCTTTCACCATCAAACAACGCGGTATTTACGCCTGAGTCAGACTAAAGTAACGCGATGCACAGGGCGCCAAGTCAAGCCTTGGCGCCTGGTGCATAATCTAAAGGAGGGGCGTACGCGGACCTCTTCCCTCAACAGCCGAGTCGACTCGTGAACCTGCCAAACTCCATCACGATGAGCCGCATCTGTTGCATTCCCCTGCTCATCTGGATGCTTTCGAGTTATTTTCCCTATCGCGGCCACGGGGAGCAGGAGATAGCCGCTTCCCTGTTATTCATCCTGGCGTCGATCACCGACGGGGTGGACGGCTACCTGGCGCGCAAACGCGGGCAAATCACCACCATGGGCATGTTGCTCGACCCGTTGGCGGACAAGCTGATGATCACGGCTGCCTACGTGTGCCTGGTGCAGTTCAACCCTCACCTCATGAAAGCCTGGGTGGTGGTTTTGGTGATTGGCCGTGAGTTTCTGGTCAGTGGCCTGCGCTCGATCGCCAGTTCGGAAGGCTTCACCATCGAGGCCAGCGATTTAGCTAAGCTGAAGACGGTCATCCAGATTGTTTCCGTGGTGGCGGTGATTCTCGCCCACGGATGGTATGCGTGGCACTTTGGCTGGTTTATTTTGCCCGTGGAGTGGATTGCGATCGCAGCCATCTACTTCATGGTTCTGGTGTCCATCATTTCGGCGGTGGATTATTTCGTGGCCTTCTGGCGCAAGATCGACCACGCATCGGCGGACCGGCGTTCCCACGCCAGCTTCGTTTTGAGCCGAAGAAAAGACCTGCCTGCCGTCAATAAAGTGGTCTAGCAAGAAAACCGCGGCGCCCCTCCACAACTGTCGGAGTGGCCCATCCAAACACTGTTTGCGTGAGTCCCGAAGGGACGCCTGAAAGTAGCCCAGGACGCAGTCCTGGGTAGACGCCATGAAGCCGAACCAGTCCCGCCAGGGACGGCTGAATCTCATGCAACGCCTTCAGCCGTCCCTGACGGGACTTCCCACCGTTGCTGGTTTACCCCAGGACTAGCGTCCTGGGCTACTCTCAGCCGTCCCTTCGGGACTGTTTAACCGGGGCATGAAGCGCCACCTCGAGCGCCCTGGACGGGCCTTCCGAACGGGTCAAAATATGCGCTGAAAGCGCCAAAAGTCCCTGCAAAAACAAAACCCCGGCGAATTGCCGGGGTTTTGTCTGTAGCTTTCAGTCGTCCTTATGCAGGTACCGCATGGACATGCACCGGACGAGTCAGCCGTTGCACGAAGTGATAGGGCGGCCAGGGTCCGGAGAGTTGCATATGGCAATCCTTCAGCTGCTGGCTGGCACTCGAGTACTTGTTCTGATAGCGCTCGATGCCCTTGTGATCGATGAGGTGAGCGATGTCGAGCAACATCTTGCCGGAATCCATCCTCCGGCAACTTATCTCTTCATCGAGCGGGCTGAACATGCGGTGCATCTGCACCGAAACGGCCCGCGCCTTGGTCTGCCGTTCGCGTTGCCGGGTTGCATTTTCCCGCAAACTCGACAGGTATTCTTTACCCACCCGGTCCATGGGAACAGGTGTGCCCTGTTCGCGGCAGCAGTCGTCCAGAAGCACCTTCAAGTGCATCTCTGCCTTACCGCGCAAACGCTCAACGTTAGCAAGAAACTGCCGTTGATTGGAGCGAATGGATTTTCTAAGGGCTTCATCATCCGCAAAAACCGTACCAAAGCGGAAGGGGAGCACGGTGGAAAGTTTGAAACAGTCGCTGATCACACGTGCGTGCTCTACGGCTGCCTTTTGGTCCAGATTTTCTGAGGGATGATGTTCGCTGACGATTACGGCTAAATCACTGGCTGGATAGAGGAAGATCTGATTTCCTGAGATTCCCATCACCGATTCCATTGGAATGGGTTTTCGATGGCGGCTAAGTTCAGGAAACGCCTGCTTTTCACTAATACAATAGGCATACCATGCCATAGAGAGTCACTCCGCACACGCTGACGAAGGAAGTCGCCAGCTTTTCTTTGCTATCGTGAGGCCTGGAACGACTTCGTAGGGGAGATCTGGCACGTCCGAGAAGCGGACTGCACCGAACCGTCTCGTATCCTAGTCCCGGATTTATACGACTGGCAACAGAAACGGTACGGCTATTGGGTATAAATTGCACGGTTCGATAAATCGAATTCGTACTACGAAAAATCATTACGATCCCACGAACAATCATAGATGAACCGGCTGCCGGCGCCGACAACTACCTATGGATCACCAGGAAGACAACCATCCCGCAAGTAGCCAGGAGAAGCGCGACGATGGCGATTGCCATGGCCAGCATCCAGCGGCGGAGGGAGTGTATATCGGCATGAAGTCTGCGGCTATCCTCAATGCTGTTCTCGTGGACCACACGGAGACGGCCCATCTGTTGCTCGATCCGCTCCAACTGGAGCGCCTGGTTTCTGGCCTGCACTTCCAGGTCGCGGCTGCCGTCCTGGATGCCCGCAATCCCTTTCGTAAGTTCGCTTAGATCGGGAGAAGTCTTGAGTAAGCCCCGATCGAGCAGGGGCACGAGACGGGCGAGGTAGGGTAGCAGAACACGTAACTGAAGTAGAAGTTCCCACATAGAGCGGTGCGCGCCTTTCTCCGCCTTTTCCAGCGAGAGCGGCGGTAACTTCAATTCTTCAACCGGATCGGAATTTTTAGTCATTGAGGTAGCGGCAGGCTCTGCCTCCGCCCATGGTAACCAGTTGCCCAAAACTTGCCTAGAGAGTGGATTGCAAGTAAAAATAGAAGGTTGCGTTGTACCTTTTCTCGTATATTCCATTTTTGGGAATCAATCGAGTAATTTCTATGAAAAAAAGTGTTGACCCTCCCTTTCGATCGCGTTAAGTTCTATTTGGCTTAATGAGAGCGCGCCTTTGGACATTGAACTGGCTATTTGGCCTTTTCTGTGATTGTCCAGTTTCGGTAAGGGCATTGAGCATCCGGAAGACGGATCTTCATTAGGCACAGAGGTCACAGCAGCGCGACATGCAGCTTGTTTAGTCGCATGCGCAACCTGGAGACAGAAGCCAAAGCGAGTGATAGGCGCTTCTGCATACGGGTTCCGCGCGAGAAAATTCCGCCGGAAGCGCCGTTTTACGACGCGGAGAACATATCCAGTATCCGGTTGGACAACAAGAAACCCAGACGAAAAAATTGTTCCCGCAAGAGAGCATTCGCGTCTAACAAATAGAAAATCGACCGACGCCGCGCAAGGCAGATCCTTTTGCCGTCAGGAGTGCGCATATGGACGGTCAAAGGATGAAGGAGAATAAAGATGCGCTCTGATCTTATCTTTGGGGCACTTGCCCACGTTACGAATCGCTATACACTGTGTCAGCTGGCCTCGAAAGCGACTCGCAAGCTGCACAAGCCCAATACCCGTCTACAAGACACCACCAATGAGGTTCTAGTCCGCTTCCACCACGAGAGCCCGGCGGCACCAGCCGCCGCCGTCCCCGAAGCAGCTCAGATCCAGCAGCGCCGCGCAGCTTAAAGCGCGGCCTGTTGCTGGGCCTTTTCGACCCCTTCCCTTAACCCTCGAACCTGCTTAAACCAGCAAGATTCCTTCCCGATAAACCCCTCCATAGCTACCCGCCGCAGGTGAAAATGACCATTTCCGAGTTAAAAGAAAAGAACATAACAGAGCTCAGCCGGATTGCCCGAACCCTGGAAATTCCGGGCGCCAGCGGACTCCGCAAGCAGGATCTTATCTTCAAGATCCTTCAGGCCCAGAGTGAAAAAGAAGGCCACATTTTTGCCGAAGGGGTGCTTGAAATCCTTCCCGACGGGTACGGCTTTCTTCGTTCGCCTGATTACAACTACCTGCCCGGCCCCGACGACATCTACGTCTCGCCCTCGCAGATCCGCAAATTCGACCTCAAGACCGGTGACACCATCAGTGGCAACGTGCGTCCACCCCATGAAGGGGAGAAATATTTTGCCCTGGTAAAAATCGAAGCCATCAACTTCGAGTCGCCTGAGGAAACGCGGAACAAGATTCTCTTTGACAACCTGACCCCGCTTTATCCGCAGGAACGGGTCAAGCAGGAGACCGTCCACGAGAACACCAGCGGGCGGGTGATGGATCTGCTCACCCCGGTGGGCAAAGGCCAGCGCGGCCTGATCGTCGCTCCCCCGCGCACCGGTAAAACGATGCTGCTGCAATCGATCGCCAACTCCGTCACCACGAATCATCCTGAGGTCGCGCTGATTGTGCTCCTGATCGACGAGCGCCCGGAAGAAGTGACGGATATGCAGCGGTCGGTCAAGGGTGAAGTGATCAGCTCCACCTTCGACGAGCCGGCAGCGCGCCACGTGCAGGTCGCCGAGATGGTCATCGAGAAGGCCAAGCGGTTGGTCGAGCACAAGCGTGACGTGGTTATCCTGTTGGACTCCATCACCCGCCTGGCGCGCGCCTACAACACCATCGTTCCCCCTTCGGGCAAGGTACTGTCGGGCGGTGTCGACTCCAATGCCCTGCAGCGTCCAAAGCGCTTCTTTGGCGCGGCGCGCAATATTGAAGAGGGCGGGTCGCTCACGATTATTGCCACCGCCCTGGTGGACACTGGCTCACGCATGGATGAAGTCATCTTTGAAGAGTTCAAAGGCACCGGCAACATGGAAGTCATCCTCGATCGCAAACTGGTCGACAAGCGGGTTTTTCCCGCGATCGACATCCAGCGCTCGGGCACCCGTAAGGAAGAGCTGCTGATCCCCAAAGAAGATTTACAGCGGATATGGGTTCTGCGCAAAGTGCTCAATCCGTTGTCCCCGGTGGAAGCCATGGAGTTGCTGGTTGACCGTCTGGGTAAGACCCGCAACAACGCCGAGTTCCTGCTTAAGATGAATTCGCTGTAGCCCAGTGGTGGGAGCCCTCTGCTTTAGCAGAGGGAAGCAACGCTTTAGCGTTGCGGAGAAGGGTTCGACATTGATCATGCGCTTTAGCGCCGGCCTCGAAAAATCAGGGCTGAAACCCATCTTCAGAGAGTGGAGCGCTTTCCCGCTGGACTGAAGTCCAGCTCCCCCCTGCCGAAGCAGGGGGCTCCCGCCAACCTTCATTCCTCTCCAAACCAGAAGCTTCCAATACACTTCTTCTCCCCTCGGCCCCGGCGCTGTAAGCTGTTAGACACATAGGGGAAACCACATGGGAACCGAGTCTCAGCAGCGCCGGAGTGCGGTCGTAGCGCTCGGTGGGGGCATGTTCCTGCTGCTGCTCGTGCTGGCTGCGTTGAATGCCTTCAACCTGCCGTTCCTGCGCCCCCACGGCACGGGCCAGATCTTCCTGTTTACCGCCCTTTCTGTCATCGCGTTTTTGCTGTTGCTCACTTTGCTGGTCCTGCTCTTCCGCAACATCGTGAAGTTGCTGGCCGACCAACGCAGCCGGGTGCTTGGATCGCGAATTCGCAGCCGCATGCTGGTAGGCGCCCTTCTGCTCTCCTTCGCGCCGGCGGTGTTCATGTTTCTGTTCAGCTTCGGGCTGCTCAACCGCTCGATGGAACGCTGGTTTTCGCAGCCCGCTTCGCAGCTGCGCGAGGACTCGACCCGGGTGTCGCTCGAACTCTCCGAGTACGCGGCGGCAAACGCCAGGGCCGAGGCAGAATCGCTTGCCAGCTCCCCCACCCTGAATCACTCCCTGCAAACCGGTAATTCCGAAGCTTTGCTGCGAGAGATAGGCACCCACCGCATCACGCTCGAGGGCGGGTTCGTGGTGGTCTTCCGCAACAGCACTGCCGTCGGCCAATATCAACTGCCACAGGACAACGGCCGGGCGATTACCCGCTCCTGGATGGATGCAGCAGAAACGGATGTACCCCAGGGACAGGAATCGTTGACAGCGACCGTCCTGCATGCCGCCCAGCGCAGCGATGTACCCATGCTGGTGGCCGGGAAAGATGAATACGTCTTGGGGGAGGCCAGCACCGGGGATGGTGGCATTGTCGTGGCCGGTCTGCCGCTCCCACCCGGGCTAAGCGCCACGGTGCAGGATATTCGCTCCGGCTCGCGCGACTACCAGGTCCTTTATCGCGCCCGGAATCGCATCCGCAGCACCTATCTGCTGTTGCTTTTCCTGCTGACCACGCTGGTTTTTTTCGCCAGCAGCTGGCTGGCGCTGTTTCTATCGAAACAAGTGACCCGCCCGGTTGAGGCTTTGGCGGACGCCATGGATGCGGTGGCTGCCGGCCACTATGCTCACCGGGTCCGGGTGGCGGCAACGGAGGAATTGGGTGAGCTGGTGCGGTCGTTCAATCGCATGGCCGAGGACCTGGAAGAGAGCCGCGCGCTGGCGGAAACGTCCACCACCCAGCTCTCGGCTGCGAATCGGGCGCTGGAAGAGCGGCGCAGCGAACTCGAAACGGTCTTGGAGACCATCCCCAGCGGGGTGGTCACGCTGGACCCGCAAATGTGCGTTTTGCAGGCCAACCGCGCCTCGCGCAACCTGCTCAGTCCGCGTGATCACCAGGACCTTTCCGGCATGCCGCTGGAGTCGATTTTGCCGCGCGAGATTGCTGACGAGCTAATCGTGCTGCTGCGCCGCAGCAAGCGTATGGGCCTGGCCGCCACGGAAATCGAACTGCCCGGTCCTCGCGGAGCACTGAACGTTACCGCGACCATCGCCCGGCTGGAGTTGGACAATGATCGCGAGGGCTGCATTCTGGTGTTGGAGGATGTCACCGACTTCCTCCACGCGCAGCGCCAGATGGCGTGGAAGGAAGTAGCCCAGCGTGTAGCTCATGAGATAAAAAACCCATTGACGCCCATTGCTCTTTCCGCGGAGCGGATCCGCAGGCATGTCGACCGTCCCACCACCGACTCCGACTCCGTCATCCGCAAGTGCAGCGAAGTTATTTTGGGTTCGGTGCAAACCATGCGCCGGTTGGTCGACCAGTTTGCCTCGCTGGCGCAGTTCCCAACCTCGCGGCCCAAGGTCTGCGATCTGAACTCGATTGTGGAGAGTGCCCTCGCCCTGTTCGCCGGGAGACTGCAACATATTCGCATCGTGCAGCGCCTGGGCGGTGGCATTCCGCCGGTGTTAGCCGATCCGGAATCATTGAAGCGTGCACTGGCCAACCTGATCGACAACGCGGCCGAAGCGATGCAAAGCAGCCTGCTGCGTGAATTGACCATTGAAACCGGGCTCGAGGGGCAGAGCACCGCCGAAATCATCGTGGCCGACACCGGCCACGGCCTGAATGACGAAATGCGCGAGCGACTCTTCCTGCCTTACTTTTCCACCAAACAACGTGGCACCGGCCTGGGGCTGGCGATCGCCTCGAAAATCATCCAGGAGCATAGTGGCGCCATACGCGCGGAACAGAACAGTCCTACAGGGGCACGATTCATCATCGAACTACCGCTGGCCGATGCCAAGAGCGCGCATGAAGCCGCTCTGGCTGGGGCTAACGGTAGGATACCGTCATGAACCACATCCTGATCGTCGATGACGAGGCGGAGATCCGCGAATCTCTGGGCGAGATCCTCAAGGAAGACGGCTATGCGGTTACCAGCACGGCCACCGCTTCCGAGGCCCTGGTGTTGCTGCGTGACGCTTCCTACGATGTCATGCTGCTCGACATCTGGCTGCCCGATCGGGACGGCCTCGATGTGCTGACGGAGATTCGTTCGCTGGCCATCGAGAGCACACCGGAAGTCATCATCATCTCCGGTCACGGCACGATCGAGACGGCAGTGCGCGCCACCAAGCTCGGCGCCTTTGATTTTCTGGAGAAGCCGCTCTCCATCGATCGCACTCTGATCCTGCTCAAGAATGCGGTGGAAGCGCGGCGACTACGCAGTGAGAACCAGGAGTTCAAGCGGCAACTGCTCATGCACGTGCCCATCACGGGCGAGAGCGTCTCCATCAAAGCGCTGCGCCAGCAGATCAAGCTGATGGCGCCCACCAATGGACGAGTGCTCATCTATGGCGAATCTGGTTCCGGCAAAGAGCTGATTGCCCGCGCCATCCACAGCGAGAGTTTGCGCAGCGACCGGGTATTCGTGGAGCTGAACTGTGCCGCCATTCCCGAGGACTACATTGAAAGCGAGATTTTCGGGTATCGTCACGGCGCTGTTCCCAACGGCCCGGTAGAAAAGCTGGGAACCTTTGAGCGAGCCGATGAGGGCACGCTATTCCTCGATGAAGTGGGGGATATGAGCCTCAAGATGCAGGCCAAGGTGTTGCGTGCGCTGGACGAGCAGCGTTTCACGCCGGTAGGCGCTACGCAGACCATCCAGGTCGACGTCCGGGTGATTGCCGCCACCAATAAAGATCTGGAAGAAGAGATTGCCAAAGGGAATTTTCGCGAGGATTTTTTCTACCGCCTGAATGTCATCCCTTTCTACGTGCCGCCATTGCGCGACAGGAAAGAGGATATCCCGCTGCTGGTGCGCGAATTTCTGCAGGAATTTGGACGCCAGTATGGCCGTCCGCGCATCGAGATGAGCGATGAGGCGATTGCGGTGCTGAAGCAATATCATTGGCCGGGAAATGTGCGCGAGTTGAGGAACGTGATCGAGCGGGTGATGATTCTAAACCCGCAGACGATACGTATTGAACGCAAGCACCTGCCCATGCTGGTGTTCCGTGGTAACAGCCGCAAGGGAGAGGAATTCAGCACCCTGCATCAGGCTCGGGAAGCTTACGAACGCGACTACATTTTGAAAAAGATCGATGAATGCCACGGAAATGTAAGCCGCGCTGCGGAGGCTTTGGGACTGGAACGCAGTCATCTTTATCGCAAGATGAAGAGCCTTGGGATTAGTGTGCGGGAGTAGAAAAGGAACCGCAGGTCCCAGCACTCAGCTCGGATGGTCCCGAAGGGACCTCTGTGGCCCATCCTTTCTTTAGGGCTTCTGCGCACCTTTGCTACGCGTTGAGCTTTCGGGCTTGGCTTGCGCCAGGTCTTCCAGTTGTTTCCGCCAATCCAGCGAGTCGACAAAGGGCTTTGATTCCCGCCAGTTCTCTTCGACGATTACGTGCAGCTCAAGATAGACTCTGGTGCCGAGCAGGGACTCGATCTCCTTGCGCGCGGCCGCGCCTATGCTTTTGAGTTTGCTTCCACCCTTTCCAATCAAAATCGCTTTTTGTCCCGAGCGCTCGCAATAGATCACTGCTGAAATGCGGGTCAAGGGCAGTTTCGTTGATTTGCCGGCAACTGCTTCCGGCTCTTCAAAACGCTCGACTACCACCGCGGATGCGTAGGGAACCTCCTCGCCGGTCTCCAGCAATATTCGCTCGCGGATAAGTTCCGCTACCATGAATCGCTCGGGCTGGTCAGTGAATTGCTCCTTGGGAAAGTAGCGCTGGCCCTGCGGCAGATACTCAACCAGTTTCTTCACCAGAGTTTCAAGACCGTCTTTCTTGCTTGCGGAGATGGGGATCACTTCGGCAAAAGGATACAAAGCGCTGAATCGCTCGATGAGGGGTAGAAGCTTCGAACGAAGAACCAAGTCTATCTTGTTGATCACCAGGAACACGGGGCAGTCGAGCTTCTGGATCAACTGCAAAACAAACGTGTCTTCACTGCGCTCACGCTCCGCTTTGGGCGATAGCTTCTTTCCGGGTACGGGCGGATCGCTGTAGCGGGCAGCGTCCACCATCAGGATGACGATGTCCCGGCTCTCCAGAGCCTCGTACACTTCCTGCATCATGCGCCGGTCCAGTTGAGAGCCCGGCCGGTGGACTCCTGGAGTATCGACAAAAACGATCTGGGCAGCGCTCTTCCCCTTGCGCGCCGGCACTTCGACGATGCCTTGAATCCGGTTGCGCGTGGTCTGGGGCTTGTTGCTGACGATGGCGATCTTTTCGCCGATAAGCGCGTTCAACAGCGTCGACTTACCTGCATTCGGACGGCCGAGAATAGAGACGAAACCTGATCGCACACCTTAGTGTAGACCCTGCTTCTCTATCGGTTATCGCTCTCAATCGCCGAAACCCGCACCCGTTCGATGCGGCGATCCGTAGATGCGACGACTTCAAGACGCAGCGAGTCGGCAACGATCACCTCGCCCGGCAGGGGAATTCGTCCGGCAATCTCGCTAACCAGGCCGCCGACCGTCGCCGCCTGATATTCCTGCTCTACCTGGTAACCGCCGCCGAGAAGGTCTTCCAGCCGGGCTAATTCCAGATTCCCGGAAACCAGCCAGGTGCCGCCGGCCTCGTGCACCGGCGCATCCTGCTCACTGTCATATTCGTGCTCATCGCTGATACGGCCAACGATTTCCTCCAGCAAATCTTCAATCGTCACCAGGCCGGCCACGCCTCCGTATTCGTCGATCACAATCCGCATCTGCTGCTTTTCGCGCTGCATCTCGCGCAACAGTTCATTGACCCGTTTGGTTTCCGGAACCAGGGCAGCCGGCCGCTGGATGCTGGCCACGGTCTGCGTACCTGCGGCAGCATCGGCGATATGAAGCAAATCGTGGGCAAAGGCAATTCCCGTCACGTGATCGAGCGAGCCTTGAAACACCGGGACTCGCGAGTAGGGATACTTCTTCAACCCGGAGATAAAGTCTTCGAGCGTTGTGTCCGCTGCGACCGCAAACACATGTGGCCGCGGGGTCATGACTTCACGCACCACCTTATCGCCGAACTCCACTGCGGAGCGGACCAGATCGCGGTCGCTCTCTTCGATGATCCCCTCCTCCTTTCCCGCTTCGATGAGGGCCTCGACCGCCGCCTCGCTTGGATCTTCCTCCAGGTCGCCCGGCCGAGGTTCTGCGAGGGCGGCAATCGAAAGCAGGAATGCCAGCAACAAGGTGACCGGCAGGACAAGGTAAAAAAGCACCCGGATCACTAAGGTCAGGCGGACGGCCCAGACGCCGCCGGTGCGAGTGAAAAAAACAAAGGGCAGGAACTGATTAAAGATCACGATGACCAGCACCGCGCCGAGCACCGCCTGCGCCACTTCTGCCGCCGTAGGCCGGGCCCCCGTGTTGGCGGCGAAGAGCAACACCCCGAAGTAGAGGGCCAGCGAGGCCAGGGAAAATTGACTCAACACAGCGGCAGAAAGCGCGATCCGATCCCGGCTCAGACCTAATCGCGGCTCTACCTTCGCCTCCCAGACGTCGATGTTCTCCTGGAACTCACCGGAGAGGAACTTGCCCGTTTCCGCATATAGGCGCGCGATGTAGGAGGAGAGAGTCAGGATGCCGAGCAGGAGGGCAATGACGATCGCAGAAACGAGGCTCATGGCTTGCCGCCCCGCGGTCGGCCAGCGCGTTCGACCAGGCCGGCAGGCAAAGCGAACTGCTTGCGCAGCACGCTTTCGCGGCGGCGCATCTGCCCACGATCACGTTCATGATCGTAACCAGCCAGATGCAAGAGACCGTGAAGAATCAGAATCTTAATTTCTGTCTGCAAGCTGTGCCCGTGGTTCCCCGCCTGGACAGAAGCGGTCTCCAAAGAGATCGCGAGATCCCCCCCCTGACCGCCGTCTGCGGCCTCCGGAAGGGCGGGAAACGAGAGCACATCGGTAGGCTTGTCCATGCCCCGAAATTGACGATTCAGTGCGCGCAGTCTTTCGTCTCCGGTCAGGAGGACAGAGAACTCTCCGGCAAGACCAAGCGCCTCGATTGCGCGGGCCAGGAATTGATTCAAATCACGCTTGCCGAGAGCGGAGGCGGCCGGTAATGTCTTGGCTCGGGCAGCTTCGATAACAATCATCTTGCCATGCCCTCTGCGTCGCGCAGATTAACGAGAAGAACCTCAGATTCATCCCGGTAATCCCCCGGCGGAGAGTGCAAGAGTATTGTATGTCACGCCCGCTTAATCTCAGCGCGGTTATCCGGGGCGACCCCAGCTGGAGCACCGCGACAAAGAGTCCCTCGACATGAGAGGAGTACCGTCAGCCCACCATATCCACGGAGGCATATTCGAGCAAGGCGTCCGCTGGGACGGGGGAAGCGATTCCCGAAAGCGTCTGGTAGCGCTTCAGCATGGAGTCCGCCACCCGGTCCCAGGTAAAGTTCTTGAGCGCTCGCTCCCGCCCGGCTCTTCCCATCGTCTCCCGTAATGCATCGCATTCCAGGAGTCTTAGCAGCGCGTGTGCCAGTTGCTGCGGATCGTTTTTCTCTACGATGAACCCGGTCTCGCGGTCTTTCACCGTTTCGACCACACCACCGGACCGGCTCGCTACTACCGGGGCGCCAGCCGCCATCGCTTCGACAACGGGGATGCCAAAACTGTCATTGCAAATAGAAGGAAAGACAAAAATGTCGCCTTCATAGTAATGCTCGATCAAATGCGGGCGGTCGACCCAGCCGTGAAATGTCACTTTGTTCAAGAGCTCCGCAGGCATCATCGACTCCAGGCGTGACTTGTACGATTCCCGCTTGGCAGATCCCGGAAAGAGTTTGGCTTTGAGCAGCTCCGTGGGCTTGAAAGCATAGTAAGGAGCCACACTTTTCCGCAATGCGCCATCTCTGACATCGAAGGTCTCCTGCAACGCGTAATTTCCCAATGGGCCGACCAACTCGAGGCGGACGTCAGGATAGCTCTTGACGACTATCTTGAAGGCCTCCAGCAAAATATGCACTCCTCGATGCGGAGAGATTGCGCCCGCGTACAGAATCCGTTTAGTTTTGGTCCTGGCCGCGCGATAGTCCTTATCGTGGTTAAACTCCCGCGGGTCGATGCCGTTGTACATCACTTCGCACCGGCTGGCGATCGCAGGAAAATCCCCCCGCGTCTTGTCTGCGACATAACCGCTTACTGCGGTTACCAGGTCGACGTTCTGCATCCGCCGCTCGAAGATCCTGTGATCCCCTTGAGAGAACCACTCTGCATGAAGGTGAAGGACAATCTTCGCCGTCGGATTAAATTCCCGGATGATGGGCACGAATTGGGAACAGTGCTGAATGTGAATGACGTCGCATGCCTGCTGCCGCAGGTCCAGTGCCACTTGCCGGGCATAGGAAAGGTGAAGCAGTCCTGAGGTAGAAAGCGGGGAAGCGCCCGGCGCCAACCGCGAATAGTTTTTACGTGCCCGGAAAAGCCATCGATCGGAGCGGGTGAAAGCAAAAAACTTGTACCTCACTCCCTGGGAATAGATCTCTGGCCCGCAGCCTGCGTTGCTGTCTCGCGATCCGTAGACAACAACCTCACAATGCTTAGCCAGAATTTGGGCAACACCAAAGGTGCACGAACCCACCGAGTTTTGCCGGGGCGGAAGAATGCAGTCGATTGGTTGATTGACGAAGGCAACTTTCATGAGACCCTTCCCGCCTCGTCCCTGGCCTGAAGGCCGCCCTACGCAAGTGAGGGCCACCACCAAACCGAGGGCAGGCGCTTGTTTACGCGCAAACATCCGCGGATTTTAGCTAGCTGTATGGGGGAAGGTAAAAGAACTCTCAATGGCCAGGGCCAGCCAAAGCTGCGCCGCCGGGTGAAAAGGATCTCTGATCCTAGATAAGGGGCCCAAAGGAAAAGCGAAGATAACCGTACATTACTACGATGCTGGCCACGCGACTACGGCGTACAGATGCAGCCGCAACTCAACCTAAAGTTGTTAAGACCAAAAAGCCACCCTGCGTTTGGCGACCGCATCGGTGCCATGCCTGGATTGCTCTGAAAATGAAATATGTGGCGGTAGGAAAAGGGTTTGCGGCGGCGGTAAAATTCTAACAAGCCATTTCCATGGCTATTGCCAAGGAAAGCTTTCAGAGTCTTAAAGTTCGAAGACTGCATTCCAGTCTCAAGCGCTAGCCTTGGACTGAGATCTTCTGGCACTAAAAGTGACATTGCTACCTACGCAACAAACTTCGTTAGTTCTCTACCTAGGCGCAAACCGGAATCTTAACGCCCTACGAAACTGGTTGCCGTGGGTTGGAACCTTCTTCGCTCCGGAAGTGGTTCCGCTATAAAACCACGCAGCGAAAGTATACAAAGATCGCTTACCGATTCGAGCACGGTCGCGAAAAAATTGTGGTCTGACGCTGCGCACTCATCTGCACTGTCCCGCATCGAAAGGGACTGTACGAAGTACAAATAGGTGTTTAGTTCGTCAGCCAGGGCTGGAACGTGTCTCCGCCCCCTACGTAAGTTAGCCTGAGTCCGGTGGCGTGTCAATTGATAACCTACTGATAACCTGCTCTTAAAAACTTAAGCAGCTCCCGAGATCAGCGGGTCGGTCGCGTCATCACCGCCTCCGTAGGTGTAACAGCGAAAGAACTCCCTGTTCTGATAGAAGCAGCTCATAAATTCGCCCTTCGAGAGCTGCTCCAATGTGACCCAGGTGGGATCGTCGACCAGCTTTTCGGTCTGCGACCTATGTTGAGCAATGGCCGCACGCTTCTGCTCCACCACGCTGGTGATATCAACCTGATACTTGAGGTCCAGAAAGGCGCGCGCGCCGAAACCGGCGAGAAGCGAATTCTTCAATATATGTTTGGGCCTTATGGGAGGCGTTTGGGCGAATCCGACCCACGGCCAGTGGAGCCAGAACCACACCGGGTACTCCCAGACGGTGACGAGCCTTTTCTGGCGGCGGAGGGCGGCCAGTACAATCTGGGTGACGGCGACATGGTCCGCTGCCTGTTTCATGGGCTCACGGCAGTACGGCACAAACACCTCTTCCGGTGAATCCCGATCCAAAATCTCGTTCACGCGTTCGGTGGCCGCGGGAATGTGTTCCCATAGATGGCCATCGGGAAAATCCAGAAAATCGATGCCGTCGACGCCCAGAACAGCGGCTGCATTCACCGATTCTCTTCTCCGCATCGCAGTCAATTCTTCCCTGGGGATAAGCGTGGTCGATGCGCCGCCGTCCGAGACATGGACCAGCGTTACTACCGCGCCGGCCTGTTTCTTTCTTAGGATCGTCCCCCCGCAGCCAAGCGACTCGTCGTCCGGATGGGGGGAGAAGACAACGGCGCGCCGTCCGAGTTCAGCGGCCACCACTTCGTGGGCCGCGCGCGTCAGGCCGCCCCTGGCCAGGCGCCTGAGAAGCGGATTGGGTATCGTTGGGGATGAGCGTGTCTTGCCTTCGGCAGTCGCCGAGCTGCTCTCCATTGCGCTTCTCCCGGCATCTCCGGACGACGCTGATCTTCCAGTTTCAGGAGGTGGCTTTCGCCCCTTAACGAGTTCTCGCTAACCGCCGGTTACTGCGGTTTAGCAGCCGATTTCGCCGGAGCACCTTCCCGGAGATTGAGCGGGAGCTCCCTTTGCGCCCGTCCAAAGCTGTCATACGCGCGGATGACCCGCTGTACGAGGTGATGACGGACCACATCGCCGTCTTCGAAATGGCAGAAACGAATGCCATCCACGCCGCGAAGAATCTCAATTGCCTCAACCAACCCGCTCTTCTTGGGATTGGGCAAATCGATCTGGGTGACATCGCCCGTGATCACGGCTTTCGAATTACTTCCCAGCCGGGTCAGAAACATCTTCATCTGCTCGCTGGTGGTGTTTTGCGCCTCATCCATGATGATGAATGCATCGTTGAGCGTGCGACCGCGCATGAACGCCAGTGGGGCGACTTCGATCACGTTTCGCTCCAGCATTTTGTCCACCCGGTCCTGCTCCAGCAAATCGTAGAGTGCGTCGTAGAGCGGACGCAGATAGGGGTCAACCTTTTCCTGCAGCGTTCCGGGCAGAAAGCCAAGGCGTTCGCCTGCTTCGACCGCGGGTCTGACCAGGATGATGCGGCTCACTTTTTTGGCCAGCAACGCGGAAGCGGCCATGGCAACTGCGAGGTAGGTCTTACCGGTGCCCGCCGGGCCGACGCCAAACACCATATCGCACTCCTCGATGGCTTCGAAGTAGCGCCTCTGGTTGATGGAACGTGGCTGGACCATCCTCTTGATGCCGGCGGAGCGTTGCTTGCCGCTCTCCACCAGGCCTCGCAACGTAACCGCCGGGTCGGCGGTTACCAGCTTGAGCATGCCATGCAACTCGCCGTTGCACAGTAGCGTACCGTTGCGCCGCAAATACTCATAGTCGGCAAAAACCCTTTCGAACCGGGCAATCGCCTCTGGTGCGCCCTCCACATGCAGAGCATCGGAACGCAGATCGATGCGGACATGCAGATTTTGCTCGAGCAGTCTGAGATTTTCATCGCGAGTCCCGAACAGGGGCTCCAGGTTGGGCGTGATTTCCAGCGCTTTTTTCATCAAGCGGAGAAATGACCTCCTGTCAGATCCTTGCGGATTGACATGATTGTTGGGGTGGTTTCAGAAAACAATCTGTGGAAAGGCAGCGGGACAGGAAACTGCGCGTGCGTTAGGTGCTGAGCCGGGTTGGCGATGATCAGCAGATATTTCCCGAGGATGCGCACAGAGTAGCGTTTGCCGGTCATGGCGTCAACGCCTATTCCGTGAAATCTTTGCTATTGGATGCACCTTAGTGCCCGGGCGGTCCAGGCGACTGGCGGTAGAGATTGACCCCCGCCGTCAAAGCCCGTAAACTTAAGGTTTGTGGGTGACGGCAGTTCTTTCCGCCTGCTTCCAGTTTCAAGAAAGAAAAGGGTTTACGATGGCAAACCATGTGTCGGCGCTGAAGCGCGCCCGTCAGACAGTCAAGCGTACCGCGGTGAACCGCGCCAATAAGAGTCACGTCCGCAAGTCCCTTCGCGCGCTGCGCGAGGCCATTACCAAAGGGGATTCCTCCGGCATTACCGAGCAGTATGGAAAGACGGTTTCTGCCCTCGATAAGAGTGTGCAGAAGGGCGTTCTTCACAAAAATACTGCGTCCCGGTACAAAAGCCGCTTGCATGCCCGGGTGAAGGCTCTCAGCACCAAGAAGGCCTAGGGGCTTTGGGGATGGAAGTCCCGAAGGGCCTGTGCTGAGCTGTCGAACGGGGACGTTTCTTCAGCCAGATTCGCGAGCTTTTTGCTTTGTATCAGGGCACGACTTCAGTCGTGCCACTCCGGCCAAAAATAGCCCGGGCTTTAGCCCCTGCTGCCGCAAAATCTGCACGAAATTCCAATGGAAAGGCGAGCAGGGGCTAAAGCCCCCATCTTTCTTGCGCCTTTACGGCACGACTGAAGTCGTGCCCTGATACAAAGCAAAAAGCTCGCGAATCTGGCTGAAGAAATATCCCCGTTCGACGAGCTCAGGGCAGACTCTTCGGGACTCCTTACCAATTGCAATTCTTTGCGTGCGCTTCACTTCTTCTTTGCTACTTGCGCCTCGGGTTTTTCTGGGGCTGCTGGGGGCGGCGGGGGCACTTTATAAATTTCAATTGCGCCGTCGCGCAGGATGGCCAAGTGCTCTCCATCGTCAGAAAGGGCGAAGTTCTGGCCGTTGGTCAGAATGGGGGAGGCGGTGGTGGTCATCAAGAGCGCACCGGTAACCGAATCGAAGACCTGCACTACCTGCTCACGCACATCTTCGTCGTTGAGCGAGTCGACGAGGTCAATGAAGTGGTTGACTCGCAACAGGCTCACGGCAAAGCGATCGCCGGTTCGCGAATAAGCGAAGGTCGGCCACACCAGGTGGCCCTCGCGATGCCCACTCCATAACTTCTTACCATCCGTCGTCCAGGCGTCGAGGTAAGCATCCGGGGACTTGGGGCCGCAGCTCTCAATCATCAAGGCTTTTTGATTAAAAAAATTTTCGTGCGGCGTGCAGGTAGAGGCCACCCTACCCAATATCAGCGAGACACCGGAAAAGGGAATGAACCGGATCAGGAATTGGTCTTCGGCCTTGTCCTTGGCCACACCCACATATCCGTTCGAGGTGATAGGCACATGAATCGGCGTTTCCGTGCGCAGGGCAGCAAGTACGTCCCTTGAGGGGATATCTACTAACGTGATCTGGGTATCCTCGGCGGGAGGCTGTTCTCCATATTGCACAGCCTGCGATTCCAGCTTGGTGTGCTCTTCGGGAGTGTGACGCTCAAACTCATGCTCGACCACCAGAATGCGGCCGTCGGGCGATACTTCCGTTTCGAGTACTGGAGTGGCCACATCAATGTACGTGTGCAACTTGAGCGATCCGTCGGTGAGCGAATAGCTATTTCGCTGGCGGACCAGAAACTTGCCCCCACCCAGAGGCCATAGATACCTGGAGCGGTCATGCATCCGCCACTCCGCAGACGCTTCGACGCTCCCGGCGGGTAGAGAGATGGTCACCGCCTGGATGATCTGGTCGTTATCGTTCCGGCCGGGGTTTTCTTCGCGGCGCATCAGCCGCGACTGATGGAAGGTGAATAACAGATGATGGGCATCGATGAAGTCCAGGGAAGTGAACGCCTTTCCCGACAACATATAAAGCGGGCCGGGCGGGCGATAGCCCAGCGGACCGACCAGAATACGTTCCTCCGGATCAGGGCCGGCTGGCTCCTTGCTGTGCGAGGAAGCGAGGAGCGGCGCCCCGGCCAGGCAAAGTCCCAGCACTATCACGGTAGGCGGAAAAACGCGTCTCAACATTACTGCGATCCCTGCTTCTTTTGAGTGTAGAAGAAATCCGGCGAGCTGTTGCATGTGGCCAAAATGGCCTTTTCTCCGGTCGAATCACAGATCCATCGCGTACTGGGCGCCGGGGACGGCGGAGACTCGGGGACGTGGTTCGCTGGCTAGCTCCATCACCAGCCGCTCCAGTACCAGCCGCTTATCCGGCGGCGAAGATCGCAATTCGAGATCGGCATGAGCGATGAGGCGAAGCTTTTGCGTCAGCTCGCGCCGTGAGCTGTACCGGCGGGCCTGGCGAATCAAGTCTTCGGCGGCAAAAGGCGGCATGCGGAAACCTTGCCAAAGCGCCTGCCAGATGGCGCGTGAATCGCGCACGTTTTTCTCCAGGATGACGACCATTTGACGAAACGTGCGGGCCAGCATGTAGAGGTGCCCGATGGCTGAGTCCTCCCCGCCGTCGGAGGCATTCAGCAGGCCATGCAACAGGGCCAGGGCGCGCGGTTTATCCCGCGCGGAAATGGCATCTGTGAGCTCGTAGAGGGAGCGCTGTTTAGCCGCCAGCACCATGGTCTCGACGTCGCCCAGGGTGATGCGCCGGCGATCAGAAGCGTACAGCATAAGCTTCTCCAGCTCCCCAGCAATGAGCATCATATCCGCGCCCAGCGCATCGGCGAGCTCGCGCGCCGCGTCGGCATCGAACTTCATTCCCCGGCTCTCCGCGGTTGCCAGCAGCCAGCGCACGGCATCCGCTTCTTCCACCCGGGCCAACTCCACCAGGCCGCAATCATCGCCCAGCGTCTCGCGGATACGCTCATAACGGTCTTTATCCTGCAGGTCCATTCGCCTGAGATCCGCGGGAAGACGCAGGTGGTCCGCCACAAAGATCAGCACTGCCTGGGGATTGGGCGAGCGGAAGTAGTCCTTCAGCGCCGCAAACTCTTCCTTCTTCGCGCCCCGGGTATAGAGGTTTTTCAGGTTTCTTACGAAGATTGCCTGAAACGGGGCCATGAGGGACGGCGTGCGGGCCAGGTCCAGCACGTGAAAGATGCTGGTCTCAGCCAGATCGAGATCGCTGAGCGAGAACTCGCGCAAGGTCGGGTCGATCAAGCTATCGACAACCGCACGGCGGCAGCGTTCGTAAAGAAAGATCTCATCCCCGGCCAGAACGTATCCGGGCCGCAGCCGGCCGGTCGACGCCGCGGCGGCTTTCACCTCAGCTACAAACCGGTCCGTGGAGGCGAAGCTGCGGAGTTTGCTTGCGTCGTCCGTAGGCATTTAGAAGGATTCCAGAATATCGCTCACCAGGGCCTGCGCAAAGTCCCGTGAGAGGCGCTGGACGGCAGGCGAATCTTCTTCGATAAAACTGGCCACATCCGTGGTGGTCTCGAACTGTTCATGAAAGACATAGTTGTTGTGCTGGTACAGAACCCGCTGGTTGCGGTCGGTCACCTGCACGTTGACGTTGATGGTGATCAGGAAACTGGAGGTGGTGCTCGTGGTTTGCCCGGCCTGGACGGCAGTAGTCTGGGTTCGGTAGGTCAGCGGCTGCACGGATTCGGAAAGGATGGTCCCACTGACAGTGGCGTCGGCGTCGTCGCCTGACTCGACCAACACGTTGAGGCGGGTGCGATCGGTAAACTCACGAACCACTGCCTGGGTCATAGAAACTTCTGTGTGGTAGAACTGCGTCTTGTTCTTGAAGATGGGGACGGCGAGGGTATGGACCGTGTCGGGCAGATGCGCAGCGGACCCGAGGGTGTGATATCCGCAACCGGAGATGGCTAGCAGAGCAGAGGTAATCAGCAGGACAAAAGGACCGCGCATGCTGTGAGTATTGTCGCACCTAAGAACCGCAGATCTCTCCACTTCGCTACGCTTCGGTCGAGATGACAAATTGGTTTGGGAACGCCAAGCATCATTCCCAAGCGGAATTGTCATCTCGACCGAAGCGTAGCGGAGTGGAGAGATTTGCGGTTCTTAGGTGCGACATAAAAAGCCCCATTTCCTAAGAAATGGGGCTTTGAGATCTACTGACGCTAACCGAACTACGCTGGTGACGGCTGGCTTTCCCCGCCAAACCCGGGAGCCCTTCCAGGTTCTGGCTTGATGACATGCTGCACGTCGCCGCCAGGGCTGCCAGGAGGCGGTCCAAGCGGAGGCAGCGGGGGCAGTTCCTCGCCGGCGATGATCATGCGAATGTCATTCGCATCGAGGGTTTCACGATCAAGCAGAGCCTGCGCCATGCGGTGCATCGTGTCCTTATGATCGCCGAGGATGGAATAGGCAGATTTGTAAGCCTCGTCCACCAGGCTACGCACTTCCGCATCGATCTGGCGCGCTGTTTCCTCTGAGAAGTCACGGTGCTGCGCAATCTCACGGCCGAGGAAAATCTGCTCTTCCTTCTTGCCGAAGGTCAACGGGCCCATGCGGCTCATACCATATTCGCAAACCATTTTGCGGGCCAGGTCTGTCGCCCGCTCGATGTCGTTCCCGGCACCCGTGGTCTTGCGGTTCATGAAGATTTCCTCGGCACAGCGACCGCCCATCAAGATGGCCAGCTGGGTTTCGAGGTAATCCTTGGTCACAGTGTGCTTGTCTTCTTCGGGCAACTGCATGGTGACGCCCAAAGCCATTCCGCGCGGAATGATGGTGACCTTGTGGAGCGGATCGGCATGATCGCGCATGGCCGCTACCAGAACGTGGCCGGCCTCGTGATAAGCCGTATCGCGCTTGTCATCCTCGGAAAGGAGCATGGACTTACGCTCCGCCCCCATCATGACCTTGTCCTTGGCCAGCTCAAAGTCAAACTGGTGCACCGCTTTGCGGTTAGCACGCGCGGCATTCAGCGCGGCCTCATTCACCATGTTGGCGAGATCAGCGCCGGAGAATCCCGGGGTGCCGCGGGCCAGAATCCGAAGATCGACATCTTCCGCCAGGGGAACCTTCTTGGCATGAACCCGGAGCACTTCTTCGCGCCCGCGTACATCGGGCCGGCCCACCACCACCCGCCGGTCGAAGCGGCCGGGGCGGAGCAGCGCGGGATCAAGCACATCGGGACGGTTGGTAGCAGCGATCAGGATGACGCCGTCGTTGGACTCAAACCCGTCCATTTCGACCAGCAACTGATTGAGGGTCTGCTCCCGCTCATCGTGCCCGCCGCCAAGACCAGCGCCACGGTGACGTCCGACAGCGTCGATTTCGTCGATGAAGATGATGCAGGGCGCATTCTTCTTACCCTGCTCGAACAGGTCGCGTACCCGGCTGGCGCCCACGCCGACGAACATTTCTACAAAGTCCGAACCGGAGATAGAGAAGAAGGGCACATTCGCTTCCCCGGCAACTGCCCGAGCCAACAAGGTCTTACCAGTTCCTGGAGGTCCTACGAGAAGCACGCCCTTGGGAATGCGGCCACCCAGCTTCTGGAACTTCTGGGCTTCGCGCAGAAACTCAATAATCTCCTTCAGCTCTTCCTTGGCTTCA
>JBEKNJ010000015.1:0-184604 GCA_049522955.1 Acidobacteriaceae bacterium
TCTGACATCCGCATCCTGCGCGTCTATGTGAATGTTCCGCAAGTCTACTCCCAGAGTGCGGTTCCCGGCGCCACGGCGCGGCTTACGATGTCCGAGTTTCCTGGGCAGACCTTTACCGGCAAGCTGGTGCGCACGGCCAAGGCGATCGATCCCAGTTCGCGTACCTTGCTGGTCGAAATCGATGTGGACAACCGGGATGGCAAGCTCATGCCCGGCGCGTATACCGAAGTTCACATGGACCTGAATAACGCCACCGTGCCTTTCATCATTCCTGTTTCAGCCCTGATCTTCCGTGCCCAGGGTTTGCAGGTCGGTACGGTCGTGAAAGGGGCTAACGGGGATCAGGCCAAGCTTGTCCGGGTGACGCTTGGCGAGGATGATGGATCTACCGTCCAGGTCATCACTGGCCTCGACGCTGATTCGCAAGTGATCCAAAATCCACCCGACTCGTTGATTGATGGAGAGCCGGTGCACGTGGTTCGTCCCGCAAATCAGCCCAATCACGCTCCTTCCAGGAGCGCGCCGGAATGAGGCTTCAAGATACGCATGTGAGCGTTCGATGCCTGTTCGCGACGGTACTGCTCGTCTCCGGTTGCACCGTGGGACCCAATTATCATCGGCCCGCCGCGCCTGCGGCGCCGGCATTTAAGGAGAGCGCAGTCGTCCCACCGCCCGACCTTCCAGGGGGCGGGTGGAAACAGGTGTCTCCGAACGACAGCACGCTCCGTGCTAATTGGTGGGAGATCTATCAGGACCCGCAACTGGATAAGCTGGAGCAGCAGGTTGCAGTTTCCAACCAAACGCTTAAGGCCTCCTACGAGCAGTACATGCAGGCCCGGGCGGCTATCCAGTTCTATCGCTCGCAGTATTATCCAACCGTGCAGGTGGGCCCATCGGCCACTCGCGAACGCCAGTCACAAAACCGTCCGTTGTATGTTCCCGGCAGTAAGAGCACCTATAACGACTTATTTCTCCAGGGGGAGGTTTCCTGGGAGCCGGATCTATGGGGCAACATCCGCAGACAAGTGGAAGCACAGCGAGCCACTACCCAGGCCACGGCGGCTGACCTGGCGAACGTCGATTTGAGCTTACGCTCGGAGCTGGCGACGGATTATTTCGAATTGCGCGGCCTGGACACCCAGCAGCGATTGCTGGACAACACGGTGCAGCAATATGAGCAGTACCTGGATCTAACAAAGACCCGCTTCACGGGTGGAGTCGCCACCGATTCCGATGTGGCGTTGGCGCAAACCCAGCTGGACCAGACGCGTGCCCAGGCCATTGACGTTGGTGTCGCGCGGGCTCAATATGAACATGCCATCGCGACCCTTACCGGGGTGCCCGCGTCGAGCTTCTCGCTGGCGTTTGCTCCGCTCGATTTGCAACTGCCACAGGTTCCTGTGGGCGTGCCTTCGCAATTGCTGGAGCGTCGTCCCGATGTCGCCGCCGCGGAGCGTCGGGCAAATGCGGCCAATGCCCAGATAGGGATCGCAATCGCGGCGTATTACCCCACCATCAACATCACGGGCACTGGCGGCTTCGAGAGCAAGAGCGCGGGTACGCTGCTTCAGGGACCCAGTTCGTTATGGTCGCTAGGCGGCTCGGCTGTCGAGTTGCTCTTCGATGCCGGGCGTCGCCACGCTCTGACTGAAGAGGCGCGGCACGGTTATGAGATCAACGTGGCCAACTATCGTGAGACGGTGCTGCAGGCCTTCCAGGAGGTTGAGGACAATCTTTCCGGTTTACGCATTTTGAATAGCGAATCGGCGGCGCAACAACGGGCGGTTGAATCCGCACGACGTTCGCTTCTGATCTCAACCAACCGTTACAAGGGCGGGGTTACCACTTACCTTGAGGTGATCACGGCACAGGCTACGCAGTTGGCCAACGAGCGCACGGCCGCTGACATTACCACCCGCCAATTTGCCGCCAGCGTGCAACTCGTGAAAGCCCTGGGCGGCGGCTGGGACAACACCAAGTTGCCCACACCCTGATCTCTGGCCCCGCAACAAATCAGTGACCGAAGGCAAACAGATTCTCCCGCCAAAGTCGGGGTTCCTTTTGGGTCCTCGCGCGGACCAACCAATCATGTACGCCAATCGAGTCTTCTGGCCGTTCGTTATCACCGCACCAACGATTTGCGGCTTTAGCCGCTGAGGGAAGCCTCTTTTCTGGAAGGAGCCCCTCAGGGGCTAATGAAGGGTACGAGCTTCAGCTCGTACATAACCCACGCAACCTAAATGGGCGTTCCTCTCGAAACCAGGAGTTCATCACCCTCCGATCTGTTGCCGGGCAAGCTCGCGCAGGAGTATCTTTCGCTTATAGCCTACGCACGAACCTGGAGGTAGGTATGAATCGCCTTAGTAGCCTCCCACTCGCCTTCCTGCTGATAAGCACCCTTGCTGTTGCACAACAGCCGGCCACGCTGCATCTTTCTGAGAACACATCGGCCGGTTGTCCCGTCGACATCCAGGCACGCCATGCAACGCAAACTCCAGTCAGCATGAACGCCGCTAGCATCGCCCCCGGGAAGCAGGTGGTCCCTCAATTGCAGCGGCTTCACCTCACGCTCACCAATCCCTCATCGCGGGATATCGTGAGCGCGCAATTCACCGCTCATGGCTTTAGAAACAAGCCGAAAGCCATGGACCTGTCTGCCGGCTCGAATGAGCCCGACCTGGCAAAGACAATCGATGTCGCAGTGGGCGTAAAAGGCAAAAGCCAAGCCTCCCATGACCTTTCGCTGAATCACTTCACCGCGGTCACTTCCATCGATTTGAACTCGGTTACCTATGCTGACGGCACCACATGGCACGCCCCATCACCGGCCGCCTGCAGCATAACCCCAAGCATGGTTATGCTCGTCGCCGCCAACTGATCGCCCTATTAGCCTTGTGAATTGGGCAGCGAGCCCGTGGTAAAGACCTGCTCTGCCTGCCCGGCGGATATACGGTAAATCACGAATTCACGATCGCGGCTGCTGCGCAGTTCAAAGACCAGGTCTCCGCGATTATTCGCTCGCGCATCCACCGCATCGACCAGCCGCATTTTCGGTGTAACGTCCAGGTGATCGTCGTCGGTCACGGACTTGAACAATACCTTGGGGACACCGTTGAAGTCCGGTTGCGCGATCAGGGTGACGTATTTCGTTTTTCCGGCGTGATCCTGGGTCTCTGCGGTGAAGACCAGCGTCGCCCCGCCGCTGAAGGTCAGCTCATAGGCCTTGAAGCGCTCATTAGTAAACACCGGCTTAGGGGGGGTGGGTGGTGTTGCGGCCGCCTTGCGCCGTTGTGCCGGCGTAGTTGCCGTGTGTGATCTGGTCGTGGTCTTCACCGGCGGTGCCGTAGCCGCGATGGCGTTGGCAGCCGCGACCTCCATTTGCTCCTGCATCTTGGTAGCGTCCGCCGGATCGGCCCACAGATAAACGAAGGGATGCGACTCGCGATCGCTGGCATCGGAAACTGCGATCATTTGCTGGATGCCGGAGGGAACCCCGGTGAGTTGGGCCGGCTGATAGTCGTCGGTCGGGGTCTGCTGACCGTGAACGATGCGCGGCCGGTCAGGGTCCGCGCCCCCCATTGGGGTCTCCGGGGCGGCGTCCGTGCTGCCGGCGCTGGCACTGGGGGCCGGCGAGGAAGAAGATGAATCGGACCGCCGGCGCAACGTGGGGCGATCCGGATCGCCGGAGGGTGGGGGATTACTGGGAGCCGACGAGCTGCTCGGAGACGAAGAGGAATCAGTCGAACCAGAACTGCCGCTGGTATCCCGGCCCTTGAAATGCGGGCGGCCAGTGCCCGCATCCGTTACCACCTGGGGCATGTTTCTGCCCTGCTTCGGCTTGGCACGTTTGGCCGGAGCTGCCATGGGCTTCCACGCCCCATAGCCAAACCAGTAGCCGTCCACGTCGTGTGCCGTATTGATGTCGAAAAGTCCGCGGGCAACACCCGCATCCTCGAGCACATATTCGGTTCCCGGTTCTAGAGCCAGGGGTTCGGGCTTTGCCAGGTAGAGCCCACCCGGTTGATACTGTTCCCCGTCGAAGACAGAGATGGGTATGATGCGGCTGGCGCTCGGCTTCCCACTCTCTCCAGTCCACTCCAGTACGGCAATTGCGCGAACCGAGGGCGCGGCCTTCTTGTTGTTGTCGAGACGTCCTGGGTACTGCCCGCTGGCGGGCGCGGCCAGCGCAAGCAGCAGAACCAGACCACGTGCGGCATTGGTCATCATGGAATAATCTCGTTGCATCGCATCTCGTTTTGGGGAAGGACTCTTTTCATGCAAGTGAACGACAAGGTAGCCGACTTTACGCTTCAGACAGAAGAAGACAAGACCGTGCACCTGAAGGATTTTAGCGGCAAACCGGTGGTGCTTTTCTTCTATCCGCGGGCCGACACTCCCGGCTGCACCATCGAAGCCTGCGGCTTTCGGGATGTCTTCAAAAAGATACAGCAGGCTGGTGCTGTCGTTCTGGGGATCTCGCGCGACACGCCAAAGGCGCAGAAGAAATTCAAAGACAAGTACAACTTGCCTTATACCCTCCTTGCAGATGTAGACGAAGTAGTCTGCAAACAGTTTGATGTTCTCAAGGAAAAGAACATGTATGGCAAGAAAGTGATCGGGATTGAGCGGACCACCTTCCTCATTGGGCCCGATCAGAAGCTGCTCAAGATCTTTCCCAAGGTAAAGCCGGAGGGGCACGCCGAAGAGGTTCTTGCCGCTGTCAAAGCAGCGCGTGGCTAAGGTCCGTAAAGGGGCGGCTCTCGTTCCGCGAGACTTTTACCTGGATTCCCCCGACTTGGTCGCCCAAAAGCTTCTGGGTAAGTTGCTGGTGCGAGGGGAGATGGCGGGCCGCATTGTCGAGGTAGAAGCTTACTTCGGCGAGGCCGATCCTGCGTCGCACTCCTTTGCCGGCAGAACGGCAAGAAACGCCGTTCTCTTCGGGCCCCCTGGCCATGCCTACGTTTACTTCATCTACGGCATGTATTTTTGCCTGAATGCCTCCTGCGAGCCGGATGGCATACCCGGCGGCGTCCTGTTCCGGGCGCTTGAACCGGTCAGCGGCCTGGAGGCAATGGCGAGGGCCCGAGGAGTGCCTGCGAACAGGGTGGCCGCCCTGACTTCTGGCCCAGGGCGGCTATGCCAGGCTTTCGGGGTGACGCGGGAGCGTGACAACGGCGCCGATTTTACCTCGCCCAAATCGGAATTGCAGATCAGGGATGACGGATTTGTGGCGGGTGAAATCCTGGTGACGCCCCGGATCGGTATCAGCAAAGACGCGGACCGTCCCGCCCGCTTCGTTCTCGCCGGTAACCCCTTTGTTTCCAAACGGGGCTAGAGGGAGCGAAGAGTAGGAAACCGCCGCCGAATGCGCCGTCCCGCTTAGTCCCGAAGGAGCCTGTGTCATAGCAGCCTCGGAGGCAATCGACGGGTGCCGCGCATTCGCCTAAGCGTACTCCGGATTCCCTGTCGAGCTTTCTGGCGTCGGCGAAATTCATGCGGCTTTCCTTCATGAAAGCCGCACACGCCGATATTGGTGGGGCCCCATGCAAGAAATCGGGATACGTTGGCCGAAAATGATGGGCGCAGCCCAACGATCGCTTCTGCTGCTTCGACTCGAAGATGACCGAGTCCCGGAGGGACGGTTGAAAGTGCTGAAAGTAGCCCAGGACGCAGTCCTGGGTTGAGCCAACCGTGCCTTCCGATACGCCCAGGCTGTATGGTTACAGACGACGGAAACTTTCAGCTGTGAGGACGACAGTGCTCGATTTAAATCGCAGGAATTTTCTTAAGGTAGCCGGGGCGGCGGCAACGGTAGAGACGCTGCTGGGGCCGAAAACACATTTGTTGGCCCAGGCTCAATCCGAGCCTGCCAAGCCTGTCGCGCCGAACGACCAGATCCAGATCGCGCTGATCGGCGCCGGGGGCCAGGGCCAGGGAGACACCAGGGTCGCGGTGCAGGTTCCCGGAGTGAAGCTGGTCGCGGTCGCGGATTGTTACACCGGCCGGCTCGAGCACAGCAAGGAACTCTGGGGCAACGACCTATTCACCACCCGCAACTACGCCGAGATCCTGGAACGCAAAGACATCGACGCCGTCATCATCGGTACCCCCGACCACTGGCACAAGCAGGTTGCGGTGGACGCCATGAAGGCCGGTAAAGATGTTTATTGCGAGAAGCCGATGATTCATCTGTATGCCGACGGGCCGCAGATGATTGAGGCCGCACGTGCCAACAACCGCATCATCCAGGTCGGAAGCCAGCGCGTGAGCTCGGTGATCTATATCAAAGCAAAAGAGCTGCTCGCCGCCGGTGCTATTGGACAACTGAACATGGTGACCGCGCGCTGGGATCGCAATTCGTCGATTGGCGCCTGGAACTACACCGTGCCCCCCGACGCCTCGACCGAGACATGTGACTGGCCTCGCTTTCTCGGCACCGCACCGCAGATACCCTTTAACGGCGAACACTTTTTCCAATGGCGTAAATGGAAGGCCTACGGCAGCGGTGTGGCCGGTGATCTCTTCGTCCACCTGTTTAGCGGAACTCACTTCATCACCGGTTCCCATGGGCCAACACGTGCCATGGCAACCGGAGGTCTACGTTTCTGGAAAGACGGGCGAGACGTGCCCGACGTGATGCTTGGTCTCTTTGACTATCCCCAGGGCTTCAATTTGAGCCTGCGGGTGAACTTCGTGGATGGGGGCGAGGAAAACGAGGGGCTGATCTTCACTGGCTCCGAAGGCACGATGGAGATCGCAGGGAACAGCGTCATCGTGAGCCGGACACCTCGCGAAAAGGAGCCAGGCCTGATGATTGGAACCTTTACCGACGCGATGCAAAAGAAAATCCTGGTAGACTACCGGGAAAAGTATCCCCGCGAGCACCCCATGGGAGAACCGCAGCTGGGATACGAAAAATACGTAGCGGCGCCTGGATACAGCGACAGTTACGACCACTTCAAAAATTTCTTCGCGTCTGTGCGGTCGCGTCAACCCGTGGTGGAAGATGCGGTATTTGGTTTCCGCGCTGCCGGAGCTGCCTTGCTCGGTAACCTCAGCTACGAACACGGCTCGGTGGTGCACTGGGATCCCGAGGCCATGAAACTCGAGGACAAGGGCGCTACCAAAAGTAGCTAGCTTCCACCTTGGGAGTTCCGGGCTCGCCGTCGATGATCTGCGTGCTGAGTACAACTTCCATGTTTTTCTTGCCCCCGGCTGCTCGTTCAAGTTGCGCCAGGTCAGCAGGATCGGTCAGGTATTCGGTTGCGACCCGGGTTCCTCCCCGGGCCACTCCGGCGGCCACTACAGCCAGCTTGCCGGTGGTGCTATCGGTAAACCGGGCAACAATAGCGTAATCGCGATAGTTGTTGGTGGTCATTTGCTGGAAGCGATTGACCACCCAGCCCGGCTGCCCAGGTTTGGTGCTGTCGACGATGGCGAAATCCGTCATATCCGGGTTGTTCGCGAAGTGGTAGCGCAAGGGTGCGGTGAGCCGAAGGGTCCAGGCGTTGTCAAAGGCGCCGATGAAGACCGTGGGTCCATTGCGCAAATCCATGAGATTGGTCGTGCCCTCACCTTTTAAGGTGTATTTCTTGCCATTGGATTGCAGCAGGCCCGCCACCCGGACGATCGGGTTCAGGTCGTCAATGATGATGGCGGTTAAATTGTCTTGCAGCTGGGTCTGGCGGGAAGGGTCAGCGGCATCACGCAGGGTGATGGTGGAGTAGCGGCTCTGGTCGGCGACACAAAACAGCACCGGATCGCTCGACTTGATCAATGGACCCCAAAAGAAGTCGAAGGCAGAACGTTGTGCCGAATGCCATAGATAGACTGCGGCCGCGCATAAGACGACCGCGAGAATCCCAAGGGTAGCGGGTCGCCAGAAGCCTCGCTGGGTCAGCTCCGGTACGGTTTGCACCTCCAGGGGTTCGGCCAGAACGGATGGGGGCGAGGCGACCACCATTTCCGTGTGGCTGGTTTCCCTTGGCGCCTGCGGCCAGTGAAATTGAGGGATATAGGAGCCTGCGGGAAGCGAAACCCGAAGTTCGGTCTCGTGTCCGGGTTCCTGGTAATACTGTGCGATGCGCTTGCGGATTTCGGTTGCTGTCACCCGGACAATCGGGTCGGATGCCGTATCGTAGTCGGCTTCCCGGCCGAAGATTTCAATGCCCAGGGTTCGTTCCTTGAGTAGGTCCGTTTGGCCCTGAAGAGTCTGGTCTATGACAAAACGTAGAAAAGACGGAAATCGACGACTTTGCTTGAAATGAGAGTTGCTCAGCAGCCGTTCCAACTGCTCGTGAATCGCCGCTCTCTCTTCATCCGTGAGCGGTGCGGTGGCCGTAGCGGAATCATTCAACATGGACTGCTCTCAAGCACGGGGTGAATTATACGCCTGAGCGGCCATCGCATGACAGCCAAGTCAATATCGTAAGTTCCTATTAAATCAATAATTTTGCCTTGGGTCTTAACGGATAAGAATGGTCCGTTTACCGCAAGGACCTTACGCAGGAAAAATTCCAACCGCTATAAGGGCTGCCGTCGAAGCATTCCAGCTTTTTAAACCGCGAAAAACGGGGGAATGCTCGAACTGGCAGTTTTTTAGGAGGCTGGAGTGAGCAAAGGACGTTCCTTTTGCAGCATCGTCACGGTTCTGCTGGCAGTCCTGGTGACTGGGTCATGCCGAGCCAATGCACAATTGGCCACCACCACCGCAACCCTGAGCGGAACCGTCAATGATCCCGGCGGCGCGCTGATTCCCGGAGCTAAGGTAACCCTCAACAGCCCGGAGACGGGCACCACCCGTGAGGCCACCAGCAACGCCAGCGGCCGTTTCTCATTCGTTCAATTGCCCCCCGGCACCTACGGGCTGACGATCAAGATGGATGGCTTTCGTCCTTATGCACAGAACGGGATCCTTCTTGATGCCACCCAGTCAGCCGTCCAGAACGTGACGCTAACGCTGGGAACCCAGGAGCAACAGGTGGTCGTCAACGCGCAGGCGTCCAATCTGAATACCCAGAACGCCAACATAGCCGCCGATATCGACGCCAAAGAAGTTGTCGAGCTCCCGCTCAATCTTCGCAATGTCTATGGCCTCGCGACCCTGAACTCCTCGGTGAACAACACCTCGGAGAGCCAGATGCTGTTGGGCGGCGGCGGTCCCAGCACCGACAACGCCGATCAGGACATCTCCTTTCTCAACTTTGCGGGCGGATTCTTTGGAACCTCGGCTTACCTGCTGGATGGCGCCTGGGACACCGATCCGGAATGGGGCGCGGTAGACTACGTGCCGTCGGTGGATTCGGTGCAGGAGTTCAAGATTCAGAACAATTCCTTTACCGCCCAATACGGATGGAGCACCGGCAACGTCGTCAACGTGGTCACCAAGTCCGGGTCCAACGCTTTCCACGGCGACGTCTATGAGTTCTACAGAAACTCGGTCCTCGATTCCAATCTCTGGTTCAATAACCACAACGGACTGGCCAGAGAAAGTTTCAACCGCAATCAATACGGCGGTTCAGCGGGCGGCCCGCTGTACATTCCTGGACTTTACCGGCAGAGAGAGAAGACCTTCATCTTCGGTCTCTTCGAAAGACTTACCCTAGCCACGCCGACGAATTCCACCTTCACCGTTCCGGACGCGAATTTTCGCGCTGGTCACTTTGCCGAGTTGCTCGGTCCTCAGCAGGGCACCGATGCATTGGGACGGCCGATCTTCGTAGGGCAGATCTACAATCCTCGGAGCACGCGTGCGATTACCCAGGGCGCGGTCGATCCGACGACTGGCCTGATCGCGACCAAGACTGGCTATATTCGCGACCCCATCGCCAATAACGACATCACTACGCTGGGCCCGCTCGATGCCATCGGCGCAAAACTCGTCGGCTACTATCCGACCCCGACTGGATCCGGGCTCAACAATAATTTCATTGCTTCCGGGACAGCTCCCGCACACTCGAACGAGTATCTGATCAGGGCCGACCACAACATCAAAGACTCTTCGCGGATCTACTTCCGCTACTCGTATAAGCAGGAGTTCAAGACCGGGACCCCGGAGTTTTGGGGTGGCAACAATCCGGCGGGACCGGGCAATGCCAGGCCTAACAATCGCTACAACATGGCTGCCGGATTCAGCCAGGTCTTCACCCCCACCTTCACCATGAATATTCTGGCCGGGGTCGAGCTTTGGCACGAGACCTCGACTAACCAATCGAGAGGGTTCAAGCCGTCGAGCATAGGATTGCCGTCGTATCTGGATCAAAACAGTCCAGAGTTTCCCATCGTGAACATCGGTGGCGTGTCGCCTCTCGGTCCGCTTACTAATGAGACCGTGACCAACCACGGCCCCATCGGCAGCGTTTCGACCGACTTCATCAAGTCGTTGGGACGGCATACGGTGAACTTCGGATTCATGGGGGTCGAGCTCGAGGACGACCAGGCAAACTACTTCCAATCCACTCTCGATTCCGGGGGCACCTTCACCAGCGGGCCTGACCCGAACAACCCGACCGGATTTTCCACCGGCAACGGAGTGGCGCAGTTGTTAATGGGAGTGCTCGACAACACGGCACCCGCGGGCAAGAACCCCACGTCTGCAGGGACCACCTACAACCCAGCGGTAGCCACCCACTATTTCGGTTGGTATGTGCAGGATGACTGGAATGCTCTCCCCAAGCTCACACTGAATCTCGGGATTCGGTATGAAATTCAAACCGCACCTACCTATCGCCACAATGTTTCGTCGGTCTTCAATCCGACTGCCATCAACCCCATTAGTGGGCCTGTCGGGGAGACTCTCCCGGGTGCGCTGCAGTTCCTCTCCTCCAGCAACCGCAGCTCTTACAACACGAACTTCGGCAACGTGGCGCCGCGCATTGGGTTCACCTACCAGGTGTCTCCGAAGTTCGTGGCGCGTGGTGGGTATGGAATCTTCTATCCTCCATCCATCTCCTGCTGTTTCGAGACGGAAAGCGCTGGATTTGCCAGCACCACGGTCTCACCCGTTACCCTGAATACCATCAGCCCAAACCCCGCAGTTACGGTTGCGAATCCGTGGCCCAATGGGTTTATTCCGATTACCGGGAACTCTCTGGGTGAACTGCAGCAAGTGGGCAACGGCGTTACCAGCAATTTCATCTCGCGCAAATCAAGCTATGTGCAGCAGTACCTCCTCGGCTGGCAGTATGCCGTCACACCCAACGACCGCCTCGACGTGAATTACGTGGGCAACCATGGCATTCACATCATCACCAGCAATCTCAACCGAACCCAGTTGAACCCGAGCTATCTCCCCATGGGCCAATCGGCATTGAACGCCCTGGTTCCCAACCCCTTCTACGGGCACATTGCCGCCGGAACCAGCTCCTGCGGTCTCGATCAGCCAACCGTGGTGCAATCGCAGCTGCTCGCCCCGTATTCACAGTATTGCGGGGTGACCGAGAACGATGCGCCGGTAGGCTTCTCTAACTACAACGCATTGCAGGTCAGCTACAATCACCGTTTCAGTCAGGGCCTCACCGCGCTGGTTTCTTACACCTATTCGAAGTTCCTCGACAATGTCGAGGGCAACAACTCGTGGTCGTACTCCGGCAACCCGGGACCAGCCAACAACTACAACCTGGCGGCAGAGAAGAGCGTGGATGGATCCGATATCCCTCATGCCCTGGTCGCCAGCTACGTTTATCAACTTCCGGTTGGCCGGGGTAAGGCCGTCGGCTCAAACTTCAACCGTCTCACCGATGCCGTGATCGGTGGTTGGGAGGTCTCGCAGATTGCCAGCTTCAAGCAGGGCATTCCCATCAGCGTGGGAGGAAACGATATTGCCTCCTACGGAGGCAATCCAAGGCCGGACGTGGTTGGCAACGTCCACGTATCGAATCCAACGATCCACGAGTGGTTCAACACCGCTGCCTTTGCTTACGCGCCCTACGGAACGTTTGGCACGGCCCCCCGCTTCTTCTCTTATCTGCGTGGTCCCGGTTACCAGAACTGGGATACTTCGATCATGAAGAATTGGGGGCTCGGTGAATCCAGGCGATTACAGTTCCGGGCGGAGATGTTTAATACCTTCAACCACCCGCAGTTCTATGCCCCAGCGGGTGGAGGTGAGAGTTACACCGGCTGCGATCCAAATGCACAAGCCAGCTGTTCCTCGAGTCTGGGACAGATCACCAACGCCTTTCCCAGCAGAACGGTTCAATTTGCAGGGAAATTCTATTGGTGATGCCTCATTGAAAATCCGCTGCACATGGCTGTTCCTGCTCCTGTTGGCTATTCCTGCGTCCGGGGTTAGCCAGCAGGACTCAGCGGCCAGGTATGCGGCGGTCGTTGCCGCGGCTCAGGCAGCAATGGGCAGGAATGATTTCAAGGCGGCTGCGGAAAGTTACAAGCAAGCGGTGAAGATCCATCCCGAGAGTGCGGAAATGTGGGCCAACCTGGGGCTGATGGAGCACGAAGGGGGAGACTATGCCGAAGCGATCCGAAGCTTCCAGCAGGCAATCCGTCTCAAGCCCGGGCTCTATGTCCCCAACCTTTTCCTGGGGATTGACGAACTGCATGCGGGGAACACCAACACGGCCATTCAATTCCTGGTCAAGGCGGAACGGATGAACAAGACAGATCCGGAAGCGCCACTTGAGCTGGGACGGGCCTATTCCGCTGCCGGCAATTTTCCCGCGGCAGCACGGGAGTTTAGCCATGCAACCGAGCTCGATCCGAAGCAAAGCAACGCATGGCTCGGCCAGGGAATGGCGTACCTCGACCAGGTAGAAGAGGATGCGCGCAGGTTGTCCACCGACGCCCCGCACTCTTCCTACGCACAGGCGCTCTATGCCGAGTCGATGGTCCGGCAATCGAGATATCTCGAAGCAACGGATTCATTCACGAAGGCGATCGCTCTCCAGCCGCAGCCGCCCTGCCTGCACGCGTCCTTCGGATTCATGTACGTCAAGCACCAAAAATGGCAGGATGCTGCTTCGGAATTCGCGCAGGAGCACGCGGAGTGCGGGATTGCCGAGTTCCTGAAGCAGGAGCAAGCTTCTGGAAGAATGGAAGCCGATGTGTATCAGTCGTTGACCGCGGCGCGGACTGAGCATGCAGGACCAGAATGCGCAGCGACGTCCAGGAATAATTTACCGGGCCGAAGCGAAAGTGAATTGCTGCAGCTTTCCGCTTGCGCCTATTATTCCGGTGATTATGCGCTCGCGTCGAGTGCAGGGGAGACACTGGCCGCCCGGCCATCTCATCCGGTGAGCGGGCTCTATTGGTCCATCAAAGCAAACCAGGCCTTAGCTCTTCAATCGTTGGCACGCTTCGAGCAGATGGCGCCGAACTCTGCCCCCAGTCACGTATTGCTGGGAGATATGTATCGCCAGCGGCAGCGTTATGACGATGCCCAAACTCAATACAAGATGGCATTGGAGATGTCCCCCGCGGATCACGCCGCGCTGCTTGGCCTGGCCTACGCATATTTTGGCGATGCGAACATCGACGCCACGATGACGACCGCAAGCAGCGCCTTGACCGCCAGCCCAGGCGACCCGGAGTTGAATCTGCTGATGGGCGAGGCGTTGATTGCGCGCCACGACCTTGCGGGCGCCGAACCGTTCCTGCAGAAGGGTCTCGCAGCGAAGCCGCAAATGCTGCCGCATGTGCACGCGCTGCTGGGCACGGTCTATGCCGAGACGGGAAGAACCCAGGACGCGATCGCCCAACTGGAGATGGGCCTCGCCGCAGATCGGGATGGCAGCACCTACTACAAGCTTGCTCGCATGTATCGCAAGGCCGGCGAGACCAAAAAAGCAGAAGCAGCCATGCAGCAGGTGAAAGTGATGGAACAACAACGGCGAAAAGGAGCGGTCACCGCGCTCGAAGATTCCAGCCAGCCGGCCGGGGATGATCTACCAAAATCAACCCCCTGAAGCAGAAATTAAAAGGAAAGTTGACCCGTTCGAGAATGAGAATCCGCAGCTCATGGCCGCTCAGTGTTGTCTCTTGCACCCTCTTTTCTTTGCCCTCGGCTGCCCAGCTGGCCCGAGTCACGCCGCTGCCCAACGGAATCGATATTCGGAGTGCGACGGAGCGCGAGCAAATTACAGCGCTGCGTGACGACCTGTTGCGCGTGCGCATCGTGCCCAGCGGAGCGCTCCCGGAGGACGCATCCTGGGCCGTCCTCCCTGGCTCCAGGACCAGCTCAGCGACTGTTACGCCAGAGAGCACTCCGGCCTCGGCAGGGTTCCACACCAGCGCTCTGCGAGTAGTGGTCGACCGCAAGACGCTGCGCATCACGATTCTCGACCAGGCCGGCAACGTGTTGAATGAAGACGCCCGCCGTGCGCAGTTTGATGGAAAAGCATTCCGTGTGTACAAGACCATGCCGGCAGATGAGCACTACTTCGGCCTTGGGGACAAGACGGGCCCACTCGATCGGCGCAACCAGGCTTTCAGTCTGTGGAACACCGACGCCTACCGCTTTCAGGAATCAACCGACCCGATCTACAAAGCCATTCCTTTTTTTATGACCTTCCACGCCGGGCGCGCCGTGGGTGTGCTGCTCGACAACACCTGGCGCAGCAGCTTCGATTTTGGCAAGACGGCCCCGGACGTCTACTCCTTTGGAGCGGTAGATGGTCCCTTGAACTACTACCTCATTTACGGGCCCTCCCCCCGGCAGGTCCTCGAATCGTATGCGTGGCTCACGGGCAAGCCTCCGCTCCCTCCCATGTGGATGCTGGGCTTCCAGCAGTCTCGCTATAGTTATGTTCCGCAGTCCAGAGTGCTGGAGATCGCCCATCGCCTGCGGGCTGACAGGATACCTGCTGATGCGATCTATCTGGACATCGAATTTCAGGATAAGAATTTTCCCTTCACCGTCGACTGCATTAAATTTCCGGATTTTCCCGGAATGTTGGCGCGGCTCAAAGCCGAAAACTTTCATGTGGTAACCATCACTGATCTTCATATCGCCGAAGCTCCGAACCAAAAATACCTGCCGTACGACAGCGGGATGGCCGCCGATCAGTTCGTCAAAAAACCCAATGGCTCCGTCTATGTTGGGGAAGTATGGCCCGGCCCCAGCGTCTTCCCCGACTTTACCCGGCAGCAAACCCGCGCCTGGTTCGGCACGTTGTATCAGGATCTCCACCGCCAGGGCGTTTCCGGCTTTTGGGATGACATGAACGAACCTTCCGTCTTCCGTACCCCCTCGGGGACCATGCCTCTCGATGTCGTTCATCGCATCGATGAACCAGGCTTCGTGAAACGCACCGCGACCCATGCGGAGATACACAACGTCTACGGTATGCAAAATGCGCGCGCGACCTTCGAGGGTCTGCAGAAACTGAGTCCCGATCTGCGGCCCATGGTGCTTACGCGCGCCTCCTACGCTGGTGGCCAGAGGTACGGCGCGACATGGACGGGAGACAACAGCAGTACCTGGAACCATCTGCGCATGACCACTCCGATGCTCGAAAATCTTGGTCTGAGTGGGTTCGGGTTGAGCGGTGCCGATGCCGGCGGATTCGCGGGAACCGCGGGTGCTGAGCTGCTTACCAAGTGGCTGGAAGTGGCGGCATTCCAGCCTATCGACCGCGACCATACCGAGAAGGGCACTGGCGACCAGGAGCCCTGGGTGGGAGGTTCCGAGCAGGAAGCCATCCGGCGTCGCTTCATTGAGGAGCGCTATCGCCTGATGCCTTATCTTTACCGGCTCGCGGACGAGAGTTCGCGAACCGGTCTTCCCATGCTGCGGCCGCTCTTTCTCGAGTTTCCCAATGCGATGGCGGATGGACATCCCATCGACATAGATCAGGCTGCTGCGGCAGAGTTCCTGCTCGGTCCGGATCTCCTGATCGCCCCTTCTCCGTATCCCGAAGCGCCGGATGCGTACACCGTCGAACTTCCCTCGCCTGACTGGTACGACTATTGGACGGGTGCGAAGGTACCGCCGCCCCCTACCGCCGGCGTATCGCTGCAGATTGCAAGCCCGCCGCCCTCGTCCGTCCAGGTCCAGCCTGAATTGGCCATGCTCCCCGTCTTTGTGCGTGCCGGTGCGATTCTGCCCATGCAACCGCTCGTACAAAGCACAAGCGAAACACCCGACGGTCCGTTAACGCTGCGCGTCTATGCAGGAAGCTCGTGCAGTGGAGATTTGTATCTGGATGACGGCAAATCCAACGCCTTTGAGCGCGGCGACACTCTAAGGATGCACTTTGGCTGTAAGGTCACTCCAGATGGCCTGGAGCTTTCGATCGGCGAGCATCAAGGACCCTACCCCGCCTGGTGGAAGCAAATCCATGCGGAGATCTTTGGCTGGACACCCAGGCAAAATCGAGTCCTGGTCAATGGCCAGACGACACCGCAAGAGATAGATAACCTTCCCCATGGGATCTTTGTGAATGTGGCCGACGATGGCAAAGGGATGGAATTAAAACTCCAGTGACATCCAGAGCACGCTTCACGCCAACGTTGAGGAAAATGACGGGTGCCCCACGTTCGCCCCAGCGTACGTGGGCCGAAAACGAATTGTTTCGAACGCTTTCCCTGTTCCTCAAGTGATTTCCTATTGAACAGGCCCCGCGTGTAATCCGGCGCGGATAAGCAATGACCCCGTGGTAGACTTCGCCCATGAATTTGCGCCTTCTTCCACCCTTGCTGATGGTTTGCGTGACAGGATTCACCCAATCAGCGCCCCGCGCCCGCGCCCTCGGCGTACCGTTCGACGGCACGCCGGGCCTGCTGGATGCGATCACGGATGTCAAAGGAGTGGAAGTAGGCGATACAACCCTGATCCGCGGTGAGGGGAAGTTGATCACCGGCCAGGGACCGGTCCGCACTGGTGTGACCGTGGTCTTTCCTCGTGGCCGCGAAGATGGGGATCCGGTTTACGCTGGATGGTTCTCACAAAACGGAAACGGTGAAATGACCGGCACCACCTGGGTGGAAGAATCCGGTTTTCTCGAGGGCCCCGTTGCCATTACCAACACCCACTCGGTTGGCATGGTTCGCGATTCCATCATCGCCTGGTTCGTGCAAAACGGCCGCATCACCTTGCAACCCTGGTCGCTGCCAGTGGTTGCCGAAACCTGGGACGGCTCCCTAAACGACATAAACGGCTTCCATGTTCACCAGGCTGACGTGTTCGCCGCACTCAACACCGCCAAGGGCGGCCCGGTTCCTGAGGGCAACGTAGGCGGAGGTACCGGCATGGTCTGCTATGGATTCAAAGGTGGAGACGGAACTGCTTCCCGTGTGCTTTCCGCCGATGCCGGTGGTTACACCGTCGGTGTGCTGGTGCAATGCAACTGCGGCAGGCGTCCCCAACTCACCATCGCCGGCGTGCCCGTGGGTAAGCTCATTCCCGCAGCCCCTGACAAGGCGATGGCGGATCCCGAGATGAAGGGTGATGTCGGTTCCATCATCATTGTCGTAGCGACGGATGCCCCGCTGTTGCCTACGCAATTGAAGCGCCTTGCCCGCCGCGCGACCATGGGCCTTGCTCGCACCGGTTCCAGCTCAGGAAATTCTTCCGGCGATATTTTCATTGCCTTCTCCACTGCAAATCGTGGCGCCGACAAAGAGCCCGGACCCAATTCTGTTCTGACGGTTTCGAACGAACGAATTTCCCCGTTGTTTCAGGCGACCGTCGAAGCCACGGAGGAAGCGATTGTCAACGCCATGGTGGCTGCCCAAACCATGACAGGCATTGATGGCCACACCGTCGAAGCTCTGCCCCACGACAAGCTGACCGAGTTGATGAAGCGCTCGCCCCAGGCCACGCTTAAGTAATCATGAAGCGCGCAGCTCTGGGTGTCCAAATGCATTCCGGCTGGGGAGTGCTGGTCGCCGTTTCGGAAAATCCGGTTGAGATTTTGGAGAGGCGACGCATTGTCACCGCGGATCCGAAAATTCCCGGAGCGATCCAGCCTTATCACTTCGCATCACAACTCGAGCCCGCGGAGCAGCGGAAGCACCTGGAGCACTGCGCATCCTCTTCGTCTAGCCTGGCAGCAACCGCGATCGCGGAACTGTTGACGGAAGTAGTTGCACGCAAATATCGGATCGTGGGTACGGCGGTCTTATTGGCCTCGGGCCGCTCGCTGCCGGCGTTAGAGAAAATCCTTGCCGCGCATCCTCTGATTCACACTGCGGAAGGGGAGTTTTTTCGCCAGGCTGTCATCCGGGCCTGCGAAGAATTACAGATTCCCGTCACTGCGATTCGAGTCCGAGACCTTGATGAGCAAGTGAAGGTCGCTTTCGGAAAAACCGCAACCCAGCTCCAGAGCAGCATTGCAAGCATGGGAAGTAAAATCGGGCCGCCCTGGACCAAAGATCACAAAACCTCTACGCTCGCCGCCGCCTTGATTCTGCATTCCGATTAAGAAAGTTGATTGGACAAGACGAGTCACTTGCCAAGAGTTGTTGACGACTAGTCTGAGCCCGCAGGCATGGCTGAAAGTGGCTGGGAAGTCGTCTATGGGCGCTAACTTGTCTGGGATGTTTTTCTTCAAAACTCCCACAAAACCGTCATCCTGAGCGGAGCGCGCCACCGATTGATCGGGTGACACAGCGGTCGGTGGCGCGGAGTCGAAGGACCTCGGCGGGGCTTATCTTACCCACGCTGTTCAGGCCTTTTCAATCAGGGAACTTAGACAGCATGGGGGCTGGTACCGCCGGAAGATCCTGTCCTCGGGCTCCGTGTCAAAAAGCTCTGAGCAGCATCGGTGAGATAAGAAGTTCGGGGTCCTTCGACTCCGCGCCACCGACCACCGTGTCACCCAATCAATCGGTGGCGCGCTCCGCTCAGGATGACGATTTTGTAGGAGTTTTGAAGAAAAACATCCCAAACAAGTTAGCGTTCGCGAGATGCGGGATACCACGAATCTCAACCCGAAGTGCTCATCGGGCATGGCAACCCTGCGCTAATAAGGAATCGGTTCGCACTTCACCGGAAAGTTCACCGAACGAGCAATAAAACACTTCGCGTGAGCATGATGGTGCAGCGCATGTGCCTTGGCGTGATCGCTACCCGGTGCCAGCCGTACGTTAGGCCGCAAGGTCACTTCAACAAACTGACCCCCGCCGTCGCCCGACTCCTCCATCACTCCGGTGGCCTCATCCACATAGGCCTCGATCACGATTCCCGCGTCCGCGCAAAGATGGAGATACCACAGCTGGTGACAGGTGGAGAGAGAAGCAACCAGAAGCTCTTCCGGGTTCCAACGGGTGGGGTCCCCGCGAAACGCTGGATCTGAAGAACCGGCGATCGCCGATTTTCCGGCAGCCGAAATCTCATGGGAACGTTGGTATTCCCGATATCCGCTTGTTCCCGTACCCGTATTTCCCGTCCATGTCACCGTAACCGAATACGAATGCAATCGAGCCATGCTCCATTTTAACGGCCACAATTAACTCAGGAATTTTTTCAATGGATCCCAATAGTGGTTGTGCCATCCCCACTCCAGGTGGTCGAATTCTCCTTCCGGAAACCCCTTATGATCCAGGACCACGAGCGTTCCGCCAGCCTTTGGTCTAAAGACAAACGCAGCAATGGAGTAGATACCGGGGTCCCAATGAGTTGGCCGCCACGCTTGCACGATTCGCTGGCCAGGAACCAACTCAACATTCCGTCCGACGATCTGTCCTCCGAACATGGAAAAAGCTCCACCCGGCTTCGGGTCGATCTCCGCCGGCATACCGCTGAATGCAGCGAACTGCTTTGCATCCAGGAGCACCTCATAAATGCGCTGCGGCGCCGCCTTCAGCTCGATCTCCTCATGGAGAGATGTGCGCGCCCGGTTGGCCGCGGTTGCCGGCTTTTCCTGCATGGTTTGCTGCGGAGCCTCCGCCCATGTAGCCCAGGCCGTGGCCAGACCGCAAAAAGCCAGTGCAATCCCGCTGGCCATCTGCCGCCGCGTGAATTCATTCATCGCGTCCTCCTCATATTCGTGTGTCAATGCATGGGAGCACGCGGATAAATTATGTTCAAGATCATATTTTGCTGGACCGGAGAAGATCCCTCGCGCCATACTTCGGCTCACCGAAAACCGGAGAGCTTATGCCATATCCAAGTGGTCACCGCGCCGAGACAAAAGGAAAGATCATTCAGAGCGCACGCAGACTGTTCAACCAGCACGGCTTTGAAAGCGTCTCACTCGATCAGATCATGTCGGGAGCGGGGCTGACCCGCGGCGGTTTCTATAGCTATTTCGAAAGCAAAAGCGATCTCTATGCCGAGGTCCTGGGTTGTTTTTTCACCGACCCGGAATGGAAGAGTTGTTGGGATGGCGTCGAGGTCGATCTGTCTTCGAAGGACGTCGGGCCGCAAGTGGTGCTCGCCTATCTCTCTCGCCAACACTTTGAGGATGTGGAGAACTCGTGCCCGATGGTTGCTTTACCCACCGACGTCTCCCGCAGCGGCGAAAGTGCGAAGCAGGCGTTCGAGACCGTCTTCAGCGCGATGGTCAGCGTCCTGGAGCGCAGCTTGAAGCAGAGTCCCCGCGTTCGCCGCAATCGCGCACAAGCCATTGCCGCTTTATGCGTGGGTGGCATGGTGGTGGCGCGTGCTCTGCAGAATCGAAGCCATGCCGATGGATTGCGCGATGCGTGCATGTCTGTGGCGCTCGAGCTGGGGCAATGGGAGAAGCGTTCTTAATTGTCGCGCCAGAGCATAGCCGAAATCCTGCCTTCATCCTGAAAAGTCCGCAGCACGTCATCCAGGCTGGTAATCACGACATTGTTCACCACCAGCTCGTAGACCAGGTGCTTTCCTTGCCTGGTAGTGATATATCCCCCGAATGCCTGGCCTTTGAGCATCAGTCCCGCGCTATCGCCGTGAACGAACGTGCCGGTCTTCGCAGTTACCCGTCCGGTTGCGCCGGCGAGCGTCGGGTCAGACTTGAAATCGGTGACGAACCCTAGCGACCCATCCACGCCCAACTTGGGCAGATCGTTGAAGAAGACGGGAAACGACGGCTTTGCTTTCAAGTCGATAAGCATTTTAGTCACCGCTCGATTGATTGCGGTCGTGGGCCCTCCTCCACTCCCGTCGACGAAATGATACTCGTCTTCCGCTATTCCATAATTTGTGGCCAGATCTTTCCGTTCGACCCTGAGCGCGTCGCTCATATTGTCGACTCCCTGCGTGAGCCCGTAGAGAACCAGGCTGGTATCGGCACCGATGTTGTAGCTCACTTTCAGAATCAGTTTCGCCGTTTCGGAGTAAGGCAGACCCTTGAGTTCAGCCAGCTTGGCGTCGGGAGTGTATGAGCCCTTGGCTGGAAGTTGCTGCGCGGGGTTCTCCGCAACGGGGGCCGCGTGGATCTTCACCCCTGCAGCCTTGAGCGCCTCGATGAAAATCGTCCGCGCATAGTTTGAGGGTTGAGTGATTCGGAACGCCTGCACCAAAGGGTATTTGTTGGTGAGCGGAGGAACAAAATCGATTGGGATCTGCCCGTTGATGGTTGCCCTGCAACCGGTTTTACCGATGCACAGAGGCACTACCGGGTCTAGAGCAATCGTTGACTTTGATTGACGGCCGCTGGTCATCAGCTTGTTCTCGACACCGAGTGCGGCAGAGACAGGCCTCCACGACACAGAGGCAGGTTGACCCGGAGAAGTGGGGCGGATACTCAGATCCACCAGGTCACCGTTGACAAAGATGGGCCTGACGTCGAACTGGCCTCTGAAGTTGAACGGCTGAAAGAGCCGGTCATCGATGATGACATTGCCGCTAACCTCCTTGACGCTCGACTTTGCGACTTGCCGTGCCAACTCGATATAGCCGGCCAGCGGGTTAGGTGTGGCGAGTGTAGCGTTGCCCAGGCTATCGGCTTCGTTATGGTCGAAATTGGTGATGGCGACAGTGCCGTTCGGGTTGGTTCGTCCGCCCATGGTAAGGTCGCCCGATGCGACAAGCACGAGATTGCCGTGTAGAACTCCTGCGCTACTTAACTCTCCCTGGCGGTACACCGGAGTGTTGTATCTGTGGGTGGGACCTACCTGGTTCAACAACTGTCCGACCGTAAAAACCTTGCGCACCGAGCCGATATAGAAATTGCAGTGCGGTTGCAGGTCCATTAATTCCTTGCCGGTGTCGAGGTCCACAATGCGAAGTCCCCAAACCGCATTCTTGTACACGGGTTTATCGAACACCGCTTTGACGTCAGCCGGGACTTTGGCCGAACTGTCGTTGCAATTGCTCTCGGCATGTGCCGCGCCGAGGGCACACACGACAAGGCAGAGTACTGAAATCTGAATCCCCAGACTGCGCTTCATTGGCGGTGCACCTCTTGTTTTTGGGTAGGGCCTCCACTATAACCTCCCACCGGCGACGAGAGACGCGAAATACATGCTCTGGAACAATCATTTAAGATGTTCGCCATTGGGGATGTCCGAAATTATGCATGATCATGACCATCATCACGACCACCAGGTCGTTCCCTCCGACCCGGCACTCCGGACCAAGGCACTAGAATCCTTGCTGGTGGAAAAAGGTTTAGTGGATCGCGCTGCACTGGATGCGCTGGTAGACGCCTACGAAAACAAGATTGGACCGCGCAATGGCGCTCGCGTGGTGGCGCGCGCCTGGGTGGATCCGGCCTATAAGAAACGGCTGCTCAACGATGCCTCAGCGGCAATCGCAGAGCTCGGCTACGGAGCGGCACAGGGCGAGCACATGGTCGTGCTGGAAAACGGCCCGACCGTCCATAACCTGGTGGTCTGCACGCTGTGCTCCTGTTATCCCTGGCCGATCCTTGGCTTGCCTCCAGTCTGGTACAAATCGGCGCCTTATCGATCGCGCTCCGTAATCGATCCGCGCGGCGTTCTCCGTGAATTTGGCCTGGAGATGTCAGAAGACGTAGAGGTCCGGGTCTCCGACAGCACCGCGGAGATCCGCTATCTCGTCTTGCCGGAAAGGCCAGCAGGCACCGAGCAATTGAACGAAGAGGAACTTGCGGCCCTGGTCACGCGGGACTCCATGATCGGGGTGGCCAAGGTCGCGTCGCCCGCAGGAGTCAAGCCATGAACGGAATCCACGACATGGGCGGCATGCAGGATATGGGTCCGATCCAGAGCGAAGAGAACGAACCCGTGTTTCACCATCCTTGGGAAGGCCGTGTGGCTGCGATGAACCGCGCGCTGGGTGCGTGGGGCAAGTGGAATATCGACGCAGGCCGTTACGGAATCGAGCTTCTTTCCCCCGTCGATTATCTGCGGATGAGCTATTACGAGAAATGGCTGATGCGCAACGTGGATTTGCTGCTGAAGTTTGGCTTGGTAACGCCGGAGGAAATGGAAACTGGCAAACCCGCGCCGGGATCGCAGAAAGAAACGCCACCTCTTACCGCTGCCGCCGTTCCCGCGGTAGCCGGGCTCCGCGGCAATTTTATGCGGCCGGAGGCGGAGGCTGAGGCGCGCTTCGCAGTCGGACAGCAGGTCCGTGCCCGGAACATGAATCCGGTAGGCCACACACGTTTGCCCCGGTACGCCAGGGGCAAAGAGGGAACTGTTGTCCGCCACCACGGAATCTTCGCATTCCCGGACACGAACGCGCATTTTCTGGGCGAGCAACCGCAGCACCTGTACTCGATTCGTTTTGCCGCGCGGGAGTTGTGGGGAAATGACGCCTCGCCACGCGATTCAATAGATATCGATTTGTGGGATAGCTACCTCGAACATGCCTGACTCCGATCGCGACCGGTTTGCTTCCTTGCCGTCGCTCCCTCGAGACGAGGGCGGCCCCGTCTTTGCCGAGCCCTGGCAAGCCCAGGCCTTTGCGCTGGCGGTGCGGCTTTCCGCGCAAGGCCACTTTACCTGGAAAGAGTGGGCGGCTGCACTGGCCGATGAGCTCAAGGCCGCGGCGGATCGTGGCCAACCGGATGACGGATCTCGCTACTACGAATACTGGCTGGCGGCGCTCGAGCGTCTCGTGACCGCCAAAGGGCTCTCCAATCCAAACGAGATGCTTGCCCGCAAGGAAGCCTGGGCGGACGCGTATCGACATACGCCGCACGGTAAACCCGTCGCCCTGGCGAACGGATCCACTTAGCTGCCGGTTGATACGTTGCCGCCACCCGGGTCTCTGTAAATGTATCTAATACGGTTACATCGGGGTCACGCCGGCAACTCTCGTGCCGAGAAATTTGCCGGTTCGGTCGAAATCGAACGACAGCTGCATTGAACCGGTGCGCGCGCAGGCGTGGCAGCCGTCAACCAGAACATAAGGGACGATGAATTGCTGACCGTCCGCAAGGTTCTTCGCGGTGATGAAGCCCGTGCCCGACCGGTCTCCCGGAAAGACAGCGAGGTTGGGAAACTTCCGCAGAAGTGCCGCATATACCGGGTTCTTCGGTAGATCGTCTTTGGGAAGCAGATTGTAGTCATCTACATCGATCACGTTTGGCGTACCGTTAACCAGGAGGCAGTGCTGATTTTCATTGGCCGCGAAAGGGAAGAACGCAAACGCGATATCCACACGCCCCGTATCCTTGAAATCGCGCATGAAGCCATTGTCGTGAATAGCGTGTATGAAGGCGACTGCTTGCGGTGAAGCTCCCGCCGCTTGCATTTGTTGCACGAAGCAATTGCCAAACTGCGGTCCCGGAACCTTCCCGCATGTCTCCCGCGCCGTCTGCATCGCGCCCATGCCAGGTTGAAAGAGTGCAGCCGCGTCGAACTTTTGCTTGTTCGGATGCTGTGCGTACAAAAGGATGGAAGTAGCGCAGACGAAAAGAACACACAGCGCAGGAGTTGTCTTCATAGAGTTTGTCCTTGTTGGTCTTCGAGGGAGCCAGTATACCCCTGGCTGCAGGGTCAAAATACGATCGTCCTGATGATCGCGAACAAGTAAGCTGGATCCATGAACCCTTTGATCACACCCTCCTGGCTAGCAGACCGCCTGGGCGATCCCGGCACCGTGGTCCTTGACGCCACGCTTCCTCCCGTGGGTGTCACGCCACCGGTGGATACGCGTGCGCGCTATCTGGCCAGTCATGTCTCCGGGGCGATCTTCTTCGATATCGAAGAGCTCTCTGATCATTCCACTCCGCTGCCCCACATGTTGCCCACGGCGGAGGCTTTCTCCCGTGACATGTCGGCTCTCGGTGTCGATGATCGTATGGAGATCGTCATCTACGAACAGGAAGGCGTGTTCTCCGCGCCGCGAGCCTGGTGGATGCTTCGCAGCTTCGGAGCCCGCAATGTCTACATCCTCGATGGTGGTTTTCGCGCCTGGATGGACGCAGGTCTACCCACATCCTCCGGCCCGGTTCACCGCGCACCATCCAAATTTCGAGCGAAACTCATCCCCAACGGAGTCGTGGATTTCGCTCAGATTCAGCAGATGCTCGCAGAACGCGGGCAAATTCTGGACGCTCGATCCGCCGGGCGTTTTACCGGTGCCTCACCAGAGCCCCGGCCCGGGATCAGTTCCGGGCACATGCCCGGGGCGATCAACATCCCTTTCACCGAGTTGGTAAAGGATGGGCATTTGAGATCTGCCGATCAACTCCGTGAGATATTCGCTGCCAAGGGTGTCGACATACGACAACCGATCACGACGTCCTGCGGCTCCGGCGTCACTGCCGCTGTGATCGCCCTCGGACTTGAAATTGCCGGCGCAGATCGCGTCGGCCTATACGATGGTTCCTGGGCAGAATACGCGCAGCAGCCGGAAGCAGTGATCGAGAAGAACAGTGGGTCCCTTTAAACCCTGCAAACGGAAAAACTCTGCGTGAGTCCCGAATGGACGGTTGCCCATTCTGTCTTTCTCCCTTCCACGCTTTGTGGAAGGGAGAGGCAGGATGGGCGACCCATCTGAACGCTGTTGATGAACAGTCCAGCTCAAAGCGGTTTTCGCCAGACCCGATCGCCGATCGCCGCGACCTGCCACCGGTTGGCCGGATCGGAAAGGCCGCGCTCCATCGTTCCATCCGGCCCATAAGCTTCCTCGAGAAATCGCTCGAAGGGTGCCGGATCGTAGAGATGCGCAAACGCATCACAGAACGCCTGACGCGCCATCGCTCCGAGGGAAGCAGCCGCTGCTCGGGTTGGCGTGAAATAGTGGATGATGTCCTTCACCGTTTCTCCATCTGTGCCAGACCTGTCGCAGCCAAAGGTCGTGGCGCTAGGGATCTTCGGATGTGAATCTGTAGACAGCCCAGCACTCATCACCCTTCTCAGTGTAGATAGGATCGACGCGCTCGCCGGCAAATGTCGATACGGCGTCCGCCCAAAAGTGGTTCGCCGCAACATTCGACTGCATCACTCGCACCTCCCGCGCACCCAGCAATCGCCGCCAGATTTCGTGTGCCATATGAGTTCCGATTCCGCGCCTCCTGTATCCGCGAAGGACAAAGAACTCCGCCAGGGGTTCGTCATAGTTCTTATGCAGCTGTGTCATGCCCGGATCGGAGGCCTTGGGTTCATTCCAGCGTACTCCGGATTTCCCGTCGAGCTTGCCGGGTTCTCTGGCGCTTCCTACGGTGCCGGTGTTTCCCACCTGCCGGACTTCGCCGAACGAAAGATGGCTTCGATCACCGCCATATTCTTGATCGCATCCGTAAGTGGAACCGGGACGCTGGTACCTTCGCGCACTGCTCGGGAAAATACCTCACCCTGGATCGTGAACTGGTTGCAGGGCGGGAAGCTCTCGGTGGTAATGTTCTTTCCATCGTCCAACAAAATCCGGCAAGCGCAGTCAGGCGGCGGTGTGAAGGGCATCACCATTTCGATCCGGCCGAGTGTGCCCAATAATTGCACTCGTTGGTGGTACACAAGCTGCAAGCTGCAGGTAAAGACCGACTGTCCTGAAGGGAACTCCAACATCGCCGAAGTCAATCGGTCCACCTTCAGCGCCGGGTCCTGATCCATCATTCCCATTACCCGCGCCGGTTCTTCGCCAAAGAGAAATCGCGAGGTGTTGATGGAGTAACATCCGATGTCCATCAGACTCCCACCACCGTAATCCGGAATGTTGCGAATATTCGTCGGGTTGGTGTTGAAGTAGCTGAACACACCCTGGATGGCACGGAGTTCCCCAATCCTGCCCGATTGGACGAGTTCTCGTGCGCGGACCCACTGCGGGTGGACGCGCACCATGAACCCTTCCGCCATGATGACCCCTGTACGTTGCTGCACTGCCAGCAGGGTATTGGCCTCGGCGACCGTAACGCTTAAGGGTTTTTCGCACAATACATGCTTGCCCGCTTCGGCGGCTTTGATGGACCACGGTACATGAAGCTGATTCGGCAGCGGATTGTAGATCGCTTCAATCTGTGGATCCGCCAGCAGCTCTTCATAGGAGCCGTAGGCCCGCGGGATGCCCAGGGTGAGCGACGCCTCTTCAGCCTTGCGCCTGTCCCGGGAGGCGATCGCAATCACCTCAACCCAGTCGCTCTTTTGCATAGCCGGAATAACTTTTCTAATCGCGATCCCGGCCGTGCCCAGAATGCCCCAGCGAACCTTATTTGCCATACCCGAATATTAGAGGCCAGAGCCGCGAACGACGCAGCTAACTGTGCGGCAGAGGATGAGAAGATCAGCGCCGAGCGACCGGTTGGCAAGGTACTGTGCATCGTACATTTCGATACTTGAGGGATCGGCGTTGCTGCGGCCTTCAATCTGCCACAGGCCGGTGATGCCCGGACGCACGCCGGAGCGGTGGGCAAGAAACTCTGGGTTTAGTAGCTTGCAATGGTAATCCGGTAGAGCGCGCGGACCCACCAGACTCATGTCTCCGCGCACCACATTCCAAATCTGGGGTAGCTCGTCGATGCTATAACGGCGGAGCAAAGTACCCACAATCGGCAAAATGCGAGGGTCGTCTGCGTCCCTGTAGATGCGGGGATCCTTCGCCTCGGGATTTTGAGCCAGAAAATCGCGCAGCCAGACCTCGGAGTCGAAGCGCATGGTGCGGAGCTTGAAGAACCTGAACGGCCGCCCGTCTTTACCCTGCCGGTTTTGAATGTAGAAGGCGGGACCGGGGTCGACCAGCTTGATAGCAAGGATGGCGAACGTCAGAACTGGCAGAACCATGATGCCGGCCAGACTGGCAACGCAGAAATCGAGCAAACGGCTGCAGGCGATCGCAAGCGGCGTCTGGGCGGCCACAACAGACGGGATCGCGGACTCCGTTTCGATCATCGCCGCTAGCTCCCCTCGCCGCTGACCGCGGAGATGGGAAACTCCCGCAGGCGCGCGATCTGCAAGGTGAGGAGTCCAAGGAACTGGGCGAGCTGCACCACGTATCGCCGCCACAACCGGCGCGGTTGGGTGCAGAGGCGAAAGAACCACTCGCCGCCGGCCGCTCGTAGCCAGCGCGGGGCCTGACGAACCGAGCCGGCATGGAAGTCGAACGCCGCGCCCACCCCGAGCACCAGCGGCGCGCGCAGACGGCTCCGGTTGTCAGCCATCCATATTTCCTGCTTCGGTGTACCCAGGCCGATCCAGACCACATCCGCATGGCTTTCATTGATCAGGCGAATGTCTTCGGCGACTTCCATCTCGGTGAGCGGCCGGAAAGGCGGAGAACACGTTCCGGCCACAGAGAGTCCGGGGAACTGCTGCTGCAGGCGGTCCACAAGCGTCGCGACCACATCCGGCGCCCCGCCATAGAAGAAATGCCGGTATCCGCGGTCGCCAGAGCGTCGGCATAGCTCCAGCATTACATCCGGACCATAAACGCGCTCTGCATCGGCAGCGCCGAGCCAGCGGCATAGCCTGACTAGCATCATCCCGTCTGTAGCCGTCAGATCTGCGGTGTTCAAAGCAGCCCGTAGCCGCGTGTTGCGCTGGCTTGCCGCGAGCATGTCCGAGCCCGGAAAGCAGACCACGCGCCCCACCCTCTCAGCAATCCACCGCTCCATAAGATCGACAGCGGCCGTGAACCGCATCGGGTATAAACCAACTCCAAGGATGTTGATGAATTGCCGCGTCCCGTCTTTCCCCGTGACGGGGACTCCATATTTGTCGACGCCAGTCACCTCACCTCCAGAGATTGGCCGGCGACCGATATGGTTTGGCCGGGTTTGCGACGCCCGCAAGGTCCGAGCCGAAGTGGAGATCGTCGCTGGCCTGGCGCAGATACGCGGTGACCGCATGGTCGAATGCATCGAGAAATATTTCGTCGCCGGCACGGGGCACCACAAAGCGATTCCGGTCCTCAAGGTAGCGCTGCAACAGCTCAGCCAGTCCCACCTCGGGTGTGAGGCGGCCGATGATATAACGATCGGCTCCCACCCGCCCGATGAACGCAGCCTCACGGTAGAGATAAACATCGCCCAGCAAGTCGACCACCACGGATATCTGCGGATAACCTCGCCCCAGTATGTCGGTATGCGCCACCCGGCGCACGGGTGCGGTCTCGACCCCCTCTACCAACCCGCGCATGCCGTAGCCCAGGTCCACCTCGAATTCCTTCATGCCTTCGGCAGCAAAAAAGCTCTGCAGGTCTATCAATTCATCGCGCAACCGTTCCCGTTCGTCCCCGCTGATGGCAGCGTGGCCAGAGGCGGCATAATTTTCCCGCAGCGTGAGAAAGTTGATCCCCCTTCGATCCGGCGAATGGTCGGCGATGGAGACGAGCGCCTCCGCAATCTTCCGCAGATGTGCTATCTGTCCGCTCTGCACCACGTGGTTAAAGCCGATGCGGAGTTTCTCACCCCGCTCAGACTTCGCGCGCACGAGATCCCTGGCGTTGGCAATCACCCGCGAAGCAACCCCCGCACGCGATGTAGTAAGTTGGGCAGTTTCGTCATCCGCACCATACATAGAAATGCGCAAGGTATCGAGATGCCACAGCCCTTCGTTCTTGGCCAGGAAACGCGAGGTCAACATCATTGCGTTGGTGTAAAGCTGCATGCGATGGCCAAATCCGGCCGCAAAGCGAACCACTTCGGCGAGCCCAGGATTGGTGAGCGGCTCCAGACCTCCGGATAGGTAGAATCGGCGCGGTAGATCCCGCGGCGCCTCGGCGAAGAGTTGCCGGAATAATTCGTTCCCCGGAATAATGTCTTCCTGCTTGTATTGTTCTCCCCGGGCGCGTGCACAGAAGCTGCACGAGAGCATGCACGAGACGGCAGGGTAAATCCCCACCGTAAACGGGTAACGATAGGTGCCTTCGAGGAATGCCTTAACCGCGCCAGATTCGATGATTGGCTGTATGGTGCTCCTGCGATAAGGAGCGTCAGCACCGAACTTGCTGAGATACACCGCAGTTTCTCGATTGTGGTTGATCGCTCGGATCAGCCTCATTGCATCGTCATAGTTGCAGCGGCAAGCCTCTGCGACATCACGCAAACGGCAAAACGGCCGTACGACCAACAACCGTAGAGCAGTCGCAGCTCTGTTTGTCCACAACTCGCGCTCGTAAAGGCCTTCCGCGGTTACAAGTTGTGCGTTGGAGACCAGGTCGCGCCCGATCCGTTCCGAGAGTAAACGAACGGGACTGAAATCTTCGGGATCCGGAGGAACGATGCTAAACGTGTCTCGAACTGGCGTACTTATCGAGATGAGGCTGGAATTAGAACCGGAGAATGTACTCACAATGCACCCTCCGCCGAGCGATGGCCGAGGTAGGAAAAGCGAGCGCATTCGTTTATAACCGGACGAGGTGAAACGTCCATCTTCCAGGTAATAGCCACGGCGATTTTCCCCCTTGAACGCACGATGAAGCACAGCAACCGTAGGTCTGCTTCCGCACAAAAGTGCGCAGTTGATCTAAAGAGCACAGTTCTCAGGGGGAAAACACAGGGGATACTGAAGTCCCGAACACCGAAGCAGCATCGAAATCCGCTACAAGTAAAACAAAAGTCCACTCAACAGCTTTTAAGCGCTTGTACACGAATAACAAAGTCAAGTTGGACTGTCTATCTAACTCTGGTAACCACAGAGCCGTTTTGCCTGGTACTCATATTTGCACTATAGTGCGGTTGAACGCGAAATTTCCTTTTCTAATCTCCGTTTTATGTCGTAGCCACACCTGCGGGGCATACTTACTGCGCGCATTCCGACCCATTCTCAGACCGGTGGATTCCGCCCTCAAGTGCAGAATGGACGATATTTAGGGATCGAAAACCTTGCGGCCAATGAGCCCTTCCCGCCGGTCGGCTAACCAGTCGAAATTTTGAGCATCGATCCCAGTCCTCTCTTGCATCCCAACCATTGCTACTCGATTCCCCCTCCAGCCTGAAAGAGATCCGGCATGATCAACGACCTTTGGTATAAGAACGCAGTCATTTACTGCTTATCGATCGCCACCTACCTGGATACGGACGGAGATGGCATTGGCGACTTCCGGGGCCTCATGAGCCGTCTCGACTACCTGCAGGGGCTGGGTGTGACCGCCATCTGGCTCATGCCCTTTCAGCCTTCTCCCGGCAGAGACGACGGTTACGATGTGGCGGATTACTACGGCGTGAATCCTCGCTATGGCACCCTGGGTGACTTTGTGGAATTTACCCATGGCTGCAGGCAGCGCGGACTGCGCGTGCTGATCGACCTGGTGGTCAACCACACCTCGGATCAGCATCCCTGGTTTCAGGAAGCTCGCCGCGATCCCAAGTCGAAATATCGCGACTGGTATGTGTGGTCAAAGAAGAAGCCGAAAAACGCTGCCTCCGGCGTTGTCTTCCCAGGCGTGCAGAAGACAACGTGGACCTACGACGACATCGCCACGTCTTTCTACTTCCATCGCTTCTACGATTTTCAACCGGACCTCGACACCGCCAACCCTGAAGTGCAGGCGGAGATCCTCAAGATCATGGGCTTTTGGTTGCAGCTTGGCGTCTCCGGCTTCCGCATGGACGCTGTTCCGTTTGTGATTTCCTCCAAGGGAGCCATGGTTAAGCCGGAGGAAGATTACGAGATGCTCCGCACCTTCAGCCAGTTTCTGGGCTGGCGGGAAGGTGACGCCATCATTCTGGGTGAGGCCAATGTATTGCCGGATACGGATATGCACTATTTCGGTAGCGCCGGCGAACGAGTACAAATGATGTTCAACTTCGAGGTGAATCAGCATCTGTTTTTGGCCATGGCTACTGCGGATAGCCGCTCGCTTAAAAAAGCCATGCAGTGGACCAAGAGGAGGCCGGCGACGGCCCAGTGGGGCCAATTCCTTCGCAATCACGATGAACTCGATCTCGGTCGCCTGAAAGATGAGGAACGCAGCGCCGTCTTCGCGGCGTTTGGACCTGAGCCCGAAATGCAGCTCTACGATCGCGGCATTCGGCGTCGCCTGGCGCCCATGTTAGAAGGCGATCGGAGGCGTTTGGAACTAGCCTACAGCCTGATGATGACGCTACCCGGCACGCCCGTCATTCGTTATGGCGACGAGATTGGGATGGGCGACAATCTCAAACTACCGGAGCGCAACTGTGCCCGCACACCCATGCAGTGGTCCACCGAACCCAATGCAGGGTTCACCAAGAGCGATAAGCCCATCTTGCCTGTCATCGACGCCGGCCCTTACGGCTTGGAGCACATCAACGTAGCCGCGCAGCGCCGTGATCCTGATTCGTTGTTGAATTGGATGGAGCGCATCATCCGCATGCGTAAGGAAGTGCCCGAGATCGGCTGGGGTGATTTCTCCTTCATCTCTGCGCACGCCAAGGAAGTCTTGATCATGCGCTACGAGTGGCGTAACAATGCCGTCCTTTTCGTCCATAACCTAAGCGGGTTGCCTAGAGAAGTGTGTTTTTCCTTGAGCACGGGCGAGGAGGAAGCCTGCTCGCTGATAAATCTTCTTTCTGAAAACCATAGTCAACCCATAGACGGAGATAGGCATCGCATTCTGCTGGAGCCTTACGGCTACCGGTGGTACCGCGTGTGTGGTCTCGATTACCTGCTCAAACGCAGCCCGGCGTAAAAATCGTATCTCGTTAGCCAATAGCTTGCATCTTAGTAAACCAGCAGAGACAAGAATGTGGATAGGTCTCTCTACGAAAGTTGAGAATCGCGATGAAAAATATTTTGACTGCTTCGTTGGTCGGCATAGGTCTTGCCTGCGGCGCCGCCGCTCATGGGGCTGACGTTCAGAAATTGGATGGACGCATAGACGCTGCTCATGCGGTCCTCCACGAGTTGATGGCCACCCCGGACAAGGGTATTCCGCTGGATATTGCCGCGAAGGCTCACTGCATAGCGGTGATCCCGGGCTTTAAAAAGGGAGCATTTCTAGTCGGTGCGCAGTACGGCCAGGGCGTAGCCACGTGCCGTACGGCGCGGGGAGGGTGGAGCGCGCCTGTGTTCATTCAGCTGACTGGAGCCAGTTTCGGGCTGCAGGCAGGCGGTCAATCCACCGACCTCGTCCTGGTTGGCGTGAACAGCCGAAGCTTGGATGATCTGCTCAAGGACAAGGTGAAGCTGGGTGGCGACATTGCGGCGGCGGCTGGCCCGGTGGGGCGCGACTCGCAAGCCTCCACGACGGAGCTCGCGAATGCCGAGTTTCTTACCTACTCACGCAGCAAGGGCCTGTTCGCCGGTGTAGACCTTACTGGCGACGAGGTTCATCAGAACTCACAAGATACGCGCGCATATTACGGCAAGGACATTCCGTACCGGACTATCCTGAGTGGCGCGGTTCCCACTCCGCCGTCTGCAACTCACTTCGAAGCGACGGTCAACGAGATGTTCCGTAGGGGAAGGGCTGACCGGGCATCGCGATAACGAGGCAGGCCAGGTAACCGTTGTATCGAAGGGGAGCATATGCTCCCCTTCGCTTTTGCTACAGCCGAACAACTTCGCAAGCACAGATCTGCCCGCATGAACCTTCTCGCATCTATAGAACAGAAGGCAGAATGTAGCGCCTGTTGAGGAAACATATGAGCGTAGAAAGCTTGCAAGAGCTATTCCTGGATGAACTAAAAGATCTTTATTCGGCCGAGAAGCAAATCACCAGGGCCCTTCCCAAAATGGTGAAGGCCGCAACGTCGCCCAAGCTCAAGGATGCGTTTCAGAGCCACCTCGATGAAACGCACGGTCAGGTCGAACGCCTTGAAACGATTTTCGACATACTTAAGAAAAAGGGCACAGGCAAGACGTGTGAGGGAATGAAGGGCGTTCTCTCTGAGGGCGCGGAAGTGTTGGACGAAACGGAAAAGGGAAATCTACGCGATTCCGGGCTGATAACCGCTGCGCAAAGGGTAGAGCATTACGAGATGGCGGGATACGGTGGCGTGCGGGAATACGCGAAGCTGCTAGGGCAAAGGGAGATCATGGCGCTTCTCGACGCCACGTTGAAGGAAGAAGAAGCGGCCGATAAGAAGCTCACGCAGATTGCAAAGGAAGTAAACGCAGCTGCTTTGGGCACTTCGCCCATCGAGAAGGCAAGCTAGGCATTCGCTCTCGGTCCTTAATTTTCTTAAATTTATTGGGCAAACGGATGCGCGGCTCAGGTTTTGTATCAGGGCACGACTTTAGTCGTGCCGTAAAGCCGGTCCGGAGTGGTCCGGGCTTTAGCCCCTGCCGCTGCTCTTGGGCCAGAAAGAACACAGGGGCTAGTGTCTGCGTGAGAACCTCTGCGCTTAGTCCCGTAGGGACGTCTGAAAGTAGCCCAGGACGCAGTCCTGGGTAATGATAAGCAAGCTCGACAGTCCCGCGAGGGACGGCTGAACACTGGGTCCAAATTTTCAACCGTCCCTTCGGGACTGCTCGATGGCGCATTTCTAACCCAGGACTGCGTCCTGGGCTACTTTCGGACGTCCCTACGGGACTAAGTGAAGGGTTCTCACGCAGACTCTTTAGCCCAACGTTGTTTATGTCTCTTTGCGGCACGACTAAAGTCGTGCCCTGATACAAAGCGAAACGCTGCGGAGTCCACCAGGACCAACAGGAATTCCGGGGCCTGGGGCACCCGTAATTTTATTTGCGGGCACGCTCCTCATGCTCCTCGATCGGGCCTCCTGCTAACCGGTGTGTATTATCATTTCCCTAACGAAAGTTATGTGTGCGGGTGCGTATTGAGGCCCGGGTCCATAGCGACTCAACCGGGGAGAAGCACGCAGTGAAACGCAAACAAGTCGACGATAGCCAGCAGTCACGTGAGACCACCCTGGAAGGGTTCTCCTCAACCTGCAGCGTCCTTGCTGTGGGCCTCTTCGTTCTTAGTTTTCTCTTCCAAAACTTCGTCATTCCCTCCTCTTCGATGGCGAGCACCCTGCTAACCGGCGACCACGTTATGGTGGAGCGCGAGAATCTGGCGCCCCCCACGAAGTGGGCTCCCTTCGTGCACTACCGCGAAGTCTTTCGTGGCGACGTCGTGGTTTTTTACAAACCAACCGCGCAACCGAATGGCGAGCACATCTTTCTCGTGAAACGTGTTGTTGGCGTTCCCGGCGACCTCATTCATTTGCGCCGCGGCGTCGTTTATCTCAATGGCATCGCCCAGAAGGAACCCTGGGTAGGCAAACCTACGCGGCCGTACTATGACCAGTATGTTAACGATTTCCCTTCCGTAGATCCCTCATCGGAGCCTCAAGTGACGCCGGAGTGGTCCGCGCTCCTGCCGCAATACATTCGCGGCGAAGACGTTCAGGTGCCCCCGAACAGCTACTTTGTGATGGGAGATAACCGTACCAACAGTCTGGATAGCCGCTATTGGGGTTTCGTCCCGCGGCAGAATATTGTAGGGCGTCCGCTCTTTGTCTACTGGTCAATTGAGATGCCCGAATCAGGCCTGGATGAGAGTTCGCTGTCGGAACGCGCTGGATCGACTGTCCACGAGTTCATCCACTTCTTCAGCGACACTCGCTGGTCCAGGACGTTCCACAGAGTTGAATGAGGACAAGGGCTTAGTTGCCCGGAATGAGTGCGTTGGCCTGTCCGCGGCAGTTGAGCGAGACGAGGGTAAGCGTGCCCAGCCCAATGACTACGCGCAAGGCTCGGCATCGGAGAATCCGCGGTCTTTACATCGATCACCCCACCGCTGTATGTGATCCACGTCACCTATACGTGTATCCGTCATCACATCAAGCCATGGCCGTCGGTCATACGATTGGACTGTAAAACAATCGATCGTAACGAGGGCCGCCATGACAGAACTCCAGAAAACTGCAGAACACGAGCAAGTGAGCACGTTCGAAAGCCAGAAGCAGTCGCACACCGGCTTTCCGTTCAGCAAAATTGTTTATGTCGGCGACCTCGTGGGAGGGTCTTCCTACCCGCTGCGTTACGCACGACAGCTTGCCCACGAACACCATGCGGAGCTTGTGGTCGTGCACTCGCTCGATCCCATCGTTTACGCACTGCCTGGAGCCACACTGCGTGACGGCGCAGCAAATGAAGAGTTGACGGCCATGGAGCACGACCCTCAGCGCCACGGGGCCAACCACAATTCCTTGGTGCAGCGCGAGCAAATTTGCGCAGAGATCCTGCGCGAGGCCAGGCGCCACGCCGCATCCCTGCTCATTCTCGGCAGCGCGGGGCGAACAGCTGCTGGTAGCATGGCCCTGGCCACCATAGCGCGGCTTTTACTGGCGGATACGCCCTGTTCCATTTTGACCATCCCGACCCCGGCAGACTCAGCTGTATTGCCCCGCTTGCTGTGGCAGAACGTGATTGCAGCCACCGATTTCTCTGATGCAGGCATTGCCGCTCTCGAGGTGGCGCAACGCATCGCGAGGCGAGGGCTGGCGGTGCTCCACAGCACACCATGCGGCAAGGAGCAGCAATGCAGCCTCTGCATGACGCGACTGCGGCTGCTTGCGCCCTTCAACGAGTCCCATACTTTGCCGGTCGAGCATCTCGTGTCCTCGGGCGTCGTCACCACGGCTATCGCCTCTGCGGCGCAGAGGATACATCCCGACCTGCTGGTACTGGGAGCACCGGCCATCGGGATCGACAGCAACCACCTCGATGACAGTACTGTCTACCGCGCGATCGTAGAGTCCCACTGCCCGGTGCTCCTGGTACCAACCGGGACCGGCCGTGATGGCGGAACGATCGACAAAGCAATCTACGAGTGGGTGGAAAAGGTTCGCTGCATCGACGGCAAGCCGCCGCTCGACGCGAGCATTAGAACCGAGCCGGTTGCAACCGGCAATCTCACTGCTGTGACACCTGTCACAGACAGAAAACCTGTCGCCCACTGATTCTGTCAAAGAGAAGATCTTCTGGAGGCCAGGGCAAGCACCCTGGTAGAGAAAGGGTCGCCCATGACAACTACCGTTAGCTCGCCGAAAAAGCAGCCGGAGAGTCCTCGTCTCGGACCGTCCGGTGTTCGATTTCGATCCATCCTGGTGGCTACTGATTGTTCCCCGGCGAGCGAGGTTGCCGTAAGTTTGGCCGCTCGACTGGCGAAGGAATCTCACGCCAGGCTTTATGTACTGCATTCGATTCTGCCGGAGCTTTATGGCGTCGAAATGGGCGGACCGATTCCCGAACTCGCGGTGTTGGATTTGCAGAATGCGCGCGAGAAACTGCACAAATATGTCGAGCACATCCCTGATCTGCGGACCGTGAAGCACAAGGAAATAGCCTTCCTGGGGCCCACCACTGAGGCGATTCAATCTGCAGGGGAGTCAAACGGCATTGACTTGCTGGTACTTGGTTCCCATGGCCGCAGTGGCCTGGCGAAGCTGACCCTTGGCTCGGTCGCCGAATGGGCGATCCGCCGTCTTAGCTACCCCGTGCTGGTGGCCGGCCCTGGGTGCGAAAGCTCACACCCAATACGGTCCATTGTTCTGGCGACAGACCTTACGGAGCAGACTTGGCATTCGGCGCAATATGCCAGCTGCATGGCGCAGGATCATGGCGCCCGGCTGACGGTTATGCATGTGCTGCCTCAGGCGGGCACGATAGGCGAGCAAAATCAAGCCGAGCTAAACACCCAAATTAGGCTTCGTCAATTTATGCGCGACGACTGTGGAGAACACTGCACTCTCAAATTTGAGGTCAAAACCGGCGATATCGCGCCGGCCATCCTGCATTCAGCGCGGGTAGACAAGGCCAATTTGATCGTCCTGGGAGCGAGGCATGGCAAACCGCTTGTAGATCATGTACCGCGGACCAAACTTTCGGCCATCATTCGCGAATCCCACTGCCCGGTGTTGGTAGTGCCGGCTCACCGATCTTGAACAGCCTCGTTTAAATTGCCTGGAGCAACTGTGACGCCGGTCACCTGGCTTAGCTAAGGAGAAGAAAATGGATTCCATGCATTTTTGCTCGATGACGCGGCCAAAATCCATACTGGTGGCCACAAATTTGAACGATCTGGATCTGCTGCTTCCGGTGGCGATCGACCAGGCCAGGACCACGGGAGCGATGATCTGGTTACTTCATGTAATTCCGCCGGAGGCATACTTTTCTATTGAGTCCGGAGCCTATCCTTTCGTAGCAAAAGAGAAGGAATACCGTCATGCGGAAGCCGCACTCGCAAAGGTCGCGTCGGTATTACGCGAGACGAATTTGCCTTGTGCCTTTGAGGTTCGTCGCTGGTACCCGGTGGACGAGATTAAGGCTTTCATTCGCGAGCACAGCGTTACACGCCTGATTGTCGGGACTTCCGCCAGGGGGAAATTGAACAAGCTTCTTATCGGATCGGTTGCCGAGCAGCTGATACGCAGTCTGGATCTTCCAGTCTGCACAGTGGGGCCGCATTTCGAACCGCCTGCTCCCAATCAGGCTCGCCGCATTCTCTTTGCCCTCTCACTGCGTCATCACCCTGAACATTCGCTCAGGTTCGCAGTGGATCTCGCTGCCGAATCGGCGGCTGAGCTCACTGTGCTCCACGTCGTCGAGCAGGACCTGGGGGACGAGGGGCTTGCGGCCGGCGCCATGTCCAAAATCGAAGAGCTGTTGAGGGAAATACAGCCCACGCAAGTCCAGCCTCGCATTCGCATCCGAAGCGGTGAGCCAGCGGAAGAAATAGTCGCCGAGTGCACGGTCTCGAGGCCCCAGTTGCTCGTTTTGAGCGCATTTCAAGCATCCCCCTTAAGCGCGACGTTCCGCGCGGGCGTGGCTTATAGAGTGATAGCCCAAGCCTCGTGTCCAACCTTCACCCTCCGGAGCGGATTGAAGGCACGGCCTCACGCAAACTATCGCGAGTTTTCCGGAGTACAGATCGGATGTTCTTAAAGTCGATTGTTTGAACGATTCTGCTGACCCCACTGGAGGTAGAACATGGGTAAAAGCGCCAGTGCGGCTACTGCATGACGCGGCTTCGACTGCTCGCGTCCTTTTATCAGTCGAAAACCTTGCCTGTTGGCGACTCTTCACCCGGGGAGTGGATGTTCTACCCATTCTTGAAGGCGTGCTCCGGGTGTGATTTTCGTCACAGCCAACCAATCGCTAACCACCTAATGTGAGTGTAGTAAGGCCGTCCTGATACGGGCGGCCATTCAACAACGCGATAAGAGAGGCACCTATGGCTACCATGAATCCCGTTGCCCTTACATTCGAACGCATACTTGTCCCCACAGATTTCTCTGAAATCTCTCAACGCGCGTTGGAGTTTGCGAAAGTCATAGCCAAACAGGGAAACTCGGAGTTGCTGTTGCTTCATGTGGATCCTCCTATCGACTCGATTACTCCACCCGAAGCAGCATGGATTGACTTGTCTGAGGTCCAGGCGCAACGGGAAGAACAGATGGAGCAAAGTGGCGCTGCTTTGCGTTCCGAGGGTTTCCGAGCCCGGACGATCTTAGGTACCGGACCTCTTTGTGGTGAGATTCTCTCGACCGTCAAGCAATACAAAGTGGACTTGATCGTCCTGGGAACCCACGGTAAGAAGGGCTTGGAGCGCCTTATGCTTGGCTCCGACGCTGAAGCGGTACTGAGACACGCGGGTTGCCCTGTCCTGTCGGTGGGACCTGCAGTACCGAATCTACAGAACAAGACGTGGAGAATACGGGAGATCCTTTGCGCGATGACTCTCGATCCGCGTTCGGCCGAGGTTGTCGCCTGTGCGCATAAACTCGCTGAGCTACATCACGCGGAACTGGTTCTCTTCCATGTGAAGAGTTCGATCGACCAGAAAGACGATGCGGGTTGGGTGTCGTTCGACCAAGCCTTTGATCGCTATATACCCAAGGGTTTCGGGACGCGTCCTGAGCTGCGCACTCACGTCGCCGGCGCTTCTCCGGGAACCAGCATTGCTGACCTCGCAAAGCAGCGTGGTTCGGATCTGATCGTGATGGGCGCCCATCCGGCATCCTGGTTCGTAACACATCTTGCGCGCGGAATTGCGGCTAAGGTGCTGGCCGAGGCTCCTTGCCCGGTGATTACATTGCTACAGTCCTAGAACCCCCGGGGCGGGGCGCCGTGAGACGTGCGCGCCGCCCCCGGAACCCACAGTTGAGACGCTGCAACACCATCGGAGAGCGGGCGTTCCGGTGTGGTCCGTCGGACCCCACGCCCGCCCCTCGACTCTTGGAACCTTGCCCAGAACCTGGGGCAGGTTACCAAGCCGAAATCACGCTGTCGCACGTTCCGCCTGGCGTAGTGAAGGCGGCTGTTAAAAAGCATTCATCAAGACACGCAGCTGCTGACAACATGGTCGAGACTAAGTCTATGAAAGGTTCCTCTGGACGTATAAGTAATCCGTGACCATCTAGTCAAAAGAGAGAACTGCAGTGTCTGACGCGGAAAGGATTGCTTTCGCCGATGGCACACATGCAGTGAGCGCTGGGCGGATGGACCGGCCTCGTCCGGAAGAACTGAGGACATTCTCACGGTCTCGCGGGAACTCCTCGGATTTGGTCGGCGTCAGTAGGTCACCTGAAGGAGGTTGACTACTGACTCGATTCCCGGAGCGGCCCAGGCTGCACGTTCTGCTCCTTCGCGTTCTGAAAAGGAATGGACTTTTCCCGACAATTCGACCGTGCTGCCATGTGCAGAAACGTAGATGCTTCTGGCATCAAGCTCCGCACTTCTACGAAGCGCAGCGTCGATTGCGTCCTTCAAGGATTCGGCTGACACTTGCGGCTTAACCGCGATTCGATTCCAGACACCCCGGACCCCGCGAACGCTCTCGGCTGCCTCTACCGCAGAGGTCTTCTCATAGTTCCACTCGACGGTACCCTCCAAAGTAGCGAAGCCCTCGCGTACAGTTACAGTGATATTCGTTTCTGCAAGCATGGCGTGAGACTTTAGGACCTGCTGGACGTCGCCGGCAATCTCCGGGTCTGTACGAGTACTGGGTCGCACCTCGATGTCGTTGGCAATAAGAAGAACTCCGCGGACGGATTTGGCGGCCTTCTCCGCACTTGCCTTTTCGGCAAACGTATCGACGAATCCGGTAAGCGCCACAGCGGAACCGGAGACCCTGACATTAATCTCATGCGAGTGGATATCGGGCCGCCATTCGATCTCGCGCAAGACCGCGGTACATAGAGCCTTATCATGTGTGACGTAATTCGGGATATTCATGATGACATTCTCGCTTCAACATCACACTAGACCTGTCGCGACTAACGATTCTGTGATGAACATCACAGGCCGCGGAAGTGACGGGGCCAGATTCTGAGCAAGTGAGGCTCACGGAGTCCGGGTGCCATTGTGACACGCGTCACAGACAGAGACCTGACAGAGTCAATAAAGTGGCAACGTAATGAAATCCCCAGGGCCGCCTGGGAGGAACATTGCGCAGTTTTCGCCGCGGCAATGTCGATAACTCTCGAGAACAGCTCAATAGGTGACGGATTATCGATTGGCGTAGCGGTCATCGTCTTCCAGCGTCTTGCCCGCCGCAGTTGTGTCAGAACGAAGGTATGGGCCTGAGAGGGCCCCAGAAAAACCTGAGGTTGGAATGTTGCTTAGAGCTGAATTCACGTTTGTCCTGGTTTGCCTACTCGCTGCGGGAGATGCCTACGCGGTACCCAGCTTTGCCCGTCAAACGGGCCTCTCCTGCAATGTCTGTCACACTAACCCTCCCGAGCTCACTGCGTTTGGACGCAACTTTAAGCTTAAGGGCTATGTCTTGACCGATATGACGGACAAAGACAAAGTGGGAAACTCCAAGGACCTCTTGCTTTCAAAATACATCCCGCTCTCTGTCATGCTATTGCTGTCTGACACCGGTTTTCAGGCGGATCAGCCTAACTCACAGAACGGCGCCGCCGGCTTTCCTCAGCAGTTGAGCATTTTTCTTGCGGGCGGATATGCATCGCACTTCGGAGGATTAGCCCAGGTGACTTATACCCATACGGATGACCACTTCAGTATGGATAACACTGATTTGCGATACGCCAACCAGACCAAGTTAGGTGGCCGCGACTTCTTCTATGGGATCACGCTGAATAACAACCCCAGCGTCGAGGATCTGTGGAACAGCACACCGGCCTGGGGTTATCCCTGGATTTCCAGCGAATCCGGCGTAAGCCCCATCGCTGCGCCTGTCATCAATGGGGCACTGGGACAGGATGTTGCCGGGGTAGGCGCTTATAGCATGTTCGCCGGGCACCTCTATACCGACGTCACGCTGTATCGTTCGGAGCATGCCGGCGGTCCGTCCCCCGTCACTGGAACCGGATATCCATACAACATCAGTGCGGTCGCTCCCTACTGGCGTGCGGCATGGCAGCAGAGCGTAGGCGACAACTACTTTATGCTCGGAAGCTACGGCATTGTGCTCGATTCCCATCCGGCGGCGATCAGCGGTCCGGAGGATCATTATGTTGACCCCTCCTTCGACTTCCAGTATGAGCATCCTTTCGGGGCAAACCTGCTCGATGCTCACGGAACTTACATTCATGAGTCTTCTGATCTGGCGGGAGCCTTGGCTGCCGGGGCAGCCTCTTTCAATAACCATCATCTGAATACCTGGAAACTGGACAGCACCTACCACTGGGCCAGTAAGTTCGCCGCGACCGGCGCCCTCTTCGGGACCACCGGGAACGCCGATCCGCTCTTGTATGCACCGGCCGCGGTTACCGGGAGCAACAACGGCAGTCCAAACAGCGCCGGCTATATCTTCCAGGGAAGTTACTGGCCGGTGCAGAACATCGATCTTTCCGTCGCCTACACCGGGTATTACAAGTTCAACGGCGCCGCCACCAACTACGATGGGGCCAATCGAAATGCCTCTGACAACAACACTGTCTACGTTGCCCTCTGGGTAAATTTCTAGGAGATCTGATGGAAGACCGCCAAGCCCTCGATCCGCAAAAGCTCTCATTAGAGTCCCCTGCCATCAACCGCCGCTCGTTCTTCGGAGTTCTTCTCGGTATCGGAACCGCGGGTATGGGTGCGCTTCTCGCCATCCCGGTTCTTCGCTACGCGTTTTATCCCCTGTACGCAAAGGCCAGTCAGAGTGGTTGGTCTGACGCCGGTTCAACCGAGGGGTTCGCCAATCTTGTTGCGCCGGCACTTAAGACCATCGAATTCAAGCAGCGGGATGGCTGGCGTGAAGTGGTTTCGTCGCAGTCGGTGTATGTGACCAAGGGGAAAGATGGTCAATTAAAGGTCCTGTCCGCCATCTGTCCTCATCTTGGGTGCAGCATCTCGTGGCAACACGCGCAGGGGGAATTCGTCTGCCCCTGCCATGGGGGACGCTTTGCTTCGGATGGAGCCCACGTCTCCGGTCCGCCACCCCGCGGCATGGATGCTCTGCCGCATAAGGTGGACGACGGCAAGTTGCTGGTCCATTTCGAGTATTTTCGATCGAATGTTCCCAACCAGGAAAAATTGAGCTAGATATGCAACCGAAAGATCCCGTGAAGGCCGACAGCACGCAAGCAAAAAACCTGCCAACCCGCCTCTATAGTTGGTTTAATAAGCGCACCGGTCTGGCTAACATCATGCAGGCATCGTTGGATGAGCCTATCCCCGGCGGTGCACGCCTGGCCTACGTCTTCGGTTCCGGATTGCTCTTCATCTTTATCTCCCAGGTCATTACCGGCATCGCCCTTGCGCTTTACTATGTTCCTTCCGCCGAGACCGCGCATACCAGCGTTGCCTATATCACCAAGCAGGTGGCCGCAGGGGCGTTCCTGCGTAGCCTGCACTACTACGGCTCGAGCGCGATGATCGTTGTGCTCGCCCTGCACTTCCTGCAGACCTTTCTCTGGGGGTCGTTTAAAGGGCGGCGAGAACTGCTCTGGATTTCCGGGGCACTCCTTTCCTTTCTTGTTTTGGCCATGGGCTTCACTGGCTACCTGCTTCCCTGGGATCAGAAGGCCTACTTTGCGACCGCTGTGGGCACCAATATCGTGGGCGAGATCCCTCTCATCGGGGAATGGCTGACTCGCCTGCTTCGCGGTGGCGATGCTCTCGGAACCCTTACGCTGTCGCGTTTCTATGTGGCCCACCTCTTCCTCATCCCGGCAGCGATTTTCTTATTCATCGGAGTGCATATTGCGCTGTTCCGCAAGGCAGGCCCCGCCGGACCGATCGAAGAGGATCCAGTCCATCCCAAGCTGCCGGCGGAGGGTTTCTATCCCCGCCAGGTGATCATGGACATGGCCTTCGCCCTGTTGCTCATGATCGGCCTTGGCATCCTGGCCTACTTTCACCCGGTTGAGCTCGGCCCCGTCGCCAATCCCGCGGATACGCAGTTTCTTCCTCGCCCCGAGTGGTACTACCTGTCGATGTTTGAGTGGCTCAAGTTCTGGCAGGGTCGAACGGTGGTATTTGCCATCGTCGTGGTTCCCGGCATCCTCGCTCTGCTGTTCTTTCTGCTGCCGTTTCTGGATCGCAGTTTGGAGCGCAGACCGTGGCGCAGGCCGATTCCCGTTCTCGCGGTGGCTATTGTCCTGGTGGGCGCAATCTTCCTCGGCATCAAAAGCCGCCTGGATGACGCCCGAGATCCTACCAGCGCCGCCCAGATCGCGCTCCAGGATAAACAACAAAAGGCATTTAGTGAGGCGCCCTTTGAGCCCTATGTCGAAACTCCCGGGGGAGCTGGGCCGGTAGAGGTAGCGGCCGGCCCGGTCGAGCCTTCGATCGCCCTGGGCAAGGGAATCTTTGGTGCCAACGGATGTTCGGGATGCCATGGAGAGAATGGTATGGGTACGCCCGCAGCCCCAAGCCTGGTTGGCGTTACCAGCAAATATCCATCTGATCTGCTGCCCGGCCTGTTGCGCGACCCGAATGCCAAAATGCGCGCGGGCGCGATGCCGGCGGTCGACCTATCTGCAACCGACATGTCTGCGCTGGTGAGCTACCTGGGAGCGTTGGGGACGAGCGCTGCAGACGTGCCTGCGACACACACTGCCCAGCCCCATAGCGCTCCTCCGTCCCTGCGTGCCGTCAAGCCGGGCGTTTTACCGGCCACAGCAACAGCCGCTGTTTCTATTGCAGCGGGGCGGGAAATCTTCGAAACCCGCGCGTGTTCAGCTTGTCATGGCCCGGCCGGAGCCGGAACCGCCCGCGCACCGGCGCTGGCCGCTCTGGTCGCTAATCTGCCGGATACCCAACTGGCAGGGCTCTTACGCAATCCAAACGCAAAAATGCGTGCAGGAGGGATGTCTCCGCTGGTTGCCACGCCGGAGCAGGAAAAATCTGTGATCGCCTATCTGCGATCTTTGTCACCAGCAACCCAGGCGATTGCGCAGCAACAGTCCGAACCTCCTGCACCTGTGGCTGCCGAAATACCGAGCGCCCCGGCGCCTGCGGCGCTTCCACCCGTGGCCGCCACAACGGCAGCTCCGGGTGCCGCACCGAGCGTGGCGCCGGTGACGGCGAATACCGCTGCTGGTAGGGCGGTATTCGTTGCTAATGGCTGTGCCGCGTGCCATGGGCAGAACGCCGGGGGGACGCACTTTGCTCCGTCGCTTATCGGAGTCGGCCAAAGATATCCCGGGCCTCGACTCTCGAACTTGCTTCGTCATCCTGAAAAGAGAATGCGCGACGGGGGTATGCCCCCGGTGAACGTGGATGATGCACATTTGCAATTGCTGGTTTCCTATCTATCCGGCTTGAGCTCCAACCTTGCAGCCCCCAGCGCAGGATTGCAACCCGCGGCGCCCCCCTCTTCCGCAAACCCGGCAACCGGGGTTCCTGCTGCGTCTCCCACCGTTGCTCAGGCGCAGCCGCTTACTCCAGACGCTCTGCGGGGTAAGATGATTTTCCAGCGCAACCGGTGTGAGACCTGCCACGGCGTTGGCGGCTTGACGGGAACGGTTGCAGCGCCGGCTCTTGCCGGAACCGCGTCCATCGTGCCCGCTGCCACGCTGGAGGATCTGCTGCGCCACCACAGCAAGCGCATGCAACAAGGCGGTATGCCCCTTACCAACATGAATGCTCAAGACATGAAGGCAATTGTTGCCTATATTCGCTCACTATCGCCACCAGCAGGAGCGCAGTAAATCCGCTGACAGGATCGAGGACCAGATTGCAATGTTCAGCCCTATGTCTTGAACTATGAACGAGGAGAGTCCGATGGGCTTACCATTTCCCAAGCTGACGGCAGAGGAAGCGGCCGCCCATGCAAGACACGGGCAGACGGTTGCGTTGAGTGGCTTCACACCGGCTGGCTCGCCAAAAGCCATACCTTCTGCTATCGCGACAATAGCTGAGGCTGCGCATCAGCGCGGCATTCTGATGCGCCCACAGGAGATCAGCAACCATCCGGCGACATGCGGATCATAGCGAACACTCTGTTCAAGTCGTCGTCACCGAACATGGTATCGCCGATCTTCGCGGACGATCACCGCACAAACGGGCGGAATTGATCATCGAGCACTGCGCCCATCCCGAATTCCGCGATGAATTGCACAGGTATCTACGCCTGGTCCATCCCGGTCATACTCCCCATACCCTTCGCGCGTCGTTCGCGTTCCATTGCCGCTTCCTTGAGACTGGAGACATGCATGGAGTCGATTGGGAGTCGTAAGGTCCCTGCCAGATATTCGTTTTGGAAATGCAAATTCACTCGACCTCATCAGCCACGGGAGGCAAAGGGTTTCGCGAGCTTAGAGACCAGATTCTTCCCCAGTGCAGCCGAGGCGCTGATTGCACCCCCATACAACGCACCCACGACTCCCAGGCTCGCGACGTCTTGCCCGGCTAGATATAGATTGCGAATCGGCGTGCGAGCACCCAGTGCGCGCATTCTAAATCGTGCAGGGGTCGAACCGATGCCGTATATCTCCCCCTTTTCATAGTTCATGAAGTGCCGTGTCGTCACAGGAGTAGACAGTTCGGTGTAATCGATTCTTCCTGCAACGGCGGGGACGTGGCGCTCCAGCTCTGCACGGAGCCTTGCCGCGAGGGATTGCTTCAACGAGTCGTAGGCGAGGCCCCGACGCTTCCATTTCGTGTCGCGCCAGCCGGCAAACGCCTCGAAGGGGACGAACGTCAATACTTCCACAGTGCTTCTGCCGGCATACCTGTTGGCGAAATCCGGGTCTTTTGCCGATGGAAATGAGATGTAGACGCTTGCGAAGGGTGAGTGGATGTCGTTGGCAAATCGCGTCACATTCGCATCGTGGTCAAGCGAGGGATAGATCCAAAGATTGGTCCCGTTCAGGCCGAGCTCAGCGTCGGTAGCCTTGATGCCTACATAGAGGCCGAGATGCGCGATCGAGACAGGTATAGACCGAAGCTCCTCTCGCAGCGAACTAAGGCAGGCCGTCTCAGCTGATATAAGTCCAAAAAAAGTATTCACCGCACCGGCATCGCTGATGATGATGGGCGCAAGGAACTCGCGTCCCCCAGCCATCTTCACCCCGATGGCTTTCTCTCCATCGACGACTATATCCGTGACTTCGGCGCCGGTGATCACGCGGCCACCGTTTCGTTCGATGATCGGAGTCATGGCAGCTGCGATGCTGGAGGATCCACCGGCGGGATAGCTGCCACCATCAAAGTAATGCCCTGCGATGGTGGCATGAATGCCAAAACTGCTTTGTGCGGGCGGAAGACCGTAGTCCCCCCATTGACCTGTGAGCACGCCTATTAGTTCTCGGTTGCTCGTCAGGCCGCGGAGCACTTCTCCTGTGGTACGCGTTGCCCAGCGAAGAAACGGCGCGCGCATGACTCCGCCGGCAATTGAGGACACCAGCTCCGGGACCGCCTTCTCCGCATAGTAAAGACCGGACGCTCGATTGGATGACTGTACGGCTGCGATGTATTTGTCGATGGCTCTGATTTCGCCTGGGAAGTAGCCCTTCATGGTCTCCCGGTATTGCTCAACCCCACGAGTCAGGTCAAACTTCTGATCCCCGACAATGATCTGGTCATACACCTCCGGCATTGCGTTCCACCCGACTTTGCCTTCGGTCACATGGTCGAAAGCCCGGCGCACGCTGGAGGCGGGGTCCTGCACCTGGCCGATGTAGTGAAGGCCTACGTCCCACTCATAGTCCGGACGTCGAAAGGTATGCGTAAAGCCGCCCATGGCGTAGTGGCGCTCGAGCACCAGCACGCGTTTTCCGCCGTGCACTGAAAGGAGGACAGCCGCGGTAAGACCACCGATGCCGGATCCGATGACGACGACGTCCCACTTGTCGTCAAGAGCGACGTGTTTGTACGATCGTCGATCATCGGCTTCCGCCATCTCCACTCCAGAGACCTGGTTAGAATGGCAAACCACCACGATGGCGAGCAGAAGGGCTTAGTTGCGATGGTGGGCGAGGCGGGGCTTGAACCCACAACCCCCGGCTTAGAAGGCCGGTGCTCTATCCAATTGAGCTACTCGCCCGTTGCTGACATTGTATCGTCAGCACCCCCATTCGCCGCTATCCCGGGCGAACCTCCATGATTGCCGGCAATGCCAGACTGAGCGCTTCGCTCCACCTCTGTCCGGCATGGTTCGCGTTTAGGCCGCAGCCTTCGACGAACCAGGTTACTCCAAAACCCTGCGCGGCCTCGACCTCCGCGTGCCGTAGTACTAGTTCTACCTTCGCCGCCCTCGCCGGGATCTTGCGAAGCGCCTGCGTCACAATGCGAAGCCAGTGCTCCTGGCGTTCGAAACTAGAGAGAAGCGCAGCATCGCGGGGTAGCAGGTCAATGTAGCAGCCGGCCCCAAAGGCTGTTTCTCCCGGCGTGGCATCCATCTCGTAGGCATCGAAGGGTTCAGCTCCCTCATCCGGGCTGCTCGTCCAGGCATCGCATTTGGCGGTCCAGAGCGGCGACGCAGAATCGTTCAGCAGGAGCAGTGCGGACCGCAACGCCGGCCTTGCCTGGACCTCTTCAATTTCTTCGATGAGGTGCCCACCCCGGCGTAGATCAACGAATCTGCACTTGCGGTCGTGGCCTTCTGATGCGGTCCAGGGAACGGTGATCACGGGGTCATCGGCGGCCAGCGCAACCGACCAGTCGGCTTCCATCAGGGTCTTGTGACCGAGAGCAGAAAGTCCAGCAGTATCTTCTCCGCCCAGTACCCGTCATACCCGGCCGCCGGCGCCAGGAAGGCGCAATGGCCTCCATGTGCCGTCTCAATCAGACGGACCCGATGATTTAGTAACAACGCGTCGCGCGTCGCTGGCGACATCCTGATGAAAGGATCGTCGAGGGCATGCAGAATAAGCGTAGGGACGGTGATTTGCGGCGCTACCCGGGTGCTGGATGCGCGGTCGTAATAGTCATCCGCGCCGGAAAAGCCGGAGTAGCGAGCGGTGATTTGGTCGTCAAACTGACGCAGGCTCGCAATCCTCTCCAGGCCCACAGTCGAATAGATTTCTGGAAACAGTTCTGCCTTTCGCCGAAAGCGGCGCCGTAAGCCGATCAGAAACTTCCACTCGTAGACCCGGTTCGAGATGCGATGCAACGCATCGGCTGAGATGCCCAGGTCCATTGCCGGCGAAATACCCACCGCGGCTTTGAGGTAGCCGGGTGGGTGTGCGCCCATCTCGCCGGCCAGCTTCAAGACCAGGTTGCCGCCCATGGAATAGCCCACCAGGGCAAAGGCTTTGAGACCTTTCTCTGCCGCTAGGGTTTTCATCACGGCCGCAACATCGGCGGAGAGTCCGGAGTGATACAGTGTCGGCGACAGATCTTCGGTGCCCCCGCAGTTGCGCATGTTCATGCGGATCACATTGCACCCCGCTGCCCACGCCCGTGCCGAGTTGCCCAGTACATACTGTGAGCGGGAGGATCCTTCGAGGCCATGCACCAGCAGCACGGTAAGGCACTGGCCGGCGTTCGCTTGCCAATGACAATCGCAGAGCACATAGCTTGTGCCGCTGGCGCGGGCATTGGCCCGTGCTTGCGCTAACCGTGCGGCTGTCGAGCCGGATGCGTTTCCTTCCGCGGGAGCGGCCTGGCCCGGGTCGACCTCAATCAGGTGCGCCTCTGGCTCTGGCAGGCTGTATTGCCGGGGCTTGAAATTGCCCACCAATGTTTGCAGGTGCCCATTCCGCAGAAATCTTTTCGGAAGAAACTCTTCTACCTGCCCCAGGCTGTTTGCGGTCTCCACCAGAAGGTCGCTGATTTCGCTCACCTCGCCCTCAGTCTGTTAAGCAGGGACGCAGCCTGCAAAGCGCCTTTGGGTGTGTCCTCGTGCTTGATGTAAGCGAAGACATCTCCCAGCGCGGCCTTGGCTATCAGCTGCTGTTCGATCTGCTGCAGATCGGCCGCTCCGTAGTCGCTCTTGCGCAGCCGGTAGCAGCAGAACGGCGCGGTGACCACGTCCGGCGTCTCGAGTTCATCGCTCTCGGCCACGCACAGCGCGGCTTGATGTTGCCGAAGCAGGTCGAAGATCTCGCTGGTGAACCACGATTCGTGGCGGAACTCAAAGGCGATGCGCAGCGTAGCGGTACCTTCCGGCGCGGCCTCTTTGAGAAAAGCAGCAAGCCTGTCCGGGTCGGCTTTGAGATTTGGCGGCAATTGGAATAGAACCACGCCCATGCGGCCAGCGCGGATGACCGGCAGCAGAGCCGAGTAAAAAGAAGACAGCGCGTCGCTGCACTCCTTCAGCCGCTTGATATGCGTAATGCGCTGCGACGCTTTAAAGGAGAAGCGAAAGTCTGTCCCAACCTGCGCCAACCACCCATCGACCGTGGTGGCCGAGGGCAGGTGGCGGAAGGTGTAGTTCACCTCGACCGAGCTAAGCTGGGTCGCGTAGTACTCCAGCATCTTTTTAGGCGACGTTTTGGGTGGGTAAAATTCCGGTTTCCAGGTGGGATAAGCCCAACCGGAGCAGCCGATCCAGAAACGATTGGCGATGGCGCCTGAGACTGCAGCCTCGTTGGTGACCGGGCTTTGCGTGGAGGAAGATGGTTGGATGGTCACGTCGGGCGTCTTCCTCCCAGAAACTTAACTGCGCTCAGTCAAGGAGGGAGGGGCTTCAACTGGGGCGGCTAGTGGGGGTCGAACCCACGACATCCGGTGCCACAGACCGGCGTTCTGCCACTGAACTATAGCCGCCATATAGACTTAGATTGTAGCATCCGGGTCCGGACCCTAAGGCCGGGCGGGAGGCGCCTTGCGGGCCCGCTACGGAGCGTCTTGCATTCTATGCCGAGCAGTCGACAGCCCGAGATCCTGCCTCCCCAAAAGCCTCGTTTTCAAAAGGCCAGCGGCCTGTTCGCCGACGAAAATCTCGATGTGTTGTCGCATGTGCTCGACGACTGGTTCCGCGTTCCCGGCACCTCGATCCGCTTCGGATTAGATGGCATTATCGGCCTCGTTCCCGGCCTGGGAGACATTCTTGGGGGCCTTGCTTCTACCATCATTGTCGTGGCCGCCTGGGTCCGCGGCGTTCCCTACATCACGCTGCTCAGAATGGTGGTCAACATCGGTATCGAGGTGCTGCTGGGGACGGTTCCGCTGCTGGGCGATGCCTTTGACATCGCGTGGAAGGCAAACCGCCGCAACTATGCGCTGATCGTTCGCCATCTGGAGCAAACGCGGCGTCAGACCTGGCGGGACTGGGTCTTCCTGGCTCTAATCGGGATGACGCTAGCCGCCATCTTTCTGGCCCCCATCTTCCTCATTCTTTGGTTCCTGGAATGGCTCGGCCACCATGCCTGACGAACCCTGCTTGCGTTACAATCCGAAGATCGGGGCGTAGCGTAGCCTGGTAGCGCATCTGCTTTGGGAGCAGAGGGTCGGGGGTTCGAATCCCTCCGCCCCGACCATCCAATCGACAATTTAGAACGTGCCGGTATTTCCCTGAAATCCCTCCGTAGCCTGTTTCGGCAAACCTCCGGGCGCGGGGGGGGGATTTTACCGAAAACCTGACTCCCAGAGCGAACGGAGCGATCGGCTGGATAGCCGTCACGTTGTGACGGGCATCACCGGCAGGGCGGCGTTGCCAGGCATAGAGTGAGGTTTCGAACGCGGCACCCACTACTTGCTTCAGCGCCATGCCGCTTCAGGAACAAAGAGGTGTTATGCGTGAAAATTCGGAATTCACTATGAAGACAATCATGGTTGCCACTGACTTTTCCGAGGCATCGCTTGCCGCGTTGAACTATGCCAAACAATTGGCGAGGTCTTTTTCTGCCAAGATATTGCTTGTGCATGTCATTGACGACATGCACTCCACCCCGAGGATGGAACAACCTAAATCGAGCCAACCTCAGCGAATTGACTCTGCAGAAGAGGCGCTTCGTAAGATCGCTGCGGGGCTGTCCTACGACGTTGCGCGATACGCGACGATTGTGCGGGCGGGTGGCGTTCAAGAGACAATTGCTGCCCTGATTGGCGAGCGCGATGCCGATCTTCTCGTGATCGGATCGTGCGGCAAAGGTTGGAAAGATGGTGAAGGATTGGGACCGGTTGCCGAGGCGCTGCTGGGCACCGTGCCTTGTCCGGTTCTGACTGTCGGTAAATATGTCCGCCGAGACGCGTGTGAAGGCACACATCTGCGAAGCGTTCTCTTTCCTACGGATTTCTCCAGGATTTCGCGTGTAGCTCTGGCATACGCCGAATCGCTGACCAAGCATCTTGCTGGACGTCTGTTGCTTCTTCACGTGGATGAGAATGATGTGGATGCAAAGCAGCGCCCCGGACACCAGGAAGAATTCCAAATATTCGTAAATGGTCTTGAAGAGTCGTCAGGTGTAACTGAATCCATCACACGCACGGGACGTCCGGCCGATGTCATCATCGCCGTCTCCACGGAGAACAGCGCGGACTTCATCGTTATGGGCGTCCAAAGAGTGGACCATGCAGGGAAAGCGCACAACTATGGGCTTGCCTGCGATGTTATCCGGTCGGCGAAGTGCCCGGTCTTCACCTTCTTTGCTCAGCCCGAGAGGGAAATGACTGAGGCCGAGGAATTCCGCTGCCAACAAGAACGCCTTTCAATTCGCCACGCCTGACGTGGCGCGGCACGACCTGGATCGCGTCGATGACGGCTCCACTCCTCCGGGAGTTATCTACGCGCGTGACCTTTGGGCAGGTACTCCCGTGCCGAAAAGCGCATCTCGCCCCTTACCTCAATCCTGGAAAGGCTCTATCTCTTAAAGCAGACGATATCGTCAGGACGCAGCTTCTCGACCGGCAGCGCCCTAGTCGGATTTTTCCGCCAGTATGGGGACTAAGCGCGAGCGAAGGATAGTTTCACCGCTATCCGGTAACACACCCGATCTCTGTCTCAAATCATGCTGCTGCTCAACGGACCCCTCCCCCGTCCGTACCGAAGCAGAAGTGTCATCGCGAAGTGGAGGGACCTGCTGTTCCCTTGAGTCACTAACCAATCTTCCCCGGAAACACCGCTCCCCCAATCTCCAGCAAACCGAGAAACGAGACCACCTATGCCCAAAAATACCGTCACCGATCCCATCACCGATCAGGAAATGGCCTTTGCTCACCTGGTCCTTTCCGGAACTATGAATGACCGCGCCGCCGCCGAAGCAGCCGGTCTCAATCCCGACAGCGCCGCCTACACCAAATCCAAGCCCCGCGTCCGCGACTACATGATTGAGCACCGCGCCGCTGTCAGAGAAAAGCTGGTAGACCAGGAAGCCGAAGGGCTGCGCAAGCTGAACCTTGGTCGCGACCAGATCCTGGCCCGGCTCTGGGAATTGGCCAATCTTAGCCACGAACTAACCAGAGGCACCATCGCCGGTCAGATCAAGGCCCTTTCCATGATCGTAGCCATCGAAGGACTGATTCCCGACCGTCGTTCCTCCCCGCCCGAAACCCAACCCAAGGCCCCGCCCGTCAAGGCACAAATTGACAGCTCTGAGTGGCGCAGCAAACAGCTGCCGGACGAGCAGCCAGGCGGTGCCGTCCCCCGGGAAGCCCGACCCGGCGCCAACCAGGTCCCCCACCCGGAGCGTGCTCCGCAGCCCACTCCAACGCTTGAACGGAACCACCCCAGCCCTTTCAACCCCTTCGTCATCCCCAAAGCGAAGATGAGCGTTCCGGACAGCATCCGCATCATGTTCGACGCTCTGGACACAACCATGTCCCTCAGGCTGCCCCTTTCAAACGAAGGCCCCCTTGGGCACCGCCGCTGAAGTCGAAAAAAGCCAAATTTTATCCAATTTTATAAATATCCTGGCTCGAGCCACCACCTATACCGAAGAAGCAGAGGCCATTATCTGACAATCCGCGAAACCGGACGCGACAAGGTAGCCTCCGGAGTTTTTACTTTGCCCACCATCAGCATCTCGGTGTAGTGAGCATTCACCTCGAGGTCTATCAATCGTGCTTGTTGGTTGACTCAGGGTGCGTGACGTGAGATACGGCCCGTCATCGCTGCTTTGCAGCCGCCCCCATGGAAGTATCGCCGTCCATTTTGTCATCCCGAGAGCTTGTGATTTTTTCGAGCTCTTCGTGTTTTCTCGACACCTAACCGGATGCTTTGTCAACCTCCTACAAAGCCGTCATCCTGAGCGGAGCGCCGCGCAGATCTATCGCATAATGGACGGCTTATTGCGCGGAGTCGAAGGACCCCGGCGATGCTTGTTGTCAGATGTCCTTCCGAGCTTTCCAGCCACAAACTGCACGGTATAAGCAGGCGATGCACTCATCTCTCCAATCAGACGAGATTCCTGGAAGACCTGGAGCGCACGGATGAAGGATTAAACCGATACCCAAAGTTGCGTTCGGTCACGATGTACTGCGGGACCTTGCTCGTCTCGATCTTGGCGCGCAGCCCACGAACGAGAACGCGGAGCGAATCCTGCTTGGCCGTCGGATTGCGCCAGAACATCTCGCACAGGCTGGTGCTTCGCACGAGTTCCCCTTGATGTGCGGCAAAAACCTCCAGTAGTTCAAACTCGGAGGGAGTCAGGTGTGTCTCAACCCCTCGAACCCAGACACGATGCATCGCCACATCGATCACAAAGTCACCCAAGTGATGGCCCCGCTTCCCCTTTTGACTTGAGGGTAATAACACGGGAAGAACTCGATTCGTTGTCCAGCCGGAGCGGCCAGCAACCTTGCCGGCGCCCTGTAGCAGTTTCTGCTCGAGGGCGACGCGTACAACCTGAGATCTCCTTCTGACCCCGAGCTTCTTGAAGATCTGTTGCAGAGTTGCTTTGATTGCCGCTTCCGTACACTCCAGATTCTTCGCCATCTGCACATTCGTCCATCCCTCAAAGACCCGCATCACTACGGCTAGCTGCCTTTCTGTAAGCGATGGAGTCGGCTTTGAGGCTCCCCCGCGCCGCGCCCGCATGAAGCGAATCGAACTGTTACAAAATCCGGCGCTGGACGAGGGTTGCGTGTCGGGGCAAGAAGCCGCGGCGTCCACGATGCGCAGGATGAGGCCTTCGAATCCTGCGTTTCGCACATTGGACACAAACACGGCAACTTCCTCGTCTCGAAAGTTCCGGCTCAGCATAACAATGTCGGCTCGCTCTGTCTGAATGCGCTGGAGCACGCCGAGCAGGCCCGCCGATCGGGCAATGATCATCCGCCGGCATCCAACGGAGATCCGGTGCATCATGTCGCTGTCCAAATCGTCCTCGTGGCCCGTGAGTAACAATGTGACTGGCCATTGTTTCGCGGCCCCGGGAGCATTCGCTCCATCGGGTTGAGCTTTCATCCGGCCTCCCTGCTGTTCTTTCCAGTTCAGCGTATCCAGATCATGGAACCACCGTGGTAGAAACGCTTGTATAACTAAGTTGGTGAATGGCCAACCACGTCGTCGCATCAGCATCAAGAGCGTTCAATGTTGTGGTGCGATCATCCTGGAGCGCGTTGAGATAGTCGATGAGTGCGAATCCGCCGCGCTTGTACGCATACTGCGCGATCGCCAGCACATCCTTTGCTTCGGTGAGATAGTGCTGGTTATAGCGATCAGACAATACCTTCGAAGTGGTGTAGGCTATCCATGCCTGGTCAACATCGGAAAATACCTGGTTGCGTGCTGCGGTCTCAGAGAAACGACTACCCTGCGCAAGAAACTTGCTGGTGTCTTTGTTGCCCTGATTACGGTCGAAGATACGCACCGGAATGCTGGCGGAGAATCCGTAACTACTGAGGTTGCCACTGTGGTCATACTCCCCTTCGAGCGTGGGGTCCGTGGTGCCGTTGGCATAAGCGAGTTTTACATTGGCATCTGCGACCAGGACCGCAGCCCGCGCCGCCTGGTAGTCAGGACGATTGGCCAACGCTCTCTGTTCCAGGTCGGCCAGGCTGGAGCTGATAACGGGAGGGACGAGATCCCCGGTAATGTCGAAATCTTTTCTTGGCTGCTCATAGCCCATCAGGGTTTGCAGTTGGTCGCTCCCCTGCACCAGATTCATTTCCGCCGTCTGTTCGTCGCTCTCGTACTGTGCCAACTGCAAATCCAGACGCTCAAAATCGATTTTCCCCAGATCCCCATCCTTATAGCGGGCTTGAAAGATATCCATTTGCTGACGGTAATTTTGCAAGTTATCCTGAGCGACCTTAAGCGTCGCCTTAGCTAAAAGCATATTGGTGAATGCTTGCTTGGCTGCGAGAATCGTTCCCCGCTCCTGATCGTGGAGCTGGGCTGCTGTCTGCGCGGTGGTTGCCCGGGCGCTATCCAGGCGCCAGCGTCGCTTCTGCCCGCGCTCGAAAAGCCTTGATAACTCCAGGCTGTAGGCATAGGGAGTCGCTGAGGTAGCGGGATTGGATAGATTGGAGCCATAGACCGTAAAGTTCGGATTCTGCCGCAGGCCAGCTTCTACCTCTTGTCCTTTCATGGATAGCAGGTTTTGCCGGCTCGCCAGCAGGCTGGGATTATGGGCGAATGTGTAATCGGTCACCTGTTGCAGGGTGAGCGGAGAGGACTCGGCAGGAGTCTGTCCGTACGACTTCATCTGTGCGCCGCAGAAGCTGGCAACTAACACAATCCAGAAACACGAGTAGGGTCTCAATTTTCAAACTCCGCTTCCGCCACGGGCAAGACGTCATGTTGTCCTGCAAGCCATACATAAAGTGTTGGCAGCAGATAGATACTCATGAGGAGATCAGCGATTAAGCCGCCGACAATCACGATGGCGAAGGGGCGTTGCGAATCAGAGCCGATGCCATGAGACATAGCCGCGGGGAGAAGCCCCAGGGTAGCAACCAGCATGGTCATCATGATTGGCCGCAAACGCAAGACCGCGCCCTCAACCGCGGATTCTTCGATCGAGTGACCGCGCACGCGGAGTTGATTGATGTACTCCAGCATGATGACCCCGGTCTGCACGGAAACACCGAACAAGGCTAGGAAGCCCACGCTGGACGAAACACTGAAATTTGTATGCGTGACCAGCAGCGCAAGCAGTCCGCCCACGCGAGCCATAGCCACATTCATTAGGATCAACAGAGCCCACTTGACGGACTTGTACATTGAATACAGGATGATGAAGATCAGCAATATCGTTAGCGGCACGATGATCAGCATCCGCGCTTCTGCACGCACTTCGCTCTGGTACTCCCCCTCCCATCCGATGTGATAGCCGCGGGGAAGTTTTACTTGAGACTCGACCTTCTGGATGGCTTCTCTGACTGCGTCACCAAGAGCACGGCCGCGGACGCTGTACTTGATAGCGACATATCGTTGATTGTTTTCGCGATAAATTTCTGAGCCTTCATCGGCTTCTTTGACCGTACAGAGCTGGTCCAGCGAAACTCGCTCACCGGAGGGCGACAGCAAACGAATCTGCTGGATGGCTTCCCTCGTATTTCGATATTGAGGGAGGTATCGCAGTGTTAAGTCATAAACCTCTTCGCCCTTGAGGACCTGGGTGAGAGCATTACCGCCGATTGCAGTCTGGACAGCATCCTGGACGTCCGCGACGTTGATCTGCCACCGCGCCGCCTTGGCACGATCCACGACCACATCCAGGTCAGGTTGCCCGGTAACCTGGAAAACCCCGAGATCCGCAATGCCTGGGATGCGGTTCATGATGCCGGCAATCTCGTCGGCCTTCGCCTCGAGCTGATGCAGGTCATCGCCATAAACTTTCGTGGCAAGCTCGCCCTTGACGCCGCTGACCGCCTCTTCCATGTTGTCTTCGATCGGCTGGGAGAAACCCCAGACCACACCCGGGAGATTCTTCTCCAACTGCATGGTCATGGAGGCGATCAGGTCGTCTTTGTTTTGGTGAAATAAGGGACGCCACTGTTCTTTTGGCTTCAAGCCTACGAAGTACTCGGTGTTAAAGAATCCAGTGTGATCGGTCCCGTCGTCCGGCCGCCCCGTTTGACTGGTGCACTCGGTAACTTCGGGATAGGAACAAAGCAGAACGCGGGCCTTGCTGGTCACATCTGTGCCATCATTGGGTCCTGCGCTTTGGGCCAGCGTTCCACGCACCCACAGCGCGCCTTCGTCCAGATGGGGGAGGAACTCCGACCCGATCACACCGCCGAAGGCGAGATAGATAGCGACGGCTAACCCGATGACGCCAACCCCGACGGTGAGAGCCCGGTGATGAATGGCCCAGGTGACGCTGCGGCGGTAACGCACAATAAGAAATTGCATCACCGGGTTGGTCCATTCCCTCGCGCCTTTACGGAAGAGGAAACTGGCCAGCACGGGAGCGATGATGATGGAAAAAGTCAGAGCCCCCAGCAGTGCAAAGGCCACAGTCCAGGCCATGGGTCTGAAGAGCCGCCCCTCTACAGCCTGCAAGGTAAAGATCGGCAAGTAGGCCGTGATGATAATCCCGATGGCATAGAAAACCGGCCGCTGCACTTCATGTGCCGCTTCGCGAATCATCTCGGCGGGCGTTTGCGTGGCGCCCCTCTGATGGCTGAGGTGGCGGACAATGTTTTCCACCATCACCACCGAGCCATCCACCACCATGCCGAAGTCCAGTGCGCCGAGCGAGAGTAGATTGGCCGGAATATGCTTCAGGTCAAGACAAATCGCCGCGAACAACAAAGAGAAGGGGATGGTAAGAGCAACAATGACAGCGCCGCGTGCGTTGCCCAAAAAGAGAAAAAGAATAACGATGACTAAGACAATCCCCTCGGTCAGGTTGTGCAGGACCGTGTGTGTGGTGAAGTGCATTAGATCGCTTCTATCGATGAAGGGAACGATCTTCACCCCTTTAGGCAGGATCTGATCATTCAACTGCGCCACTTTTTGATGGATGCCCTCGAGCACAGGCTCCGCATCTGCGCCCTTTTGCAGCACCGCGATCCCTGAGACGACATCATCGTTATCAACGATGTTGCCGTCCTCGCGGCGAATCGCCCGGCCAAATTGCCCCAGGCGGATTTTGGGACCCTGGGTCACGACCGCAATGTCTTTAACCCGAAGCGCCGTGCCGGCTTTGGTCACAATGACGGTATTTTGAATGTCCTGTATGTTCCTGACCAGGCCGACTTCCCGGATGTTGATCTGCTGCAGTCCAGCCTCGATGAAGCTGCCGCCCCCATTGGCGTTGTTATTGGTTAGCTGCTGCTCGACCTGAGCGATACTCAGACCGTAGGAGACGAGTTTGTCCGGATCGAGCCGAACCTGATATTCCCGCGTGGGCCCTCCGAACGCATTGATATCCGGAACACCCGGGACCGACTTCAAATTTTTCTCGACCACCCAGGTTTCGAGGGTCTTCAGGTTCATCGGGTCATATTCGGGGTTGGTGCTTTCCAGCGTGTAAAAGTAGATCTGACCGACCGGGCTCCAATCCGTCCCAATCTGCGGAACAACGCCAGGCGGCAGAGTCACCTGCGAAAGCCGTTCCAAAACTCGTTCGCGATTCTCAAAATTCGTCGTTTCCTCACCAAAAACCATCTCCACCGTAGAGAGACCGAAGATCGACCAGGAACGGACGTGGGCGATTCCCGGGATCCCGTTCATCACGGTCTCCATCGGGATGGTGACCTGTTGCTCGATCTGCTCCGCGGATATTCCGGGCCACTGGGCGATCACATCGACGTAGTTATTGGCCACGTCCGGGTATGCTTCGACAGGTAACCGATGAAAGGAGACAACACCCCAGGCAAACAACAGCACTGCGGCCACCAATACAAGAATGCGGTTCCCCAGCGCAAAGTCGACCAACCTGCGGATCATTGCGCCTCCAACGTGTTTTCCAGCTGGAGAACGTTCGCCACCACCCGTTGGCCAGGGGAAATCCCGGACAAAATCTGTTGATTGTTCCCGGGCAGCGTGTTGCCCGCATCCACTTCAACGCGCCTGAATTGCTTTCCTGTCCCTGGAACAAATACCCAATCCCGATCGTGCAAGTGAAGAATGGCTGACGCGGGAATGACCGCAAAGGTCTGCTTATTTCGGCTTTCGAACGTCGCCGTGACAAACATACCCAGCCGGAGTATTCCCGGATTAGGTATCTCAATACGGATCTTGGCAGTACGTATATTGGGATCGAGCACCGGGCCAATGTCTGTAATGTGGCCCTTCAACAGCCTGTCGGGGTAGGAGTTCACATGGATTAGTGCTTCCTGCCCGAGGTGAACCTTGGGAATGTCATTTTCATAAACATCGCAAAGAATCCAGACGGTCGAAAGATCGGCGACGGTGAACAGTGTCGAGGTTCCCGCATAGGTGACACCTGCCGCCGCGGCGTTGGTGACGTTTTGCGCGACGATGACTCCCGTGATTGGTGAATAGATATTTACGATCGGGGAAGGGTGATTCTTATCCACGCCCAGCGTCTGCAGTTGCTCTTCCGCGGCTACGAGGTCGGCCTTGGCATCCTTCTCCGTATCCTCCGCCTGTTCCAGCTGAGCTTGCGGGATGGCGCCATGATCATAAAGATCCTTGGCGCGGACATAAGCTTTGTTGGCAAGTTGCTCATCGTTGACCGCTTTCAGGTAGGCATCGAAGGCGTTGGTTGCATCTGTACTTTGCACTTGCAACAGTAGTTGACCCTTTTTTACATTGTCGTCAAGCCGCGCCCTTATGGCCACGATGCGGCCGCTTGCAAGGGAGATGACGGGGACCTCCCGGGCGATATCGGGATTGACGGATCCGGTCACACTCAATTGTGCGGGAGCCTCCATTTGGGTCACCCCTACCACGGGAAACTGCTCCGCATTCTCAACCGTGACGAGGCTGCTGTTGCTCTTATCGATGACCTGCGACGAGGAGACTTGGCCGTCAGCCGGATTAAAGTTCTTATCGCACGCTGTTAGTAGAAGACATACTGCGAGGTACCCGGCAACTCTGTAGATAGTGGTGGTCGCGTTCATAGGCTGGCCTTCCAGGCGAATCTGTAGCGTGCATTGAGCGGAATCGGGGACTCTCTATTGGGTGTATCGATTCCTGTCGCGCGAAGCGTTTGTGCGTAGAGGCCCGGCGTCTGTTGATGGGCAAGCGTGTCAGCTACTTAATCTAGCCGAATACGCAGCAGTGGCCTGCATATCTTTAATCTAAGGTGGAGATAGGTGGTCGCGATCCTTTGATAGATCTTTATAAGGAAGAACTATCTATGTGTTGACGCGTTACAGGAGTTCGCGCTAATCGTGAACTCGGTTCGTAACCGGGTGAGGCAGGGGCCATGGCCTGAAAGTGTTAGACGGCCTCCGCCAAAACGCCCCATCGAGCTTGTTGCGCATCCAATGGATAGCAGACAGCCTGCTGGACGGTGGTAGATTGTCCCGGCCACTCGATAGCCATCTCTGGCCCAACGTTCTGGCTCTCGGATAGTCCCTGTTGAAAAGGATCATCCGTTAGATACATTCGAGATTCAAATCCTCAGAAAACCATTTGTGGCATTTCAGATTCTTAATTGCTCATATTCATCAACATGTAGCAAATGCCGGCCGGAGAGAGAGCGTGTTTTCCCTGGGCGCAACCCCGCAAGCCCCTTCCAGCGGCATACATCGGTTGCTCCCTCTCCCGCATCCAAATGCCGATGGCTGAAACTAAGCTATTGTTCGTGGACGACGACGACGCATTGAGAACGGCGCTGGGAGCCGTGCTGACTCATCGCGGTTTTCTGCTGACATCTGTGAGCAATGTTCCCGAAGCTTTGGAACTGATCAGTACGCAGAAATTTGACGTTTTACTATCGGATTTAAACATTGGCGAACCCGGTGATGGCTTTACCGTGGTCAGCGCCATGCGCCGCGTGCAACCGGACGCATGCACATTCATTTTGACCGGCTATCCTGACCTGGAAACAGCCATTCAGGGCATCCGCAGCCAGGTTGACGATTATTTCTCTAAGCCACTGCACATCGACCGGTTGGTCGGGGCGATCTCGGCCCTGCGAAGCGGTAGACGGCCCCCTGGCAAGGCGCTCCCCACGCGAAAGGTTTCGGAAATTCTGCGCGACCTTTCATCCGTCATCTGTGAACGATGGTTGCGCCTGGTGCTGAAGGATCCTGAATTGGCGGCATTGCCTTTATCCGAACAGGAAAGAAGCGACCATGTCCCAGACATGATGGAGGAATTGATCCGTCGCCTGGAAGGGCCATTGAGTGAGCTGAGCCCGCCGGCTACGGAAGCGGCGCGAAAGCACGGCAAGACGCGCTATCGGCAGGGTTATACCATTCCGCAAATCGTGTTTGAGGCCCGAGTGCTCCATCAGGTGCTCAGTGCGACCATTCATGAGAATCTGTTTGGCCTCGATCTGAGCACACTAGTCCACGATATTTTAGAAATTGGTGAGTCCCTTCAGGCAGATGTGGAAGTATCGATTCGCGTATATCAGTCGCAAATTCCAACCTCGCTGCAAACATCATTCTCCGTGTTGTATCAATCGCCCCACTTGGGCGTCGCGATCTCCGACGAGAACCGCATCATCGACGGCAACGACGCATTCCTACGGATGATTGGACATACACGGGAGCAGTTGACGGCAGGCGGAATCGACTGGCGCGCGATGACTCCCGAAAAATTCCGCTCACTCGATGCGAGTGCGATCGAGCAACTTCGCGAATTTGGTACCTGTGTTCCGTTCGAAAAGGAATATATCCTTCCCGACGGCTCTTCCTTGCCGTTTCTGATCGGAGCTGTTCGCCTTAGCGCAGAACCATTGCAGTGGTCGTCCTATGTTGTTGAGATGACGGAGCAGCGGAGGGTACAAGCTGCCGAAGAGACGGTCCGCGCCTGGGAAGCCAGATATGTGCTGATCAACCATTTGGCGCATGAGCTGAATAATCCACTAGCCGCTATGACGTTCACCCTCCACTTGTTAAGTACGCACCCCGATTTAACCAACGACACACGCACGCTCGTGAATGATGCAAATGGAATGCTCGACCGGATCGCGACTACCGTCAGGAGAGTGCTGGTGGAGGTCCAGCAAGTGCAATAGCAGATCGGTCGATTTCTCGTCAATACCGGATCGGATCGAAAAAAAATCCTGACTCGACAGCCCAACGGAGCTCGCGCGCATCTTATTTGGTCGGACGGAGAAGAACGCCGATCCAGGCCGGGCACTCGGGGGGGAGCCCGGCTATCGCGTTCATGGGTTAGCCTGAACCAGCGTCGGCTTCCCGAGCTGTTTCCAGGGCGAGCATGGCGGCAACCTTGGCGCGGCGGATGCGCTCGCGCAGACGCGCGGTCACGGTTCGATGACAACGAAGGCAAAGCGTGCGGATGTTATCGAGATCGCATTCGCCACCGCCCTCCGTCACTGGAAGAATGTGATCGGCATCCCAAAGACTCTTACGCATCCGTTTGGTAAAACCCCAATGCCGCATAAGGACGGCACGGCTGTCGCCGCGCGCTCGCTTCAGCCTGCGATGTTCGCGGATCGTATCCAGGCCACAGTGGGCACACACGCCTCCATCACGCTTCAAAATTTGTTCGCGTAAGTACCCTGGCTGCGACCGCAACTTCCACTCATGTACGCAATAATCAGAGCAGAAGGTGAAGCGGCGAGCCGGCACCTCCAGCGCGCACCATCGGCACAAACCGCGCCCGTTGGCACCGCGCGGGATATTTTTGCGGTCGACCCATCCTCCTCCTGGCATGATTCGAGAAGTGCTCATATGCTTGTTTTAAATTCGCCGGCAGTTCTGGCGTAAGTGCCTCGGGAGGCGCCCAGCTGCCGCGGCTCCTATAATTGTCGAATGAATGTGGGGGAATCCAGGATGCGCGCGGCCATGGTTGAAGACTTCAGTAGGCCGCCTCGCTACGGCGAGACCTCCTTGCCGGTGGCCAATGAAGGCGAAGTCCTGCTACAGGTTCGCGCCGCGGCACTGAGCAACCTGGTACGCAGTCAGGCGAACGGCTTGCATTACAGCAGCGTCGCGGCCTTTCCCTTCACGCCCGGGAACGATGGTGTTGGGATCGTGCCTGAAGACGGTAGCCGGGTCTACTTTATTGCTCCTCGAGCGCCGTTCGGCTCCATGGCTGAATATAGCGTGGTTTCCCGCGCTATGACGATTCCCGTGCCTGCCAACATCGACGATGCGGATGCGGCCGCGCTCGGAAATCCGGGGCTTGCGACCTGGGGCTCCCTCCTGGGAAGGGCGAAATTCCAGGCGGGTGAAGCAGTCCTGATCAACGGGGCGACCGGGATCGCCGGAAGACAGGCAGTTCAGGTGGCTAAATATTTGGGAGCATCCAGGATTATTGCTACTGGCCGCAATGAACAGGCACTGGCGGAAGTAGCCGTTTTGGGTGCGGACGAGACCATTTCTCTGAACCAGCCGGAAGACAATCTCCTGCGGCGTTTCCGGTCTGCGTTATCCGGCGTACAGGTTGTTCTGGATTACTTGTGGGGATCGTCTGCGGAACTAATTTTAAAGGCGGTTGCCGGCCATGGATCGCTCGAGGGTCAGCCGCGCATCCGTTTCGTCCAGATAGGATCGATCAGTGGAGACCCGATCACCTTGCCCGCCGGGCTGCTGCGCAGCTCCGGTGTTGAGCTGCTTGGCAGCGGCCTGGGCAGCCTGTCCGCGCAACAAATCCTGCAAGCGCTGAACGCCATGTTTGCCGCTGCCTCCGCGGTGCAGTTTGCGATTGACGTCGACCCGGTGCCGTTAGCCAAGGTCGAAGAAGCCTGGAACCGAAAGGCCGAAGAACGAAGGATCGTGTTCATCCCCTAAGTTAGGCTCCGTTGCGGAGCCCAATCTCAATCGTCCCTCCGGTCCTGATAAATGACTCTTGATCCAACCTCATTTATTCGAGCACTGGATATGGTCCGTCGGAGAAGGCCTGCGCATGATAGCCCTTCGATCCCACCAGCCTGGCCAGAGGACTACGTATCCCATCGTCTACCTTCAATCGCTCGATGATGGAGTTGAAGTCGTATCGCGGGCGCCAGCCAAGTTCCTTACGAGCACGCTCGTTCACGTAGACGCGATCGATGCTGGGAAGCATTTTCCATTGCCGGCGATCATATTCGGACTCATAATCCGGAACGTGCCGTCGCACCACGCGTGGAGCGTTAACCCGCAGATCGGCGAGATCGCCGGGGCCAAATGGCGTGGTTGCACTGACAATGTATTTTCCGAAACCGATCGCGGCTGCGCGTTCCGCGGCCAACAAATGCGCGCTCACAACGTCTTCGATGTCGACTCGCCGATACAGGTACTCATTGGCCTTCGCATTCTGGTCTGCATATTCCGCTCGTATCTTTCTATTGTCATCGTCTTCAGGAAAGAAGCGCGAAGTTCTGAGCACGATGCATGCAAGGCTCTGGTTGCGATGAAATAGCTCGCAAAGATCTTCAGCCGCCGACTTGGTCACGCCATAGATGTTCCGGGGAACCGGAACGACGTCTTCGGTGATCCACGCTGCTGGAGCTTGCCCGGGAGGAACCAGTGCGCGTCCGAACACACTGGTGGTGCTGGTGTAGACAAAGGACTCGACCCCCGACGCGGCGGCCTCCTCGAGCAGATTAAGCGTTCCGGTGACGTTGGTATCGATGAAGTCCTGCCGGGAATGGGTGGCAACATGAGGTTTGTGCAGCGTTGCGGAATGAAAGACTGCTTGTACGCCGCTCATGCAGCGACCCACCCAGGAGCGATCGGCAATCGAGCCGATGTGCGTCGTAAAAGGCGATGCGATCATGTCGAGGCCAACCACTTCGTATCGCAAATCGCGCAAGGTTCGAACCAGGGCCTCGCCCAGATGCCCGGAGCTGCCGGTAACCAATACCTTCATGGTCATGTCATGATAAATCGCAAACATTCGCAAGGCCGCCGCTGGCTCGACAGTTGCGCCTGCGGAAAGCCTCTTTTCAGGGTTGAAGCTTTAGGAGTAGAATTCGGCGCCTTACCGGGATGCCCGGTTTCATGAGCCTCTCCCGGTCCGATGTGATCGCAGGACCTGATCGATCGCCTGGAGGCTGACGATGAAAACGCTGCAAAAGCAAATTCTCCTGGTAGCACTGGTCACGACCCTTTCCATGATTGTCGGAGGGTGTGAGCGCCACAGCAAATCTGAACAATACTTTCTGATCGCCACCCACATTGGTCTGCCCTACTGGCAATCGGCGCACGCAGGATTCACCAGGGCCGCCGCGGAGTACGGCGTCACCGAAGAAATCCGGGGGCCGGAGGCGTTTACTCCCACCATCGAGGTGGATGAGTTCCGCGCCGCTGTCGCTCGAAAGCCCGCTGGAATCCTGGTATCCGTTGCTGATCCCGCCTTGATGGGGCCGGAGATCAATAAGGCGATTGCCGCCGGGATCCCGGTGATCACCATGGACTCCGATGCTCCGGACAGCCAGCGCCTCTTTTTCATCGGGACCAACAACCTGGAGGCGGGACGGTTGGGCGGCCAACGGGTGGCAGCCGAATTGAATGGCAAGGGAAACGTGGTTTTCTTCACCATGCCGAGCCAGCCGAACCTCGTGGAGCGGCTTAAGGGATATCAGGATGTCTTTGCCAGCCATCCGGGCATCAAGGTTGTCGAGGTCTTCGACATGAAAGGAGAGTCCGGCACGGCCATGGACAAGGCCCGGGAATACCTGGCGCGGACGGGTGCGTCCAAAATAGACGCGTTCATATGCCTGGAGTCATCGTCAGGCAAGGATGTGGGAGAAGCCTTCAAGCGCGCCAAGCCGCAAAACACCATACTGATGGCCATGGACGTCGACCAGGCGACGCTAGAGCTGGTCAAAGACGGTACCGTCCAGGCCACCATTTCACAGAAGCCTTTCACCATGGCTCTGCTCGGGCTGAAGTTTCTCGATGACCTCCATCACTACCCGCTCAAGCCCCTGACTCGAGACTGGGGATCGGATGCATCGTCGCCTGTCCCGGCCTTTATTGACACCGGTGTATCCCTGGTCGATAAAAGCAATGTTGATAAATTCCTGAGTCCGCCGACGACAGCTCCGTAACCTGTTCGTCGCCGAAAACGACAGGGGGTCCATCCGACGACTCCCTGTTGCCCCTGGTTGGTTTGCCAGCCTGGGAGCCTTCTCTCGCCTGTTTCTCCCTTGTCGCCATCAGTACCTGGCTTCGGTAATTCCCCTTTAAGGGGATAACGCGCGCGCCATAAACCATCTATAGCTAGCTATGTAGCTTTGCCACGGAGGCAAGAGAGCCCCACCATGCGAGGAATGGCGCTGAGACGGTTGCGACGTTCCCGTCAACCCCAACCTGAGTCCCCGATCATAGATCGACCCGCTGCGGATGCCAAAAATACGCGTCGGCGCGGTTTCATACACAACGTTCTTGCCCTTTACGGGGTGCAGGCATGCACCTACGCATTGCCTCTTCTCACGTTTCCTTACCTCGCCCGCGTGTTGGGCCCGTCAGGGTGGGGTGTAGTCGTGTTTGCGCAGGCCATAGGAGATGTGACTGCCTGCGCCGTCGAATACGGCTTTGATATCTCAGCATCACGGGAGACGTCGCGGCACCGCGATGACCCCGAACGGCTCTCCGCGCTCATCTCCGGAGTTTTGGGCGCAAAGGTTTTGTTGGCCCTGGTGTGTATTGCCGGAGCGCTTTTTTCCCGGCGATACACGCACCATATTGCTCCCTCCCTGGCGTTGTTTTGGGCTAGTACAATCTGGGGCGTCTGCCAGGGCATTAATATGTTGTGGTTCTTTCAGGGCCTGGAGCGCATGCGCCTGGCCAGTGTGCTTGAGATAAGCGGCAAGGTCCTCGCCACCCTGAGCATTTTCGTGTTGGTCCACAAGCCGGACGATGGCTGGAAGGTGATGGCCGCCCAGTGTGTCGGCTGCGTGGTGGCCCACGGAGTGACCGTGGTTCTGGCGTATCGCGAAGTGGGCTTTCGATGGCCCACCCCCTCCTCGGTATGGAATGCCCTTCGCCTGGGGGGCTCAATGTTCCTGTTCCGCGCGGTGCAAAGTCTTTCCGGATCCGTGAACCGGCTGGTGCTTGGCGCAGTTGCTCCGGTTGCGATCTTGGGCGAGTACGCCGGCGCAGAGCGGATCACACGAGTCTTTCAGCAGGGAATGTGGCCGGTGAATCAGGCCCTTTACCCGAAGCTGACCCACCAGGCACAAAACGATCCCGGGCGCGCCATGAAGACGGTCAGGCTCAGCCTGCTGTTTTTGGGCGGCCTTGGTGTGCTTTTCGGTTTGGCTATTTTCTTCGGAGCACCACTGCTTGTACATCTGGTGCTGGGCCATGCCTTCGCGGACTCGGTACCGGTCTTACGCGTGTTTGCCCTGTGGATTCCAATGGTCGCGGTGTGCACCGTGATTATCTTCCAGTTGCTGCTGCCTAATCATCTGGACAATCAATTCAATCTTGTCAACGTCATCGCCGGGTTGACCGGCATTGGGGTTGCGTTGCTGCTCGCGCCGAGATTCGGGGCGGTTGGGATTGCATGGTCGGCAGTCGTCGCACAGCTCTGTACCCTGATTGCCTTCACGATCATATTAGCTCGAGCGGGATTGAATCCCTTTGTCCCGAGTGCCCCCGCAAGCCATCGCCCGTCCCGTTCAGGAACTTTGACGCCCGTGCTGGCTCCTTCGAATGGGACCCGGCAAATGAAGCTTCGCCTATGGGAAAAACTGGCCGAGGCTGAGGCAGAGGTCAACGATCCCTACCCAGTGGCGATCGCAGTCCGCGATCGCGCCGCACCGCAGGTGATAGTCCAAAATCCGCGCTGACTCTGCAGATCCGCACGAGAGTCTGTCGGCGGCCTGCGATGCCTCGAATTTATGTTGCCCGCTTAAAGTCAGCCCGTGTGTCGCCGATATTCCTCATACCGGCGTGGCCTGTTTAGCGACGGCTGTCTGTCCCGGGTAACGTTCCGGGAGAATTTCTCCGACTGAAACCTGCATTCCGACATGGAACGTCGGCGGTGCCCACACCTACAAGGAATCGCTGATGGGACTGTCGCGATACTCTGCTGAACAGCGCACCCGCGCCTCGATCGATAACGATTCCCTATGGCAATTCAGTCCCAAAAGGCTGCTTCATAGCGGCTTCATACACAATGTGATCGCGCTCTATGGAGTGCAAGCCTGCACCTACGCACTGCCTTTGCTGACCTTTCCGTATCTTGCGCGCGTGTTGGGTCCTTCAGGGTGGGGAGTGGTGGTGTTTGCGCAAGCGATTGGGGTCGTGATTGCGAGCGTGGTGGAGTATGGCTTTGATATCTCCGCAGCACGGGAGACGTCGTTGCAACGCAATGAGCCAAAAAAGCTCTCTGCGTTGATTTCTGGAGTTCTGGGCGCCAAAGTGCTGTTGGCCATGGTGTGTATCGCTGGAGCGGTCTTTTCCCGGCGATTCACGCACCATATTGCTCCCTCGCTGGCGCTGTTTTGGGCTAGTACGTTCTGGGGCGTATGCCAGGGCATCAATATGTTGTGGTTCTTTCAGGGCCTGGAGCGCATGCGCCTCGCGAGCATGCTTGAAATAGCAGGGAAGGTCCTCGCCACCCTCAGCATCTTTGCGTTGGTCCATAAGCCGGATGATGGCTGGAAGGTAATGGCCGCCCAGTGTGTCGGCTGCGTGGTGGCCCATGGAGTGACACTGGTTCTGGCGTACCGCGAGGTGGGCTTTCAATGGCCTACTGCCTCTTCGGTGTGGAGTGCTCTCCGATTGGGTGGGTCGATGTTCCTGTTTCGCACCGTGCAAGGCCTTTCCGGTTCAGTCAACCGGCTGGTGCTTGGCTCGGTTGCTCCGGTAGCCATCCTGGGCGAGTTCGCCGGCGCGGAACGCATCACGCGCGTGTTCCAGCAGGCAATGTGGCCGGTGAACCAGGCGCTTTACCCGAAGCTGACCCAACAGGCGCAAAATGATCCCGCGAGTGCATTGAAGACCGTGAGGCTCAGCTTGCTTCTATTGGGGGGGTTGGGCGTGGTCCTGAGCCTGGCTATCTTCTTTGGAGCCTCGCTGCTGGTCCACCTGGTGCTAGGCCAGGCTTTCCGGGACGCCGTGCCGGTATTGCGCGTCTTCGCCCTTTGGATTCCGCTCGTGGCACTGTGTACTGTGATCATCTTTCAGTTGCTTTTGCCCAATCAACTGGACTATCAGTTCAACATCGTGAACTTCACCGCCGCCCTGGTTGGCATAGGGTCCGCACTCCTGCTTGCGCCCGGGTTGAGCGCGATCGGGATCGCGTGGTCGGCAGTCATCGCGCAACTCTATACCCTGGTTGCCTTCTCCTTCGTATTATGGCGAGCCGGGTTGAATCCCTTTGCGGCGACGGTTCGACCACTCCGCCCTCCAATCCTGGTCACCCTTCTGGCTGCTGCGACCGGAACGAGCAAGTCCGGGCGCGATAACGACGACCTGCGTGGGGTTCCCTATGGAGAGCGGCAGCGAATATCGTAGCCCCTGGCAATCCTCCAGGCCGCTTCCGGACCTGCATTCCCCTTTCGGGGGATGATGCGCCTTCACAAAAACGTCTATAGCTTGGTATATCTTTTCGGCGAAGCGAGACTTGAGAGACTATGGGCCTGGGATACGGAAAAGGACGTTTGATACCGACGGGTACGCGCGGACCTGCCATCTATGTCAGCTACAAGATCAGTCAGCAAATCGTGGAAACAACGGATTCCAATGGCCCCTCTCTTAGACAAAAAGCCATCGTTCATGCCATAACAGCCGAAGCCGGCCAGCAGATCGGGTTGGGTGATTTCGACCTGCTGGTTGGTGAAGAGATGGTCCGCTTGAAACACGTCGCCAGCGATCCGGAGTGGCTCGTGCTCTCCTCTGACGCATCCGCAATTTGTGCCGTGCATGCTCACTTTGTGTAGCAATCACTGCCACCACTCGTGGGCGTCGAATTTGCTGTGCGCCCCTCGGACTTCCCAAATCTTCCGTGGCGTACCCCGCAATTCGTCGCGGAGCCAAACCTCAGTGCCCCATTTGCTTTCCTCTCCAAGCGTGATCAAGAATGCAGGGGTATGACCGAATGGAACGCCTCTGAGTACGCGCGGATCTCTACCCTCCAGGCGTCGATGGCTGAAGAGGTCCTTTCGCTCCTCGACCTCAAAGGCACAGAACATATTCTCGATGTGGGCTGTGGAAATGGAAAGACCACGGCCGAGATTGCAGCCCGCGTTCCGCGAGGTGAGGTGGTCGGCGTAGACGCCTCCGCTGACATGATTGGTTTCGCAGCAGCACACAGCGATCTTCATTCAAACCTCAAATTTGCCGTCGCGGATGCCCGGAATCTGCCCTATCAGCATCAGTTCGATCTTGTGGTCTCGTTCAACGCGCTGCACTGGATTCCAGAGCAGGATAGGGCGCTGAACTCCATTCACTCCGCTCTCAAACCGGACGGTCTGGCGCAGTTGCGTTTGGTGCCTAAGGCCGACCGGGAGAGTCTCGAAGACGTCATCGAAGAAACGCGTCTCTCCCCACGCTGGTGCGAATACTTCAAGGGTTTCCGTGATCCGTACCTCCACCTCACGGCGGATCAATACGGGAATTTGGCTGAGCGCAATGACTTTGAAGTCCGCAAAAAGCGGGTGGAAGCCAAAGCCTGGGACTTTCGATCGCGCTCCGCTTTTCTGACCTTCGCCGGGGTTACGTTCGTCGAGTGGACGCAGCACCTGCCGGAAGCCCAGCACGTAGCCTTCGCCACCGATGTGCTAGACCGGTACCAACAGGTAGCCGCCGACGTGCCTGGGGAGGAGAATCTCTTCCGCTTTTATCAGATGGACATCACGCTTTCACCGCGCCAAAACAGGTCGCGCAGTTTGGTCGTGTAAACAAGCTTCTCGCGCTTCGCACGGTAAAAGTGCTAACATCCGTGGCGTTACCCTGGCGCGCAGGAAGCCGGGCGGGAAAGGCTCCCCCTTTCCAAAAGTCAAGACGCAAGAAAAGTCCCCTGCCGGAATGGAATAGGAGGCGGACGTGAAAACCAGTTCTGCAATCAGCACAACGGCTCTGTTGGCATGGATGCTCTTTGGATTGTCCTCCAGGGCGCAGGAGCCCGTCGCTCCCGCTGCATCGAGTAGCGATGACGCGACAACCACCAGTTCCGAACCCTCCGTCCCCGTATCCGCCAATTCCAAGGTTCGCATTGTCCGCCTCAGCGAGGTCAAAGGCGAGGTACAGCTCGACCGTAAAACCGGCAAGGGTTTTGAAGGGGCAATGGCCAATTTGCCGGTCACCGAGGGATCCAGGCTGAAGACCGGCAATGGCGTCGCGGAGGTTGAGTTCGAAGACAATAGCACGATACGTGTCGCCCCGAACTCCCTGGTAGAATTTCCGCGGCTTGAATTGCTCCCTTCCGGCGCCAAGGCATCGGGTATCAATGTGCTCCAGGGTATGGTCTATGTGAGCCTGGTGAATACCAAAGGAAACGAATTCAGCGTCAAATTTGGTCAGCAAACGGTCAACCTGCCGCCTGACAGCCACGTCCGCGTGCAGCTGACACCGACCGAAGGGAACCTGGCGGTTCTACACGGAGACGTACAGGTCGAGGAACCCTCAGGTAGCACGACCGTGGGCAAGAATAAGACCGCTACTTTCAATCTGGCGACGCCAAGCGAGCCAGTGATCGCCAAGAGCGTGGTGGACCAGCCAACCGACTCCTGGGATAAGGATGCCGTCCAGTACCACAAGAGCTACGCCAACGCGAGTTCGTTTGGTAACTCGCCCTACGCCTACGGGATCAACGACATGAACTACTACGGAAGCTTCGTGAACGGCTGTGGCGGTTCGATGTGGCGGCCGTACTTCACCAGCGCCAGCTGGGATCCATTCGGGAGCGGGGCCTGGGCGTATTACCCGAGCGCAGGCTATTCCTGGGTTTCTCCCTACCCTTGGGGCTGGACGCCCTACCATTACGGCAGCTGGGGCTTCTGTCAAGGTCTCGGCTGGGGCTGGCAGCCGGGCGGCGCCTGGATGGGACTGGCAAACAACTCCTTCGTCTCCCCCACCAACTCCTTAGGATCGTCTGGTACCCTCCGTCCTCATCCGCCCATTCACGCTCCGACCGCCGCCGAATCCAGCTTTGTTCCCGTCAACCTAAAAACGATTCCCGCTTCGAGTCTTGGCGCGCATGACACTTTTGTGTTCCGCAGCGATTCCGCTGGCCTGGGCGTGCCCCGCGGCACCTTGGGCAAACTGAATAGTTTCTCGAATCAGACAGCCCAGCACGGAACGGCAAGTGCGAATGTGTACTACGGCGGCGAGCGCGGTGAGAGCGAGGCAAGAACTGCCAACAGCGGACAATTTTCCTCCGCGGAGAGCCGCTCCTCCTCCAGCAGCATGCATAGTGCCGCGGGCAGCGGGTCCCATGTATCTGCAGGTTCGGGCATGGGATCAGGCGCAGGTTCGAATGCCGGGTCAGGTGGCGGGGCGGGCGGCGGAGCAAGACGCTAGACGCCTGCCTGTGCTTCGCGGGCAACCGGAGTTTACGGCACCTGCGCGATAAACGTGGATGCCGGTAAGGGAACGCCATTGTAGAGATTGGCGTCGGCGAAGTTTTGCCACGCATAACGGACCTGAACGGGCTCGGTAACTTCAGGCGAGGAAACGACGACACTCGTGCCCTGTACCCTGGCGGTGGCAGCGACAAAGTGCCCATCCGAACCCGCAACTTCAAATCCCTTTAAGTCACCTCCGCTGCTGCGCAGACCTTCTGCGTGATCGAACCAGATTTCCAGGGTTCCACCTCGGCGTGTGATCTGGCGGAAGAGAGGACCATTGAATTCGAGGCCCGCCTCCCCGTAGGCGAGAGCCCGGCCGGCGAGAGCGAGGCGCGCACCTACCGTTTGCTTGTCCGGCGGATGTACGTTGTCCCGCTGACCAACGTCGAGGGTGACAGCCATCCCCGTGTTTGCGACACTCAGGGTCCGGCGCTGGCTATCACGAATGAGGCCCCAGTTTTCTGGCGGCGAATCGAAGCTCGAGATCTGAACAAAGAGGAAGGGGAGGTTGCCCTGGCGCCATTGCTGCCGCCAATCCGCGATAAGCGTGGGGAGGAGTTTTGCGTAGAGGCCGGCGCGGTCCGGCGCACTGTCGGTCTCCCCCTGATACCAGAGCAAGCCTTTGATGGCGTAGGGCGTGAAGGGCGCGACCATGCCGTTGTAGAGCCCTGCCGGGATCCATGACATTGGGTCCGGGTGCCAGGGATGGGACGGTTTGGGAAGGTTATGGGCAGCAGCCTCCGCGTCGGCGCTCTTCTCTGCGGATTCTATGAGGCTCAGATGGGTCTGCATGTCGGCGAAGTGGGCGCGCGCGGCGAAGGCGGGCAAAAGAGAGGCGTCGGAGGAAAGGGCGTCGAGGCTGATCCAGGAATCGATCGGCGTCCCGCCCCAGGAAGAGTCGATCACACCGATGGGAACATGTTCGCGCCGGTTGATCTCTCGGGCGAAGAAGTAGGCGACGGCGGAGAAGTCTTTGGCGGTCTCGGGGGTGCATGGCTGCCATACGGCTGAGATGCCGGCGAGAGGCGAAGCAGACGATTGGTGCTCCATGCGCAGCAAGCGGACCTGGGGCAGCTCGGCCTGGGCAATCTCCTGGCTGGCGTTGGCTACATGGGCCGACGGCGGAAAGCCGGCGAGGGGCATTTCCATATTCGATTGCCCGGAGGCGAACCACACGTCGCCGACCAGCAGGTCGGAACGAGTGAGTTCGGAGCTGCCATGGATCGTGAGCGTAAAGGGGCCGCCGGCCGGCTCCGGCTTGAGCCAGGCCTCCCACAGGCCAAGGCTGGTTGCAGTCGTTGCGATGGATTGGTCGTGAAACGTGAGTGTGATCTTCTCCGCCGGAGAGGCCTCGCCCCACACATGGATGGGCACGTCACGCTGCAGTACGGCATGATCGGTAATTACGCCGGTAAGCCGCACTTCGGCTCGCAGGGATGTACTTACCAGACAGATTAGGGCCAGAGTAAACAAGCTAAGCTTCATCATCCGGAGCTCCTGAGATATAAGCGCGATCAGAAATAAGCCGAAAGCAGTTACAACTTTGACTGGGCAGAGTGCCTCTTATAGGTCTAGGATAGGCAATACTCTGTGCGTCTTTGCTCCTACCCCGGGGAACAACATTCCAGTAGCAGGATAAAGGAAGGAAACTATGTTCGGATTGATTTGGTGGGTAATCGTAGGTCTCATTGCGGGTTGGCTCACAGGCAAGATCATGAGCGGCGGAGGGTACGGCCCTCTCATGGACATCATCATCGGCATCCTGGGGGCGTTGGCGGGTGGTTTCCTCATGTCGCACCTTGGCTTTGCCGGGTCTGGCGGCCTCATCTATACGATCATCGTCGCCGTCATCGGGGCAGTCATCCTCACACTGTTGCTCCGCCTCGTCACGCGCGGCCGGGTTCGACAAGTGTAATCGCGATCAACAATCAACCGGAAAACGGCATTCAAGCCGAGCAACGAGCCTGCCCCTGTCTGGAGCAGGCTCGTTGTGCATGGCGGGCGCTGCTAGAATTTGCACACTATGGCGAAGAGCAAAGCCCGCATGCTGAGGACCACGCCACTTCTATGGTTGCTGTTGGTCGCGCCTGTCCTTGCCCAGATGCCTGATGGCGCTGTCGCGTACGGTCCATACAATGCTGTGTTCCTCGATGAGGGCACGGGCTTATCGAAACCATTGGCTAGCGGTGATGTGCTCCTGGATCCGGGAGCACAGTGGTCCATCTACAGCTGGGTACGGGTGGCCACGCCGATCGTGGGAAATACTGTGATTGCGGTTATCGGCAATCCAGAGCTCGCCGGCTCGCGCGGGGTGGGCATGCAGGATGGAAAGCTGGCAGTGTACTCCGGGTGCAAGCCGGTGGCGACGTCGAGTGCGGCGCTCAGTCCCGGATCATGGCACCTGGTGGCTGCGACCTTCACAGAAGAAGAGGCGCACCTTTATGTCGATGGTGCCGAGGTTGGTCATGGAGTTGCCGTCCACAGTGCGCTGGCACCATTGCTGAGCCTTGCCCCTACAGCCTCTTGTGTGAGCGAAGCGAGGCACTTTGGTGGGGAGTTGGGTGGGCTTACGCTCATGCGCCGGGCACTCGCGAGCAGCGAATTGGCGCAGATGTATTCCACACCGCCGGACTTCGGGCGAGTGGAGTTTGCTGATGGTTCGATCAGGTGGCCTGTACAAACACGCGGCCAGGCAGGCATGAGTTCTCCGCAGGATCCATCGACTCTCCCTCATAGCAACGCCCCGCTCCAGACGCCGGTAGCTCAACCGGCAATGTCCGCGACCGAGGCCTTGACACCGGGCGAACCGGGTCAATGGATTTTGCGCGGAGGATGGCGCTTGCAGGCTGTGCCCAAAGTGAGCGCCTCGGCAGAGACGCTATCCAGTAGCTCCTACGATGCCTCCAACTGGATGGAGGCCATCGTGCCCGGAACCGTACTGACCACCATGGTGGCCAGGGGGATGTATGCCGATCCCGACTACGGCCTCAACAATCTGGCCATACCCGAATCGCTGAACAAGCAGGATTATTGGTACCGCAAGGAGTTCCCGACCCCGGCCATCAAGGACCGGCAGAATCTAACACTGACCTTTGCGGGCATTAACTACGCCGCATTCGTGTGGCTCAATGGCAAATACCTGGGCGAGATTCGGGGAGCATTCGTGCGCGGCAGTTTCGACGTCAGCGCCCTGGTGAGGAAGAACGGGATGAATGTGCTGGCCGTCCGCATTTCTCCGCCCCCGCATCCGGGGATTCCGCATGAGCAATCGATCAAAGGCGGCCCTGGAGAAAACGGTGGCATCATGGTGCTCGATGGACCGACGTTCGCCGCTACCGAGGGATGGGACTGGATACCCGGCGTGCGCGATCGCAACTCCGGCATCTGGCAGGATGTGACGCTGACCGCGTCCGGCGCTGTCCGCGTGGGAGACGTGCAGGTGGTAACCACCCTGCCCCAGCACGATGGCAGCGAGGCGGACGTGGACATTGCCGTGCCCCTCATCAGCCGATCAAGATCGTCCGTTCGCGGAGATCTTCACATCACCTTCGACGACGTAAACGTAACCAAGAAAGTTACCGTAAGCGAGGATGGGACCGAGGTTCGGCTTGCCCCTTCCGAGTACGCGCAGTTGAAGGTGAAGCAGCCGAAATTGTGGTGGCCGAACGGGTACGGCGAACCTGCTCTCCACATCATGAAGGTCTGGTTTACGGTCGGAGGCAGAACGCTTTCGGAAAAACAGGTGCGATTCGGGATGCGGGAGATCAGCTACGAGCTCTCCCTGTTGGACACGGAAGGCAACCTCAGGCGGGTCGAGTTTTCGCCTTCGATCACAAAGGGTGAGAAAGTAGTGAGCCAGTCCCACGAGGCCCTGCGGCAGACGTCGCTGGGGTGGGTCGCATCGCTTTATCCCGGTGCCGAGAGCTCGCGATCGCTGCGTGCGTTGACCGATCTGAAGACTGCCCCCTACCTGGTGATTCGAGTGAACGGCGTGCGTATCGCCTGCAAGGGCGGTAACTGGGGCATGGATGACTATCGCAAGCGGGTGTCACGTGAACGCCTGGAACCATTCTTTCGTTTGCATCGCGACGCGCACCTGAACATGATCCGTAACTGGATGGGCCAGGACACAGAAGAGGTCTTCTATGATCTGGCCGATGAGTATGGTCTGCTGATCTGGAACGATTTTTGGGATTCGACGCAAAACTACAATCTTGAACCGGCAGATCCCGCGTTGTTTTTGGCGAATGCAAAAGACACGATTCTCCGCTTTCGCAACCATCCTTCGATAGCCGTTTGGTGCGGGCGCAACGAAGGTGTTCCACCACCCATCATCAATGAGGGGTTGGAGAAGCTGATAAGAGAAGTGGACGGTACCCGGTATTACTCAGCCAGTTCCAACCAGGTGAATCTGCAGAACAGTGGACCTTACAGTTACAAGCCACCATCGAAGTTCTTCACCACGCTTGACCGGGGCTTTTCAGTGGAGGTGGGCACGCCCTCGATGTCCACTCTGGAGTCGTTTCAGCACACCATTGCGCCGGCTGACCAATGGCCTGTCAGCGATGCCTGGGCGTACCACGACTGGCACCAGAGCGGTAACGGAGACGTTGCTCCGTTCATGCAGGAAATAAACACGGAGTTTGGCGAGCCGACCGGTCTCGCGGATTTCGAGCGCAAGGCGCAGATGTTGAACTATGTTGATCATCGCGCCATCTTCGAAGGCTTCAACGCACATCTGTGGGCCCCGAACAGCGGGCGAATGCTGTGGATGACACAGCCGGCATGGCCGAGCACGATGTGGCAGATTTTCAGTTCCGACTACGACACGCAGGCCTCATTCTATGGGGTCAAGGAAGGCGCCGAGCCGGTGCATGTGCAGATGAATCTACCCGACCTGCATGCCGCGGTCGTGAACAACACGGAGAAAGCGATTGCCGGCGCAATCCTCGCGGTGCATGCGGTGCGCGGCGATGGAACAACTGTTTTTGAGCATCAGGAAAATGTTTCTGCGCCGGCGCAGGCAGTGACCACGTCCTATTTGATCGACATTGGCTTGGCGAGCGCGAAGGATGTGGTGTTTGTGGAGATGGAGTTGAAGGATGGTCAGGGCGCACTGCTTTCGCGTAACTTCTACTGGTATGCGGCGGATAGCGAAACCTATCGTGGTCTGAACAAACTGCCGCAGGTCGCGGTAACCACGCAGGCCGTCGCCGAAGTTAATTCCGCTGGGGAAGTTCATGTCAGCGTTACCCTCGAGAACACGGGATCGGCGGTTGCCGTGGCGGCCAAGCTGACCCTGCTGCGGGCAAGCGACGGCGAGCGCATCCTGCCGGCGTACTTTTCAGACAATTACGTATCGTTGCTGCCGGGAGAGAAGCGAGGGGTGCAGATCAGCTATCCCGCTGCCCAAGCGGGTGCTGCTGCGGTGGCTGTTCGAGGCTGGAATGTGCTGCCGGCCAAAGCGGAAGTTCAGGCGAAATGACTTAACCTGCCAACTAAAGTGGGATACACCGTGCATTCACGCTCTAAGCGGTGTTGCCCTGCCAAAGCGCGATACTCGCTCCTGTTGGATCAACGAGAATTGACATCCAGCCGTGGCCAGGGACCTCCTGGACGCCGCGGACCACTGTGGCGCCCAGCGCGGCAGCTTTGTCGGTGGCACTGTGGATGTCTTCGACACCAATGTATGCGAGCCAGCCGGTTGGGGCACCCGGCATGGACATTAAACCGCCGCCTGGTGCGGTGCCGGGGTTGAAAAGGGAGTATGTATTCACCGGCGGGGGCATCGGAGCGTCATTGAATGTCCAGCCGCAGAGTTGACCGTAGAAGTCCTTTGCCTTCTTGAGGTCCGGAGTGTTGAGTTCGAGGTGAACAAATGGACTCGGCATAGGTATTCCTTTCTCGCGGCCATGTTAATTCCTGGGTATTCGTTTGTCAGCCGACGCAATGTAAATTTGCGCCGGCAAATCCGCTTGCAGCGATGCTTTGAGCCGCCGTAATCTTGGTAGGCAGGATTGGAGGAACTCTCTTGCATCGCACTCTCGTCTGCATTGCCATCGTATTCGTCTCTTCTGTCGCCATGGCCCAGACTCAGGGTGTGTTTGTTACCCCAATTCCCAATGTTCCGCTGATGGCCGTAGTGAACACGCAGAGCAGCCGCATCCTCGCGAACGGAACTACGTTGAACCAGAAGACCTTGAGCGCGATCGCACGCGACGACCACGGACGAATTTTCAATGAGAAGCGTGCCCTCATCCCAGTGTCGGAAACGGCTACGCCTCCGATCCTCGTCATCCATATCTACGACCCGCAGACCAGAAAGAATACCTTTATCGATCCACAGAACCATGTCGCATGGGAAAATACCCTTCGCCGGCCGCCGTCAACTGTACCGCCCGAAGTAGGCTCTATTCCATTGACCGGCAGGTCACCTGCCAGTCCCTATGTCAAAGAGGAGGATTTGGGGACCCGCAGGATGGAGGGCGTGGATGTTCATGGTATCCGCGATACACAGACCATTCCCGCAGAAGCAGCCGGAGGTAAGGACACTACGGTTGTCGATGAATATTGGTACTCCGAAGATCTGCGACTGAACATGCTCGTCATTCATAAAGATCCACGCACCGGAGAGCAAACCACCACCGTTACGCAGGTCACTCGCAGCGAACCCGATCCCGCCATTTTTGAGATTCCAGAAGGATATAAGGTCACGCGTCCCGGGGCTGCACAACCGTAGATGGAGCCGGCCGTCGCATCAAGGACCGCACTCCGCGTGGCGTTGCGCCGTGCGGCTCACCAGATTCACGACTCACCAGTGGTATTCGACGATCCGATAGCGGTCGCTATTCTCGGTGCGACCTATGCTGAGGAACTCAAGCGAACTCCGTTGCGGTTAGACCGGCCCTTCTCGATCGGGCTGCGAGCCTTTCTCGTTGCCCGCAGCCGTTATGCCGAAGATAACCTCAGGCGTGCGGTCGAGAACGGCGTCCATCAATATGTTTTGCTTGGGGCTGGACTCGATACCTTCGCCTACAGAAATCCCTATGCCCAGCTTCGCGTCTTCGAGGTGGACCACCCCGCGACGCAGCAGTGGAAGCGCGAGCTGTTGCAACGGAACGGCATCGCCATTCCGGAGAGGATCACCTATACGCCGGTTGATTTTGAGCGCCAGTCTCTTTCAGTGCAACTGAGCGATGCTGGCTTCAACTTCCAGGAACCCGCGTTTTTCGCCTGGCTGGGTGTTGTACCTTACCTCACCCTGGACGCCTTCCGCGCTACGCTCAGCTTTGTCTCTGCCCAGCCGCCGGGAAGCGGCCTCACGTTGGATTACGGGCAACCACGTTCCGTTCTTCCGCCGCTTGAGCGGTTGGCGCTCGACTCGCTGGCTTCGCGGGTGGAACAAGCAGGTGAGCCCTTCCAACTCTTCTTTACTCCGCCCGAGATCGCGGCCGAACTCTCCGGATTCCACAGCATCGAGGATCTTGGCGCTGCCGAAATTAACGAGCGCTACTTTCATGGACGCACCGATCAGCTCGCGATGCGTGGTAGCGCAGGGCGTCTTCTCAGCGCGTGGTTATAGTGCGCCGACATTTCTAATTAGGCTCTGCAACAAGCTTTTTCTTTGGATTAACATTTCGTGCAGATTTTCCGGTGGCAGGGGTTTTGGATCGGCGGGTTCCCACGCAGACACTAAAGCCCTGACCATTTGGCTCGGGGTGGCACGACTGAAGTCGTGCCCTGATACAAAGCAAAAAGCTCATTGCAGAGTTTGGCTTGAACAACTCTGACGCGCGCTACTCAAATTTCAGGGACTCGACTGGATCCAGCTGCGCCGCGCGGGTCGCGGGCAGTGTGCCAAACACGACGCCCACCAGCGTTGCCGCCGCCAGGGCAATAATGGCGGATAATCCCGAGATCGGAATGCGATACGAAGTGAAGAGTCGCACCGAGTAGGGAACGGCCAGGCCCAGGATCGTCCCAACGACGCCGCCGCTCAGTGAAATAAAGACTGCCTCAATCAGGAATTGCAGCTTGATTTCGCGATACGTAGCGCCCAGCGCCTTGCGAATTCCAATCTCCCGGATCCGCGAGCGGACATTCGCCAGCATGATGTTCATGATGCCGATACCACCCACGGCGAGAGTTACCGACGACACCAGTAGAAGGACCAACGTGAGTGCGTTCGCGATCGCTGCCGCTGTACTCAGCAATTCGGTGAGCGTCTGCGCGTCGTAGACCGAGTTAGGCTGGTGCCGGGAGTGGACTACCTGCAGGATCTGTTTGGCCGACAACTCGACATCACCGGTGTCGCGGATGGAAAAGAAAATCTTCTTAATATCATTGGTCCCGGTAAAGTATCGCGCCACAGAGTAGGGGATGAGGATTGTTTGGTCAGCAACTTCAGTTTGTCCAAGTGTATCCACCGCCTCTTTGAAAGTACCGACCACGGTAAACGGGATGCCTTTGATCTCGAACGATCGATTGACCGCATTGACCGTGCCGAACTTTTGCCGCGCGAAGGGCTCGGTCACGACTGCGACCTTTGCGTGACTAACATCGTCTTCCTCGTCAAAGAAGCGCCCGGCGATCAGGATAAGATTGCGGACCTGCCGGTACTGGGGTGAGACGCCAAGCACGAGAATGTCTTTCACCACGCCATTGCCGAAGCCGATGCGATCGTGCATCTGAAGCATGGGCGAGGAATAGGCCACCGACGGCACCTGCGTAACCACTGCCGTCTCGTCTTCGCGCGTCAGGTAGTCGTTGCGCAAATCGTGTTGCGCGCTCGATCCTGGACCGCCGCCGGAGTACTCCACTTCCACCATGTTGCTGCCAATGGCCTGGATCAGGTGGAGGATGTACTGTTTCCCCGTCAGCCCCACGGTGACCACCAGGATGAGGGAGGCCGAACCGATAACCATGCCCAGCGACGTGAGCATGACGCGCACCTTGTTGGTGCGAAAGCTGTCGATGGCCAGACTCACAATTTCGCTTAGCACCATGGTTCGCTTGGCGCTGGCAAGAGTGCGTTCGAAGGATCTACGGCTGGCGGAGCGGGCAGCTGTCATGTGGCCTGTCTCATCGTAAACGTAGTCGTTTTCCTTCCCCTAAGGCTAGCTACGGTCCTCGTGCCAGCCAAAATGCAAAAGATGCTCATACTTGCCAGTAAATCGGCGTGCTATTTGATCTATTTGATCATTTTTATGGAAATTTTAGTCACTTTGACATATTGTGAGTTTACGCCGCCGCAAGTCTGGCGATGACCCCGGGGATGTTGGCCAAACAGCTGTTCACTGCTCGAAACGACGACAAAGAGAGGGTCTACGAATATGAGGTTCCCCCGTCGCATTGCTGAATGTATGTTTGCGATCCTGCTGGCGGCCCCGGGATTGCTCGCGCAAACGGTGACCGGCACCATCGCTGGAACAGTGACGGACAGCGGCGGCGCCGCCGTCGTAGGCGCCCATGTGACGGCGCATAACGAGGAAACAGGCGTGGACACCTCCGCGACCACGAACTCGTCCGGCTTCTACCGGATCGAGTTCTTACCCATCGGCCATTACCACACCAGCGTCCAGGCAGAAGGATTCAGTCAACAAACGCTGCCCTCGTTTACGCTGGAGGTGCTGCAGGTTGCGACCTTCAACGTGGTGCTGCAAGTGGGCAGCACCGCGACCACCGTGAACGTCTCGGCGGCGGCGCCGATCCTGAATACCAGTGATCCGACGCTAGGCACAACTTTTACCGCCAATGCGATCCAGAACCAGCCCCTGAATGGGCTGGACTTCTCTGCGCTCACCTTGTACGTGCCGGGCGCCGTCGATACGGCAGGCACCTCGGGCACGACCAGCATCGAGCGGAGCACGAACTACACCGACACCCCGAATGTGAACGGAAACCGCGCCCAATCGAACAACTACACCATCGACGGTATCGACATGAACGAGACGTTTAACAACGTGATCTCGTACAGTCCGGCGCCCGATGCGCTGCAGGAAATCAGGGTGCTGACGTCGAACTCGCCGGCCGATTACGGCAACGTGAATGGCGGCGGCGTGGTGAGCGTATTGAAGAGTGGGACCAATCGGTTCCATGGCTCCGCATACGGCTACACGCAGGATTACCGGCTGAACGCGAATAGTTGGACCAACAACCACGTCACGCCAATCATCCCCATCAATCCCTTTTCGCAGTCGCAATTCGGCGGCACGCTAGGCGGCCCTATCATCCACAACAAGTTGTTCTTCTTTGTCGACTACCTGGGCGCCCGCTACCACAAGGGGGGTTCCAGTTCCGCCAGCGTCTTTTCCCAGGCCATGCGCAATGGCGACTTTTCCGCGCTGCTGGCGGCTTCCAATCCAGTGCAACTGTACGACTCGGAACACATCGTCAATAACCAGTTCACACCGTACGTGAATAATCAAGGCATACCCATCCTCAACCCGGTGGCCAAGTTTCTCTTTGCCAACCCCACCTTGTATCCGTTGCCCAACGCAGCGCCCACGGATGGAATTACCGCCAACAACTTGCAAGGGCCGAGCCGGACCTATCAAACCAACAATCAAGGGGATGTCAAGATCGAATACGATCCTCGCCCGCAGGATAAGATTACCGGGTTCTATTCCATGTCTACGGCCTATGACGGGTCGAGCAATGTGCTGGCCATTACCTTTCCCGGCTTCAATAATTTTCCCACCAAGATCGTAGGCTCTACCTGGGTGCACACCTTCTCGCCCGCGATCGTAAACCAGGCGCGCATCGGCTTTACCCGAACCACCTGGGTTCAGGGGCTGCCGGGCGATCCATCGGGTCAGTTTGGCCTTACAGGGAACAACAAGGTTGGCATACCGTTCGGCAAGCAACCCTACGTCGGCTTCACCAATCAGGGTTTCGGCGTGGGTGCCGGCTTTGGTGGTGGAGGAGGCTCGAGTGATATCACTGACGTGGGAACCACGGCTTTACCCGGCGGCGTGATCGACAATACTTACAGCTACATTGACAATCTCACCTGGGCACGCGGCCGGCACGTCCTCAGTATGGGTGTGCAGGGGATCCGTTACCAGAATAATTATCCTACAGGTAACAACTACGGTTTCCTGGGTACCCTGGGCTATTCCGGGGCTTATACCAGTAACGGCATTGTCAACGGGTATGCGGGCGCCGACTTCGTTCTTGATCGTGTGGGCTCCGCGGCCGTCACCCTGGGCAGCACCAATGTAGGACAGCGGCAATGGCGTGCCGCGGGCTTCATCCAGGATGACTACCAGTTCACCCCGAAACTGACGCTGAATGTGGGTGTCCGCTATGAATACGATCAGCCCTGGTACGAACAGAATAATAAGACGGGGAACGTTGATATCGCCACCGGCCAGGTGCTTTACGCGGGCAAGGTGCCGGTGGGAGCGCCGGCCGGATCGGGCCTGTGCAGTAACCGGGCATGCTACCAGCCAAATTACCGCCAGATTATGCCTCGCCTCGGATTCGCCTACCAGGTGTCGGATAAGCTCGTGGTGCGCGGTGGTTACGGGGCGACCAGCTTCTATGAGGGCAATTCGTCCAATCAGCGGTTGACCGCGCTCACCCCTTTCATCCAGGCGGTGAATGTGAATGGTCTGGCTCCCACGGCGGCCTCCGGGTCGACACCCGCGAATGGGGGCACGCCGCGCACGGTCGAGCAAGGGTTCTCCGCGGCCGGCCCCATCAACTTCAGCGGCTCTTATCAGATTTATCCGCAAAACATTCAGCCGGCTTATGTGCAGGAATGGAGTCTGACCACGGAATACGCGCTTTCGCCGACCACGTCGCTCCAGGTCGGATATATCGGTGAGCAGGGGCAGCACATCGAAGACTACGGCAACATCAATCAATACCTGGTCAACGGCGATCCCACGTCGGCCCCTTTCTATAACAATGCAAGCCTCGGCGTTGGTTCCGGCATCACCATGATCACTGAATCGCGGGCCATGATGAACTTCAATGCATTGGAGTCGACCCTGCGCAAGCGGTTGAGCCGGGGCCTCGAGTTCACCCTGAACTACACCTATGGCAAGGCGATGACCAACAGCCTGGGTAATTACGCGCTCGAAGTGAATGGCTATAGCGGCGCTTTCCAGAATTACTATGACAGTGCTGCCGACTACGGTCCTGCCGGATACGATGTAACCCACAACATCTCCGGTACCGGCGTCTATGCTTTGCCCATTGGGCGCGGCAAGGATTATTTTTCTGGAGTGAATCGTTTTGTCGATGAGGCGATTGGCGGTTGGAAGTTGTCTCTGGCCGGTGTTTCCTACTCCGGCTTCCCGGAAACAATTACCGGGCCCAGCAACAATTCCAACAGCTACGGCGTTTCTCGAGCCAACCAATACGGCAAGCTGAAGGTCGTCCATCGCAGTGTCAACAACTGGTTTGGCACCGATCCATCGGCCCAGCCGTGTACCGACGCGGGTTCGAGATCGATCGGCGGTGTACCGTCGACTTGCGCATTTGGCGTGCCCGCCAACAATACCTTTGGCTCTTCGAGAAATGGCGCCGTTCGTGGCCCCGGTTATCGCAACATTGACGCCTCGGCGTTCAAGGAATTTCGCATCATCCGAGAGCAAACGTTGGGATTCCGCTTCGACGCTTTCAACTTATTCAATATTGCCAGTTACGGCAACCCGGATACCAACATCACCGATCCCAATTTCGGCAATATCTCCAACCAGGGCGCCATAAGTATTGACGGCGGGTCGGCGGCGGTGCGCTCGGTCGAACGTCATCTGCAAGTTTCGGCGCGGTACACTTTTTAGAACATCCAGGTATTCGCACATGCCTGAGAGTTTGAGGGTCCCGGCTTCAATATGCCGGATGCAAGGAATGAATGGTGCTTGAAATTTGTGTGGACTCTGTGGAGTCCGCGAGAGCGGCACAAAGTGGTGGCGCTCAACGCGTTGAATTGTGCTCCTCCCTGTCTGAGGGCGGCGTCACGCCCAGTTCGGGCTTGATCGGCGCGGTCCGGGAGTGTCTCTCCATTCCGGTGTTCGTCATCGTGCGGCCGAGGGGTGGCGATTTCTTCTATGCCGGCGAAGAGTTCGCCGTGATGAAGAGAGACATTGCTGCGGCAAAAGCATACGGGGTAAATGGCGTTGCGCTGGGAGTCCTGTTGCAGGATGGGCAGGTGGATGTCGAGCGAACGCGTGAGCTGGTGGAACTGGCGCGTCCCATGGAAGTGACCTTTCACCGGGCTATCGACTGGGCGCCGCGTATGGAAGAAGCGCTCGAGCAGGTGATTGCCGCCGGGGCCGACCGCATCCTGACCTCGGGTGGGGCGCAGACCGCGATGCAGGGCATCCACCGTATCTCCCGTATGGTCGAGAAAGCCGGCCGCAGAGTTCGTGTGATGGTTTGCGGGACGGTCCGCAAAGAGAATATAGGAGAGATCGCCAGAAGGACGAATGCCTCCGAGTTCCACGCGTCCTTAAGGAAGCCAGGGAGAAGCCCGGTCACGTATGGCAATCGCGCGCTTTCTCTCAGCGAGGCGGGCCTGGATGATTTTGCCCTGTACGCGGTAGCCGCAGACGATGTGCGAGCCTTGCGCTATGCGCTCGAAAGCGTGCAAGATGGTGACCTTGCTAAGATGTCGCCGCCTCGATTATGAAGCCCCGCCAGATGCCTCATGTCTTCTAAGACCGACCGGCGCGCAAAGGAGATATTGCGGCTGCTCCTTCATCAAGGCAAGACCTCGATCGAAGAGCTGACCTCGGTGATGGGAACCTCTCCAGCGAGCGTGCGCCGGGACCTGGTGCGCCTTGAGGAGCGTGGGCTGGTCCACCGGACCCACGGCGGCGCAATGCTGGCCGAACAGGCGGTTTATGAGCCTTTCCGCTTCGATGCATCGTTCCAGGTTCGCGAAGACCGCTTTGCCCAGGAGAAACAGCGGATCGGAAAGGCTGCGGCTTCGCTCGTCGAAGAGGGTGAGACGATTGGACTGACCGCCGGCACCACGACCACCCAGGTTGCCCGCCACCTGCGACAGCGGAATAACCTTCGTATCGTTACCAATGCTGTCAATATCGCGATGGAGCTGAGCGCGAGCGCCGGTTTGACGGTAAATCTGACCGGCGGCAGTATGCGTTGGGCAGGAGCCTTCTCGCTGATTGGATCCGGTGCGGTCGAGCCGGTGAAAATGTTTGTGATGGATCGGGTGTTTATCGGCGTCTGCGGTGTGGACCAGGAGCGAGGAGCCACGACCATCGAACCGGATGAGGCAGCAGTCTTCCGTGCTATGGTCGCCCAGTCAAAGCAGGTGGTGGTGATTGCTGATTCCAGCAAGATTGGCATGGTGAGCCCAGCGGTCATTTGCTCGACCCATGAAATAAATGTCCTGATCACGGACGATGGCGTCTCCGAGGAGACCTTGGCGGGGTTTACCCGGGCTGGGGTCAAAGTCCTGATCGTCTGACTCCGCAATGTCTGTGGGCGTTCTCGCACAGACATTGCGGAGCCTCATCTCCCTGAGGTTTCCGGCAGCTCGCCAGGTGCCAGCACACGGCACTCTGCCATGGCGCGGAGAAGTGCCTCGGGGCCCGGTGGCGAATAGACGGCAATCAACTTCAGGGACTCCCAGCCGGTGTTCACCGTGGAGTGGAAGATGTCGGCGGGAATGTGAATCATATCTCCGGCGGCAATGGGTTCCCACTGCTCGCCATCGATATCGATCATTTGTTTTCCTTGCCCGGAGACCACGTACAGAATCTCCTCTGTTCCCGGGTGATTGTGGCGTACGTGGCCTTTGCCAGGCTGCAGGAGCACCACACCCATGGTGAAGCGCTCCGTGCCCGTGACGCGCGGTTCGCTGAGCCACTTGATTGTTCCCCAGTCAAAGACCTGGGTTTCCACAGTAGCGGGGTTTACGAAACGACGGCCTGCGAGGCTAGCCATGATCGCTCCTTTCGCTTGGGGTCGCTTTCAGATTCTTGAAACTTCTTACCCGTTCGGTGATGGCCTGTTCGGTCGGCAGACGTTCGATGCTCGAGGCGCCAAAAAAACCGCAGACGCCTTGGGTCCTGCTAAAGATGTATTGGGCGTCCTCCGGATCGGCGATCGGACCACCATGGCAGAGGACCAGAATCTCGGGTTGGATGGAGACAGCCGCCTTCTGGATGGCTTGAATACGTTCCACCGACTGATCGAGCGTAATGGCGGTTCTGGCACCGATGGTTCCCTTTGTAGTCAAGCCCATGTGTGCGATCAAGAGGTCCGCGCCGGCTTTCGCCATGGCCCTCGCTTCGTCTTCGTTGAATACATAGGGGCAGGTGAGCAGGTCCAGTTCATGCGCGCGCGCAATCATCTCGACTTCCAGTGCGTATCCCATACCGGTTTCCTCCAGATTCTCGCGGAAAAGGCCATCGATCAGCCCCACGGTCGGGAAGTTCTGCACTCCGGAAAAGCCGAGTCCCTTTAGTTCGCGAAGGAACAGGTCCATGACGCGAAACGGATCGGTTCCACAAACACCGGCCAGCACGGGTGTCTTGCGCACGATGGGCAGTACTTCGCGGGCCATCTCCATGACAATCGCGTTTGCGTCGCCATAGGGCATGAGGCCGGCCAAAGATCCTCGCCCGGCCATGCGGTAGCGGCCGGAATTGTAAATGATGATGAGATCAGCCCCCGCCGCTTCGGCGCATTTGGCGGAAATTCCAGTGCCCGCGCCGGCGCCAAGGATAGGGGTCCCCTGCGCGCTACTCGCTCTCCATCGCTTCAGGCATGCGGACCGGTCCATCATGTTTTTTCCCTTTTAGTCCCAGGCTGGCCCACGACGTCACTATACGGCCATCGACGCCAACTTGCCGAACGGAGTAATCGTGGGCCGCGTTTCCGGGCATGTGTGAAGCTGCTAAGCTATTTGTACCAATCGCGCGGAGGGATGTGTGAGCGGTTGAAACAGGCGGTCTTGAAAACCGCTTTACCCGAAAGGGTAACGGGGGTTCGAATCCCTCTCCCTCCGCCACCTAAATTTCATATTGCACGGAAGTTAGGTGGAGCTAGAGTTAAATCCCACAAATCTTGTTAGCGGATTCTGGAGCACAATCGGAGCACTCTGAGGCGGCTTAGCGTCGAAGATTCTTGGTTGATTGATCAACCGATGAGTATCCTGGATAACGTGAAAATAGAAGGTCGAAAGCGATGGAATCAGCTTTTCCTCGCCGGAGTGATCGCTTCTCTTATCGTGTCGGCACATGCTCAGAAATCAGCGAGTGCGGCAGCCGAACAGAAACCGTCGGCCAAGGTCTTTTACGTCGCCAAACCCATTCTGCCGGCGCCTTATTTCGCGCCCATGAAGCCCGTCGTGCATCTTGCCGATTTGAAGCAAAAACATAAGGGCGAAGTGAACTGGACCGAGTTGGTGGTCTATGACAAAGACAACCGCGCTGAGGTAACGTCAGCGGGCCCGGGATCGAAGCTTCCTCGACAACTGCACTCCGATGCACCGGAATATTGGGTGGTGCTGGAGGGGAGGATTCGGTTTGAGGTGGAAGATCCGCCGGGAAAGTTCCAGACGTTTGAGGCCGGCAAGGGAGACCTGGTACTGGCACCCGAGCGCCACCTCTTTTCACTCGAGGTGATTGGCACTGAGCCGGCTATCCGCCTTGCGGTTACGCTCCCGGATACTTCGACCATCTACGAAACCAAGCCGGTGCGCGCCGAGAAGGGCATGGAATATATCCCGGTAACGCTCTTTACCGGCAACAACCCTGACGACGTACCCAACGACGGCAAGCCCGATCGCCTATTTTTCAACTTAGATGAGTTGCAGAAGGAGCATCCGGGGCGCCGATCCTGGAGCGACCTCGCGGTCCGCAAAAACCGCGCCCACGCGAATATTATTTGCGGCTACGCGGCGGAGGTTAAGCACGTAGCAGGCGATCTTGGGCATTACCACACAGATTTCGCCGAGATCTGGACGATCGTGCGTGGCCAGCAAAGCTTTTTCATTGAAGGGCTCAAGCCCTTCGTGGCATCAGAAGGCGATATCGTTTATGCCCCGGCAAAGAGATGGCACCTTATCGAGGCCGCAGGGGAGGGCATATCCTGCCGTCTCGCCATGACACCCTATCCTAATGGCAACCACTTGTATCAGCCACGGCAGCAATAGGACCCTCAGCTCGCGCAGAGCGCGGCCAGCGCGGCCAGAGAATGCGCATCTTCAAGACTACGCACGATCTCCACGATGGCTTTGCCCTTGGTAGCCGGCCATTTCGCAAAAGCAGCGCAATCGAGGAACTTGGCCGCCACCTCATCGTAGGACATCGGATTCGCCGGATTTCCCTTGGCCACATCGGCACGGCCGGAAATTACGCTACCGTCTTTGAGCTTTATCTCGATGATGGTCGTCATCTTGTTGTATCCCGCGGCCTCGGCAACCGGATCCACGCCGAAGTCGACCCGGCGGATCATCTCCTGAACCTCGGGACGGTTAACAACCTTGTCGGTAAATTCGGTCAGGCCGGCCTTGCCATAGAGCAGTAGTACGGCCATGCAGAATTCCATGCTGAACTTGGCTGCGAGGCTATCCGTGGGGCGGTGGTGGATGAGGGCGTTGGGGAAATTCCGGTTGGCGCCGACTCTGACCCGTTCCACCTGGTCCGCCATGATGTGGTGTTGCTGAATGAGCAGAAGCATCTCCGTCATACCGGGATGCGTAAGGGATCCAGAGGGGAATGGCTTAATGGAAACCCCCGGCGAAACCAACGTCCATGGCTTGCCGAGCTTATCCATGATGGCCGTGGAATCGAACCCTCCCCCCTCCGCCTGGAAGAATCCACGAGGGGCTTCCAGGATCTGGCTTGCGGCGGTCCATCCCAGCCCCGCAAGGTCCGCGGCAACCACTCCGCTCTCGGCAGCCCGTCCTGCATGCAGCGGCTTGGTCATGGTGCCAAAATTTTCGCGCAGGCCGGCGCCTTCGCTGGCGCCGATTCCGAGCGCGGTCAGTACACGCGCCCGATCCAATCCATACACCTTGGCCGTGGCCGCCGTGGCGCCGAGCGTACCAATGGTTCCGGTGCTATGGAATCCGTCTTCGTAGTGCCGTGGGGCAATTGCTTCTGCAATCTTGCACTCTACCTCTACCCCGACGTTATAGGCGAGCAGCAGATCTTTTCCAGTGATCGATTTGACCTCTCCAGCCGCCAGGGCCGCGGGAAGCACCGGTGCTGTGGGGTGAGTCAAGAGTCCATAGACCCTATCCTCCGCCACGGCCAGCTGGGTATCGTCGTAATCGTCAGCGTGGATACCGACAGCATTGGCAAAGGCTGCAAAGCGCACTGGAGCTCTCAGCGATGAGCCAATCACGGTTGCCCCGTGCCCCTCGCTCGATACAAAGCCATTGGATTTGAGGTAGGTCCGTACGATCTCGCCGGTCTGCGCGACCGATCCGCACAATGCTAACCCTATGCCATCCAGGATCGACTTCTTGGCCAACTCGATAACTTCGGGTGGAAGATCCGGGTAACGTGTGTTGGTGATGAAATCGGCCACGTAGCTTGTTACTGGAGGCGGCTCCGGCGGTTTTCCGGGTGTAGCCGCGAGGGCTTCCGTTAAGCCACGAATGCTCCGTCCGCCACCGATGCAAAGGACTGCTGATCTGATTACCTCGCGTCGAGTCATGCCTGTCTTCAAACCTTTCGAGCTATGGCCAAAACAACGCCAGTGTACAGCGCGATTGTTGCCCTGATCCTTGTGGCTGGGCCGGTCTATTTCGGTGGTCCGCCGAATATCAATTCGGCCCAGTACACTGATCTGTCTTCATTTCCTTTAACCTGACGTAAGCCTTCGCATAGGAGACGTAATGAAGAGGGTTCTGGTTCCAATGTTGCTGGCGTCGGCTGTTTTGCTGGTCCCGCAAACCTACGCCCAATCCTGCTGCGAGCCGACGGTGAAAGACTTCCCAAAAGTTGGGGGCAATCTCGGCAACCAGAATTATTCGTCTCTCGCCCAGGTGAATAAGGGCAACATAACTGAACTGGGGGGCGCCTGGCACGACAACCTCGAGGGTGGCTCGACAAAGGAGTTCCAACAGGCCACGGCCGTCGCCGTAAACGGCGTTCTCTACATAGAGACAACCCAAGGCAAAGTTTTCGCCGTCGATGGAAAGACCGGCGAGATCAAGTGGACCTTCAACCCGGGCTACGGGACCCAACTTCGCCGCGGAGTCGCGGTGGGCGGAGGGAAAGTGTTCACCAACATGGCGGACCACTGGGTGGTTGCGCTTGATCAGGCCACAGGCAAATTGATCTGGGAAAAGCAGCTCGTCGATGAAGGCCCCATCGGTACCTTGCGGAGCGCTGTCACCTACTACGATGGCATGGTCTATTTCGGTACTTGTGACGGCGCCCGCGATGTTGGCATCGCCATGGACGCCAATACCGGCAACATCGTGTGGAAGTTCCACGCTGCCCCTGCGCCCGGGGAGTTCGGTCACGATACCTGGGGAGAAGGCGATGCCTGGCAAAACGGCGGCGCTGCACCTTGGATGCATCCGGCCATCGATCCGGAGCTGGGGCTCCTCTATTGGACGTTTGGCAACGCGCGCGGGGGCGGCGCCGTAGACGGATCGAAACGCCCCGGGCAAAACCTCTTTGCCGATTCGATCATCGCCTTCGAAGCAAAGACAGGCCGCCGAGTTTGGTACTTTCAGTCAGTTCACCACGATATCTGGGACATGGATAACGTGATGGCGCCGGTGTTGATCGACCTGAACATCCATGGCAAGCCGCGCAAAGCGGTGGTCTATGGCAGCAAGACCGGCATGTACTACATACTTGATCGCACCAATGGCCAGCCCGTTGGTCCGATCGACGAGCGGCCCGTGCCTCAGGAGCCTCTGCAGAAGACCTGGCCGACGCAGCCCTTCCCGGAGGGCGATACGCTGGTTCCTACGTGTCCTACCGCCACCGGCGCCGGCCAGCCTCCTCCGAATTTCAAATCGGGTTGCTTGTTCACACCACACGCTTACCAGCTGGTCGTTCAATCACCGGGAACCGGAGGGGGAGCCGATTGGAGCGCGATCTCCTACAACCCGCGTACCCAGCTGATCTATACCGGGGCCGGCATTGTAAACACAGCCCATACTCTGGCGGACAACGGAGTATTCTTCCGCCCCCTGGGTGAACAGCGCAGTGGGAAAATCGTTGCCTTCAACCCGGCCACGCACAAGATCGTCTGGCAGAGAGAGATGAAATGGGCTCTCGCCCACGGCAATGGAGTGCTCACCACCGCGGGCGACGTGATGTTTGTTGGCCAACCGGATGGTTTTCTCCTCGGCCTCGATATTAAGGATGGCCACGAACTGTGGCGGTTTCAAACCGGCGCGGGCGTTCACAGCAGCCCGATCAGTTATGAGATCGACGGAGAACAATACATCGCCGTTTTTGCCGGCGGCAGTCGTATCCCGTACAACTCACCGCGCGGAGACAATTTGTGGGCATTCAAATTGGGCGGCCGGGTTGCACAGGCCGCGACGCCCACTCCGCCGTCGTCGAGACAGCCCATCGATGCGGCATCGGTCGACGGCGCGGCTGCCAGGAACACTGTGTATCTCGCGCGCTCCTGGCTGCGAGGAGCGCCGGGCGATACTGAATCTCTCCACCCCAACTCCATGGCGCCGCAAAACATGCGCGTTCCGGTGGGCACAACCGTCACCTTCCTGAACCCGTCCGGCAACACAACCGTGCATTGTGCAACACAATTTTATGAAGGGCTCTTCCATTCCGGACCCTTGCAGCCCGGCCAATCATTTACCTTCACCTTCACCCGGCCGGGTGAATATTTTTACAACGACTGCACATCGCCGGGCACCACCGGCGAAGTTGTCGTTTGCCCCACGGTGTCGACCGGCGCCGGCCCCTCTTGCTCAATGCGGGCCCAGGACGCGCCCTCGCCGGCGCCGCTCGCGGACACGGCATCAGAATCCCTGGTGCCTGGCGGCAGGGGAAAAGCCGAACTCACGAGCACCTGCACCCAGTGTCATGCTCTGAGTTTGATAACGCAGAAGCGGCAAACAAGAGAGGAGTGGACGATCACCGTAAACCAAATGGTGGAGCGGGGCGCGCAGGTCACGAATGAACAAGCCGAGCTGATCGTGGACTATCTTGCGGCCCACTTCGGCAAGCTGATTTACATAAATGCCGCTCCTGCTGAAGCCTTGCAGGATGTCCTTGCCATAACTCCACAGGAGGCAGCTCTGCTGATCAGGTACCGGCAAGAGAATGGCAATTTCAAGAACCTGAATGATCTGCTTAAGGTGCCCGGCTTGAATGCGAAAAAGATCCAGGAGCAGGCTGGCAGCATCGTCTTTTGACACCAAGACACTTACGATCCAAAATGATGCGCCCGTCGTGCCGGCGCACAAAACCGAGCACAGCAGCTGCCGAATGAGCGGCCACAAACCCAGTTGAGCAAACTCAAGATTGCTCTAGATCATTGAGCACTAACGAGATCACGCGCCCGCAGATTGCTCTTTCGCGCGTTAAGCCACACCACGACTAGCTGATTTCTTTCACCGTGATTTCATATTTAAAGTTATCCGGATCGAACGGATCGATCCGTCTTGCCGAGGTTTCGGCCTGCGGATACATGAAGTACACCAATGGTTTGAAAACATCACTCACTCCGCCTACCCAACCACCTGATCCTGGACCACCGATCATCCAGGATGTTTGCCGGCGGATCCGGGTAGGTCCACATCATGAGCATAGTTGTAGGCCATCCATTCATCTCCCATGAACCGAACAAGGAAACGCGGGCCCGCGACACGATTTCATCGCTCAATGGACGATTCCCGGGAGTTCCGCGCCAAGCGTCCGTCTCCTGCGGGCTAGTCCAATAAGGTGCAATTAAGTATATTAGGAAGCGTCGATCGCGCTTCAAGCATGCAGTGGCCCTACCATGAGTGCCCTATATCCACTGTGGAGGTTTGGTCATGGATCAAGACATCGAGTTGCTCAAACCCGCGCTGCGCTGAGGACGGAATGTTGGAATATATTTCGGTCGCCGCCGATCCATTTTCGATCCTCACCGTCGTGGTGGCCCCGGCAGTGCTCACCAATGCATCGTCGGTTTTGGCGCTGGGCACGAACAATCGCCTCGCACGCGTGGCCGATCGATCTCACGCCGTGACCGCGCAATTAGCAAAGCTTGAGCCGGGTGCCAGAGATCGTGAGGTCTCGGCCGCCGAGCTCACCACGCTGCAAACGCGTGCTCAACTGCTGTTACGAGCGCTTCGCTGCTTTTATCTGGGTCTCGGGCTGTTCGCCAGTTCGGCGCTCATCTCGATTGCCGGTTCTATCGTGGTGTATTACGGCTTGCCATCGGCATTCCAGATAGCCGCGGCAATTGGCGTCGCATGTGGAGCATCCGCGGTCATCGCACTGGTCTGCGGCTGTCTCCTGATGATTCGCGAAACGCAGCTCGCCGTCAAAGGCTTAGCCTACGATGCAAAATCTTAGATTGGCTAGTGCCGTTCTTTGCCTAGCTATTTCATTGATCACCGGAGGCTGATGCGAATCCGTCTCCCTCCGCCATCATTCATCCTATGGACTACACATGCTGACATCGATTGAAGGGCGCTCGGTGATTGTGACCGGGGCAAGCAAGGGAATCGGGAAAGGCATCGCGCGTATCTTCGCCGCCCAGGGGGCTCGAGTTCTCCTGGCGGCAAGGGACTTCGCCCAGGCCGAAGCCGCAGCGGCCGAAATGCCTGGTGGATTGGTAAGTGCCATAGCTGCCGATGTTTCGAAAGCGGAGGATAACCTCCGCATGGCTGAGACCGCGATCCGGCGGCACGGCGGCATCGACATCGTCTGTTGTAACGCAGGCATTTTTCCCGCCGCCAAACTGTTTGACATGAAAGAGGCTGACTGGGATCAGGTCCTCGACATCAATCTCAAGGGGACGTTTCTCTCCGTTCAGGCGTGCCTGCCTGCGCTCAAGGCTCGGGGAAAGGGCCGCATCGTGGTCACCTCCTCGATCACCGGTCCGATCACCGGCTACCCGGGCTGGAGCCACTACGGAGCCAGCAAAGCTGGCCAGTTGGGATTCATCCGAACCGCGGCCATTGAGCTTGCTCCTTTTCACATCACGGTCAATGCGGTGCTTCCCGGCAACATCCTTACCGAGGGCGTTCAGGCTCTGGGGCCCGACTACATTGCAAAGATGACTTCGGCGATTCCTTCGCGCAGGCTCGGGTCGGTCGAAGATGTCGCTTATGCGGCGCTCTTTCTGGCCAGCGATGAAGCCGGATTCATCTCCGGGCAAACCATCGTTGTCGATGGGGGGCAAGTGCTTCCCGAGTCCCACATGGCGCTGGAAGATCTCTACAACTGAGCGTATTCCTTCTTTGCTTCCGCAATGACGGGAAGGTCCGCGTCGGCATTCTTCCACTCGCTGAAGAAGACGTCATAAGCTTTCTTCGCGTTTGCCTTATCCCCAGCCATCACGTAGGCGCGGCCCAGCCCGAGAAAAGACAAGGCATAGGGGCTGCCGGTGCCATAGGCGACACCTTTCCGGCGCGTCGCATCCTGGAACGAGGCAATCGCATTGCGCGAGTCCTTAAGCTGCAGGTAAGCAAGGCCCCGGAGGTAGGGCGCAAAGGATGCATTGTCGTGGGCCCGAACCCTCTCCAGCAGGGCGAGCGCCCGCTGCGCGTCGCCGGCCTTGAGCGCCAGCCAGGCGCGAGACTCGGGCACGTACAGCTCCTGCACAAGTGTGTCTTCCGGGTAGTGCTTTTCGAGATCGGAGAGCATCTGGTTGGCGTGCTTCTCCTGATTGCAGAGAGCCAGTGTATTGGCCGCGTTGATGAGGGTGATCTTGCCCTTATCCAATTTCAAGGCTTGCTTCGCAGCCTGATCCGGATCGAAACATCGATCGACCATCCAGCCTGCGGCTGCCGCGGAGAGCAGAGCGCTCGCCTGGGCGTCCGGCTCCTTAGCAGCCGCCGCCTGATCTGCCGCCCGTAGAAGGGTGGTTCTCGCGAGCTGAATCTGGCCCAGTTGGGGAATTAAATTGCCCCAATTACTGGTAACGACAAACTGATCGGGGCGGCCGGTGGTCTCGGTCAGGATTCTCTGCACGTTGTTCCAGTCAGACTGCGCGGCGTAAAACCCACCTTCGATGGAGAAGAGCGAGGTTCCGTTCAGGCCGATACGCTGAGCTTCCGCAATATTCTTCTTCGCTTCGGCGGGTTCTTCCAGTTGGGTCGCTCCCGCGATGCCATTCTCCAGGGCGATCGCGTTATCTGGCTGCAGCGTGAGCGCTCGTCGGTTGGCGGCGTCGCTTTTTTCAATCTCACCATTTGTCAGATAGGAGACACCGAGGTTGATGAAGTTGCTGACGTCCAGCGGATACTCCTGGGTAGCGACCTGGAGCGTCTCAATGCTCTTGTTCAGATTGCCCACGACGGTGGAGTAGTAGTGGCCGGCAATGTAGAGCTTTTCCCGCTCGCTTACGTTGTCGCTGAGCTGGTAGGCGCGGGTGAAGTATTCCGTGGCTTCGCTGATTGCACCGCTATTGAGTTTGAGCACGCCGAGACGCGCCCAGGCCATGGCTAGCTTGGGATCAAGTTCCAGGGCACGCTTGTAGTGGTCATACGCCTCAGGGATGTCGTTGCCCCTTTGATGCGCTTCATCACCCAAAGCATAGGCGCGGAAGGCTTCGAGGGACGGCGTGGTGGCCTGCCCGAAAGGGGCGTTGAGCCTCTGGATACTGGAAAGACTTTCCCCCAGTTTGGCGCGCATGGAGGTAGAGACCTGGTTGAGCGCTTCGAGCACATGCTCCTTGTCAGGCGCAGTCGCTTCTTCGCTGGCAATATCGTCGCCGCTGGCGGTGTTCTGGGCGTTCAGGGTAACGATATAGGCCTTTCCCAGCGGGGCAATCGTGCCGGTGAGGATGGCTTTTACGCCCTCCCGCTCGCCGATCTCGCGGGCAATCTGCGGGGTAATGGTCTCATCCTGCTTGCGGCCAAGGTACTGCAGGCTCTGCCGAAGGTGCTGCTGGCTGATGATGTCGAGCACCGGCGACTGACCGAGCTGCACCCGCAGCGCCTGGTTCAGGGTGGTATCAAATATCGGATCACCGGTCTTATTGACGAAGTCAGCAACGATGATGCTGTCCTTTGAGGTCGCCGGCTTAGCCGCCTGGCCCACTGGCGGCGTCTCCGGTGCGCCGGACGCAGGGGCCGGGTTGGAACCGAGGTGACTGCGGAACAGAAAAGCTCCGGCTGCGCCTGCTATCAGGAGCAGCGCCGCCACGGCGATGATGCGATTGCGCGGGCGCCGCCGGTCTTCTTCCACGGGAACGACCGCCGAAGCAAGCGGAACCGACGCGGTGGCGGCGGAGCGCGTAGTGCCGTTGGAAGGTGAAGATAAACCCGAAATGGCTTCGAGATCGGCCAGCAGCTCTTCGGCGCTGCGGTAACGCTGATCGCGGTCCTTCGCTAATAGCCTGGAGATCACGGCATCGAGGGCCTTGGGCATCGCCGGATTGAGGCTGCTGACCGGCGGTGGATCTTTCATCAGCAAAGCGGCAAACACCTCCGCGGTGCTGCGGCCACCAAACGCGGCCTGTCCCGTCGCCATCTCGTGAAGCACGCTGCCCAGGCTAAACAGATCCGTGCGGGCATCGAGCGGGTCGCCCTTGGCTTGCTCCGGAGACATGTACGCCGCGGTGCCGACCGTCGAGCCCGGCGTGGTTAGGTCCACCATCGCCGGGGCCGTGGCGGTTTCGCTTCTGGTGTCGAAGTAGCGGGAGTCAGGGGAGGCTTCGAGGCCCTGCTTCTTGGCCAGACCAAAATCGAGAATTTTTAGCTGCTTGCGGTCCCGGCCGCTTTCGACCACGAACAGATTGGCCGGTTTGATGTCGCGGTGCACGATGCCCCTGGCGTGGGCCGCGGCCAGGGCGCTTGCTGCCTGCTGGCCCAAGGTGACCACCTCAGACGGGGAAAGGTTGTGGCGCGTGAGATACAGCTTCAGCGTCTCGCCTCGCAGCAGCTCCATTACCAGGTACGGTTGCCCATCCTGTTCCCCCACATCGTGGATGGCGCAGATATTTGGGTGGTTCAAAGTGGCGGCCGCTCGGGCTTCGCGCAGGAAGCGCTCGTGGGAAAGGTGGACGCGCGAGTGAGGCGTGCCGGCGGGCGAAGGACTACCCGCACCCGGTTCGGACGCGAGAAAACTGTCGGAGATTAGCTTCAGAGCGACTTCGCGTTCCAGTCGCGCATCCAGCGCGCGATAGACATCCCCCATGCCTCCGGCACCGATCTTTTCAATCACTCGATAGGGACCAAAGACAGTTCCAGCAGCGATCATCGTCGTCCGAAGCGTTTGAATTCACTTGCCCGTGGGGGGGCGGATCTGTGATGCCTGAGTTTACACGGACGAGACGCAATCGCGGCTCACAATTAGTGCAGGCCCGGGAACCGGCCGCTCCCGGTGAAACCGGGTTAAAGGTACCAGGGGATATTCACCACCACAATGCGCTGATTCCCCTTCACCAGCAACAACAGTTTCAGCAGCTGCACCCGCTGATTGTGCAGCAGATTCTCCCACCAGTGCCGCACCACCAGTTCAGGCAGTAACACCGCGACTTTCCTCTCCGGGTTCTCCGACTCCAGTTGCAGGATGTAATCCATCAGGGGTGAGATGACGAAACGAAAGCTGGAAGGAATGGTGATCAATTCGGGATGGGGGAAGCCACCCTCGCGAATGGGAGCAAGTATCTTATCGTCCCAATCCAGGTCTATTCCGTGCGGTTCATCCTCGGAGTGAACATGAACCACCTTGATTTCCTTGGAAAGCAGCATGCCGAACCTTAAAGCCTTTTCCGAAATGCGGTTCCACCCTGCCATGGGGATCACGACGAGAGGTTCCTGCAGGTTGGCTAGATTCAGGCGGTTTTTGTCACTGGTTTCCCCGCGCACGCGAGTGTAATGCTTCTTCACCGAATACATCAGCAGAATAAGGGTCGGAATCAGCAGCGCGGTGACCCATGCTCCGGATCTGAACTTAGAGGCCAACACCACCATTGTCGTGATTCCGGTGGCCACCGCGCCGGTACCGTTCACCAGCATGTGCCAGGTCCGGCCCTGGTGGTCGCCTTCCTGCTTCTTCCAGTGCATGACCATGCCGGCTTGTGAGAGCGTGAACGCCAGAAAGGCTCCGATGGCATACAAGGGAATCAGCCTGTCCGTTACGCCTTTGAACAGGATCAAAATGACGGCGGTCAGGCCGGTAAGCGCGTAGATGCCGTGGGAGAACAGCAGGCGCCGTCCTCTGAGGACGAACACATGGGGCAAGTAGTCGTGCAACGCGATCGCGCGGGTCAGGCGGGGGAAATCCGCAAAAGCGGTGTTAGCACTCAGGGCCAGGGCCAGCAGCACGCTGCCCATGGTGAGGAAATAGAACCATCCGCGCCCAAAAACGGCGGTCACCAGCAAACTTAGAAGGCTTTGATATCCGGCGCCGTCAGGGTCCATGGCCATAATTTGATAGTGCTTGGTCAACCAGGCCGTGCCGTAGAGAAGCACGATCAGGATCCCGATGATGATGGTGAGCGCATATTGCGCGTTCCTGGCTCGGGGCTCGCGAAAGGCCATGACCCCGTTGGAAACTGCCTCGACGCCGGTCATGGCCGCGCAGCCGCTGGAGAATGCCTTCATCAACATCCATAGGCCCAGAAACTGTACCGTTTGGGGCAACGGTGCTGGCATTGGGTCTACGGGCATGGGATGGCCGCCGGCTGCGAACGTCTTGTAAACTCCCACTGCAATCGTCGCCAGCAAGGTACCGATGAAGAGAAACGTGGGAAATATGAAGGCGGTGCCGGTGTCCTTCACTCCGCGCAGATTGACCACCGCCAGGATGGCCAGGATCAGTAGACAGAGAGCCAGAGTGTGGGGTTGAAATCTGGGCAGGGCGGAGGTCATGGCGGTCACGCCGGCCGAGATCCCTACCGCAGCGGTCAGGATGTAATCGATCATCAGCGCCGCAGCGGCCAGCAGGCCGGCTTTCTCACCCAGGTTCTCGCTGGCTACGGTATAGCTGCCGCCCCCGCTGGGGTAAGCAGCAATGGTCTGCCGATAGCTGAAAAAGACAATCACCAGCAGGATAAGAATCGCCGTAATAATCGGCAGAAGGTACTGAGTCCCGAGCATTCCCAGTGGGATCAGCAGGGCAAGGGCGGCCTCCGGACCATACGCCGCACTGGTTAGTGCATCGAGCCCAAAGATGGGGATGCCTGCGCCCACTCCAATTTGTTCGGCGCGCTCTTCACTCGTCGCCAGCGGTTTGCCAAAAATTCTGTCCTGAATCGCCATTCCGATGTAGATACTACACCTGTCAAGTACAAGTGTTGCTGTCTTCAGGGAGGTTTGATGCGGCGTCGTGAATTTTTGCAAAGTGCAGCGGTAGCCTTAGCGGGAGCCGGCCAAAGCCAAGCTGCGAGCAAAGAGCAGATGGTGATCGAGCGATCACAGGCTGGCCAGCCTCATCGCGGTAAGGTGCTCGCACTCATCACGCCTCATCTGGATGACGGCCCGATCTTCGCCGGAGGAACGGTAGCCAAACTGCTGAGCGAGGGCTACACCGGGTACTTTATTCGAACCAGCAATGACGAGAAGGATTCGTACCACTTGACCCTGGGGGAGACGGTACTCGCCAATGAGCGCGATACAGCGCGATTGGTAAAGACGCTCGGCTTCAAGAAATCCTACGATCTGAGCTATCGCAATCATCGTCTCGACGATGTTTCGCGAACGGAAATTCGCGGCCGGTTGATTTTCCTGTTTCGTTTGCTCAAAGTCGATACGGTTTTCAGCTACGACCCCTGGGGACATTACGAAGAAAATCCAGATCACTATGTGACCGCGCAAGCGGTGGAGGCGGCCTGTTGGATGTCGAGCGGGCAGCTGGATTTCCCCGAGCAATTTGACGCTGGTTTGAAACCGCACGCGGTCTCCGAGAAGTACTACTTCGCGCGCGGACCGCAGCAGGTTAACCGGGTGGTAGATATCGGACCGTGGATGCCACAAAAGATCGCTGCGATTGAATCCTGCGCGACGATGATCGAGCACATGGTCAAAGATCTGAGAGATAGCCTCGCTGAAAGAGGGCTGCGCGTACCCGCCCTAAGCGGGAATATCGAGACGTCATCGCAAGAGTTCATTCAGGCTGCATTTGTAAGCCGCGACCGGACCACTGGCGGGAAGTATGGGCTCGAATCGGCCGAGGAGTTTCATTACATCGGACCGGACGCCTCCCTTGACGAATACATCGCGCGGAATGCGCAACGGATTTGATGCCCGCGTTCGAGCGCTACATCGGTATCGACTATTCCGGCGCCGAGACTCCGGACTCAAGCCTCCGGGGTTTGCGGATGTATGTCGCGGACGGCACCTCGCAGCCGGTCGAAATTCCGCCACCGGATGGACCGAAAAAATATTGGACCCGGCGCGGAATCGCAGAGCGGCTTGTAGAGCTGTTGTCCGAAGGCACGCCAACGTTGGTGGGCATCGACCACAGCTTCTCCTTTCCCTTGCGCTATTTCGAGAAGTACGGCCTGGCACACGATTGGACCTCATTCCTAAAGGACTTCCAGCACCACTGGCCCACGGATGGGGAACACACTTATGTGGATTTTGTCCGCGACGGCGATCACGGTAACGGAGCAGCGCGAACGGGAAAGTCAACCTGGCGGCGAATCGCCGAGATACGCAGTGGGGCCAAGTCCGTTTTTCATTTTGACGTTCCTGGCTCGGTAGCGAAATCCACCCATAGCGGACTGCCGTGGCTTCTCTATATTCGGTTGCGTACCGCCGCGCACTTTTGGCCCTTCGACGGCTGGGAGATTCCCGCTGGGCGATCAGCGGTAGTGGAGGCCTATCCCGCCTTGTGGAGTAAGTCATACGCGAAGGAGGCCCGTGACGGGCATCAACACGACGCGTACTCCATCGCCAGATGGCTGCGAGATGCTGATAGCAACGGCTCACTCTCGCACTTTCTCAATCCTCCGTTGGAAGAGCGGGAGCGTAAGGTCGCGGGGATTGAAGGCTGGATTCTCGGCGTCGCTCTTGCTGCATCTTTCACACGTCCCTCCAGGTCTTTGTACCCGTATGATTGCCTCCAGTGTTGCTATGACCCTTACCGTGGTCTAACTTGAGACGCTGGTTGATAATGCAATGTGTGGCCAGGCGATGACAACTCCATCAGCGTTAGAGCGGTTTGATGTAAGCACTTCCTTTGCAACGTCCGTCAGTCCGGCCGCGTCGCCGGCCCGCGTTGCTTCGATCGATATCTTTCGCGGTCTCACAATACTCGTGATGATCTTCGTGAACGATCTTTCGAGCGTGCATGGTTTGCCATGGTGGACTTACCACGCGCACGCGGAGCAGGACGCCATGACTTACGTCGACATGGTGTTCCCCTTCTTCCTCTTCATCGTTGGCATGTCGATGCCCCTCGCCGTGACCCAACGGCTGAAGAGAAATGCGTCCATGGTTTCGCTCTGGCTGCATGTGCTGTCTCGCTCCGCAGGACTCGTGGTGCTGGGTCTGATTTTGGCGAACGCCGAGAAGGCCGATTCCGTACGCATGGGTCTCAATGCCAATATGTGGGCGCTCCTGGGTCTCACCGGCGCGGTACTGTTCTGGTTTGCCCCCAGCCCCGAACAGCGGCAATCGGCTATATTTCGCTGGCTGCGCCTGGCCGGGCTGGCGTTGCTTGTGCTCACCTTTGCCCTCTTCCGGCGGACCTCTGGCCCTCATCCCGGTGTATGGATCGATGGCTCCTATCCCGAGATTCTGGGGCTGATTGGCTATACCTACCTGGCTGTCTCCATCCTTTACATCTCGTCGCGGCGTTGGGTGTGGGCTCCGCTGGCTTGGATGGTCGCACTCAGCACGCTTTGTGCGGTGCTCGCAGCACACCACGTGCGGCTCCGCGTGCCGCTCTATTTCTGGCCATTCAACTCGGGGGCCATGGCTTCGATCACCATGGCGGGCGTGGTGATGTCGGCCATCTTTTTCGGTGCGCATCGCTGGCAGTCGCTCGCGCAGCGCATGCGGCTGGCTTTTGCCTTCGCTGCGGCTATGCTGCTCGCCGCCTGGCTGCTCACGCCGCTCGGCATTTCCAAGATTCGCGCCACTCCCACGTGGTGCTTGTACAGTTCCGCCGCAGCGGCTCTCTGCTTCGCTCTGCTCTATTGGGTCTGCGATGTGAAAAAGAAAACAGCCTGGGCTCAATTGGTGTGGCCGGCTGGAGCAAACACCTTGCTCACCTACTTACTACCCGACTTCTACTTTTTTCTGACCGCGCTGGCGGGCTTTACCTTCATCGATCAGCACTTCAGCAATGGAGCTTTGGGCGTCGCTCGTTCTGTTGTCTTCACCCTGGTGATGCTGCTTTGCGCAGCCTTGCTGACGCGCGCGCGCATCCGAATGCAGTTATAGGAGCTACGGTCCAGCAGGAGGCTGTGTCATCTCCATCGCCCAAACCCCTGCCGGCCGCATGTACATGCCTGCACGAAAGTTCCCCGTTATGTCCCAGGCTTCCGGGGTCCGGAACCAATAGCCTTTGCTCTCGTAGATCACGTGGTAGAGACCCCAGGCAGACTTGTACGCTTCGTCCTTCATCCCTTCACTCAACAACAGGGCCGCAAAACCTAACGTGGTGCCGGCCCACACCTCTTTTGCCTGAACGTTGTCGACAGGGGAACCATCCGCGGCTATGCCGTTCGCGGCGCCCATCTGGCCCCCGGCAAACTTCATGACGTTGACGTCAAAGATTTCTTTGGCTGCAGAGATCTGCATGTCATGGGGAACCAGGTCTCCCAGGCCAAGCATGTTGGCGTACCACTGGCCAGCAAGCTGGTCCGCCTGGATGGCATTCTGGTTTTCACTTTCCGTGTCATAGCGAAAATATTTTCCATTCCAGAGCTTGCTGACGTAGGTCTGCTGGGCCTTCTGAAACAGCTGGTGATACTCATCCGCGGTGGTTTTATCGCCGAGAGTGTGCGCTGTTTCTTCGCCGGCCCGCAGGGCCGCGAGCCACAGGCCGCCCGAATAGGCGCTGACTCCACGCACCACCCATGAGTCATAGGTCTGGTCCGGGTAGCCGCTGTTTTCCGGGATTCCACCACCATGGTCGAACTGCCGCAGATACGTAATGGCGTCCTTGACGGCGGGCCAGGTCTCTTTCAGGAACGCCGTGTCCTTGCGCCCGGTGAACACATAGTCGCGGTAAATCATGAGCACGAATTTCGAGTTGAGATCTTTCCAATCGTTTGTATCCTGCCAGCCCGGCTGGTTGACGGCAACGAAGGGGTCGCCTTCCGGCACACCCAGATCGTGAGGCACGGCACCCTTCTTTTTCCGTTTGTGCAGAACCGGCTCCCCGGTCTGCTCCGTCTTCCAAACCCACAGCCCCAGCTCCGGCCATTCTTTCGGTACCGTATCGGCGAACTCGCGCAGCACTTGCTTGTCAACGTCCGGCCAGAACTTCAGCAGTGGCAGCGAAGCATAAAAGCGAACATCCAGGGTGGCGTAATAGGCATAGTCGAAACACTCGAGCAGCGCAAACGACGCTGGCAGCTTCTTGTCTGTGCCCGCCTGCCTGCCCCAGAAAGTTCCGCCATCCGCCAGGGTGTACAGCTCATTGAATAGCATGCCCCGATACCACAGCGGTTTGCTGTCGTCATTGACGTAAGGCGCCTGCCATGCGTCGATCGCATCGCTCCAGGCGGCGGCATTCAGCAGGCCGTCGCGCGCGATCTTCCACGCGTTGTTGCCTGTGGTGCCATAAAAATCCGTGTAGCGCCGGTTCCACTTGCGTCCTTGACCGAACTGCACCACCGGCAAGTCCCACGAGATCACCATGGGGATGATCTTTTTCTCGCCTGGTTGCAGAGTGAAGCGCACGGCAATCGCGCCGGCCAACTTTTCACTATCGCTTACCCACGATGTATCGCTGTTGGCCAGCCGGCCATCCGTGGCGAAGGGCGCCCAGACGGCTTTCCCGTCTCCTGACGCGAGATAGGTGGTCTGATAGGTCACTTCGACGCCCGGCGTCTCTACGGCCGCAACCGCAAACTGGCCGTCCCACTCGTTCAGCGACTCGCCATCGCGTCCTCGGTCGAAGACGATGCCCTTCATAGTGCCGGCCGATCCCACCGCTTCCGTGACGTACTGGTTGTAGTTGCCCTGGTTCGGCGTGCCGTTGAAATCATGGGTAAACGTCCGGAACCATCCACCCATGTTGGCCCAGGAAAGAAGCACCGAGACCGTCACCGCGTGGTTAGTCGGGTTGTCCGCGTGCCAACGGTAGACCGCGACCGGGTAGCTTGATTCGCGGTAGTTGTTGGGAAGCACGGGAGAGAATTGTTCCAGCACCACATGAGCCGGGAATTTGCTCCACTTGTAGTCGTACCAGGATTTTGGATACAGGGCAGAGTATTCCCCTGCTCCCACCGGGTAGTCCCACGCCCAACTGTCCAACTCGCCGTTCTTCGGATGGCCGGTCATCAGAACCTGCGCCGTTCCCGTGGAGTCGCCGTCTGACTTTTGGAACATTGCGAATTGATCCGGATAAACCGTTTCGTACTTGTGCACGCCGGCCTTGATGTGCCAGCGGGAGAAGTCGCCGCGATAGCTACGGGAGAAAGTGCCTGCGCCCATCCCGCCGACCGGCGCGCCCTGCCAATAGCCGTCGTCGATGTCGGTGCCATTCTTGGCCACGCCGGGATTCTCGAGGGGCTGCCCGATGGGCCGCGTCCATGCCGCCTTTGGAATCTCGTTCCCCGCCATTGCCGTCGATGCCCACGAGGATAGAAAGAGACACACCATCGCCTGCGCTAACACGGCCTTTTTCATGAAGCCTCCAGGATGCTCTACAGTGGAACGTTGACAGCCCCAACGCCGGTATGGTCCACTCAAGGGTCGCTACTTAAATAACAAACATTAGAAACTAAAAAAGGCAGAATGAAAAGTGTCTAGTCGTCGCATTGGAATCATCATGCATGGCATTACCGGGCGCATGGGTTACAACCAGCACCTGGTCCGTTCGATTGTGGCCATTAGGGATCAGGGTGGGGTGGCGCTGGCGAATGGCGACCGCGCTATGCCGGACCCGATTCTCGTCGGGCGCAACCTGGAGAAGGTATCTTCGCTCGCAGCCCGCCATGGCATCAAGCGAGTGGCCAAAGATATCGATTCGGCGCTGGCCGACCCTGAAGACACCATTTTTTTCGACGCGGGCTCAACCCAGATGCGTGTTCCTCTGCTGAAACGCGCCATCGAGGCGGGGAAGCACGTTTATTGTGAGAAACCGCTCTCCGAAACACTGGAGGAGTCGCTTTCGCTCGCGCGCCTGGCATCCGCTAAAGGTGTGAAAAGTGGCGTGGTGCAGGACAAGCTTTATCTGCCCGGCCTTCGCAAGCTGCGCATGTTGAAGGACGCCGGCTTTTTCGGCCGCATGCTCGCGGTGCGCGGAGAATTCGGTTACTGGGTATTTGAAGGCGATCTGCAGCCGGCGCAGAGGCCCTCATGGAATTACCGCAAGGCCGATGGGGGAGGCATCATCCTCGATATGCTGCCTCATTGGCGCTACGTGCTCGACAACCTGTTTGGGGAGGTCGAAGCCGTGAGCTGCATCGGTGCCACGCATATCCCGGAACGTGTGGACGAGAGCGGCGCGGTCTATAAAGCCGATGCCGAAGATGCCGCGTATGCGACCTTTCAGTTGGAAGGCGGCGTGATCGCGCATATCAATTCGTCCTGGGCGGTGCGCGTACGGCGTGATGACCTGGCGACTTTTCAGGTGGACGGGACGCATGGTTCAGCCGTCGCGGGTCTGACCCGCTGCTTCACCCAGCATCGGGTAAACACACCACGGCCGGTCTGGAACCCTGACGTACCCCAGACCATGGTGTTTGCGGATCAATGGGAAGAGGTGCCCGACACCCAGGTTTACGAGAACGGCTTCAAACTGCAATGGGAAGACTTTATCCGCCACGTGGTGGAGAACAAACCCTGGCGCTTCGACTTGCTGGAAGGAGCGAAGGGAGTACAGTTGGCCGAACTGGGACTGAAGAGTTGGGCTGAGCGTCGTTGGGTCGACGTGCCTGCGTTGTCTTTGAAGGGATAGAAGCTATGTCATTCGAATCGAGAAATCCAACCACCGGCGAGCTTCTGGGTACTTACCCGGAGCATAATGCCCACGAGCTCGAGCTCCGCCTGCAGAGCGCCTGGGATGGCTGGAAGAAATGGTCACGTACTCCGCTTTCTGAACGGACTGCGTTTCTTCTTCGCCTGGCGGATCTATTGGAGAAGCGTGCAGAAGAGTACGCGCGGCTGATCACACTGGAGATGGGCAAGCCTGTGGGAGAGGCGCTGGGCGAAGTGAAGAAGGCCGCCTTCGGCGCGCGTCATTTTGCCGGTGAGGGCGCGGCGTATATCCAGCCTGAGTCTATTCCCGGAACGCCGGGCCGCGTGGTCTACGAATCGCTTGGCCCGATCCTCGCAATCATGCCCTGGAATCTTCCGTTCTGGCAGGTCTTGCGCTTCTTCATTCCCGCTGCACTTGTGGGGAACACCGTGGTGGTGAAGCATGCGGAGACGGTGCAGGGGTGTGCCCTGGCGCTGGAGACGCTGGTTCGCGATGCGGGGGGTCCAGATGGGCTCTACGTCAATCTGTCCGTTCAAACCAGCGCGGTGCCGGCCATGATCGCGGATGCTCGCATTCGCGCCGTTACGGTTACAGGGAGCGTGCGTGCTGGACGCGCGGTTGCGCAACAGGCGGGTCTGCATGGCAAGAAGGTGGTGTTGGAACTCGGCGGTTCCGACCCGTTCGTCGTGCTTGAGGATGCGGATATCGCCAAGGCGGTGCAGTTGGGGGTCACCTCGCGCTACTCCAACAATGCGCAAAGTTGCATCGCGGCCAAGCGCTTTCTGGTTGCTGAACCGATCGCGGATGCATTCATCAAGGCATTTGTCGAGCAGGCTTCGGCGCTAAAAGTAGGAGACCCGCTCTTACCGGGCACCAAACTGGGACCTCAGGCCCGCGAAGATTTGCGCGCTACGACGGAACGACAGGTATCGCAGGCAATCGCAGCGGGCGGACGGGTGCTTACTGGTGGTAAGTCGCTTCCTGGTCCAGGTTACTTTTACCCTCCCACAGTGCTGATCGATGTGCCCCACGATGCGCCGGTGGCGCGGGAAGAATTCTTTGGTCCGGTCGCCCTGGTCTTTACCTTCAAGACCGAAGAAGAGGCGATACGTTTGGCTAACGATACTGAGTTCGGTCTCGGCGCTGCCGTATGGAGTAAGGATCCTGCGCGTGCCAATGCGGTCGCGGCGCAGATCGAGGCGGGCGCAGTGTTTATTAACGACTTTGTCCGGTCGGATCCACGCGCACCTTTTGGCGGCGTGAAGGGCTCCGGTGTTGGCCGGGAATTGGGCGAGCTGGGCGCGAGAGAGCTAACGAATGCAAAGCTAGTTTGGGAAACGGCTTGATACATTTTGGATAGGAAGCAATTCCCTGGGACACTCGTTTGAAGGCAGGAGAAACAGCAGGTCCCTCCACTACGCTCCCCCGGATTTCCTGTGGAACTTGGTGGCGTTGGTGCACTTCATGCGCCTTTCCATTACAGAAAGGCGCACACGCGGCCTTGTCCAGTGCTGCGTGGCAGGAAATCCGGGTACGCTCCGGTCCGGATGACAATTCTGTTTGAGTACTATCATTTCGGCCCTCAGTCAGAGGTGTCATCCCGACCGGAGCGTAGCGCAGTGGAGGGACCTGCTGTTTCTCCTTCGGTAATGAGGTACCCCGAAGGACATTCGTTGATACCCTCGCATACCGTCCCGCATAGCGGGACGCTCCAGCCGCTTCTACTGCCATTCCGGCACTTTCAAAAATAGGTTGCAAAAGTAGTCGCGCATGTGATGGGGTAAAGTCACCATCATTTGTCCGCTTATGGCTAATAGGAACCTGGCCTCGACTTTACGGCAGATGCTGTTTCTTCTGCTCGCCCTGAGCTGCTGCCTGCCGGCAATATCCGCGACGGTGAGGCTCTCCGAGTACCAAAAGCAGGACTGGCAGGTAGAAGACGGCCTGCCGCAAAGTGAATTGCGAGCGATCACCCAGGTGCCCGGCGGCCGGTTGTTGATTGCGACCTATGGCGGAGTCGCCGCGTTTGACGGCCTGCATTTCAGTCCGATTCGCGTGGACGCAAAGGACCCGGCCGCCAGCGAGCCGGTGAACTGCCTCCTGGTAAGTCGCAGCGGAGACCTATGGATCGGTACGGATGACCGGGGAATCATCCGTCAGACGGCAGGCGCTGCCGTCAACGTCAGCGAGCAGGCAGGGTTTTACCAGGAGCGTATCCGCGGCCTGTTCGAGGACTCATCGGGCACCATCTGGGCGGCTACTCACGACGGCATCGAACGAATCACTGTCCACGGCAACACACAGTCGATTCAACTGCTCGATAAGCTCGGCCCGGTCTCGGGTGACATCACGACCCCGTTCGCCGAAGACGGACGTGGTGGCCTGTTTGTGCTCACGTCGGCGGGCGTCTTTCACCTCACGGCGCGAGGTGTGCACACACATGTTCTGCAACATCATGAGCTCCACCACCTCAGCACGGGCGATGCGGTTGCGATTTATTACGACCGCCACGGCGTGCTGTGGATTGGCTTGCGCGATGGGCTGGTGCGTCTGACGCCGACCCACAAATCGGGCGCTGAGTATACCCAGGAGGTAGTGCCGGGATTCAAGAATGAGGTCACAGCGCTGGTTGGCGACTACCGCGGGGATATGTGGGTCGGTACGTATAACGAAGGGCTTTGCCGGGTCTCGGGCTCGAGATTTTCCTGCTGGACAACCAAGGAGGGTCTCGCCGAAGACAGTGTGCGTTCACTCTACGAGGATGATGAGCATAACCTTTGGGTTGGCCTGGCCGGTGGTGGCTTAACCCGATGGCGCATAGCGACCCTGATTCCCTTGCGAGATGAGCCGCGAGCACTGCGAGAAGTGCAGCCCGCTGCCATCCTTGAGGACCACAGTCGAAATTTATGGATCGGCACGTGGGGTAACGGATTGTTCCGCCTCAAGCAGGGAACCTACCTACACGAGACACTGCCGGGAAATTCCGCAGCCATCCGAACCCTCGCGGAAGATGCCGCCGGAAATGTCTGGATAGGTACCTGGTTCAACGGGCTGTTCCGCTACAACGGAACCGGGTTTCAGCACGTTCTCCTGGGACGTGAGTCACTGACGGACGCCGTGAGCGCCCTGCTCAGCGACAAACATGGCGGCTTCTGGGTGGGCACGTACACCGGATTGCTGCACTACCCGGACGGAGTTCCCGCAAAGAACGAAGGCACCCTGCTGCTGAAAGACAAACTGATTACCTGCCTGGCGCAGCTTGATGACGGGTCCATTCTGGCGGGCACGTCGGCCGGGCTGTATCGCGTGCGAGGGAATGAAGTCCGCATGGTGGAAGGGGTATCTCATCCCTACGTGTTGTCTATCTCCATCGACAACGCCAGAAACGTGTGGGTGGGTACCAAGGGTGGCGGCCTCGACTGGCTCAAAGACGACCATGCCATCCACCTGGATACGATGAACGGCATGGTGGATTACACCATTTTCTCCGTGCTGGATGACGGCCAGGGGTTTCTGTGGATGGCCACCTCGCGCGGTATCGTCCGAGTGCAGCGACAGCAACTCGAAGAATTGGCCCATCAAAGGCGCACAACGTTGGATACCGTACTGCTAGGCAAGGCCGACGGCATGCCAAGCAGTGAATGTCTCGGGGTAGCTCAGCCACACTCTATCCGGACCACAGGTGGAACCCTCTGGTTTGCCACCGCCAAAGGCCTCGCTCATACCGATCCTGAAGGAGTGGTTCCTCCGGCTGCCCACCCGGCGCAGTTAACCGGGGCATTGCTGGGCGATACCAGCGTGGATGCGAGCGACAGACTCGACCTATCTCCCGGGCTCGAGGATTTGGTCTTTCAGTTCAATTCCCAAAACCTGGCGAATCCGGCGCAAATGGAGTTCCGCTACAAGCTGGATGGCTATGACCGCGACTGGACGGTCACGCGCTACAGAACCGCACACTATCGAAAACTTCCTCCGGGCCACTATCGCTTTCTAGTGGATGCGCGCAATGCAGGCTCCGCATGGACCGACAAGATCGCCAGCACGGCGGTTTATCAGCGGCCGTATTTTTATCAGGCATGGTGGTTTTACACGCTTCTATGCGCGCTGGCGACGGTGGCCGCTGTGCGCTTGTTCCGTTGGAAGTTGGCGCGTGCCAAGGGAGCGCTGGGCGTGGTACTCGAAGAGCGCAATCGCATTGCGCGGGAGTGGCACGACACATTGATGGCCGGCTTTGCCGCCATCTCGTGGCAAATGGAGACGACGGCGCGTCTGCTCGGCAGCGAGAACAGCGCGGCGGCGAAAGCGTGTGAGCTTTCGAGAAACATGGTTCGCCACTGCCAGGCCGAGGCCCGCCGCATACTCTGGGACTTACGGGAGAATGAAGAAGCGACCGGGCCGCTCTCCAGCGCTTTGTCTAAAGCATTGACCCCATTAAGCGCAAAAAAGGGTGTCGACATGCGGCTTCAGGTCGAAGGTCAGGAAGTGCCGCTGGCTCCCGGTTTCATCCACCATCTTGTCTGCATCGGCCAGGAGGCCGTGACCAACGCTCTCCGTCATGCGGTCCCCAATATCGTTTCCGTTCATCTGCAATACCATGCGGACTGGTTAAGTTTATCGGTCAAGGATGACGGGTGCGGTTTTCGTGCGTCAGACAAACTCGCCGCGCTCCACGGCCACTTCGGGATTCCTGTGATGGAGGAACGTGCGCGCAAGTTGGGGGGAAGCCTTCGCGTAGAGACATCCACTGGAAACGGCACCGAGATACTGGTTCATGTGCCCTTCCAAATGCAAGTGCAGGGAGGATAACGCGATTGGCGATCCGGGTCCTTCTGATTGAAGATCACTTCCTTGCGCGGATGGCATTGCGTTCCGTCTTGAACGAGCGCAGCGACATCGTGATTGTAGGTGAGGCCAGCGACGGAGCAAGCGGCGTCGCGCTTTACCAGAAGTGCGCTCCTGACGTCACGGTCATGGATCTCCGCTTGCCAGGTCTCAACGGCTTCGACGCCATCGCAGCCATTCGCAAGCTTTCTAAGAGCGCGAAGATCGCAGTCCTCAGCAATTACGAAGGCAGCGAGGATATCTATCGCGCCATCCGCAACGGCGCCATGGCCTATCTGACCAAGGACGCGAGTGGAGAAGAAGTTGTAGAGGCTATTGTTGCCGTGCATCGCGGCATGCGCTATTTGCCCCCCATCGCACGCGACCGCCTGGCAGAGCGGACTTCTGTGGTCGTGGAGTTGACTCCTCGCGAGCACGAGGTCCTAACCTGCATTACCCGCGGACAAAGCAACCGTGATATAGCGGAGCAGTTGCATATTGCGGAAAAGACGGTGCGTCTTCACGTGAGCAGTGTCCTCGACAAAATGGGCGTGCGCGACCGGACGCAGGCCGCGATCTACGCGATCCAACGCGGGCTGGTGCACTGGGAGTAGAACTGGCGCCTACCGAGATCCGCCGTTCACTGGAAAAGCCACTCCCACTTGTTCTGTATCAGGGCACGACTTTAGTCGTGCCACCCCCAGCCAAAAATGGTCTGGGCTTTAGCCCCTGCCACCGTAAAATTCGCAAGAAATCCCAATGGAAAACTGCGCAGGGGCTAAAGCCCCACTCTCTTCTGAGCCTTTACGGCACGACTAAAGTCGTGCCCTGATACAGAACAAAGGCGAGCGTGGCTCCGATGGCGAGCCGAATCGTGGATGACAGAACCGGAGATCCTTCAGCTCTCCTTCGTTCCTCATGCCATATAGGGCAAATGTCCTATATGGACCCATGGCAACAGCCTGATGACAGCTGAGTGTTCCTGTAGTGAAATTATCGCTAATCTATCAGAGTTCGACTTAGCCCTCCCCACACCTTGGGTGCCGTACCGTTTTCCTGCTGCGCAGTCGTCCGTTCCATTTAGGTAGGCCAGTTCGTTTGACATACTCGCAGGCCAGCAAGCGCTGCATACATCATAAGTTTCCCACGGCCGCAGGTTCATTTGCGTCCCAACCTGAAGGGAGCTCAAGAAAATGAAACGTCTGTTCGTCCTTTGTACATCGTTGATGCCCGCCATCGTCATCGTGGCTTTTGCTACTTTGATGCAGGCTCAAGTTGCAAATAATACCTCTCTTGTAGGTACTGTGCTGGACTCCTCTGGCAGCGCAGTTGCCGGCGCGAAGGTGACGGCAGTCGACGAATCAACTGGGATCGTTTATCCAGGCACAACGAACGCCCAGGGCTACTATTCGATCAAGTTTATTAATCCGGGCACCTACGACATCACGGTCGAGCAGACAAGCTTCAGCAAGTTGACGAAGACCGGCACCATCGTGCCTATTGATCAGGCCATACGCACCGATTTCACACTTAAGGCGGGATCTGAGACACAGACGGTTACCGTCTCGGCATCCACGCCGCCGATTCCGACCGACGACGCAACCTTGGGCGAAACCTTCGATACCAAGACGGTGCAGGATTTGCCGCTCATGGGGCACAATGCCCTGGAGGTTGCTGCGACCGCGTCCAACGTCACGATTGGCCCCTCGTCGGGCTATAACGGCGTGCCGCCGGGAGAGGACTTTATCGGCGCCGGCCAACGCGAAATTCAGAGCAGCATGACGCTCGACGGCGTTTCGATCATGAATAACCTGATCACCACGGCGCCAGCGCGGCCAAGCTCGGACATGATCTCCGAAGTACAGATGCAAAGCGGGAATTACCCGGCACAGTACGGTTCTTACCTGGGGCTACATGTCAACCTGGTCAGCAAATCGGGAACCAATGATCTGCATGGAGCAGTCTACGACTACATTCAGAACACGGTCTTCAATGCGCATGATTTCTTCGACGCACCAGGCAGCCCTAAGCTCATCAACCATTACAACCAATATGGGTTCGCTCTGGGCGGGCCCGTCTATTTTCCGAAGCTGTACAACGGCCGGAACCGTACCTTCTTCTTTGGTTCCTGGGAAAAGCTCAACCAGGTATCGGAGTCTACCGGTATTGCATCAACCCTGACCTCGGCCGAGAGAAACGGTGATTTTTCCGCAGCCGGTGTATCGATTACGGACCCATTCACCGGCATTCCCTATCCTAACAACCAGATTCCGGCCTCTGAATTGAATAGTCCATCGGGCATGATCTCGCAGGCCCTGGAAAAGTACATGACGCTGCCCAATCTCAGCGGCGTGCAAAATAACCTGCAAAACAGTTTTCCGAACAACATCATCATTACCCAGACGCTGGACCGCGTTGACGAAAACATCGGCGATAAGAACCGGCTGTATTTCCGGTATCACTGGCAGAACATAACGATCGTCAACGGCTCTAACTTTCCCGTCAATAATTCTTACGGACCCACGCACTCGCGAAACTACGCCATTGGTTATACGCGCGTCATCAAGCCGAATCTGGTGAACGATTTCCGCGTCGGCCTGAACACAGTTCTCTCCAATAGCCTGGATTATTTCGCCGTCAACGGACCAAAGAATGCAGGAACCGCGCTCGGGATTCCGGGCTTTAATTCCGATACCGTGTACGGCAATCCAGGGATACCCTCGTTCTATGTCGACGTCCTGGGCAACAACAACGGCCCGACACTGGGTAACACGACCGCTAACTGGTATCAGGACGATCGAACGATCGACGGTTACGATGAAGTAAGCTACACCCGCGGCCGGCACAATATCATGGCCGGGATCGAGTTGCGAAAGCTCACCATCGGCCGCGAAGCGGCAAACGACGCGCGCGGCATCTTTAACTTCAACGGGACCCCCGGAAGCGCAGAAGCGGGCTATACAAGCACGGGCTACGGCGCGGCCGATTTTGTTTTGGGTCTGGCTCAGTCGTCCACTACTCCGGTTTTCCCCACCAAGGGATCGATCGGCGAATGGCGCGATGGATTCTTCGTGCTGGACAACTGGCAGGTAATACCAAGGCTCACGCTGAACTATGGCTTGCGCTACGAACTGCCAACCGTGCCCTACAGCTTGAACGGCTATACCCGCATCCTGAATGCGAACGATACCGCGCTTATCCCCGCATCCACCGCGACCACGCCTGGAACGTTTAAACCAACGCCCGGCTTCAAGTTCATCGATCCGACACACAACGATTGGGCGCCCCGGCTTGGCTTTGCCTATCGGCTCGCGGAGACGACCGTGATACGAGGCGGCTTTGGTATCTACTGGAATGCCAACCAGCTGAATACCTACACCCTGACGACGCAGAATTATCCGCTTTCCGCCTCCGTCGCCTACAACGGTCAGGCGACCAACCTCTTGACTTTAGTCAATCCGACTCCAGGTGCCGGCGCTGGTTCTCCGGTAGCGGGCATTCCCGGGACCTATGTGAATGCGGTCACCATGGGCCCGCATTTGCCAACCCAGGAGCTCTATCAGTGGAATCTGTCCTGGGGACAGGAATTGTGGAGAGGAGCCGGCGCCGAGTTGCAATACCTCGGATCGCATGCGATCCATCTTGACCGCGATTTCTATAACAACTCGCCCCAGCCTGGCGGTCCTGTTGGAGATATTAACGACCGCCGCCCTAATCAGCTTTTCGGCCGCATCCGCACCATCCAGAACGACGAATACTCCCACTACAACGGCTTCACCGCGATTCTTCGCCAGCGTACGACCCATGGACTGTCCGGCCAGGCAAGCTACACCTGGTCGCATGATCTGGACATCTCAGATAACTCGAACAATGGCGGCACCACCATGGATCAGTACAACATCAATCTCGATTATGCGAGTTCGAACTGGGATATTCGCAACCGTTTCGTCGCCATCGCTACTTATGACCTGCCTAAATTCGGGGGCTCCGGCTACCTCATGCAAAATACCCTGGGCGGATGGCAGATAAACGCAATCGTGACCCTACAGACCGGGGAACCCTACAACGTCTACCTGGACAACGATCAGGCGAACGTCAGCCAGCCCAATGGAAATGTTCAACGGCCCGATTGGCTGCATCTGCCCTCTGCCAAATGTACCGTCAAGTTCTACATCAATAACCCGGGCGGTTCCTGCATCGATGGTTCGGCATTTACTTATCCGGCGCAGTTTACGTACGGCAATGGAAGACGTAATCCGCTGTACGGTCCTGGCTTTGAAAATGTGAATGCATCGATCTTCAAGGAATTCGGAATTTGGGAGCGGCTAAGGTTCCAATTCCGCGCTGAGGCGCAGAACGTCTTTAATCATCCAAATTTGCAGAACCCCAACTCGGACATGCAGGGTGGTTGGGATCCGGGTGATCCAACCACGTGGGGTGATTTCGGAACCCAAACGAGCACCCAGAAAAACAGTTCCGGCAGCAGCGGACGCGTGCTGCAGCTGGCAGGAAAGATAGTTTTCTAGCGCAAGCCGGCTAATAGTTCTCCCACACAGCCGCTGGAAGTACAGCGGCTGTGCCTTTGTTATGCCTGATTGGGGATATCTATCGTGGAATTTTGTAGAGCTGTGCAATCACGTTGGCTGATGATTTTCGTGTTGGTCGGCTTTCTTCCTTCCTCGCTGATTCATGGTCAAACCTCTTATGACCTTGTGCTCAAGGGCGGTCACGTCATCGACCCGAAAAACGGGATCGATGGCATTCGCGACGTGGCGATCAAAGATCACAAGATTGCTGCGGTGGCCGAGCACATTCAAGTTGCGCCTGGTACGAAGGTGGTCGATGTCGCTGGTTTCTATGTGACCCCTGGCCTGGTCGATATCCACGTTCACGTCTACGCCAGCACAGGTGAGCGCCACTCTTATGCAGGAGACCACGGCTTATACCCCGATGGGTTTACCTTGCGCACCGGGGTGACCACAGCGGTGGATGCGGGAAGTTCCGGCTGGAAGAATTTTCCCGACTTCAAAGATCACGTGATCGACCGCTCGATCACTCGCATCCTTGCCTTTATCAATATTGTCGGCGCCGGCATGCGGCCCAAGTATGAACAGAACCTGGACGAAATGGATGCCCAGGCCGCCGCGGAGACGGCTATGAAGTATCCGCAGGTGATTGTGGGCATCAAGACGGCTCACTATGATGGTCCGGAATGGACACCGGTAGAGCGCGCGGTCCAGGCAGGGACCATTGCCAACATCCCGGTCATGGTCGACTTTGGAACTTTCCGGCCGGAGCGCCCTTATCAGGAATTGGTGTCGAACAAATTGCGCCCCGGCGACATCTCCACCCACATGTATCTGGACGATGTCCCCATGCTTGATGCACAGGGGAAGATCCTGCCCTATCTCTTTGCGGCAAGGAAGCGCGGAGTGATTTTTGATGTTGGTCACGGGGGCGGTAGCTTTATCTTTCGCCAGGCCGCGCCCGCGATACGGCAGGGCTTTGTCCCTAGTTCGATCTCGACCGACCTCCACAACGACAGCATGAATTCCGGCATGAAAGACATGCTGAATGTGATGTCAAAGTTTCTGAACCTCGGTGTGCCGCTCGATGACGTGATCCGGATGTCCACCTCCAACCCGGCACATGAGATCAAGCATGATGAGCTCGGGAATCTTTCCGTGGGCTCAGACGCGGATGTTGCAGTGCTGCACCTGGAAAAAGGGCGCTTTGGGTTTGTCGATACCTATGGTGCACGCATGCTAGGCGATCAAAAGCTGGTTTGCGAACTCACGGTGAGGGACGGCCGGGTGGTATGGGACTTGAATGGCATCACGCGCGAAGACTGGACCAAACTTGGTCATTATCAAACGCAAGGATCGCGTGTCTGGGACCACACCATCATCGATCCGTAGAGAAGGGAGAGCCAGTCGGTGCATCGCTTCATTCGCCATGACAATTCTGTTATGGAAGCGCCACTCTTTCCTTTCCTTTCAGGTTTCAGGGAACCTTGAGTGTCGTGGAGACCGCGGTCAAGTGATGCTCTTCGGAATCGGTGACCACTTCGCGTATCCGGTAAACCCCCGGCTTTAGTTTGAAGTTCATGCCGATGGTTACCCCAGCCTTGAACAAGTCCTGCAATTGCGCATCGGGAACACTCAGACTCGTGCGCCTCAGCCGGGCTGCAACCAGGTTGTCCTTGTCATCGAAAATGGCAAAGACAAAGTTGACTGTATTGAGGTTGTGCCCTCCTTCCTTCTGAAAATGAAGGGGCTTGGCGTCAAGGTGAGAAACCAGGGATAGCTCGCGTGTCCCGGCTTGCATATCCGAGAGTTTTCCGCCCAGCCCGACCGGCAGCTGCTGTGACACCGTCTTGGAAAACATCGCCTCACGCAGCTGCTCCTCGCCCTGGGCTTCGGCATCGAACGCTGCCTGCCGCTTGGCCTCGGCTGCAGCCGCAGCTTCATTCTTCGGAGCAAAGTAGCCGCGCCGAGCCTGCACGCTGACATTCTTGTGGTTTTCCGCCAACTTGACCTTTAACGTGTGGAATTTGCCGTCCGCCTTGATTTCGCTGGGCGAAAAGGCGAGCACATAGTCCACGGGAGACCCCGCCAACGCCCCAAAACCTGCTTTCAGATCGTTGTTGTTATGGAAGTACGTGCCGCCAGTGTCTTGCGCAACCTCCGCCAGTACGTCCTGGGAGGCGAGTTCACGCTGTGAATCCAGGCGCTCCTGCGTTCCCGGTTGTCCCAAAATCCACATCGTGTCCGCCCCTCGCATGAGGACAGCCAAGCCTCTGGGATCGAGTGCGCTGATGACTACCTGCGAGCGGAGCGCATGGTCGATCAGCTGATCCAATGGGAACTGTTCACTCTGAGATAGGAAGCCCGGCGACACCAGAACAATGGTGCGCTGCCCAGGCATCTGCGCGACGTAATTCACCACTCGCTCAAGTCCCTGCAGGTTAGATCGCGCCTGAATCTCCGCCTGAAACACAACGGTTCGCGCCATCGATCGAATGGTGTTGGTGATCATGGTGTCCGTCGGTGACTGCTGTTCTGGCGTCGGCGTCGGATTCGTTCCCGATAACGGTCCTTGGGAGGCCTGGATGTCACTGCCCGGAGCCTGCATATGGCAGCGTGTCCTTGCCTCGTTCAGCGCCACCTGCCATGCGTCGGAATATTCGGGGTTTTCCTGTTGGGTAATTTGCAATGCCTGATAGTCGGTGAGATCGGGGCAATCATGGATGCGAAGCAGCGAACGTCCGCTAGTCTGCAACTTGGCGAGAGCAGCGTGAATCTGCTGCGGATCGACAGTGAAGTCGGACAGCATCTTGTCTGATGTGAACAGGGCCACCCGGTCGGTCGGCTGGAGATTAGCGGCGAGGTAGTGATCGGCAGCCTCGCGCACATAAATCATGTCCGCGTCGGAAGTATTCAGGCTATCGAAATACAACGCGACGAACTTTTTCGGCGCCACTCGGGGCGCCAGAGCTGCTGGTCCAGCTGTGCTAACCGCAGCCGATGTCGATGAAGAGGGAGCCGGCGTAGCCGATGTTTCCACCTCAAAGTGCGAGATAGACTGCTCCTTGCCCTGGTCCAGAATCTTGAAATCTTCTTTCTGAAGACCTTCGACTGACTTGCCGTCCGCGTCGCGCACGACCACGCGCACCACCACCAAATTGCTGTTTACTTTTAGCTGAAACGGAGGCTGGTTGACTGGAGGGGCAGGCGCCTTGTCGCTGGTCTGTGCGCGAGCGCCCCACCCTCCCAGCACGAGGAAGAGTGGAACGCTCCACATCCCAGGAACACCCAGGCTCTTACACATACACGGGTTAGGCTTTCGTTGCAGTAAAGGTTGCCGCTCCATACTCGCCCATCTTCACATCTCCCGTGAAGTGGTTGCCGGCAACAATGCCGGTGAAGACAAAGGGTACTTGATAGCCGTTGGCAGCCATCACGCTGCTCAGCACCACGTGGTCCGCGTCCACCTTGCCCTCGAACGTTGCGTTGAAGATCTCGCCTTTCTGATCCCCGGAAAGTTTGCTGCCGTCCTGCTGCAGAACGAACTGCTGCTCACCGATGCCACGAACATATTGGATGGCGACATTCCACGTGCCCGCAAGGTTGGCTGTGGGCCCGGAGTATACCGGCGGATTCTCGTAATGGCCCGGGTTGCGCATATATTGCGAAATGGTCTCGGCAACGATCTTGTAATCGCCCGGCTGCATCATGTACGGCATGATGCCGAGCGTGGAGGCCATCTTGTCCGGGCGGCTGCCGTGACCGCCGGCAACCAGGATGCGTGGCGTGCCCTTATCGAGTTTCTCTACTAACTCAGTACCGGTGATGCCCACCTTCGCTGCGTCCCAATGAATAGCCAGCGTTGGAGCACGATTGGAAAGATCCTCGTCAGGCATCTTGATTTCCGTCGTCACCGAGGGGATATCCTTTACCGCCGCGGCGATGTAGTTATCCCACTCGAGCCACTGTTTCTGCTCGGCTTCGTGGTCACGCTTGTACCATTGTTCGACAGCGGCAAGCATGCCCATCGCTTCTTCTTTGCCCACCTTGAGCGCGCGCCCCCAATTATGGTGCGGGGCAGAATTCCAAAATGCCGCGTAGCAAAGATCCTTGGGCCCAAGCAACACGCCGGCAGCCTGCGGACCGCGCATGCATTTGCCGCCTGAATAAGCGACAAACGTCGCTCCCGCGGCTAGATGAATGTTCGGCACTCTCGGTTCCTCCGCGGCCGCGTCCACAAAGACCGGGATGTTCTTTTCTTTCGCGATGGCGCACACGCTCTTGATGGAAAGCGGCTCCTCGAAGGCGCGCGGCCCGGAAAGCACGTAGATCATGGCCACGTGCTCCGTGAGCTTGGAACGGAGTTCCTCGTCTGTCTCAACTTCGACAATTTCCGGCCCCGACATGCGGACCCCGAAATCGTAGGGATTGCGCGAATACTTGGGAATGATGACCTGGTTGCGTTTCTTGATATAGGGCAACGCCTGAGAACGCTCAGGATCCGTACCGGCGAGGCAGGCAACGGTCGCAGCAGCAATGGCAGCTTCGCAACCGGTGGTCACGATGGCGCTCGGAGCCCCCATGCATTCGGCGATTTGTGCTCCTACCGCGGCCATCATCTCGTCCATTTGCACGTAGTAGTGCGAGGCCTCAAACATGGCCTGCTTCACCTGAGGCAGCGATTGCGAGCCGGAGATGATAGTGAATGTTCCCCGGGCGTTCACGATCGGCCTGACCCCAATGCGGCTAAAGAGATTGTCCGTCGCGGTACCGGAATTGACTGGGTTGGGAGGTTCCATCAAGGTAGCGGCGGAGAGCGATAAAGGAGCGGCAGCGGCGGCAGCGGAGAGCATCCCCGTCGATTTCAGGAGATCTCGCCGGGTCACGTGCGTGGTGCGGGTCTGATGTTCCAAGATGAAGTTCCTCTTTGCTGAGATAGCTAAGCTTTACTGGTGAATACCTCGCGAATGCGGCGGCCGACGATGGCGTCTTCTCCCGGTTGCAGCATCCAGACCCCAACTACCAGCGTGTTCGCGTCCGACGGAATGCCCTGATTGGCGGGATGACCCGTGTTGGGGTTGAGTTCAATCGAGGGCGTGCCCTCACGCAGTCTGGTGACGATCTCCTTGGTCGTGATGCCTGCCACTGAAGGATCGAAGCGTATCAGCAGGTGCGGGACGTGGTTGGCTATCCTTGGAACCACCGTTTCCGTGCGCACGGAGGGGATGCCCTTGACGGCGGCAACGATCAGGTCCACGCGCTTTTGATAATCGCCCTGCATGGATTCCTCGGTATGCGAGAGAACCCAGTCGACAGCGGCCACCATGCCTACGATCTGCTCCTTGGCCACTTTCATTCCGCGGCCCACGCCTTCCTCGGGGTTGTTGTTCTGCTGGGCAAGATCGGTGAGGTGTTTCTTGCCCAGCAGCAGGCCCGCGTTCTGTGGACCCCGAATCCCCTTGCCACCGGAAAAGGCGACCAGGTCAAAACCCATCCCGGTATATTTCCATAGGTTCGAGATAGGAGGCATGTCGGCTGCTGCGTCGATATGGCAGGGGATATTGTGCTCGTGGGCAATGCGAAGCCACTCCTCCCGGCCGATTTGCGCGGTGCCGGCGACGCCGTCTTCCTCTTCGGCTGCGTTGAAGAAGTTGGTCATGACGGCATTTCCCGAGGCGCAGGCTCGCTTGTAGTCATCGAGCGTAACCACTTCCGTCACCCGCGCGCCGCAGAGAAACATGGCGTGATCGTAACCGTAACGGTGTGCCTTCTGCACGATGACCTGGTTCTTCATGCCATCGATCGCCTGGGGCATGGCCATGGGGTCAATGTTGTTGGCGTTCTGCAGGCAGGCGGCCGTCGCCAGGGTAATCGCTCCCGCAGCGCCCGAGGTGACCACGGCGCCCTCGCATTGCAGGCGCTTCGCAATGTACTCGCCTGATTTGATCTGAAGATCGCGCAAACGGACCGGGTGGAGCGCCGCCTTTTGCACTGCGGCCAGGACGACGGGAGGCATGCAGGCCGCTGTGAGCGTGGTATACGTCCCGGCTGCGTTGATAATCGTCGCCACACCCAGTTTGTCGTAATAGTCTTCGCCTTCCGCTTCCTTATCCGGTGAAGCGAGAGACTTGGCGGAGGAAAACAGGGGCGCGGCGCCAAGGCTGGCGGCAAGCGAACTGCTCCAGCGAAAAAAGCGTCGCCGGGATAAGCGGCTGGTTACCGGCTGACTGGGTTCTGGCATGTAAGGTGCTCCGGAGCGAATAGGTCGATGATGGCAATTTAATTATCGCGCAGACCGGTCATGATGTCGCTCTTCAAACCGTTCTCACGGGCAAAGGACCAATAAGCCTGTGAGGCGAACTACTTGTAAGCGTGAATCAACTCGACGCTGACGCCGCCAATGGAGTCTGTATCCATGTAGTCATACTGGCCGGAGTCCTTCTTGCCCACATCTCCCCATGCTCCGGATTGCCACACGTGATAGCCGAGCTTTTCATAATCAGCTACCGCCTTATTCAAGTCGTCCACCGGCATCCCCAGGTGCTGAATGCCCTCTTTGTGTTTCTTAAGGAAGTCGGCATAGATGTTCGGGGGTGTTGCGGGTGCGGAAATCCATTCGTAACTGAACTGATCGTAGTTTTGATAACCGACGTCAAACGCAAACCACAGAGGTTTGCCGCGGTAGGTCGAATCCTGCCGTGGGGTTGCGTGCTCCATACGAAAGGCCGGAAAGCCCAGCTTCTGCCAATACGCGGAGACGGGCTCCAATTCCCGGACGACCGGCGCCAGATGGGAAACCTTGCCTGGCGGTCCCGCCGGAGGTGCCCCGCCAGGCCAATAAACCAGGCCCAGAACAAATTTGCCTCCTGGTTCCGTATCGAAGTAGGTGTAGGTGATACGCTTGCCATCCCGCTCGAAACTCAGCTGTTGCAGCACCCCCACACCCAGGGCGCGCATGCGGCTTATTTCCTTCGTCATCTCGGCCTCGGACCCTACCGCGTGCACGATGGAGAAAATTCCATCGCCATGCTTGCCCAGAAAATCGTTCCAGGCATTCAGCTGCCCTTCGGCCGGCTGAATCATTTCCACGGTCAGGTTTCCCAGCTGCCCGGTAATCTCCCACGCCCACATTTTTACCGGCTTGCCGTGATCTTGTCCGGTCAACACGACATCCGGGTACTCGTGGATATCGGACAATCCGAGCTGGCTCCAACCCTGTTTGGCCAGGTCGACGTTCTGCACCAGCCAGACCACGCGGTTTACCGTCTTATAGCAATCGGGCATTTCGGCATGCCCGCTAGCCGTCAGCGCAAGGACGAGAGCAAAATAGCTTAGGAATTTCATTCGGATTTCCCGGTGGTAAAAAAAGATTGCCTGACGGATGACCCCGGTAGATACTTGATGGCGACATACTAATGAAACGTTCCTAATTAATCAATCAGGTTGATTTGGCATGAAGCGGACACTGGCTATAGGCGCGTTGCAATTGTGCACCGCCGCGTGCGCGTTGGGGCAAATGGCAGGTATGACGCCTGATCCGGCTGCGATTCCTGTCACCAGGCCTTCGCATGTGACCTTCACCAAGGATGTTGCTCCGATCGTGCAGCAGCATTGCCAGGGCTGCCATCGTCCAGGAGAAGGCACTCCGTTCTCCATGCTGAGCTACGAAGATGCCCGCCCCTGGGCGACCGCGATGAAGCGGATGGTTGTCACCCGGGCGATGCCGCCGTGGTTTGAGGATGGGCATACAGAGAAGTTCGAGAACAATCGCTCCCTGACGCAAGCCCAGATCGATACCATCGCCGCCTGGGTGGATGCCGGTGCGCCCAAGGGTGACCCAAAGGATATGCCGCCGTCGCCGGAGTTCGTCCAGGGATGGACCATTCCGAAACCTGACAAGGTCTACCAACTGCCGCGGCCGTTTTCTGTTCCCGCAAAGGGAATCCTAGACTATCAGTACGTAATTGTGCCCACCGGCTTTACCAAAGACACGTGGGTGCAGGATGTAGAGGCTGCACCGACGGATCGCTCGGTCGTACACCATATCGTTGCCTATGTTCGCACGCCGGGATCCAATTACTTCAAGGATCAACCCAAGGAGGAATTCTTTGTGGCTCCGCCCGCGAAGGTGGGCGTTAAGGTAGCCAAGGACGACGTCCCCAGCGACTGGCTGGTCGGCTACGCTCCCGGCCAGCCGCCGGATATATTTGAGCCGGGCCAGGCAAAGCTTATCCCTGCCGGGTCAGACATTGTGCTTGAAGTGCACTACATGCCTGAAGGCAAAGCCACCACGGATCAGGCCAACGTGGGGCTGGTGCTGGCCAAAGAGCCCCCGAAAGATCGCGTCATGACACTCCAGGCAGGCAATGAAAAATTCAGCATTCCGCCGGGCGATCCCAACTACCGCGTCGACGCCTCGTTTACTTTTCGCCGCGAAGTGACCCTTCTCGGCATGCACCCCCACATGCATATGCGCGGCAAAGACATGTCGTATCGCTTAGTGTTTCCTGATGGCGAGACCAAGGACATTCTGAATGTGCCGCACTATAACTGGCACTGGCAGCTTTGGTACAACCTCGCCAAGCCAATTGTGTTGCCAGCGGGAACCAGGATCGAGTGCACCGCGCACTACGACAACTCGGCGAACAACCCGGAAAATCCCGATCCCAGCAAAACCGTCACCTGGGGACAACAAAGTTTCGATGAAATGATGGTCTGCTTCTTCAACGTGGCTTTTCCCGCGGGCACCCCGTCCAGGGATCTCCTGCCGTTGCCCAAAGCCGAAACCGAAACGGCCACACGTACCCAATAGGATGACGACGCGAAGACTCTTTGTGACAGCCGCGGCTTTTTGCTGTAGCGGCGTGGCCATCGCTTCCGCGGCCCAAAAGGTTGTCGGCACCGTGGCCGTGGGGGCCACCCCGGTCGCGGTCGCAGTCAACCCGGTGACTCATAAAGTTTATGTGGTCAACCACGGTAGCAATTCTGTGACGATCATGGATGGCGTCACGCGTGCCACCTCTACCGTAAGTGTGGAAGATCGTCCGGAGGCGGTCGCGGTCAACCCGGTAACGAACAGAATTTATGTTGCCAACGCGGGAGCCGATTCTGTCACGGTCATCGACGGATCCAGCAATGCCGTCAACGCAACCGTCCACGTGGGGACCTACCCTCAGGCGCTTGCCGTGGATACGGTGAGAAACAAGATCTACGTGGCCAACAATTACAGCCACAGTGTGACCGTGATCGACGGAGCAACTGACGCCACCTCCACCATCCAGGTAGGACAGGGCCCGCGAGGCATTGCCCTCAACGCCGTCACCAACAAAATTTATACCGTCAACTACGGAAGCCAGAATGTAACTGTCATAGACGGGGCGACCGGCGCTACCAACTCCGTCGAGGCCGGCCGGCACGCATGGGCGATCGCGGTGGATTCTAAAGCAGATAAAATCTACGCGGCGAATGAAGATAGCGCCAGCGTCACGATGATCCAGGGAGCCACCAACGCTGCGACTACCGTGAGCGTGGGTGAGATTCCTTTCGCCGTGGAAGTGGATCCGGTGAACGGAAATGCATACGTTTTGAGCTACGGCAACGACACCATGGCTGTCATCGACGGAACAACCGGCAAGGTGAGCAAAACAGTGGATCTGGGGACACATCCCCAGGCACTCGCAATCGACGGGCAGAGCGGCCGCGTCTACGTGGCTAACCAACGCACTGCGAGCGTGACCGTGGTCGACAGCAAGACCAACCTCCCGATCGCGAAGGTCGATGCCGGCACGATTCCGTATGCCATGGGAGTCGATTCGCCGGCCCACCTGGTTTATGTCGCCAACTTCAGCAGCAACAATGTGACCGTGGTGGGTAGGTAGAGATGATCGTTTGCAGAAAGCTACTGTTTTTTCTCCTTCTACTGTTTTGCATTGCTTCCGTCGCAGCGCGGGCCAGCGATACGCCCGCTCACCCGGTCAAGTTTCGGGTCGTCGCGATCGCGGAGGAGGGGAAGGGGTCGCACAATGATTTTGTCGAGGCTGCCAAAGTGCAGCTGCAGCAATTGGCGTCAGAGCACGACTTTGCTGTCGACTACATTTCGAATACCGACCAGATCAACGATGCGTTCCTGGCCAAATACAAGCTATTCATTCAGCTCAACTATCCGCCCTATCGCTGGACCGACGTGGCTAAGCTGGCCTTCCAGCGCTATATCACGCGCGGAACGGGTGGCTGGGTGGGCTTTCACCATGCCATGCTGCTGGGTGACTTTGATGGATACCCGATGTGGCCCTGGTACTCGCATTTCATGGGAGACATCCGATACACCAGCTATATTGCCCAATTCGCGGCTGCGACTGTGACGGTGGAAGATCAGCATCACCCGGTGACCAAGGGACTGCCGTCTTCGTTCGTCATCGGTAAAGAAGAGTGGTACACGTGGAGCATGTCGAACCGCGCCCACGTGCACGTTTTGGCCAGTGTCGATGAATCGACCTACAAACCGAGAAGCATGATCACCATGGGAGACCATCCCGTGATTTGGACCAACGAGCACGTGAAGGCCAGGAACGTTTACATCTTCATGGGTCACCATCCTGGCCTGTTTGATAACAAGGACTTCACCCAACTTTTCAGAAACGCGATTCTTTGGGGTGCCGGCCAGTGAAAGGAGCTCTCGCCGCGCTCATCGTCGGGATCGGTGTCTTGTTTGCTTTCTCCGCCGAAGCGCAAGCTCCCAAGCCCAAAATTCTGGCCTTCTATTCGCTGAATGTAGAAAACGACCACGTTTTGTTCGCGCTCGATGCACTGCGGTTCTATGCCGCGCTCGCCCAGAAAGACAACTTCGCGCTGGAAGCCACGACCAACTGGGAGGATCTGAATGAAACGAATCTGAAGCAGTATCAACTCGTGGTGTGGCTCAATGAATTTCCCCACAACCAGGCAGAGCGGGAAGCGTTTGAGAAATATATGACCAATGGCGGCGCGTGGCTTGGTTTTCACGTATCCGCCTACAACGATAAGCACACCCATTGGCCCTGGTTCATGACGTTCATCGGCGGAGGCGTCTTTGACGCAAACAGTTGGCCACCTTTGCAGGCGAAGCTGATCGTGGATGACAGGACCAGTCCGGTCACGCGCAATCTTCCTGAAACTTTTATCTCGCCGATCAATGAATGGTATCGTTGGAAGCCCAGTCCTCGGGCCGATAGCCACATCCATGTACTGGTGACGCTCGATCCTGCGAACTACCCGCTTGGGATCAAGGGGCTGTTGACCTACGGGGATATCCCAGTAGTGTGGACCAACACCCAGTACAAGATGCTCTACATGAATATGGGCCACGGGGACAAGATCTTTCAGAGTCCAGTGCAAAACACTCTCATACAGAACGCAACCGAATGGCTGCTGAGCAAAGCAAACTGAGGGGTGAGTTGAAACCGCAGATCTCTCCACTACGCTACGCTCCGGTCGAGATGACAATTCATCTTGGAAACGATACTTAGCGTTCCCAAACAACTTTGTCATCTCGACCGGAGCGTAGCGTAGTGGAGAGATCTGCGGTTTCAACTCAAGGACTTTGATGATCAATAGGATTTATGCCGCCTTGACCCTGCTGCTTGCGCTCATGTTGGGAGCGCCTTTGGTTATTCGTGCCCAGACATGCAAAAGCAATCCGCTGCCGCTTCGTTCCGACTGGCCCGTGTATGGCGGACAGGCCGAAGGGGATCACTACTCTTCGCTCACCCAAATCGATCGCGCGAATGTGCACCTGCTCAAGGAGGCATGGACATTCGATGCGGCCGAAGAGGGTGGTTTGGAAACCAATCCGGTCATGATTGGCCGCACCCTCTTCGCCTACACCGCCTCGCAAAAAGTAATCGCGCTTGATGCCGCGAACGGCAAACTTCTTTGGAAATTCGATTCCGGGGTGCGCAGCAGTCAACCCGCGCGAGGCGTCGCCTATTGGACGGACGGCGTTCACGGCCGTGTGCTGGCCGGCGTGATGAATTATCTCTATGCCCTCGATGCGCAAACCGGCAAACCCATTCCCACTTTCGGCGAGCAGGGAAGAATCGACTTGCGCAAAGGTCTGCGTGGAGACTACCTTTCTCAATCCGTCGCGCTCACCAGCCCAGGTATTGTCTACCAGGACTTGATCATCGTCGGTGGCCGCAACCCGGAGACCTATCCGGCACCGCCCGGCGATATTCGTGCCTTCGACGTGCGCACCGGCACACTGCGCTGGACGTTTCACACCATCCCCCATCCCGGTGAATTCGGCTACGCTACCTGGCCTCCAAATGCCTGGAAAAGCGCTGGTGCGGCGAACAACTGGGCCGGGATGGCGCTGGATGAACATCGCGGCATCGTCTACGTGCCCACCGGCTCCGCGGTCTTTGACTTTTACGGAGCGGATCGCGTGGGCGACGATCTCTTCGCAGACACGCTGCTCGCGCTCGATGCGAAGACAGGCAAACGTCTGTGGCACTTTCAAGGTGTGCATCACGACATCTGGGACCGCGATTTCCCATCCCCCCCCGCGCTACTCTCGGTCAGACACAATGGCGGTTGCGTCGACGCCGTCGCACAAATAACCAAGCAGGGGTTTCTCTATCTATTCGACCGAACCACTGGCAAGCCACTCTTTCCCATCGAAGAGCGGCACTACCCTGCAAGTGAGGTTCCAGGCGAAGTCGCTGCCTCGACCCAGCCTTCGCCTGCCATGCCTGCGCCGTTTACCCGGCAAGTGCTCACCCCGGATCTACTGACGACGCGTACGCCCGAAGCCCACGAAAAGGCCGTGAAAGACTTCGCCACTTTCCGCAGTGGCGGCCAGTTTCTACCCATCGGCCTCAACCAGGAGACGGTCGTCTTTCCCTGCTTCCTGGGCGGCGCCGAATGGGGCGGGCCGGCAGTCGATCGCACGCGCGGCGTGATCTATGTGAACGCAAACGAGGCGGCCTGCGTGCTTGCCCTGACGGAGAACCGCCCGACCGCGAGCACGGGGGAAAGGATCTATCACAATCAATGCAGTCTCTGCCATGGCAAAGATCTTGCCGGCTCGCCCCCGCTCTATCCTTCGCTGGTGGATGTGGGCAAGCGTCTTTCTTCTCAACAAATAGAAGCCAAAATCGCTGAGGGCGGCGGCCGCATGCCGGCCTTTCCCAATCTTCGCGACGCACATCTGGCGGCGCTCATCCAGTTTCTGACGAAACAGCAGGCGACAAGTGCTTCTGATCCGGATGAGGGAGGAATCTACTCCGTCGCGTCGGACGGCACCACGATGAAGTATGAAGTGACAGGATCGCGCGATTTCGTAGATGCGGAAGGTTACCCAGCGATCACTCCGCCGTGGGGAACTCTTAATGCAATCGACCTCAACACCGGCCGCTATCTGTGGAAGATTCCATTCGGTGAATATCCGGAACTCGCCGCCAAGGGAATGACCAATACCGGCTCTGAAAATTATGGCGGCCCGATCGTCACCGCCAGCAATCTGCTGTTTATCGGTGCAACGGCAGACGATAAAAAATTTCGAGCCTTTGACAGCAAGACCGGAAAGCTTCTTTGGGAAACCGTCCTGCCCTTCGCCGGCACCGCAACCCCGGCGACCTACATGGTCGACGGGAAGCAATATGTAGTGATTGCAAGCGGCGGAAGCCAATTCGTAAAAGGGCCGACCGGCAGCATGTACGTCGCCTTCAGCCTGCCGTAGCCGGACTAGCAGCCGAATCGGAGGGAATCGACGGGTGCCCCAGGTTCGCACCAGCGTACTCCGGATTTCCTGTCGAGCTTGCAGGCGTTGGCGAACTTCATGCGGCTTTCCTTAATGAAAGCCGCACACGCAGGCGTTGGTGGTGCCCCGTGCAGGAAATCCGGATACCTGGGCCGAAAAAGATGCGCGAAGCGCAACGATCGCTTTTGCTGACACACTCAGCTAGGGACTGGGAAGCAAAACCGAGGGAATCATCTCCAGGGCAATCGCAATCCCCCCCCAAAGCACAGAGCTGTTCCCAAGCTTCCCGGTGCCGATCTTGGTCACCGCGAACTCGCTTTCCTGAAGCTGCTTCTCGACCGCGTTGAGCAGTGTGGGATGGCTGCCTATTTCTCCCTCCAACAGGATCAGGCCCGGGTTCAAGATAAGTGACAGGTTCACGATGATATCCGCGACGATGCCCGCCCGGTGCTGGACGATCTTCTCGGCGCGAGCGTCGCCTGCCTGCGCCAGGTCAAGCACCCGCAAAGCGTCCATCTTCTCTTCATCCTCAGCTGCATCCTGGCTCGGCTTCTTTCTCGCTTCCTGCCAGCTCTCAAGAATGCCGGAGCTGGTGAGCAACGTGTCGAGTTCGCCAAACTCGTAGAGGGTCGGCCGCCGCCGCGATGTACTTGGTAAACGAAGGTACGCAATTTCGCCCGCCGACCATTGCGACCCGTGGTAAATCTGTCCTCCGAGCACGATCCCAGCGCCCACATTGGGGCCGATGTGGATCAGGATGAACGTCTCTTCCCCTTGTGCGGCGCCGCAGTACCGTTCACCCTGAGCCGCCAGGTTGGTATCGTTCTCGATGATCACCAGGCAATCTACGATCTTGTTCAGCTTGGCGCGCAAGGGTACGGAGCGCCAGTCTTCCAACGTGCTGATTGACAGCACGATGCCGTCATCCACATTCGTAATGGCAGGCACACCGACCACTACCGCGAGCAACTGTTCCCGCTTCTTCCTGTGCTTTCGCAGTACCCGCCGTACTTCTTCGCCGATGTAGTTACAAATCGCGTCCGGCGTCGTTTTCCGGTTGGCCAGCGGCATTTCCTGGGTGTCCAGCGCATGCCCGTTCAGGTCGACCAGCAGGAACGAGAGGCTGTCGGCGGTAAGTTTCACCGCCAGCACGCAACCGCGCTCCGCCTTGAAGGAAATCATGTCCGGAGGGCGCCCTCCGTTAGACTCCCCCTCGCCCAGAGGCTTGATCAGGCCGGCTGCCAAAAGATCGCCCACCACGTTGGTGATCGTAGGAGCACTCAGGCCCGAGGCGCGCACCAGGTCCGCTTTGGAGCACGATCCACTCTCGCGCAGGAGTTTGAGCACGCGAAGCGCGTTTGTATGGCGTAAAAGCGAGGGCCTGCCGACCGGAATAGATTCGTTCTTCAATGAAATCCGATTAGAAATCCGGGAGAATTGAGGCGCTATCAGTCCAGGGGGATCGTTACCAATCGTTGCTACTTGGTCTCAACGCTACGCTGAGCTTACCTTTTATACCACCTGTCAGACCCGGAAGCGCCTGGGGCGAAGAGCGCCTGGCGGTGATCATTGTAACTAAAGTTTATGAAGTGTGCTACGATTCACAGACTGCAGGACTCGACCTCTGATGATGATCGCGAAAAAAGCCTTTCTTTGGAGCCTGATGGCCTCCACTCTCACCGCATCGCTTCTGGCGGAAGCCAGGGTCCCGAACAATCCGCTGGATGCTCTCACCACGGAAGAGTACTGGACTGTCCATGATGTTCTTGAGCAGAGCGGCCATCTCACCGATAAGACCCTTTTTTCCAGCTTGCTGCTGCATGAGCCCGCCAAAGATAAGGTCCTGGCCTGGAAAGCGGGCGATCCTATCCCTCGCGAAGCCGACGTCATTCTCGAAGACAGTGGCAAGACCATCGAAGCCCGGGTCGACATTGCGGCCCACAAGCTTGAATTCTGGAAGCAGGTTCCCGGCGTCCAGGCCCCCATTACCGAGTCTGAGCTTGACACCATGAATGACGTGGTCAAGAAGGACCCTCGGGTCATTGCGGCGCTCAAGCGACACGGGGTCACTGATTTATCCGGCGTCCGCTGTGAGCCGATTCCCATCACCTGGATGATTTTTCCCGAACAGACGAGCAGCCGCATCGGCTTTGGCGATTGCACCGATTCTCACGGCGTCTATCATCCCTGGGGCCGCGCGATCGAAGGGGTCTTTATCCTCGCCGATCTCACCAGCGAGAAGGTCCTCAAGGTGGTCGACAACGATCCCGTCCCGATGTCCAAGGGCGACATCAACTACGAGGAGGGAGAAGCCACGCCGCGCGCCGGCACCAAGCCGCTGCTGGTAACCCAGCCTTCGGGCCCGGGCTACACCATCGACAAAGGCGAGGTCGTATGGCAGAACTGGCACTTCCGCTTCCGCCTGGATCCTCGCGTCGGCACGGTTCTCAATTTGGTGCGCTACCAGGATGGTGACCGGCTTCGTTCTGTGATGTACGAGGGATCGCTCTCCGAAATGTATGTGCCCTACATGGATACCGACCCGGGTTGGGATTCGCGCGCCTTTGTGGACGCGGGTGAATTTCTTCTTGGCGGATTGATTAAACCCGTCGGTCCCGATGATTGCCCCGCCCACGCGCAATACTTCACCGGCCTTGTGCCCTCGGATGCGGGCGCTCCGGTGTTGAAGCCGCAACTAGCCTGCCTCTTTGAACATGCAAGCGAAGGTCCGGCGTGGAGGCATCTCGAAGGCGACGTGATCAGCGGGCGGCCGAGCCGTGAGTTGGTGCTGCGCACCGCGGCGGTCGCAGGGAACTATGACTATCTGATGGATTGGATCTTCCAGCAGGATGGAACCATCCGGGTTGCGGTCGGCGCCACCGGTATCGTGGAGACCAAAGGGGTCAAGGAAGAGATGGTCGCCATGGATGACAAGCCGGGCAAACTAGAGCATGGCACGCTGGTTGCACCCAACCTGTTGGCCGTCAATCACGACCATTATTTTTCCTACCGGTTGGATCTCGACGTCGATGGTCCAGCCAACAGCTTCATGGTCGACCGATTGGTGCAGGAGCCCCTCACCGGGCATCCGCGCAAGACCATCTGGGCGGCGCAGTCATCCATCGCCCATATGGAAAAGGACGCCATTCTGGATCTCGATCTGCGGAATCCATCTATGTGGCACTTCATCAATCCCGCTCAGCACGATGCTCGTGGTTACCCCACGGGATGGGAGATAATGCCTGGCGCCACCGCGGTCTCCAGTATCTCGAACGACGATCCGGCGCAGCGGGTGGGAGCGTTTTCCGCACACCAGATGTGGGTTACGCCCTACAACCCGGACGAACGCTACGCCGCCGGCACCTATGTCACCAATAACGAGGGGCTTCGCGGACTGCCCGAATGGACCAAGGCCAACCGTTCCATCGAAAACACGGATATTGTCGGGTGGTACACGCTCGGTTTCCACCACGTTGTCCGTTTGGAAGACTGGCCCGTCATGCCGACATTGTGGCATGACTTCCTGATCCGTCCAGTCAACTTCTTCGATCAGAATCCAGCGCTAAGTCTGCCCCACGAACCATAGGATTTCTGCCTGTACTTAGAAACAGCAGGTTCCTTCACTGCGCGGAAAATTCGGGAAGTCCGAAGGGCGCACCGCAGATCCCTCCGCTACGCTACGCTCCGGTCGGGATGACAATTCATCTTGGAAACTACACTTAGCGTTCCCAAACAGAATTGTCATCCCGACCGGAGCGTAGCGTAGCGGAGGGATCTGCGGTGCGCCCTTCGGACTTCCCGAATTTTCCGCGCAGTGAAGGAACCTGCTGTTCTCTTAACCATCTAACAGATCCCGGCGGCCCCAAATCTCGATTACCCCGGCTCTATTGTTCCATCACGCCATATTGGAACCGAGGCGGCAGCCGGCAGCCAGTCCGCTCGACCATAGCCAATGTAAGCGCTTGCGGGACCAGCAACGACGTAATGCCTTCCCATGGTTCGGCTACTGCTTCGATTCTGACCGGAAACAACTTTTCGGTCGCGCCGTGTTCCTGGCTTGAAACCAGCACCACCTTGCCACCGCGACGGTTACATTCCTGCGCCAGCTTGACACCCAATTCCGCAGTCCGTCCGAAGGCAAAGATGATGGCGACATGGGTTGCGTCCACATCAAGGTTGGGCCCATGTTTAAAGCCCGCGCCGGTGTGCGCAGCAGCGCGATGGCCGCTCATTTCGCGGATGCAGAGCGCGCTCATGAATGCGCCCCCGTAGGCCGCGCCCCGGCCGACCACTTCAATATTTGCTGCCCCCCGGCAAAACATTTCCAGATCGCCGCGCATGGCAAAGATGGGATCCAGATGGGTGGAGAAAACTTCAGCCGCGTGTTCAGCGTCCTGCTTCCACGGGCGTCCGGCGATCTCAGAAGCCGCGATGATGGCGGCTGCCGTAGCGTTTGTGTAGGTCTTGGTGGCGTTGCCATATTCCGGCCCGGCCAGGATGGGAAGCTTGTTTTTGGCCAAATGCCAACAGGTGCTCGCGGGGTTGTTACAGATGAGACCAAGCCCCCGGTCCCCACCTCTCTTGAACAGTTCGACCAATTCCGCACTCTCCCCGGAAGTGGTGAGCAGAATGGAAAGCGCCGCATCATCCCAAACCGGGGTGGCATAGTGCAGCCATTCTCCAGCGTCCACTGAAAACGAAGGGCGTCCGTGCGACTGCAGTAGGATAGACCCGCTGATGGACGAACAATAGGAGGCGCCCATTCCGATGAAAAGGACGGGGCCCTTCCTATCGGCCAGCTTGCGTAGCTTTTTGAGCTCAGCCTGAATCGCAGGGTCGCCCGCGTAAGCCGTGAGCAACTGGCGAAGCCGTTCCGGCTGTTCCCGGCACTCGATCTCCAGGATTTGAATACCCGTTGCGGTAAGCAATTCCTTGGCCGGCTCGATGCCGCCTACCCAGCGCGGCGCTTCCTTACTGTTTTCTCCCATGACGCCTTTCCCGCTCTCACTTTGTTAGCAAAGATTCGTTAAAAAGAGGCCCAATATTCGGTAGAAAGTCCCGCAGTTAAAGGTATCATTCCGTAGGTGAAAAGCACTTGAACGACCCAGCCGCTGCCCAGCCGTATGTGAACCAGGCGTTCATCCGGAGAGTCTCTTTTATCGCTGGATTGGGAGGCATCCTTTACGGCTTTGACATGGGTGTCATCGCTGCCGCCCTGATCTACGTACGCGACTCGTTCCATCTTTCGACGATGATGCAAGAAGTCCTGGTCATTGCGGTGCTGATCGGGGTGATGATCGGTGCCTTGGTTGGAGGCACGATCGCTGACCGGATCGGCAGACGCAAAACGTTGGTGTGGGGGGCGATCCTTTTTATCGCCGGCTCCATCCTTGCGCCGTTATCCCCGAATGTCTATGTACTGTTTGTTGCTCGAGCGCTGCTCGGGGTCGCGGTCGGCTTTACTTCGGTGACGGCGCCGGTCTATGTCTCCGAACTTGCTCCCCCGCAGTCGCGCGGCACGCTCATCGGCTTATACCAGTTTGCCCTTACCTCAGGCATTGCCCTGGCAGACCTGGTAGGTTACTGGCTCGCCGGACCGCAAGGGTGGCGATGGATGTTTGCTTTCGGAGTCATCCCTGCAGTGCTTTTTCTGTTTATGGTGCTCACCGTACCGGAGAGTCCCCGTTGGCTCTTCGCGCAGAATCGGTCGGCTGAAGCTGAATCCGTGCTCGCGACCTACACAGATGAGGCTGGGGCAAGACTGCTATTGGAAGACATCCGCGTCAGTCTGATGACGAAGATGGAGCGCCGCTGGAGCGCGCTTTGGAGTCCGGCGGTACGCGGTTCGCTCTTCATTGCCGTCGGCTTCATGCTGCTGATACCGGCGACTGGTATCAACGCGGTCCTCTACTACGGCCCGCAGATATTTTCCCTTGCCGGGATCGGTTCGAATAAAAGCGCAATCTTTGCCACCCTTCTCGTTGCGATTACCAATGTGCTTGCCACCGTGATCGCCCTGGTGCTGGTGGATCGTCTGGGCCGAAAACCTCTTCTCTATGCCGGCCTCGGCGGCATGACCCTGTCACTTTTTGCTCTGGCCGTTTATTTCCACCGGCAGGCGGCGGCGCCCGGAGCATCGCTGGCCATCATTGCCACGATCTGCCTGATGTTTTTTATCACCTGCTATGCCTTCAGTATCGGGCCGATCGCGTGGATCATTGTCTCTGAAGTGTTTCCCTTACGGCTGCGTGGCCGCGGTGTTGCCGCCTCTACCCTGGCTTTCGGCCTCTCAAATTTTGTTATTTCGCTCACCTTTCTGTCCCTCCTCAAAGCCGCGGGCAATTCGCTCACCTTTGCCATTTACGGAGGGTTTTGCATCCTAACGCTGGTCTTCGTGCGCTTTGTGATTCCAGAAACCAAAGGGCGCGAACTGGAGAGTATTAGTGCGCGGCAGACCGCAGTTGCGCCGTAACGAAAAATTGGTGGTACCGGTAGTGCATTCATTCGAACCCGAGGTTGTTGAATCGATGCTGCAAAAGAAGCCCTCCCGTACCAGGGGGAATTCGCAGGAGATCGAAACCGGCTATGTCGTGGGAGCCGACATTGGAGGCACCAGCCTGCGGCTGGCCCTTGCCGGCATGGATGGCAACGTCCTGGCAATGTGGAAGGTTTCGACCGCGGGCATTCGTGACCCCCATGTGGTCGTGGGCCTGATTCATGAAGGTGTGGAGTCTCTCCTGCAGGAAAGCCGGCTCTCGCGCAGCCTGCTTCGCGCCGTTGCCGCGGGCGCGCCCGGGGTAACGAATGTGGATGAGGGCATCGTGATTGCTACGTCGTATCTCATGGGCTGGCGCGACGTTCCGCTGCGTGCATTGCTCGAAGCGAGGCTCGGCGTTCCCGCGGCGGTAGAAAACGATGTTAATACGGCCGCCATTGCAGAAAGTCAAATCGGTGCCGGCCAGGGAATTCGCGACTTCGTCTTTCTCGCGATTGGCACCGGAATCGGCGCCGGCATTGTGCTCAACGGACGGCTCTTCCACGGCATGAACTGGTCCGCCGGCGAGATCGGTTACATGCTTGTCCCTGGAACCGCAGTCGAGCCGGTCGAAACCGGAGAGCCGGGGGCACTCGAGAGCATTGTCGGGGGCGAGGGAATCAAGTCCCAATGGCAGACTCTCTGGCGCGAAGACCTCACGCTGCTTCCGAAAGACCTGGTCGCCACCCAGATCTTCGATCACGCCCTTGCAGGTGACTCGCTTGCGCAGACAGTGCTCAACCGGTCTGCGCAGACGTTGGCTTACGCGATCTATAACCTTGCTGTAGTTCTCAATTGCCCGCTCTTTGTGTTGGGTGGCAGCGTCGGCATGCACCCCGCCCTATGGAAATTGACTCGCGACATTCTCGCGCAGAGGGATAAGCGAGTGCAGCCAAAGCTGCTCCGCAGTACCCTAGGACCTGACGCGCAGGTCAACGGAGCCATCTGCCTGGCGATCGAAGCCGCAGGCTCGCGCGTGCTCACCAGCTGAACAATGTCGCCCGGTCGGGATGACACTTCTGTTTAGGTGCTAGCATCCCGAATCCCAAGATGAAGTGTCATCCTGACCGAAGCGCAGCGCAGTGGAGGGACCTGCTGTTTACCATCCGCGGCGTCGAATCTTAATAGGGAGCGCTACCCTGCACTTTGTCATCCCGACCGGAGCGTAGCGTAGTGGAGGGATCTGCGGTGCGCCCCTCGGACTTCCCAAATCCTGAAGCGAAAACGAAGAATTCTCACGCATGGTCCGTGGTAATAAAAAATCCAATCGTTAATTGTTCTTCCAATACTGATTGAAGCCCTTATAGTCCGACGGCAGATTCGCCAGAATAATGCGCTTGAGCTCAAGCATGTCCGCGGATCCCAACTGTTTGTACAGCACCTTGCCGTCCGCTGAAAGCAGGATGGTATACGGCACAGCCGAGTCCCACTTAGGATCAAACGCGGTTTGCAACGCAGCGGTATCCTGCGAATCGAACAGATAATTGCGGCTGGTCGCATGTTGCTTCTGCAGGAACCGCAGCACCCCTGTCTTCTCATCCGGCATATTCGCGGAAATCGTCACCATCGAAAAATCACGCCCGCCATACATGCGAAGGGTGTTCTGCAAATCGGCAAACTCCACAATGCAGGAGCCACACCACGTCGCCCAGAAGTCGACCAACATCATCTGATGCTCTGGATTGGTTCGGAGCTTGGTTAGTTCAGCCTTGGAAATCATCTCAACGCTGACAGGTTGCTGGTTGATCTTTTCGAGCGCAGCCACCCGCCCGGCAGACTTCTCCTTCCACTTGGTGGAGCAGCCAAACACCCCAGTGTGCTTGACCACCACGTCCTTATGGGCAAGCAGCGCATCGATGGCGTTGCGTGCATCCTGCGTCTTCACCAGCTCCGTTCGATAGCTGTTATCCATCCGGCCTTCATAACGAAGATGCCTTTGTTGATCAAAAACAAAGACATGTGGAGTCGCCTGCGGGCCGTACGCACGCGTCACCTGTTGCGTTTCGCCGTCATATAGGTACGGGTAGGTCAGGTGTTTATACTGCACCCTGATTTTCATCTCCGGCAAACTATCGCTGATATCGGAAGAATCCAGTTCGTCGATCCGGATCGCCTCAGGATCGTTTGGCTGAATGGCAACCACAGCCACACCTTTGTTCTTGTAGTCGTTGGCCAGCTGTTGGATCCGTTGCTCATACATCTGGGCGATCGGGCAGTGGTTGCAGGTGAAAACGACCACCAGAACCGGGCTGGCAGCGTAATCGCTCAATTTGTGCGTCTGGCCATCCACACCGGGAAGCGCAAAATCAGGAGCAGGCGAGCCGAGAGCGAGAATAGGATGAACTTCCTCCGCCGAACCAACTCCCACCGCCATCAACAAAACCAACAGCAACTTCCACATGGTTACGTTCCCCCTTCGTTTCGTGCACAGTTAGCTTACTTACAGGCCATATCGCCGGCTGGCGCAGGCTGGGGAGTAATGTCCGCTGATTCCAGCCCCATCGCCCACTTGATCGCCTCGGTGTACATTTTCTGCAGCCGCGGATCATCCCAATTCTCTGCCGGGTGGCCCAGGGTCGAATAGTAAACGCGTCCCTTGCCATAGGACTTTGCCCAGGTGACAGCAAAATCGTGATCCTTGCGATGCACTTTGGGATTAGCCAGGTCGAGCTTGCATGGATCAAGACGCATCAGCACCCGCACCTTGTCACGGGAAAAATCCTTCATTTGATAAATCTCATCGTTCAGCGTGAACTCATGGGGCCATTGCTGCATGCCCGGAAACGTCGAATCTTCCACCACGATAGGCGCGTTGAATGTGCGCCAGGGATGCTCGTCGAAGTCTCCCCCGAGCATTTCAACAAACTCGGGCCATTTGACCCAGGTGATGGCAGCACTGTGGACCCCAACCAATCCCTTTCCATCGTCATGGATAAAGGAGAGGAAATCGGCTTTCTGCTGCGCATCCATCTCCAGGTCACCACCGGTAAACATCAGAATCGCGTCGAAGCTATTGAGATTTTTGGCGTTGAATTCGAGTTTCTTTTTGGTCAAGGCTTCCGTGTCAGTGCGGATGGTTGTATCCCACAGGCCGGTCTGCTGGCCGAGTTGCTCGATGACGGCCATGGCATGAGAAACCGACTCGTGCCGGTATCCTTTTTCCTCGCCCAGCACCAGCAGATGTTTCTTCTGCGCAGTGGGCGCCTGCGCGACAGCCACGCCACACATCAAAACCGCTGCACCCAGCCACGCCGCGCGATTCATCCTCATGAGTAAACGCCCTTTCATTGGACAATTGTCGGGGCCGCCGCCGTTGGAGATACCGTCCAACTTAGTATACTTTGTAAAGTTCCATAAGGATGTGGGAAGCGCTCTGCGCAGGGCAAAATTTCGTTGCGCCGGCCATGTATCGGCTCGACTAGGTCGAGGAATGGACCTCGCTCGTTACCGGATGCGCGGACGCCAGCAGGGCCCGGCGTTCTTTGGTTACTTCTAACCCAATCTCCAGAATAGCTCGAAAAGAATTAAAGGATTCCTCCGACAGAGTATCCCCATCGAGGTCGCGAACCGCTTCGGTCAGAATTTTCAGTAACTCACGCCAGGCTGCGTCTAAAGTTTCCAGCGAAGTCACGTCCTGTACTCCGCTAATCAGCGCCACCACCCGGTTGTTGTATTGATCTGCCTTATCCTTTTGCTGCCTCTGCATCCATCGTTTCAATTCCCAGATCCAGGAGCCGGCCATCAGTCCCACCGTCAATATCAGCCCTACATAATCCGCATGGGCCAGCAGAAAAGAAGGTTTGTCTTTGTCATAAAAGCTGAGTGCTCCAGGATGCAGCACCGGGCCGAGTCCTATTTTCGGCTCCGGCCGGCGGGTCTGGACAAGCAGAAGGCGTACTTCCGTCATACTCGCCGGAATCGCCTGCATGACCTCCTGCCGTCGCTCGATGAGCGTCTCTGTAACCGCTCGTACGGCGGTCGCATTTGCATTATCGCGAGCCAGCAGCGTGCGCTCGACCGCTACGGTTGGGAAGTCCTGCGCGGGCACCGGGGGATTTCCCAGGTAGGCTCCTTCGGGAATCAAGGCGGCCTCAAACGCAGGATATTTGATCCTCATCGCCGCGGCGTGCTCAATGGGAAGAAACCGCGCTTTTCCTGATTGCACCAATTGCTGAATGGATGGGTCGCCGAGGGCGCGAACGCGGAAGATGGCGTCTGCGCCTCCATTCAGGAATGCATATCCGGCGGTCTCATCGCTTGTGCCCACAAACTGAAAATCCGCCTGGTGAAGGCCGAAATGGTCCGCCACGTGGAGAAAGGACTGGAATTGCCCCCCACTTTGTGCCAGAGCAATCCGGCGGCCTTGCAACCCCGCGAGACTCTGCACCTGCGAATTCTGAGGTACCAGAAGCTGGAAGGTGTCGTCGTATAACACCGCCACCGATCGCGCTCTCGGCCCAGCCGGCATATCGGACTGCGCCGCGGCCAGTTGCGCGCGCCCGTCCTCCAGCATTTTCAGGTTCTCTACCGTACCGCCGGTCTCGAGAAGGGTAATTCGAATCCTTGGGTAGTGCCGCTCCACCACCGTCTTGAGCGCATGGCCCAGTAGGTAGCTTTCCCCGCTCGACTCCCCGGCCGCGAGCGTAAGAGACTCCGTCTTCGATCCTTGCCACAAGGCGATCGCGAGACCACCCACCAAACCCAGGCTAAGCGCGACCAGCGCGATGCGCAGAACTCGGTTAAAGTCGAGCTTAGCCATGTCTCAGAATGCGGCTGCCGTTGTTAATACATCGTAAAGATGGCCGTTAGACTTGTATGAGGGCCCGGTTAAATTTCCGCGTATTGTCGCTAAAGTCCGCCCCGTATGCTTGTTTTTGTGTGGGGTAGCCTCTAGCATTCGTCTCAAACACCCTCCGAATCAAGGCAAGCCAAACGCGTTCCGCGGAAAGTTGGACAACCATGAGCCCTTCCATGCAGGAACAGCCTTCTGACATGGCACTCGTCGATGATGACCGTACCGGCATAAAGGTCGACACACTGAAACAGGCGATTCTGGAAAACCTACGCTACGTGGTCGGCAAGGATCCCGAGTTCGCCACCGAGATGGATTATTACCAGGCCATCGCGTATACGGTGCGGGACCGCATCCTCGCTCGCTGGCTCGCGACCATAAGAAGCTACTCGGGGCATAGTGTCCGCGTAGTTTGTTATCTTTCCGCCGAGTTTCTCATGGGCCCGCACCTGGCAAACAACCTGCTCAACCTCAAGGTGGAAGATCCCATCCGCCAGGCCACCAGGGAACTTGGCCTCGATCTGGATCGAATCATTACCCAGGAAAGCGAGCCCGGGCTCGGGAACGGTGGTCTGGGGCGGCTCGCCGCATGTTACCTGGATTCTTTGGCAACCTTAGGGATCCCCGCTATTGGGTACGGAATTCGGTACGAATTCGGCATGTTTCACCAGGAAATTCATGATGGCTGGCAAGTGGAGCTCACCGACTATTGGCTTCGCTACGGAAACCCCTGGGAAATACGCCGGCCACAGCAGTCAGTCGATGTGCTCTTCGGCGGCCATACGGAATTCTGGAAAGACTCGCGCGGAAATTTGAAGACACGTTGGATTGCAGCCCAGATGGTCAAAGGCATTCCTTACGACACACCGATTCTGGGCTATGGCTCCGGCGTCGCCAATGACCTTAGATTGTGGAAGTCAGAAGCCGGAGAGTCGTTTTACTTCGACAAGTTCAACAGCGGTGACTACGAGGGTGCTGTCTCGGCAAAGACTTTCGCCGAGAATATCTCCAAAGTGCTTTATCCCAACGACGATGCGGAACAGGGCAAGCAACTCCGCCTGCAACAACAATACTTCTTCACTTCCTGTGCCTTGCAGGATATGATTCGCATCCACCTGGCTGCAGGCCGTGCGATCGAAACCTTCCACGAGAAATGGACCATTCAGTTGAATGACACCCACCCGTCGATCGGGGTCGCGGAACTGATGCGCCTGCTTATGGACGAACACGAACTCGGATGGGAGCAAGCCTGGGCCATAACCTCGGAGACCTTTAATTACACCAATCACACTCTACTGCCCGAAGCGCTCGAGCGCTGGCCCCTACCCCTATTCGCTGCGTTGCTTCCCCGCCACATCGAAATCATCTACGAGATCAATAGCCGCTTCCTGAATGCGGTAGGCGAGCGATTCCCCGGCGATGACGCGAGAGTGGTTCGCATGTCCATCATCGACGAGGCTGGAACGAAGTTCGTCCGTATGGCCCACCTTGCATGCGTGGGAAGCAAGCACATCAATGGCGTTGCCGAGTTGCACACGCAATTGTTGAAGAACGACTTGCTCCGCGACTTCCACGATTTGTGGCCCAACAAATTCATCAATGTGACCAACGGGGTAACACCTCGGCGTTGGCTGGCCGTGAGCAATCCCGAACAGGCAAAGCTCATGACCAGCAAGATCGGGGATAGCTGGATCAGCAACCTGGAAAACCTCAAGCAACTAGAGATCTGCGCTGAGGATTCCGCTTTCCGCGCCGAGTGGCGGAAGGTGCAGCGTGACGTCAAAGTGAGACTCGCGCAGTACATACTCGAGGACACCGGCTTCTCCGTAGACCCCAACTCCATGTTCGATACCCAGGTCAAACGGATCCACGAATACAAACGTCAGCATTTGAATGTGCTTTATATCCTTACCCTCTATCTCCGGCTGAAGAGAAATCCCAAGATGGAGATCACACCACGCACCTTCCTCTTCGGCGGCAAGGCCGCCGCCGGCTATGTGATGGCTAAGCTGATCATCAAGCTGATTAACTCTGTCGGCGAGGTGATCAATGATGACCCTGACGTAAGGCACCGCATCAAGGTTCTTTTTCTCCCCGACTATAACGTCACGTTTGGCCAGAAGGTCTATCCCGCCGCGGATCTCAGCGAGCAAATATCAACCGCGGGCAAAGAAGCTTCGGGAACTGGCAACATGAAATTCGCCATGAACGGCGCGCTTACCATCGGGACCCTGGACGGCGCCAATATCGAAATCAGGGACGCGGTGGGCCACGAGAATTTCTTCTTGTTCGGCCTCACCGCCCCGCAGGTTGTCGCGACCAAAAATGCTGGCTACCATCCTCGGGCCATCTACGAGTCCAACCCCATCCTTCGTGAAGTAGTGGATAGTCTCGCGAGCGGTTTATTTTCCCGCGGCGATCGCAGCCTGTTCCGTCCCCTGATCGACGGACTGCTCAATAGCGACCCGTACCTTTTATTTGCCGACTATCAATCCTATGTCGACTGTCAGGATCAGGTTTCAGCCACATTCCTCGACCAGGAAAAGTGGTCGAAGATGTCAATCTACAACGCCGCGCGCATGGGGAGATTCTCCTCCGATCGGGCAATCCAGGAATATTGCAGAAACATCTGGAGCGTAACCAGGTTCGAGGCGCCGCCGGGGACCAGGTAGGAAAAGCCGCTTCCACATCGATGAGGGAACCTGTCATTTCCAGGAGCTCCGCCCCCTCAGGTGCACGGACATGCTTTGTATCGGGCACGACTTTAGTCGCGCTTGCCCTGATACAAAGCATGTCCAGCAAATCCCCAACGGAAGCGCCGCCCTACCACAAGCTAATATTCCCGCCCCCGGATGAAGCTTTCCGGCGTGCCGTCTGCAGGATTGACGAAAATGATGTCCTTCGGGTCGCGCCGCGGCGTGTCGACGGCAAGAAACACCACTGGCCCCTCCAGGATCCTGGGCAGGGCATGAACAATACGGCGCTTGAAAAACAGTAAGTCGCCCGCAGAGAACTCTGCTCCGTTCGCAGCGTCCCCCATCCAGAACGTACCTCTTCCCGACAGAACGTAGAGATACTCGTCGGAGCCCACATGGTAGTGTGCCGGTGTCTCCCGGTAGACGCGAAACACGCGCGCGCTCGCGGCCTCCTCGTTAGTAAGGTATGTATCCAGCAACATCGTCTCCGCCGTATCCGGAAAAGATCGAGCGACCTCATTCAGGTTGAAGCGCTGGTAGCTATGTTGGTTTGCCATAAGGATTCCCATCCCTCACGAAGCCATCATACGTCCGCAGCAGGCATCGGAGTTTGCTGGGGTATGCTGTAAACGTATTTCGAATGGACAAGATCCATGGCGAAGCAAGCGGGGAAGAGGGGAAGGCCGCCGGCGGCAGAGGTGCCTGGCAAATTGGATATCCGGACCGTGGCGCGGCTGGCCAACGTGTCCATCGCCACTGTCTCGCGGACCATCAACCGGGTATCGACGGTAAACCCCAGGATGGCCAAGCGAGTCTGGGAGGCGATCGAAAAGCTTGATTACTTCCCCAATACCCAGGCCCGGGCGCTGGTTTCCGGGCGCAGCCGGCTGCTCGGCCTGATCGTTTCCGAAATCACCAATCCCTTCTTTCCCGAGCTGATACAGGGCTTTGAAGACATCGCTGTCGAGCACGGCTACGAGATTCTCATCAGTTCCACCAACTATGATCCCCGGCGCATGTCACTGTGCATTCGACGCATGCTAGAGCGCAGGGCGGAGGGGGTTGCGGTGATGACCTTCGGGGTGGAAAAACCGCTGCTGGAGCAGCTGGCCGAGCGCAATGTACCCCTGGTATTTGTGGATGTAGGGCCGGAACGACCAGGCATCAGTCTGCTCCGGGTCGACTACCGGCACGGCATCCAGCAGGCCGTGGAACACCTGGCTGCGTTGGGGCATCGCGACGTTGCGTTTATTAGCGGGCCCAAGCGGCTGCACTCCGCGCAGTCACGGCTGGTTGCCTTTACCAGGTCGATCGAGGAGTGCGCGCTTGAGCTCGATCCGGCGTGGATTGTGGAAGGTGACCACACCATGGAAGGGGGCATGGCAGCGATGGAGCAGCTGCTGAAATCAAAGCAGGTGCCCACGGCGGTGATGTGTTCCAACGACATGACAGCCATTGGAGTTCTGCACAAACTTTACCGCGCGGGGCTCAAAGTACCCGATGATCTTTCGGTTATCGGCTTCGACGACATCCACATCGCGCAGGTGACGATTCCGCCGCTTACCACGATTCAAATGTCATGCTTCGAGTTGGCGCGAGCGGCAGTAACAGCTTTGCGGGCACACCGGGAAGAAGGCCTGGAACCGCAACGCAACTACAAGATTCCAACCAGGCTGATCGTGCGCGAGTCCACCGGAGCCCCCAGAAAGCGCCAGGTTCGGAAATCATCGGCGCGGCAGAAGGAAAGCGCACATCCACCTAGGGTTCTGTAAGTTCGCTGGCCCTCACAGAGTCTCATCCGGCACAAATTATCCTGCGCGGAGGAGCCAGCGCAGCGGCGGCCGAAGCCGAAGTGCTCGGCGGTGAAGACGTGCATGCCCACAATACGTTCGAGCAGCCGGATGCCGTCACGACCAAGAAGTCAACGCGACGGTTTCGGGGAAAGTGGTGCAATTCACCTTGCCGCCGTCTTCGGTGACGCGATTGACCATTACGCTTAGTTAGGTAGCTGCGACTGTGGCGTAATTCTGACGCGTTTTTCCCTTCGAATTTCTTCCAGATTTTACGGTGACAGGGCTAAACAGGCTGCGGAAAAACTCTGTTCTTTGAAGGGTACGGGCTTCAGCCCGTGCATAAACGATTGAAAACAGGTACGGCTTTAGCCGCCGAGGGACGCATTTCCATCCGTCTCCGACTTTTTTCCGCAGCCTCTTGAGCCCTGGCCATTTTGGCCCTGATACAAAGCAAAAAGCTTGCTGACCGAGGAAAAACTGCAGATCCCTCCACTTCGCTAAGTAAATTCGGGAGGACAAAGGGAATGGTGGCCCCTTGCCATATGTGCGAAGGATCCGTAGATGGGTTGCCGCTACCTCGGGGCCGTCGCCGCCGGAGCCTGCCTCGCCGGACTGCTGACAGCGTTGGCATTTCCCGGCCCACCTACCTGCTGCACCACGGGTAGCCTTTGATCAACCGGCGGCAAAGGAGGGAAAGGGGCGTGTGGCTCCGCCTGGTACCAATAGGCAACCGAGTAGAAATTATCCGAGCGATGGTTCGCGTTCCCGTGCTCGATCGTGGCCTTGAACGATCTCCTGAAGGTTATGGGAGCGTCCAGATGAAAGCGGTAGACGCTCGACCTGCTACCGGCCAATTCCGGGCCCACGACCGGCGCTCCGTATAGCTGATAAGAGAAAGGTTTGCCGCCAAAATCCCACGCGCCCAGGAAGTAATCCTCCGAACCGGTGCCATTAATGGCCGGGGTAGTCTCATCATCGACGAAGAACATGTCATCTCCTTCGCCCCACCATCCATCCTGGTTTTGCATAACAGACATGGTTACACCCACGAACTGGCCGCTCCCCTTCGCTTCCATCCAGACGTAGTTGTCCTGACCATTCAGATTGCGCTTATCGTCCACCAGCGGATCGCCATTGGTGGTCCAGTTATTTGTCCATCCGTGATTCGGTTGTGCCTGCCGATATTGGGCGTGGAAATACAGCGTGCCGGGGGGCAGCGGCCGTGAGTCCGTCTGGTAATCGATGTTGTAGTACAGGCTGCCTATCGGTTGCTTCCCCTCGTTCGTCACCGTAACCCGGGCATGTCGCTGGAAGGGCATGGGGAAAAAGCTGTTGAGGCTGTTTTCGCTTCCAACGGAAAGCAGCTCAGACTGCCAGGAGTAGTAGTCTCCCAGGCCTAGTCCAAAGAAATCACCAATCGGTGCTTCCACACTGGGCGTGGCTTCCCCATCCCAATAGATGCGCAGCACGACGCGCTTCAGATGGTAGGGCTCGTCGCTCGCGATCGTAAACCAGAGATGCGAAATCTTGCCTGGGCCTTCCGTGTCCAACAGTGTCAGCGCTGCGCCGGGCTCAACCCTGCGGGCATCCGCATTGGCACCGGTTGGATCGGAACTCGAGGCGCGGTGGGAGGTGTAGGTCTGCAGGCGAGTCAGGTCCGGCTGCCATCCTCCGTTTTGTTCTTGGGCCACGAGCGAAACGCTCACCGCCAGGAATACCAACCCGATCAAACGCCTCACGATTGCTCCCTCATCCCTGCAGGTGTGCAAATTCCCGGCCGCACCCGCATCTGAAATCCGCATTGAGCGGTTCGCCGCAGACGCAGACATACCCTGCAAGACGCCCTGGGTTGCCAACCACCATCGCCTGCTCCGGCACATCGCGCAGCACGACCGTGCCCGCTCCTATCATTGCGTATCGTCCAATGGTAACCCCGGCAACGATGGTTGCATTGGCCCCGACGGTAGCACCTTCCTTCACCAGCGTGGCAACCAGCTGCTCGCGTCCCTTCCGGACCTCCGCACGTGGCCTTCTGTCGTTGGTGAAAACGGCGTATGGACCAATAAACACCCGATCCTCGATCGTCACCAAATCCCAGAGAGCCACACCATTTTTGAGCGTCACGGCATTGCCGATCCTCACCGTCGACTCGATAAAAGAATGATCGCAGATGTTACAGTCCCGGCCAACGACCGCGCCACGCATCACATGGGCAAAGGCCCATATGCGGGTGCCGGGGCCAATGGATGCCGACTCCACCAGCGCTTGTGGATGGATAAAGACGTCCCCAACCTCATGCACGTTCTTGACCCGTATTTCGTGAGCTCATTTTCCGGTACCCTGCAGAACCGCAGGAACGGTTCTGAGAAGAACCTTGAAATCCCGGGCTGGCGTCCAATTCCTCAAGTACTCAAGATCGAGTTTCACCATCTCCTCGAAAGAAAGATTGTAACGGCCACCTACCTGCCATTCTCCGGTCAGGCCAGGTATGCCCTCAAGGCGCTCCTTGTGCCACTCCTGGTACATCTCAACCTCGTAACCGATCGCCGGTCTCGGCCCCACCAGGCTCATATCGCCCTTCAGCACATTTACGATCTGCGGGAGCTCGTCCAGGCTGTACTTGCGCAGAAACGACCCAATGGGTGTCAGACGTGTATCTCCTGAAATCTTATGAGTGTTCTGTTCCGAAACGCCCGCATACGGTTGATTTTGGATCCATTGCTTCGCATACTCCTGATGCGCGCTTTGATCATGGCTCATCGTCATGCTGCGGAACTTATACAGGTCGAACAAATTGCCCCTTCGGCCGATTCTTCTCTGCACAAAAATCGCCGGGCCCGGTGACGTCAGCCTGACGGCAAGCCAGACTGCTGCCATCACCGGCCACGTAAGCAGCAGCATCAGGCTGGCCACACTGATGTCAATGAGCCGTTTCACCAACAGATTGAAGCCCGATAAATTCACCCGCTTGACGCTGACCAATGGAATACCGGCAATCACATGCGTGCGGGAATTTCCGAATACCAGCTGGTCCAGGGAAGGCACAAAGTGCCATGGAAGCCGCCGTTCATTGCAAACGTTGAGCACCACCGAGAGCGCGTCCACGTCTGGAAGATCCAGAATCACCTCATCCGGGGAAACTTCCTGCAGAAGCTTTTCGATTTCCGCGCGCAGCAACTCCGCATATTTTTTCTGCAGCAGTTCCCCGGGAACCGATCGCACGATGACGTGGCACTTAAGGAATCTTCCGAAAATGCCGCTCAGGTCGAGCGCTCCGTGCGCTCCTCCGATGAGCAACACCCGCGTCCGTACAGTCAAAGGGAACAACCGGCGATAAGCAGCCGGGATTACATGACGGAATAGGACCGTCAATGCCGTCGCCAGGCAGACGAAGATCAGGATGATCCCGCGCGAGAAGAAGGAAACACGGAAGAAGGCAATAGCGAGGGCTACCAGGGTGAAGAGAACAACCCCCTTGAACGCGCGCCATACACCCCATCCCTCCTCCGCATTCAGCTCGTATGCGCCAACGCTGCGCATGCTGAAATACCAGAGCGCGGCGAAACCGATATGCCTGAAGGCAATCGCTGCATGCACAACGCTCGGCCACGCAAACGGGACCTGTTGCGGAAGATAGGAGCGGAGGACAATCGCGAGTACAAGCGATACCAGCAGCGCACACTGATCCGCGACTACGATACAGACGCGGTAATCTTTTTGCGTATTTGCCAGCATAAGCTAGTTCCGCACGGCCTCTTGATGCCCCGTGTCTGCGCTGATCGTGGACGCGCTGTCCAAACCCCAATCGACGGTCACAAATTCTCCTCTGCTATGTGCCGATGCTTCGGCCGCCTCCAGCACACGAACCACGGCAAGCCCCATCTCCCCGTCACTGATGGGCATTTGTCCCTGCTCCACACAATCCAGGAAATGGTTGGTTTGGATCAGCAGTGGCTCCGTTACGTCGAGATTGGGAGAGACGATGTCACCAGTACGATACGTGAGCTGATACTCGTTAAATGAGTTGGGAGCGCCCAGGGCGACTCCCCGGTCGTAGAGCTGAATTTTATCTACAGCCGTATCGTCATACACCAGCATGCTCTTGCTTCCAACCAGAACCATGCGCCGCAGCTTCCGCGGGGCAAGCCAGCTTACCTCAAGATTCGCGAAAACGCCGGAGGGGAATTCAAGCCGCAAGGAAGCGACATCGAGCATCTTTCCCACGCAAGCTCTGCCGAACGCGGAGACCCGGGTCGGGTACTCCCCTAACAGATAGATAAAGGTAGAGAGATCATGGGGAGCAAGGTCCAGGATTACATCCACATCCGAACGATGAATCCCTAAATTGACCCGGGAGGAGCTCAGAAAATACAAATCCCCAATCACTCCACTGCGGATGTATTCGCGTACTCGATTCACGGCGGGGCTGTAGAGGAAGGTATGACCCACCATCAACACGGACTGCCTCTCCTCAGCCAGCCGGATGAGTTCCAGTGCCTCGGCTGAGGAAGAGGAAAGAGGCTTCTCAACAAATACACTTTTCCCTGCCTCAAGGGCTTCCTTGGCCAGGCTGTAGTGGGTCAGGACCGGGGTCGCGATCATCACAGCATCGCAGTGCTGTAAAAGGGTCCTGGATGATGCGCTAAAGGTTACAGAGGGGAACCGGCTCTTAAGGCGTAGCATCGCCCGAGGGTTGGTGTCGAAGCAGTGGACGTTCGCCCTCTTCGACTCCAGTAGAGTCCTGATGAGATTGGGTCCCCAATAGCCCAATCCGAGCACACCGACATTCATAGTGGACTCTGACGTCTGATGCATTCCCCGGTCCCCCAAAAATATCCGTGCCTTTTCCCCGCTGCTTTTCCACAGGAGGTTCTATGCTGAACTGCTGGCAGGAACCCCTGCTACGACAGCGAGGTAGCTTTCATTCTGCCCTAAAAATTCGTTTAAGCCGAGCCCGTATATGTCTGCAACCGTACACGCAGGACGCGCGAATTGGCAACAGGGTTGCAAGGTCATCCCAACTACCGCAAGACGCCGCTCCAGGGCTCACGAGCCCTTCGGTCACGCATAGAAATGTCTGATACAAGCGCACACATGATCGAACTGATCATCGGTCATTTCGGGAAAAATAGGCAGAGATAAAGTACGACGAGCGATTCTTTCGGCCACCGGCAAGCTACCTCGTAAAAGGCCGAGGTGCTGGAACGCAGGTTGCAAATGTATTGGAATCGGATAGTGAAATCGGCACTCAATATTCTGCGTTTTTAGGTGCGCCGCAAGCTCCTGGTTTGCGTCGCAGCAGATGGCCATCAGGTGGTAAACAGCTTCACACCCCGGCAAAACCTCGTAAAACTCAATCGGAAGACCGGCGAGCCGTTCGCGATAAGCCTCGGCCCGGGAGCGCCGGCTGGCGTTCCAGCCGTCTAGATTTTTCAGCTTAGCCTGAAGGACGATTCCCTGAAGTTCGTTCAGGCGGTAGTTGTAACCAACCATCTCGTGTTCGTCTCTGCGTTGCGAGCGCCCGTGGTTGCTTAGGCTACGAATGCGATCTGCGACGGCGCGGTTTCGGGTAGTGATCGCGCCCGCATCGCCAAAAGCGCCCAGATTCTTGCTCGGGTAAAAGCTGAAGCAGGCAACCTCCCCGAAGCTCCCAATGCGGCGTCCGTGATGCCGGGCGCCGTGTGCCTGCGCAGCATCCTCGATCAACAGAATGTTCCTGCGGGCACAGATTTCAGAAACTGCCTCCAAATCCACAGGAGACCCGTAGAGATGCACCGCGATGACCGCGCGGGTCCGTAAGGTAATCTTTTCTTCGAGGTCGTTGGGGTCGATCAACCAGGTGGCGGGAGAAGAATCCGCTGGCACCACGCGTGCTCCGGCCATGGATACCGCCGCCGCCGTAGCAATGAAGGTATTTGCCGGGATAATTACCTCATCCCCTGGTCCGATGTCCAATGCCAGCAAAGCCAGGTGCAGTGCAGCTGTGCCCGAGGCAAGCCCGACACAGGACTCGGTTTCACAGTAGGCGGCAAAACTGGATTCGAACTCTCTCACCGCTTCGCCGTCGATGTACACCGCCTGATCCAGACACTCAAGAATCCCCGGCAGAAGCTCATTGCGCAGATTGGCATACTGAGTCTTCAAGTCAAGGAAGGGAACCTTCAGCGGGGCAGCAACTCGCTCGGCCATGATCCAGTAATACCCTAAGATGACGCAGCGCGTGTGAGTCGCGGGGGCCGTGTGAAATGTCAGACTTGTACGAGTTTGGCTCCGCAACCGATCTTAAGGCTACCCGATATCCCCGGTCGCACAGGGCGCCGGGAAGAGTGGGGCTTTAGAGTCTGCGCTTCTTTCGGTCATAGTTTTATGCAGACTTTGCGGCGGCAGAGGCTAAACCCCTAACCACTCTTGACCGGAGGCGGCACGACTAAAGTCGTGCCCTGATACAAAGCAAAGAGCTTGACTCAGAAATCGGGGATTTGGGGTAGCCCGTAATTCCATTGGAAGTTGATTTCACTAGAGAACCTTTCCCAGGGAAATAATGTGTTGCAGGATAACTTCCGCCGTCCGCGCGTCTGCGCTGTTGGAGCCAGCGCGAACGCTTTTCTCGAACCGCAAATCTCTCACCTCTTCGATGTTTCGCAGGATGGTAAGCTTTCCGTCGAGCTCGAGAGCTGCGTCGATCGCGCCCGGTTTCCCCGCAAACAGGCTGTAGGCGGGGGTTCCCAGGATTGCCGCTTCACGGGTCATTGTGCCGCCTCCGCCCAACACCGCGTCCGAGTGTGCCATCAAGCTGAGTGCGTCTACAGCATGATCGGAGACCCGGAAGGGAGGCGACCGCATGCCATACGATTTCTTCAGCGTTTCCCCCTGTTCCCGAGTCCGGGGCAGCACAATGACTTGTGAGTCCGGTTCTCCCCGCAAACGTTCAACCAGTGCCCGGAAAAGAACTTCCGAATGATGGTTGTGATAGTGAGCCCATGTCGCCGGAGGGCGCACGGTAATAATGAGCCGGCGGGGATCCAGTTTCAGGTCATCGAACACCGCCGTCGAAAGGTGCAGGCCGCTGAGATAGACGTTCTCCTTGAACCCCGGATAGCGGATCACCTTTCTTAAGTCGATGTGCTGGAGCTCCAGGGTCCTTGTTGGAATGGCCTCCGGCAAAAGGATTTTCGTTGCCATTTTCGAGAAGAGTGCCGAGGAAACAAATTCGTAGTCGTAGATCGTCAATACCGGAATGCGTAACAGCCACGCGGCGATGACATGCGCGCGGGAGCCATGGTTCACCGCCATGGCCGGCCGGGCTCGAAGCCCGTACAACGTAAGCCGCAAGGCGCGGATAACCGTCGCCATCGCGCGTGTGAAAAAGAAACGAGGCGTGCGATGCCGGCCGATGACGATGTAGCGTAGACCATGCGATCGAGCGATCTCTTCCACCTGGCCGAACTGCCTCGCGGTGATGACAACCTCATAGCCGGCCTCTTCGAGTCGCCTGATAATCGGGGCGAAGAAGTGGGCGTGCGGGGAGTTGTCAAGGTCAATCCAGATGCGCATTTGGAACCCCAACTGAGCGGCTTTCGTCTAGAAAAACCTGCTGCCAGAGTTCCAGCGTCAGCAGAGCCCACAATGGCAACGTGTAGTCGCGACTCCTTCCATTCTCTCGAACCATCCTTGCAACGGCTTCAGGCTGGAACAAACCACGCTCCCGCACCCGCCGTTCCGAAAGCAGGTCGCCAACCATCTCTCGCAGCTCATTCTGCAGCCAGCTACGCACCGGCAGCCCAAAGCCGGCTTTCCTGCGGGAAATTATCTCTGCAGGAAGAATATTTTCCATCGCCTTCTTCAAAATGTATTTTTGCTTGTACCCGTGCAGCTTGAGCTCCGGTGGAACCTGGCGCATGAAATCGACAACCGCATGGTCGAGGAAAGGAACCCGTACCTCGATGGATGCCGCCATGCTTAGTTTGTCGGTATAAGCCAGGTTCAAATCGGGCAGGAAGGTCTGCTGGTCCACGTAGAGCATCTGGTCCACGAAGTCGAGTGACGCGGCTGCGCTGAAGTGCTGTTTGAGCATCAGATCGGGCGGCCGCGATACGCCAAGCACGTCAGGGTTCAGGAGACTGCTCAACTCCATGCCATCCAGATAGGAACGCATGCCGATGTACTGGTCCTGTGGGGTCAGACCTGACATTCGGAGGGCCTTTCCGCTAAAGCGGCAGGCGGCCATGAGGAGTCCGGGATTAAGGCGGGGCATGCGACCGCCAAGGCCGGAAACCGCCTGGAGTGCAGCTGGAATGAATCTTTCTCGAAGCTTGGGCGGCAGCAGTTGCAGCCGGCTCGCAAGCTTGGGAATGAGGTGGACCCGGTATCCACCGAACACCTCATCCGCCCCTTGCCCACTCAATAAAACCGTGGCGTCGGACTTTGCTTCCCGGCAAATCAGGTAGGTGGCAATCGCCGCGGGGTCGGCGACCGCGTCATCCATGTGCCAAATTACTTTGGTCAAGAGGCTGGCAACGTCTGGCGCAACCAGGAGCTCATGGCACTCAGCCCCGAATCTCTCCGCGACCAGTTTGGCGTAGGAGCGATCGTCACCCGACTGTTCCATCCGCGCGTGTTCCTTCTGAAATGCGATGGTGTAACAGCGAAGCGGTCCGCCGTGGACTTCCGCCGCACACGCGAGCAGCGCGCTGGAATCCAAACCTCCGGAAAGAAAAAAGCCAACGGGCAGATCGCTCACCAATTGCCTGCGAACGGCATCTTTGAGCACCGCGCGGCATTGCTGGGCAAGCTCCCGCTCGTCGCCCTGCATCCACGGAATTCGTTCGGAGCCGTCCCAATAGCGATCGATGCTGATCTTTCCATCCTGCCAGGTAAGCAGACAACCGGGCTCGAGCTTCAGGATGTTCTTGAACATCGTTCCCGGGTTCGGCACATACAACAGCGACAAAAACTCAGAAAGCGCCGCGGGATCAATCTCCGCACGCAGTTCCGGAGCGAGCAGCAGCGACTTTACCTCCGACGCAAAATAAAGCCGGGATCCAGCACGCGCGTAGTACAGGGGCTTTACACCCATCCGGTCACGAGCCACCAATAGCCTTTGCTGCCGGCTGTCCCAGATGGCAAAGGCAAAGATGCCATTCAGGTGCTCGACCATCCTGTCTCCATATTTCAGATACAGAAGCGGCAAGACCTCGGTATCCGCTTGCGAGCGGAAGCTCCAGCCATCGGCGCACAACTCCTCTCGTAAAGCCGCGAAGTTGAAGATCTCACCGTTGTAGACGACCCACACCCCGCCGTCGGGGCTGGACATTGGTTGGTGTCCGGCAGAGCTGAGGTCAAGCACTTTAAGCCGGTTACATCCGATCGCCGCCTGGAATTCCGGCGAAGTCCCGTTGGTCAGGTAGGTACCACGATCATCGGGGCCGCGGTGGCGCGTAATTTTCAGCATCGCGTCCAGCAGCGCGGAGTCTCTGACTCCCGCCATACCGGCTATGCCACACATAGGCGCTTCCGTTCATCCGGGGAATTCATCGTGCCAGTTTCGGCGTAGCGCCCGATAGGCGCAGTTTAGCAAGCGCATAGAACATCCACCCCTGCCCCCACCGCATGTACGGCGTGCGGTTGGTCCAAAGGAGGTGTCGCTGATAGTAGAAGGAGCCGTCGGCCGCCGCCATGTTTCTCATCGTCCATTGGAAGACTTTCCAGGCAGCCTGCAGAGCGTTCGGATCCATCGAGGAGAATGCGGCGAAGTGCACGATGGCCTGAGAACAAGCGTGAATATCAATGGGGAACGTCCGGTTATGGAAGTACCTGGGTGCGCCGTCCTCGGTAAAGAACGTAGTCTGGTAGTAACGGTGTCCGCGAACTAGGGCCGGTTCAAAGGATGCGTCCCCGCTGATCCGCTGATACTCGAGCAGTGCGCAAACATTGTAGGACGTATGAAAACTGTCGATCCAACGTTGCCGCCGAAGCTGTCCGTAATACCATCCACCGGTCGGCAACTGGCCTTTTTCCAGGAAAGCCATGGCTTTACGTGCCAGGGACAGGTAGGCTTCGTTGCCCAGCAACTTTCCGGCTCGCGCCAGAAAAACCCCGACCAGGGCGCTACTGTTGTAAATGATCGTTCGATCCTGCGGCGTATAGCTGAAACAGACCTGGCCAGCGGACTCGAAAGAGCGATTTAGACGCGTAACCATGAAGCGTGCAGCCGATTCGGCAATCTCCCTTGCCTCCGTGTCTCCGAAGACTTCGCTCATTTCCAGCATCGCCGTCGCGCAAAAGTAAGTTGCGATGCAGTTGGGGGAGTACGCCGCCAGCCGCGTGCCTCGTAGCGACAGGTAGTCCCAGTCGTATCCCCAGCTGTAATCGGGTTCTCCCGGCGAACGCAGGCGAACCAACTCGCGCTTCAGCCAGGCTGCCTCGGCTGAGACATCGCAACCGGATCGGGCAAGGTCGCAATACGCTGCAAGGCAAAGCCCCAAAGCCTTGGGATTACGGCTCGGAGGGACCTTCAGCAGGCGGCGAACCCGCAAACCGGCGAAACGCTTGCCCGTCTGGATAAGCAGGACTCCCGGCAGAGCCTTCCGCGCCCAGGATCCGCTCAAATAAGCCGAATTGAGCAGGTCAAACGGCTCGAATCCCTCGTAATGCCTGCTCTCAATCCACCTACGTAGTGCTTGAATCGCCTGAATCAGCTCAGCGGACTCGGCTTGAGTCACAGAGGCACGCGCTCCCCGGCGCACGCCGCATCGTTCTGCCACAAAACCTGCTTAAGAATGGGCACGATCCTCGCCGCTGCCCGGCCATCCCAGAGCGGCGGGCACAAAGGGACAGATTGAGCCTGACTGTTTGCGCGCTCCAGCGCCTCCAGGGCGCTGCGCACCAACTGGCGGGGGTCGCATCCCACCACCCTATTGGTGCCCATGGAGACGGTGACCGGCCGTTCGGTGTTTTCGCGATAGGTGATGCAGGGCACCCCGAGGAAGGTCGTCTCTTCCTGCACTCCACCAGAATCCGTGATGACCAGGGAGGCATGCTGCATGAGGTCCAGAAAATCCAGGTAAGAAGCGGGAGGCATCATCCAAACGCCCTGGCCCTGGAGCGGGCCGCCGTTCCAGGTGCTTACCACTCCCGGCCCCGGCGCTGCCTCGATGTTGCGCGCAGTTCTAGGGTGTGCTGGAAACACAACCGGAATGCGTTGCGCCACTTCGGCAACGGCCCCGAGTGTGCGCCGTAACTGGTCCGGGTCATCCACGTTCGCAGGACGATGGAGTGTCAGTACGGCGTAAGGTTTCTCATCGAGCCCCATCTCTAACCGCAACGAGGATTCGCGGGGTATTTCAAGAGCGCGCACCAGAGAATCAATCATCAGGTTGCCGACAAAAAAGACCTTCCCCGGGTCGACACCTTCGTGGGCAAGATTCCGGCCGGCGCTCTCCTCGGTTGTAAAAAGGACGTCGGCCAGGGCGTCTGTGAGGATGCGGTTGATCTCTTCCGGCATGCTGCGGTCGAAGCTGCGCAATCCCGCTTCGACGTGCGCGATCGGGATTCTTTCCTTGGCCGCTACCAGCGCACAGGCGATCGTCGAATTTACATCTCCCGCGACCACCACCATGTCCGGGCGATCCTGCTGCACCAGGTCGCCGAACTTCCGCATAATCTCCGCTGTCTGCGCGTAATGCGTGCCCGAACCGACGCCCAGGTTGTAATCGGGAGGGGGCACACCCAACTGATCGAAAAACACTTGAGACATGGAGTAGTCGTAATGCTGGCCGGTATGAATCAGAACCGGCTCAATCTCTTCATGCCGGCGCAACTCCGCGGTTAGCGGCGCAATCTTCATCATGTTTGGCCGGGCGCCGACAATGCTCATGATTCTCAAGCGGTTGTTGCCCATCTTGCCCAGCATATAGCACCGGCAGCCAGACCCTGATCTGTTCTAATAATCCCACCTGGTATCGGCAGATGTGTGGAATTTCCGGCGTACTGGCATTTAAAAACAGCAACTTCGAGGTCACGGCGGACTATCTTGCCCGCATGCGGGACACCATGGTCCATCGCGGACCCGATGGCGCTGGCCTATGGATTTCGCCCGATCGCCGGCTAGGCTTGGCGCATCGTCGCCTTTCCATCATCGACCTCTCCAACGCCGCCTCCCAGCCCATGAGCCATGGGGATGGCTCGCTGCACATCGTCTTCAACGGCGAAATCTACAACCACGCCGAGGTCCGGCGCGAATTGGAAGATCTGGGGCATCGACGCTGGAAAACCGATCACTCCGACACCGAGGTGATCCTGCACGCCTTTGCGGAATGGGGCATCGATTGTCTACACAAGTTTCGCGGCATGTTTGCGATCGCTCTTTGGGATGCGAAGGCTCGCCGCCTCTGGCTCATTCGCGATCGCATCGGCATCAAGCCGCTCTATTACAGCGTTCATCACGGAAGGATCACCTTCGCATCGGAAATAAAAGCGCTGCTTCAGGACCCGGATCAGGCGCGTGCGGTTAACGAGGAGGGTCTGTTTCACTATTTATCGTTCCTGACCACGCCTGCGCCCGACACGCTCTTTGCCGGGATTCATAAACTACCGCCGGGAACTTTCCTGACCATCGATGCGGATGGGCAAAGCCGCCAGGAGCGGTACTGGGAAGTCCTTGAGCACACCACGCTGCTGACCGGCGTGCCGGAGGAAGAAATCGCCGAGCGCCTGCTCGCCGAACTGCGCACCAGCGTGGCTCTGCGCACCGTGAGCGACGTGCCCGTAGGAGTGTTTCTTTCCGGTGGAATCGATTCCAGCACCAACGCAGCGCTCTTCTCCGAGTGCGCTACGGATCAGGTAAAAACCTTTTCCGTCGGATACGACAAAAACTATCGCGGTTGTCAAAGTGAACTGCCGCGGGCCAGCCAATTCGCGGCTTCTATTGGGGCAACTCACCATGAACGGGTTCTCACTCAGCAGGACTTTCTCGACTTCCTGCCGCGCTTGGTTTATCTCCAGGATGAGCCGATAGCCGACCCCGTCTGCATGCCGGTCTATTTCCTCTCACAACTGGCGCGCGACAACGGTATTGTGGTCGCCCAGGCGGGTGAAGGATCGGATGAGCTTTTTTGGGGCTATGAGCACTGGAAACGAATCCTGAAATTGGTTCGCTGGAATGGGTATCCGGTTCCGCACGCCGCCAGAAGGGTGGGTCTGCTCGGGTTGAGCGTGCTTGGCAAATCCCGTGGATCGGCGTACGAACTGTTGTGGCGTGCCAACCTGGGTTTGCCCGTTTTCTGGGGTGGGTCAGATGCCTTCTCACAGCGGGCCAAGCTGGATGTACTTTCACCCCGCCTCCGGCGCCGCTTCCGGAACGAGTCTTCCTGGCAGGCAATTCGCCCCATCCATGAACGGTTTACGCAGCATGCCTGGGAGCAAACTCCGGTCAAGTGGATGACCTACCTCGATCTGAATCTGCGCCTGCCCGAACTGCTGCTCATGCGGCTCGACAAAATGGGGATGGGCGCGAGCCTCGAGGCCCGGGTTCCGTTCCTCGATCACAAATTTGTGCAGCTCGCGATGAGCATCCCGGAGCAGGTGATCACGAAGGAAAGCGAATCAAAGCACATCCTGAAAAAGGCGGTCCGGGGACTCATCCCTGATGACATCATCGATCGCCAGAAACAGGGATTCGGCGTGCCTGTTCAGGAATGGTTCCTCGGCCAGTCCGGGGAGTTTGCCAGGCGAGAGCTGACAGAGTTCTCCGATAAGACGGACTTCCTCGATCATGCCGCGGTCATGAACCTGATTCAGTCTCGCCGGGGAAGCAATGCCTGGTTGTTGCTGAACTTCGCCCTCTGGTGGAAGGAATTCATCGAGGGTGGGGCTCTCTCGTCCTCCAGGCAGGTCGAATCGATGGTTGTCATGGAATAGGTTCTTAAGGCGGTCTTGTGAAAGTGATGCGTGATGCTGCACGACTAGCCCAATCTCACTGGAATGAGACTCCCCTGTTTCTAACTGAAGAGGAGCGGTACTCTACCTATCCCTGGCTCTACGAAGTCGCGGAGTTTCGCAAACATCACGGAGAAGAGGTCCTCGAAATCGGATGCGGAACCGGTAGCGATCTGCTGCAATTCGCAAAGCATGGCGCTCTGGCTACCGGCATAGATTTGACTACCAGGCATGTAGAACTGGCGCGCAAACGCGTCGGCGAAATCGCAATCGTCCGCGAAGCCGACGCGCGCAATCTTCCTCTCGAGGATGAGAGCTTCGATTATGTTTATTCGCACGGAGTTCTTCATCACACAGATGAGCCCGAGCAAGTAGTCCGCGAGATGTTCCGCGTACTCCGTCCAGGCGGTAGGATCAATGTCCATGTCTATGCTTTGTGGTCCTGTGCCACCCTGATGGGTATTCGCAAGTATGGTTGGGGATGGAAGCAGCACATCGAGAACAGTGAAGCGCCCGTGCATATTGACCTATACACAGGACGGAAGCTAAGGCGCCTCTTCGGTCCCAATATATCCATCGAGAAATACGAGAGCCAACCATTCAAGTTTCTGGCTCCCTGGTTCGGTTGGTTTTTGGTAGTCAAGGGCCAGAAGACCTAGGCTCATGATCACCAAAGAGAAACCTGAATACCGCATCTTGCTAGGCACAACAAACGCATTGCTCCTGCTTTCACTTGTGCTGGCCCTCTGTCTGGCAACGCTCACACTCTGGATTCCGGCCTATTGGCCCGTCGCCCTCTTCGAGATATCTGCCTTTCTCATTGCAGCAATAGCCATCGTCGTGCGAAGACCGCCCGCGGATGGGACATACTTCCCCTTGCTCGTGTTGAGCTTCATTGTTCTTTGGGGATGCTATCAACTCGTAACTGGCCATACCGTCGACCGTTTTGCAACCGAACGCGCAACCGTGCAGTGGATGACCTGGGTCGCCGTCTATTACGTGGGTGTATCTACCCTGCGGGACGAGAGATTGGCCAAACCCCTTCGCACTGGTATCATTTGGTTCGCCTTCGCCGTTGCGGTCGAAGCGATTCTCCAGGCATTTCTATCTCCCGGAAAGGCATTCGGGCTTTTTCCGACTGGTTATCACGACTTTGTGATGGGGCCAATTGTCTATCACACTCACTTCGCGGCCTTCATTGAAACAATTCTTCCCATCGCCCTCTTCCTCGCACTCAGCCACGCTAAAGAGTTTTATCTCTTCCTTGGAGTTTCAGCAGTGCTGCTTACGGCCGTGGTCGTCAGCGCCTCGCGCGGAGGCCTCATCATCACCTGTGCTGAAGTCTTCTTTGTTTTGCTTCTGTCCCAATTACGAAAGCGCGACGTCGGATGGAAAACCGGGTCTGCGGCGCTGGCACTGGCGGGTGCCACAGCAGCGTTGACACTGATTGTAGGATTCGAAACCACGTCGGCGCGATTTTCGTCCGAGGCGTTAACCGCGGGACGCATCCAGTTCGCTATCTCGACGCTACACATGATCGCCGCGCGTCCCTGGATCGGCTGGGGGCTGGGATGTTGGCCGGCGGCGTATCCCGCCTTCGCCACGTTCGACCCCGGAGCCGTCGTCAACCAGGCTCATTGCGACTGGTTACAGTGGGTTGCGGAAGGGGGCTTGCCGGTCGGCCTCGCCATGCTTTCGCTCGCTGTCTGGAGCTTCAGGATCGCGATCCGGTCCATCTGGGGAATCGGTGTGATCGCTGTCCTGATCCACGCTGCATTTGACTACCCGTTTTCACGCCCAGCGATAGGCGCGTGGCCGATTCTGATTCTTTCCATGGCCGCGGCACGTTCCGCTACAAAACGATCTATTCCGGGCTGACAGTCGACGACTTGCCGCCACCCAGGCCCAGAGCGACTCCAACCACGGCCCCGGCCGCGAGGCCCACGATCACCAAAATCTTCGCAGTATCGCTGTGCTGGGGCAAGGGAGGAGGCGTGGGGGCGTTGTTCGGCTCAGGCGGGGCGGTTGCTTCCGGAGTGGCGCCGACCTCGGGCCCTGCATTACTTGGGGGAGCGGTGTCACCGGACGGTGTGGGAGGAGCTGCCGCGGGAGTGCGGGCCGGAGTTCCTGCCGCAGGAGCGGTACTCGGCGTATTTCCCCGTATCTCGCTCAGCGGCATCTGATGGATGTCGGAGACAGCCACAACTCGGGAAGCTCCCGCTGCCGGCGTTGTATCGAATGTGCTACCCGTGGCTTCCACCGACGCCCCGACCAGATCATCGAGCCCAGGCCCCTGGAGTTCATACGTAACGTTGCTTGCCAGGTCGGTAAGGAGGAAGTGTCCATAGCGCCCGGGATGGTCCTTACGAAGAATGCCATGCAACGTGAGTTGCGTTCCCGTTGGCGGGGCCGCCTGCCCTGATGCAGGCGCAGGATTCTCTGCCGGAGCTGCCGGGGTCTGCTGCTGAACCTGGACCGCGAAGCTGAGTGCATTTCCGGCATCCAGGCGAGCCATAAGCGCACCCGTATTGTTGCGAACCTCTACGGCTCCCCCCTGAGCAGCCACCCTGAGGTGAGAGTTGTCTTGCATATCGACAAAGGCAGCACCTTGCGCAGATAAGGGATGTATCTTCAGTCCGTCCGCAACCAATAGATAAGCGGGATTGCCCCGCTGGATGGCTCCCCCATTCTGGAGCACCGCGTACTCGCGATAGACCTTGATTCCGGAGCCCGGCTGAAGCAGCAGGTTTGAGCCTCTGGGAAGCATGAGATCCGAGGTCGCGGCATCGGTATGGACTAAACTCCCCTGAAATAGGGTAGAGTTACCGCGCACAAATACTCCATCGACCTGCGCCCGCCCACGGGTCACCACAATGCCGATGCTCGATGGGGACGCAGCTACACTGACCAGGCAACCACAGGTGAATAACGCGACGGCGGACTGAAGCTTGACCAGCATTCGTGCCCTCGGAGGTCTGACCTCCCGCGCCCAATTTTATTATCAGGGTAGGAGGTTCGCAAAGGAATTAGCGCTTTACTGCAAATTATGCCACCCGCCACGCCCGGCAATTCCCAGTAAACTATGGGGTGCATGATTCCACGGCAGAGCAAGAGGCGCGAGCACCGTACCTCGAGGAGAATATCTGGGGGTATGGAAAGCGTCTTCGTTTTGTGGATGACACGATTTTGCGAGGGTTTCCCCAGAGCAAGCGATGCCAGCTTACTGTGCTGGACGTTGGGTGCGGAAATGGGTCGCAACTTGCAATTCCGCTGGCAGAGGCCGGGTACCAGGTCACAGGGGTTGATCCGCACCAGCAATCGATCGAGCGCGGCCGAAGATTGTCACCCGCTGTCAGGTTTCATCACGGAGTGATAAGCGATCTCGGTCCGAGGAAGTTTCATTGTGTCATCATCTCGGAAGTGCTCGAGCATCTCGATGCGCCTGAGGTGCTACTACGCGCGGCGCTAGCCTATCTCGCCGAATGCGGAATACTGATCATTACTGTTCCCAACGGCTATGGGGAGTTTGAGCTGGACTCACGCCTGTACCGCATGCTGCGAATTGACAGGCTTGTTGCGTGGCTGTGGGCAAATTTCAGCAAAAACAAAAATAAGGAATACCTTGCGGGTTCGGATGACAAGAGTCCGCACGTTCAGCGGTTCACTCTTCCGCGTTTGCGAAGAATATTCGAGCGGAATGGGTTGCTGGTCGCCGAGGCCCGCGGGACATCGTTGGCTTCAGGTCCCTTGATGTTACTTGCCTTGGGCAGCTCTACGAACCTCATACAGCTTAATGTCGCTATCACTGACCGCCTTCCCTTGTCACTCGCTTCCGGATGGATGTTTTCCCTGAGGCTTTTAGAGTCTGCGCGATAACGGAGAGATCTGCGGTTTCTCTTCGGTTATCACGCAGACTCTAAAAGCCCAACTCCGTCAAACCTTCACCGCCCTAACCACCATATAGCCCCAGAGCCTCTCTAGCCCGAGCCGGCCCGCGACACGGTTGTAAAGGTGAGCCAGCGTAAATGCGATTGGATATCTCGATAAGAACCAGCTTATTTCCGGAACGTAGGTGATCGTGAGGACTTGAAATCCAGTCTCCTGAGCCTTTCTGCGCCAGGTCCCCGCTGTATTACAACGGTAAAACGTGCCATACTCCAGCACCCTATCGTGTGATGCTGTCCAGACGAAATCAAATACACGCTTCCCGCTGAACTTTGCAAAGGCATTCTTATATCCCAGAAGATTGGGGGTGGCGAAAACTGCTTCGCCTCCCGCTCGAAGAACTCGATGGCACTCCTTCAGAAACAAATCCGGCTCAGCGGAGTGTTCGATTGTGTCTACGGATACGACCACATCGACACTCTCATCAGGGAGCGGCATCGCATGGATATCTCCAACATGCCCCTCCTGAATCAGTTGGTTTTTTTGAACCTCGCGAGAGTCTTGATCCAACCCAATTACATATCTCGCCGCCCGAAGCCGCTCCGCAAAAAACGGATTCTCATGTCCACAGGCGACATCGAGGATGGTTTTGCCAGTGAAGTCCGCGCGTACTTCATTCAATCGAGCCTTACAAATGTCATGGTTCAGCCGGATGGCATCGCCCTCTCGAGCGATTGAATACACGTCTGATAGGGAATAGCTTTTCATCGATGGAAGAGCATTCGAGACTATAGGAGCTGTGTGGGTGGATTCCCTTCGGGGGAGGTTAGGGCAGCAACCCTGCTCTCGTGAAATATCCTTGTCTGCAGTTGAAGGAGCACGCCGAGGGTAAAAATATAGAACAAGTTGATATCTGAAAAGTACACCGTCGCGTAATCCATCCCGATAATCAGGTAAACAAGAACACAATAGAGAAATGCCAGCCAGCCAGGCGGATAAGACTTGCGAATCTTCCACATTGCTCGAATAAGAAAAACCTGCGCCGAAACATAAAATAGCAATCCGACGATCCCTTCTTCCGAAAGAACGGTCATCAGCGCATTATGGGGAAAGTTCATTGACTCTATGCCCTTCCAGCTGGCCAGGTATCGTGGCTCCCGAGAGGCAACCTCGTGGTACAAGTTAAAGCCCACTCCGAAAAGCGGATACTCACGAACCACCCGCAGCGTTTCCCGATCCTGGGCAAGCCGCTGGTAGACATTGTCTGGTCTGGCAACTCGATCGTCATAGAGGCGAGGATAGAGCAACCAGCATGCGACGGCGGCGAGCAGGATCATCCCGAACAGGCCTGCCCAGATTCGGCGCGAAAGCAGACGGCTCCTCGAGCAGCTGTCGATGAGAGCAACCGGCACCAACGCAAAAACAAGGCCACGGTTCAACGGAATCAGTGCGGCGGCGAACGACGCCACGGCGCCAGTCTTATGGAGCAGCGCTGTCCACGGAGAAATTCTTTGCGGCATAAGCCGCCTCAAATAGACGATCAGGAAAAATGCAAGAATAGCAACGACGGATAAGACCTCTGGCTGCTCGAAAGGTCCGTCGGCTCGGCGGAGGTGGGTGTCGGTGAACATCGGCTCCGATCCGCTCCAGGGGAACAGATCGATGTCCGTCATCAACTCGATGAGCCCAGTCGTCAAAAGGCCCAGGCCTAAAATACAGGCGCAGATGTGCAGTTTTTGAAGATCCTCGACCACTGGGAAATAACGCACGGCGTACAGGCCGAGCAGGGCCGGCATCAGCATCCCCTCGACCAACAGGCGGTAATATGCCAATGGGTCAGATGGAGCGTGCGCGGCCAGGGAGAGAGAACAAACCAATAGATAGAGAGCCCACAAATAAGCGCTGACTCGCAAATCGCGCGTCAGACGCACCGGCCCGAAATCCGGCCGCGACACGATCACCATCTCGATGACCAGCAGCAGGATGAATGCCCGGTCGAAGGTAAAGATCGTTCGCTGCTTCGGGAATGACAACAAATAGTAACAATAAGGGTAGAAGGCCACCCATATGGGGACGATGAAATGAAGCTGGCCACGCAGGAAACTGATCGCGACCCAAATTAGTGCGATCCACCCTGCAATGGCGCCGGCCCCTATTCTTGGGGAGGTCATCGGCAGCACGATGCAAAGCGGTACCAAAGAAAGCAGGACAAGCACCCAATACACTGGACGCATCATCCCTGGCGGTCCAACCTCTGTCACCCCGGAGTGTCTAGTTAATTCCATAGAGATAAAAAATCTTCTTCTTCACTCAAGCGTCACGATTTGTTGCGTCCGGATCGCTTCTTCTACCGCAAACGTTGCTTCTGTCACTTCGACGAGCTCTTCGAACGAAATCGGCGAGGCCTCGCTTTGCTTCATGGCCTCGACGGTCAACTCAATTTCCCGGCGATGACCCTTGTCCCGTCTGCCCTTCAACGTCTCTGTTTTGCCGTTGCGTGAGAGGTGGAGCGCCGTGAAATCATCGATGCGTGCCACACTGTTGCCGCAGAACACCTCGAAATATTCCTTGGCAACGGCTCGATCCCCATTGGCTGCGTACACAAGATTCGCCACAGAGCCGTCCTCAAAAGAAATCGTGGCCGTGACGTTATCGCGGGTGTAGCGTCCAGCATCGGGTAGGGCTGCAGCGGTCAAGTTCCGCATGGAACAGCCTACGACTGCTCGCGCCCAATCCACGAAATGACACAGTTCGCCGACGATCCGGCCTCCGTTCTCCGGGTCCTGAACCCAACTGCTTCGAGGTAGGAACCCGGCGTTGCAGCGGATATGTACGAGCATAGGCTCGGCGCGTTGTCGGAAAAAACTCTTCACCTTTTCCGTAAACGGCGCGAAGCGGCGATTGTACCCCACCATGAGGAAGGCCGACCCCTTTTCCGCCATCCCTTTCGCATAGGCCGTTCGCACCATTTCCAGTTGCTCGCGATCGATCGCCAGCGGCTTTTCGACAAAAACGCACTTACCTCGCTCCAGGGCGCTCTGCACATAGGCCGCGTGGCTGTTGTGCCGGGTAAGGATAAATACCGCGTCCACATTGGGGTTGTCGAGCAGTTCGGAGGGCGCTTGCGCGTTGCTGAAACCAAAACCAGCGCTGGCCGATACGGCGGCCGCGCCCGTGCTGGTGGCAACAGATTCCAGCACCACCCCGGCGGAGGAACGAAGATGGGGAAAGATGATCCCGCGCGCAAATCCTCCCGCGCCAATGCATCCAACCCGCACTTTCTCTTTCGGAGGTGTTTGCACGGTGATCGGCAAAGGCGGCTTTGCAGCAGCAAGTACATCGCCCGGGGCATGGTAGTCGATGATCGCCGTGTAGGCCCCGGCCTCAATCGCGGCGTATGCCTTTCCCCCCTCCTCGACCGAAAATCGATGTGCCAGCAGCGGTCCCACCTGATGCGACCCCGAGGACAAGAGATCCAAAAAGGCCTCCATATTCCGCCTCTCTGTCCAGCGAACAAAGCCGATCGGATAATCCTGCCCCCCTTCCTCATAGCGCGGATCATAGCGGCCCGGACCGTAGGAGCGGGACATCGCGAGTGAAATCTCTTTCCCGTACATGTTCGCCCGGGATACGCCCATGCCCACATCTCCAATGACGGAAATGCGACCGCGATCCCGCAACAACTTTGCCGCCAACTCCAGCGGGTCGGCAGATTTGGTAGCCGCCGTGATCAGTGCCGCATCCACTCCGTAACGGGAGAAGGATGCGACGGCGCCCGCAAGTCCCGGATCGCTGGTACTCAGCCCGAGGTGCGCACCAAGAGACGTTGCCTGGGCTGCACGTTCGTTGGAAAGATCGATGGCGACTACCCGGCAGCCGGCAGCCCGCAAGACCTGGATCGCCAGAACGCCCACCAGGCCCACCCCGATCACCGCCACCGTCTCTCCAAAAGTTACATTTGCCTGGCGTACGCCCTGTACGGCTATAGCGCCAATCGTGGTCAGCGACGCAGCCTCGAGGTCGACATTGTCGGGAACGAGAACCGCAAGATTTGCCGGCACGAAGTTGATCTCGCAGTGGCTGGCATACCCACCGCCGGCGCAAGCCACTCGGTCGCCTGGTTGAAAGCCCGCAGCGCTCGATTGCAGCACCAGGCCTGAGCACGAATACCCAAGCGCAGACAACGTGTCCAAACGAGCCTGCACCTTCTGACGGGCGGCCGCAATGCCGTTCGATTGCGCGTACTCCAGTACCTGTTTCACCAGGTCAGGACGAGCCAGCGCTTTCCCCAGCAGAGATTTTCGCCCCGCCTCCACGGTCGCCTTCTCTGTACCCGAGCTAATCGCAGAAAACGCCGTGCGCACCAGTATGCCTCCCGCTTGAAGCTCGGGAGCGGGCACATCATAAGCAGCCACTCGCCCGGATTTCACATCCTCCAGCAAAGCTCGCAATCAATAACCCTCCATCAGGGGATGGAAGTCTGTTGAGACAAACGTGTAACGCTGGCCGCGCAGGAGGGAGTTGATCAGCTCTGCTAGTTGGCGCGCTCTCTTATCCCAGGTGCCATCCTTCACCACCGCCTGGCGTTGTGCCGCAAGCGCTGGAGTATCTTCCCGGAGCGCGGCTTCAATCTGCGCGATGAACTCCTGCGTGCCGCGATAGAAACGCAGACCAGGCGTCTCTAAATATTCGTAAAGCGGAGCCATCACCACCGGTTTTCCTGTAGCCAGATATTCGCGCACCTTGATCGCGCTCCCATAGCTGGTGAATGTGTTGGTCTCCCGCCAGGGCAGAACGCATACGTCGAACTGCCGGATATATCGCGGCAGGTCTCGATAGGACTTTGATCCCAGGAAATGGATATTCGGTGCTACGACCCGTATCAGGTTTGACTTGATGCCAAGCAACACCCACTGCCACCCGGGGCGCAGCCGGGCAACCTCGGCCATCAACTCAGTGTCCATCACATGGTCCATGCTGCCGAAGTAGCCCAGAATCGGATGTGGGATGCCGGCAAGCTCCCGCGCAGGCTCTGCCGTTAGCTCAGAAAAATGCGCAAAATCAACTGCTTGTTCCAGAAAATATCGATTCGGTTCGGTGGCCTCGCGAAATAACTTACGGCCGGAGTACAACACCACATCGGCCGCATCTTTCAACGCTCGGTCGTACTTGCGGATAACCTGCCCTGACAACGCGCTGTCTTCGTTGGCCTCGTACTTGTCCGACACCTGGTACAGAAGCAGCTTCTCGCCCAGACGTCCTGCCATCTCGGCGGCCGTGGGAATCGCCACCCACAAAATCGGGCGGGAAATACCAAGCAACATCATGGCCACGCGCAGTTGTGCGACCAGCACGACGCGGTTGAGCCACCGGCCAATCCTCGATCCGTAAAACGGCACGTTCACCGGCGTCATCACCCACATGCCCTCGGGGACTTTGCGCAGCCATCGGAGGTAGCTCTTGAGCTTACGCCTGATCTTCAGAAAAAAATCCGGGTTCGCCATCGAAGGCAGGCCCATGGTGATGGAGTTGACGAAGAGGACCTTATTTCGCAGGGCATAGCGCTTGAGCAGATGATTCTTCGAGTGAGGATGGTGGTACCACCAGTCCTCGCCAGCGAAGCAGACGATGCTCTCACCCGCAAGCGCATTTTCCCGTTTGGCGTCCACAATCATCCCCATCGCACCCTGGTCTGCACTTTAGCAGGCAGTCTCGCCGTGGCCTGGATTCGGATACAACTCGCAGGTAACCCGGTGCCATATTCCCGCGAGATCTCCGTCGGCATGATGCTCAGCGCCAGGGGGTAGGCTGCCTCGCACTGGAGGGCAATCCGGCGCGGTCCCTCGATGGCGCAGCTTACCGTCTCTCCAGATGTCCTCTCAGAAGAAACACGCCATTCGGGGCCCAGGATAAAACGCAGGTCAAGCAAATGTTCACCCGCCCCGCTTATCTCGTCAAGCACCTGCAATGACAGCTGACTCAACCGAACCGTCCTTTGGTGCTTGATGCCATACCTGGAATAACCCTGGTGCGACGCGCGGACTGCGGTCTCATTGTCCTCCAATAGCGTGATGGGCGACACAACCGCTTCATTACCGCATCGAAAAAGCAATTGGGGATCGGTGTCCACGACATTTTGGTCCGCCTCATCAATCATCAGCGTATTGTGCGCCCTGGTGGAACGGTCCAGGTTTCGCCGCTCGGCCGAACGCGTGTAGCATCGGCTCCCGCTATCACAAAAAGCCTCATCCCGCCCAAGTCGCAAGATCAAAGACAGCTTGTCGCAATGTGTATGACTCCCTTTCCCGCGCAACCCGTTTGGCATCGCGCAAAAAATCAAGGACGCTTCGCCCGAGCGGAGCACTGCAATTCCCGAATCCCCCATGAGCGAGACTGGCTCCTGTTTCAGCGGCACCTGGAGCAAACGAGATGCCAGGCTACACAGAGATCGGACGCGCAGGGAGTGTCGTTGACCCTCCGCTTGCGTAGTCTGCGCAATATCCTCAAACAGCAGCTCAACCCTGCCATTATCGCAGTCCCCCAGGTGTGGCAGTTTCCAGTCCTTGTCCGCCAGAGAGGCTATCCACTCGAACATCAGCCGCAGGCGAGCCTCGAATTCGGGTGTAATGGCAATTTGGCGGCGTTGCTGGACTACCAACGAATGCAGAAATATCTGGGCGACCAGAACGTGGTAACCGGTGGAAGCCTCGCAATCACCGCCATCCGCATAGGTTTGCAGCAAAATCTCGCGCTGGACCGCGCGCGCATATTTTCTCAACCGCCGCTGCATCCCGGCACCATCGAGGTAAGCCGACAATGTGGTCATTGCGGCGATGTTGCTTAGGTAATGATTGCTGCGGACGAGGAACGAAAACTCGTTATGAGCCTCGATAAAACGAAGATGCTGCCAGAGCGATGCGGTCATTTGATCGAGCCACAGCTTCTCTTCCGGGGTGAACGGCCATAGGATGTCCATGGTCAGGCAGAGGCTGATCCCCCGCAAGGCAGCCTCCATCGCGATTGTCCAGTTCACGCCTTTTCCTACCGGATTGCGCTCGATCCAGTCTTCCAGCAACGACCGGAGCGCCTCCCGATATCTTCTTTCGCCGCTGAGCACGTAAGCCTTGGCCACCACCGGACTCCACTGCAAGCGTGAAAGTTCCCACGGCGCCTTCACGTCCGATCCGTCGTGGCGCACGACTTGTATCGTTCGCGAGTCGTCGAGCGGCCAGCTTTTTCCCGAAACCCAGTCGCACTGCCAATCGGGGTGGCTTCCCAGATGTGGGCTGCCGTATCCCATCAGCGGATACTCTCCGCGCAGAACTGCGTCCGCATAAGCGAGAGTTGCCTCGCGCGACCGGTCACAACTGATCGGTTTCTGCGATTGGTAGTAGCCGATGGGACGGAAGCGAACCGGACATTCGTCATCCAGTCCTGCAACCTCAAAACTCGATTTGCGTATGGACCGGATGCCACGCCACGCTGCTTCCCTGATCAGGATCGGCAGAGACTCCTCACGTAAAGCGCGCCACCAAAATCCCGCTTTCATGAAGGTAGTCTCCAAGCCTCGGACGGCCGAACCTTGCACCCCTTGATCTGTTTGGGGTCTCCATACTTCAGTCCTTTGAAGTCTGTCGATTGCCGGTGTTCGCGCATTCTCACGCGGACTCTTCAGCCCCCGCGGGGCGGGAAACCCCAAGAGGTATCGTAGTCCGGGGCATGTCGCTTAGGGCCGAGGAGACATTACGCGACCAGCTATGACGCTCGACCGCGGCCCGCCGCGCGGCTGCGCCAAGCGCTCCACGTTTCTCCGGATTAACGGCAAGATCCAAAATCGCCTCCGCCAGCTCGTCCACGTCACCCGGGGTTACCAGCAACGCCGTCCGGTCATGCTCCAGAACTTCGGCCAGCTGCTCCAGCCGGCTAGCGACGATCCCCTTGCCCATCGCCATGTATTCAAAAAGCTTGGTAGGTGAACCAAAAAACCGGCTACCGTCCGGCATAGGAACATGCGGGGAAACCAGCACATCGCAAGCGTCCAGATATTCCGCCACCTGGTGCCGGAGTAGCGGTCCGGTAAAAATTACCTCTCCTGACTTTTCGTATTCTGCCAGGGCGGAACGCATTTCTGCGTGGAGCAAACCATCGCCCATCAGAACGAAACGCAGGCGACACGGCGATCCATTGCTCAACAACCTCGCGATTGCCCGCTGCAAAACCTCTATTCCGTGCCACAGGCTGAATGAACCCACAAAGCCGATCAACACCTCGTCGGGCTCTGCATTGAGCTGTTGACGCCCACGCTCCCTCCCGCGTCCGGGATAAAAATAATCGGAGTCCACGGCATTTGGATTCACCCGAATGCGATCTGCCTGAATCCCTCTCCGTAACAATGTCTCTCTCAGTGCCTCGGAAACCACCAGGATTCTGGCCGCTGACCGCAGCGTCACTTCCTCACACAAGCCGATCCAGCGGCGCATGGGGTTGGGATCCCAGTGATCGGATATCCAAACTTCCGAACCGTTGTATTCGAGAATCAACGGGACCCTAAGGCGTCTTGAGAGGAGCGCTCCAGCAATGGAAAACGCCAGGTGCCGCTGATAAAGGAAATGCGGCCGGTTCATAGCGAGATAGTTTTGCACTCCTCGGGCAAATACAAAATTGTAAGAAAGCATCACCGCACCCCAGAAGAAATAAGTGCGGCTGCGCGCAGGCACGACTTCGTTCGAGAAAGCATCCTGCGCCAAAGCAGTACCAGTAAAGACGCGGCATGTTATGCCGGCAGCCCGTACGCCGTAAAGGAAACCGCGAATGTGACTGATTGCCCCTCCCCCCGAGCCCAGATTCGCAGGACTGGGAATCAGGTATGCAATCTCGGGCTCGCCGTAACCTGACAGCGCGACGGGAGCAGCACGCTTAGGCCACAGGTGCAAATAACTCCACCAGAAGATCATGCTCTTCACGTCAAGCAAGGCGCTGGCCAGAATTCCGGGAGCCGATCGAAGAGCATCGATGTTTCGAATGGATTCCCAACGTCCGCTTTTGTCGCACAACACGGTCTCATGACACCGATGCAGTAATTGGAAGCACACCAGAACCTGCCTGTGTTTGAATTGATCCAAAGACTCAAAGTAAAAGACAATGGCTCGTCCGCGAAAGCTACGCAGCAATCGAATCCGCTGAGCGAATCCGCCTACTCTGATCTTGCGGTGAGGGAACTCCGCGATTTCGATCCCGGGATACCGGCTGCCCACCAGTTCAAGGGCGCGTACGGCGTCCCCCGACCAGATACAGAGGTGAACGACTTTATTCGCTGCCATCAAGATCACTCTACATCCCGCGGACTATGCTGCCGGCTTTTAGCACGCTCGGAGCTGTATCGACTAGCGATCGCCAGTCGTGTAGTGACTGTAATAACGAGGGCTGTAGTAGTAGTACTGCGAACTCATGTCTGCCCGGACCCCGTTGAGAACAATGCCGATGATATTGGCGCGAACTCGCTTAAGCTGTTCCACCACGCTGGCGACCGCGCTACGATTGGTTCGCCCGGCCCGGGCAACGATAATTACGCTGTCCGCGAGCGCAGCAATTTCGAGGGGTTCAGCAAAGCCGAGCAGCGGAGGCGAATCAATGACTACCAGATCGTACTCGCGCTCAGCCTCATCGAGAATCGATCGCAGCACGGTTCCGATCCGGTCTGCGACCCGTCGCGACGATGGACCCGCTGAGAGAATATCCAGATCCGGATAGGCGTACGGCGTCTGGACAACTTCGCGCCAGTGCATGGTGCCATTGACGACATCGGACAAACCGCGGTCATTGGAAATTCCCAGCTTGGCCACTGGCCGGCGCATGTCGCCGTCGATCAACAGCGTCCGTCGTTGCTGTTGGCTGTGAGCTGCGGCCAGGTAAAGCGCAATGGTCGATTTACCTTCAGCAGGGGATGCGGAAGTCACCAGGATGCTCCTGGGATGGTGCTCCAGCCCGGCGGAGAGCAAGATAGAGCTTCTCAACGTACGGATGGCTTCATCGAAGGCGGCGTTTGGCGCTGCGAGTGCCTCCTTAGCCGCGATTCCGTTGAACCTGCAGTCGGGATCCGGAGGCAATTCCTGCATGGGCAGCGTCCCCCCGGTAAATTTCCCCACGGGAAGAGAGGGAAGTAAAGGAACACGCAGTTCACGCTGCAGATGCTCGCTGTCGAGCACGGTCGTGTCCAGGGCATCCATCAGGAAAATGATACTCAGGCCGATGATGGTCGAGCCCAGTAATGCCAGTAAAGCATTCAGAGCCGTCTTGGGGAACGACGGATAGAGCGCGGGACGAGCGACATCGGCCAGCCGGATCGAACTGCTTTCAAAGCTCGCGTTAATGCCGGCTTCGCGAATCTTTCGGATGAGTTCCTCGTAAAGCGCCTTGTCGGTATCCGCTTCCTGCTTGAGGGCCTTGTATTCGAAGGACCGCGCATTCATCTGATCGAATTCAGCTTTCGCCTCTGTCATGTCCCGGCGCAGCAGAGCTTCCCGGTTCACCGCCCGCTGATAATCGACGTCGACCCTTTGTACGATCCGGCGCCGCAATAGATCGATCTCCGATTGCAATTCACTTACTTGGCTGGCTGCCTTCTTGTAGATGGGATGGAATGAGCCAAACTGGGTCTGGATCTCCGCAAACTTCTCCGTCGACTCGTTCAGCTTCGCTTCCAGAACGCGTAGCTGCTCCCCTTGCTCGGACTCTTCGGCGGCCGGCAACGAGCCGTCTTTCACCGCGTTGTACGCAGCTTCCTTACCTGCCCGGTCCACCTCGGCCGCGGTGAGATCGTTGTCCAGGTGCAGCAATCGGGCGGAAAATACGTTGGTCTTTTCCTCCGGATTGATCACGTCGAGATCTTTCTCCAGGTTCGCCAACGCCCCCGCGGACCGCTCCATCTTGGCCTTCAGCTCTTCCAGCTGCTTCTCCATGTAACCCGTCATCTGGGAAGCTGCCTGATAGCGAATGTCATAGGTATGACGGATGTAGCTCTTGGCGATTTCATTGACCACGTCCGCGGAAAGCTGCGGATCCGGAGAGCGGTAGCTGATCAGGAGTAGAAAGGTGTGCGGCGGGCGGGTAATTTTCAGGCCCTTCAGCTCAATGGGCGCATCCTTGAGCCGCGACGAGAGCAGGGGATCCTTCGCCAGCTTGCGCAGAGCCGGCGACATCAGATGATACTTTTCGACCACCGGGCGAAGAACGGCGTCCGATTGGACGATTTGCTCCTGCGTGGTGAGATAGTTTTCCACGTCCACCGAGTTGACGGTGGATGTGCTCTCATTGCCCAAAACAGCAGCCGGAGTTTGACGATCGATATCAATGACCGCCGTAGACTCATACAAAGGAGTCAAACGCTTGGAAACAATTATTGTGGTAATTACGGAGAAAACCACAAATGCAACCAGTTTCCAGCGGTGACGCTTGACCACCCACAGGTATTGGGAGAGCGAAGGTCCGTTGTGCGCGGCTTCCTTGTCGTGCGTGGAGAGAACGACACGGGGAGAGATCGGCCTGCGCTCTAAACCATTTGCGCTTTCATCGGGGATCGTGACCTCTTCTTTACGCATATGCCCGTCTCAGTGCCAGATAATGTAGTCAGTCGCGGCGGTGGCCCCTACCCCAGTGAGCCGGTCAATGGTTTGCGCGGTCAGACGCTGGCCCTTGTTATCCGGAACGTAGAGTATGTCGTTGGCCTGCAGGGGCACGTCCGGCGATTTGCGCTTCATGATCTTGGCCAGCTCCACCGGCACTTCCGTCTTGGTGCCGCCGGGCGACCTGCGATAGACATAGGCCACCTTGGCCGAGTAGGGAGCCAAACCCTCGGAGAGGGCCAGCAGCTGCAGAATTGTGGTCCCTTCATCGTTGCGGATCGGGTAGGCTCCCGGTTTCCTGACATTCCCAACCACATAAATCTTGCGCGCTTCAGGAACCAGAACCTCCTCGCCGCCATGCAGCATCACGTTGAGGCTTGGATCGGCATTGTCGATCAGTTTCCTGACCGGTATGGTCTGTGTGACTCTGGTGGGCTTCCCATCCTGAACCACTTGCCGGCTGACTACAATATCGGAACCGGCGTCTTCCCGGATTCCCCCAGCCCGCGCAATCGCATCCAGCAGTGGAATGGGACGGGTTGCCTGAAAAACAAGAGGATTCTTGACCGCCCCAACCACGTTGACCGGTCGGCTCTGGTACTCCACGATGGTTACCGTAACGATGGGATCGACCAGCACTTTGCCCTTAGTCAGGGACTGGGCAATCGCGGCTTCCAGCTGCGATGGAACCAGGCCCGCCACCTGGATGGGGTCTTTGAGCATAGGCAGCCGGATATTGCCACTGGCATCCACCCGCACCGTGCGTGTCAGCTCCGGAGAATCGTAGACCGAGAGGGCCAGCAGGTCGTCCGGCCCAACTGGCTGAGTGGGCAGATTCGAATAGGCGTAGTCAAGATTCGATACCGTGGAGATAGCCCGTTCCGGTTGCTGGGCATAAGCCCACCCCGCAAATGCGAGCCAACACAAACCTGCGATTGTTTTGATCTGCGTCATGACGGATGCGCGAGCAAGTCTACACCGGTCGCGAGCGGGCCTCTGGTAAGTTGCCGGTCCCGGTTGGCGCCTTTATACGCCTCATGGTTCGGCATGTCACTGTGCCTCGGCCCGTCTGCCGGCGTCGACGATCGATTACCCTCCATTCGCTGTTTCTTGAGTGTAGTCTCAGAACTCCGGGAATCAGCCCCGGAAGGGGAGATTTTCCCATCCCTGCAATCCTGGGCAGAAAGCCGCACTCCCTTGAGGCCAAGCTTTCCCTCGACCCGCACCGTGCCCGGCTGCCGCTGGTAAAGCAGCGATAAGTTAACGAACGCGGCTCCATCCGGGGCGGTGAAACAAACGGAAGTATTTCCTCCGCCCTGGTCTGCCGATAAGCTTGCCGTTCGTGCCAGCACCGCGCCCGTTCGCGCGTCGGTCACCAACCACGCAATCCCACTCCCCGGAGCAATGCCGGAAGTAGCGTAATCGACGGTTAGGACATAGGCCTTCTGTGCCTGAACTGGAGCGGTCTGATTCATAAGAGTAAAGCTGTCCGGCTCGTCTCCTGAAAACTCGAAACCCAGCACATTGGGATTGACGTTCAAAAAGGAACTCACTCCCTCCACCGGGATGAGATGCCAATCGAAGCCATGGGAAATCGGCGCCTTACTAAAGCTACCGTTGGTCACCGGGGAGCTCACTCGGGCCGGCGCGTAAGAAATCCGCGAGGCCAGGTCATTCCAGAGTGACAGGGCCAGCTCGGGCCGCTTCTGCGCGATCAGCCAGTCACACGCTTCGAGCAGGGTCTCGGTGCCGTCCTTGCTATTCCCCGCCAGCAGGTGGGAAGCTGCCGAGGTCACCGCGTCCGGATCGCCTTGACTCATCAGAAAATTGACGAATTGGGCTTCGAGGCCCGGCCTTTTGAGTTGCAGCCGGCTTTCAATCTCTGGAGCGTTTGGGCTGACGTACCAAGCCAGGCGGAACAGGGGTGTGGCGTCGTCCGGGGTCATCTGGGCGGCCTTTTGCGCCCAGTACCAGAAGCGGTCAGCATTCTGATGGCGAAAATAAAAGTTTGCCAGCGACCAGCTGGGAAGGAAGGTAGCATCCGCGTCTGCCGCCCGCGACAGCGCCTCCTCCGCCTGGGGAAGATCGTCCGCCGCCTCACACAATAGCCCCAGCTGGATCCAACTCGACGCGTCATAGCGATTAAGCCGGACGGCCCGCTGCAACAGCGTTTTTGCTGCCGCTGGATCGATGGCATAGATCTGGTCGGCAAGTTGCGCTGGATAGGCCCCGTTCCCGGGCATCAGGCGCATGGCCAAACGAATCCCGTCCGGCTGATTTCGCCGGGCCGAAAGGTCGGCGATTGCAAACAGAAGATTCCACGCGATCCCCGCCATAAGCGCAACCAGGCAGCCGGCCGTGATGGCCTTTTTCATTTGCCGAGCTTATCGATCTGCCGGTCCAGTTCCGAAATCGCGTCGAACGGTTTCGCAAACATGCTTTCCCAAACGATGTGTTGCGCCCCGCCCGTATTATCGAGGTTGATAACACTGGCCACGATGAGATCCTTGTTGATCGGAAGGTAGACCGCCGCTAAACATTTCGGATATTTGGGGGAATAGAAAACAGAATACACCCGGGTTTCTTTGACCACGGCGGTGAACGTCCTGGCCACTCTTGCGGTCTGTGCATCGCAATCGGCTTGCGCCTTACGAGCCAACGTCTTCTCAGCCGCCTTTTGCTGCACGCTCTGCCCGTTTCCGCAGACGCTGAGCAAAAGCAAAGCCGCCGTGATCAAGGCTGTGCGCATGAAGTGCAACCTCTCCTGAAAAGCATCCCCATATGATACTGATCCACCTCCCCTGTCCAGAAACCCGCTCCTGGACGGACCCCGGATTTGCCGTGCCCATGAGTTTACCTCCCGGATATCCACATGTTTTTTGCGTTAGCTTCTGGACGGCAATTCGTTTGCATAATAGCGTGATACCAGCAAGCAGAGGCTTGGTGCTGCTTTTGGCGCGTGACCGGCCAAGGTGATCAAACACAATTTTGAGCACCTTCGTGAAACAAAGGACTTATTTGACCATCTTCGTAAAACAAAGGACTTATTTGATCACCTTCGTGAAACAAAGGACTTAGGCGAGTCTTCCGGTCGGGATCCCAATTGAGGTCGCCAGGTCGGGATCCAAGCATCTGTTTCGGAATTGGGATGTCGGTACCCAAAACGAAGTGTCATCCCGACCGTAGCGTAGTGGGGGGACCTGCTGTTTCTCCACGCAGCACTGGACCCAACGCCACCATGTTTCACAGGAAATCCGGCGATATCGCAAAGTGGGAGCCCCCCGTTCATGCGGGGCAAGGAGCGCTTCAGCGCTCCTTGTAACCCGCTCCCCTTGAATCGTGCGCTTTAGCGCTGGCGACAGATCATCCGCCAAATCAGCTAACCGCAACCCGCTGCACCAATCGCAAACCGTTCTCCCGGCGAATCAAAAGACCGAGAACCATCCAATTCCCGGCAGCAAGGCCGCCATCTGTGAGCAGGCTTGCCCAGGCCGCTCCGTGCCACGAATACGCCGGGATCAGCCAGAGATTGAGTCCGAAGTTCAGCCCCGCGGCGCAGAGCTGAGCGGCGGTGCGGTATCGCTGATAACCCGCCCCCGTGAGCGTGTCTCCGGCGCTCAAATGAAGGCTGCGGAACACCGGCAGCAAGCACAACCATTCGAGCGCGGGGACGCTGTTGGCGAAGCTTCTGCCCACAATATGCGGAATGATCGGTGCGGCAAGAAACATGGCTGCAGCGGCCAGCAGACCGAAAGGCAAGGTCTTGCTCAGCATTTTGCGGGTCAAAGCGATTGAACCCGCCGCCCCATCCCGGCCAGTTTGGCAAAAGCGCGGGAACGCGGCTGACTGAAGCGCGCGAATGGGAGTGCAGCTCATGTCGACGACGCGATACGCCATGCTGTAAATTCCGTCTGCGGCCAGCATGCCGTAGCGGCTGAGCATGGCCTTATCGATGTCGTTGTAAATCGAGGTCGTGCTGGCGGCGATGGAGAAGCCGACCCCTTCCAGGGCTCGTTCCCGAAGTAAGCGAAGGTCAATCCTCGGCCGGCCAAGACGGACGGTAACCAGTGCCATCGCCATGACTGCGGAGAGACCCGAAACACAGAGCGAAGCAATCACCCACTGATGCACAGTCGCATGGTGAAGAACCAGCACCATGCCGGCCGCCGCCAGCAGGCGCGCGACGCTGGTGACGGAAGTGAGCACGGCGGTGAGCTTGAGTTGCTCAAAGGCCTGGAACGCCTGGCCGCCGGCCTCGGCGAGGCGGGCGCAGGTGCACTCGCCCACCGCGACCAGCACGATCACGGCTGCGCTCGCCGGGCCTACCATCCACTTGCCGAGCCAGGCGAGAGCCAGTATGACAAACAGACCAACACTGAGCGTGGTGACCAGAACGTTGCCCCAATATTGCGGGAATTCATCGGTGTGGCGGCTGACCTGGCGCACCAAAACCAGCCCTGAGCCGAGGGTACTGTACTGGCTCAGCAGCGAGACAGCGGCGGCGGCGCCTACAAAAATTCCATATTGGTCGGCCCCGAGCAGCCGAGCGAGCAGGACGAAATAACATGCCTGCACTGCGAAGCTGACTCCCTGGCCGAGGAACATCCAGCTGGCGTTCTTTGCCAGCCGCCCTCGCAGCTGTTCGCGCATCAACCCTTCTCACGATCGAGATGGTTGTTCCATCGGCTGGATTCGGCCGGTACTCCAATGCGTCCCTCCTCCGGCTGAAACACATGAAGGCAGATTGCTCACGTCGGATCTCCGGGAAGGTGACTCATTTTGATACAGACCTATTTGCCACAGTATTTGTCTGAAGGTAATAGGAGCGTCTCACAATAAGACAGTTGAACAATCCAAAATCGGTACACGGTTCGTTGTTCTTCCAACTTCCGTCAAACTGAAGTTGATTTCCACCGGGTATTCTGTCACCGTTTGTTTTTAACTCATGCAACTCTTCTCGTGATGTAACTCTGAATAACTATTAGCCTCGATGGAAATCGATCCCGGTGTAAGTAGGATCGGAAAAAGTCAACAACCGTAAGGATTCTCCGGCTCGTGGAGATACCTGCACTTCTGCTGCAACACAGGCGGTCATTCATGGCTATTGATTTTCCTCTGCCGGCTACAGAACAAATCGGGTTCCGTTCTCCCTCGGTCCTGATGCGGCCTCTTATCATTCTGAGGAGCGCGATGGGAATGGCGATTCCCGCGCTGCTCGATTTCTCCAGCATCGGCATTGCGTGTATTGCCGGCATCCTGCTCTATCAGCTGCACAGACCGCTGGATGGTCGCGCCGCGTGGCTTCTTTGGGCAGAGATTTGTCTCAAGTATGGGGCAGCTTACGTTATTCTCGCTCAGGCCCATCACCTCTACACGCAACGCGCCACACTGCTTCAGGTAGCTGATACGGCATGCATTCTGAGGGTTTCAACCTACTGTCTGACACTTCTCTCGGTGGGCAACTATTTTACCAAGGCAGGAATGCCGCGTTTGCTTCTGGCCTGTTTCTGGGCGCTCGCAACCTTGCTTCTGGTGATAGGGAAGTACTCAACCGGCCGGCTCATTCGGGATTGGCGATCGCACGCCGCCCGCCAACGAAGAGTGCTGATCTGCGGCACTACCTGCGAAACCAGGCGCCTCTTCTCTTACCTGCTGCACTCTCCCCATCTGGGACAGACTCCCGTTGGATTTCTCGATGAAAGCGGCTTTGACAATCGCCGAGTCATCTATAGCCACGATTACAACCTCAAACATCACGTGCCGGTCATTTCCGAACCTCTCTCGGAGTCTCTCTTGCGGTCTCTCGACGTGCAGGAGATCTTCGTGCCTGCCACCTTCTCACAGCCGCGCATGGATGAACTTCTGGCTCTCACGTCCGCGGCGGGAGTCAAGGTCTCTCTCGTGGGGGCAGGCCACCCTTACTTTGCAGAACGCTCCGCCGCGGTTCAAATGATCGACGGGCTCATGGTCACAACCTTCGATGCCGACGGTGACCACCCGCTCCCCTACATCGCTTTCAAGCGTTGCACAGATCTGCTGCTGTCTTCTCTTTTGGTGGTGATCACGCTGCCTATTTGGCTGGTTGCGGCCATCATGGTCAAGGCCACTTCGCGGGGGCCGGTTTTCTTTCGTCAGGAACGCACAGGACAATCCGGCAAGCCGTTTGTCATGCTTAAATTCCGAAGCATGTACATAGACGCCCCAAAATATGGGCGCTCGCCAGAAACCGCGGGAGATAGCCGGATCACGCCGGCGGGGAGATTTCTTCGCAGAACCAGCCTGGATGAGCTGCCCCAATTGCTCAACGTGTTGGCCGGAGACATGTCCCTGGTCGGGCCGCGTCCCGAGATGCCCTTCATTACGGATAACTACACCGCCCTCGAAAGCCGCCGGCTCTCCGTTCCTCAGGGTTTGACCGGCCTTTGGCAACTGAGCGGCGACCGCAAGTTCAGCATCCACGCCGCCATTGAGTACGATTTTTATTACATCGAAAATCGCGGCGTCTTTCTCGACTTTGCCATTCTCCTCCATACTTTGTTTTTTGCGATGAAGGGCCTCTAGAGTTTGCGTGAGACCACTCCTTCTCGCCTGAATCACTTCGAAGTCTGTGTCGTAGCATCGTCAGAGGGAAGCGACGGGTGCCCCACGTTCGCCAAAGCGTACGTGGGCCGAAAATGATGGGCGCAGCCCAACGATCGCTTTCGCTGCCTCAGGGGTGAAAGCCTAAATAAGTTGTGAGGCTTCATATACGGGCGAGAGCCCGCACCCTTCCGTGCTCTGGAATCTGAGAAAGTGATTCGAAGGACACCCCACGCAGGCGTACAGCCTAAAGAGTCTGCGTGAGAACTGTGCACTTAGTCCCGTAGGGACGTCTGAAAGTAGCCCAGGACGCAGTCCTGGGTTAGGAATACGCCATCGGGCAGTCCCGAAGGGACGGCTGAAAATTTGGATCCGGTGTTCAGCCGTCCCTCCGGGACTGCCCAGCTTGCTTATCATTACCCAGGACTACCGTCCTGGGCTACTTTCAGACAATCTTGTCCAAATTAGGTTTTTAGCAGAAGGCGGAAAGCCTGCTAGGTTGAGGTTGGGATTCTTCCAGGAAAACCGATCTCAACAAGGAGCTTTCCGCCATGAGTGGAGTATGCAGTATT
>JBEKNJ010000016.1:0-101924 GCA_049522955.1 Acidobacteriaceae bacterium
TCCCACATCGTTCTGTCTGTCCCACATCGTTCTGTCCCACATCGTTCCACATCGTTTGTCCCACATCGTTTAAATCGTTTGCCCTCGCGCTCCCCAGATTTATCGCTTTTCAGTCAGAATGGTTCCTGAGAAGATTGTGGAGATGGCCGAGCCCGGTTTTCTCTGTCGTACGTGCGGTCAAACTCACGAAGGAGTTCCACTGAGTTTTGCCGCAGACTTTCCTGACATGTACGCGAACATGTCCGAACCTGATCGCAGCGCCCGCGCCCTAATCTCATCAGATCAGTGCATAGTTGACGAAGCGTCGTTCTTTATTAGAGGGTGCCTGGAGATCCCCGTCCGCGATACGGGCGAGGTGTTCATCTGGGGCCTCTGGTCCTTGATAAAAGAAGAGGTATTCAACGAAATCTCAGAATCTTGGGAGGAAGCGGGAAGAGAAACGCGCCGAGGTCCATTCAAAGCTCGGTTGGCAAACTCACTCTCTATATACCCAGAAACGCTCAATTTGAAGCTGCGGATCGTTATTCAAGCTGTGGGTAGGCGGCCCCTCTTCATCCTCGAAGAGGAGCACCCTCTCGCCACAGCACAACAACTCGGCATCTCACGGCTCGAAGCGATGGAACTCTCTGCGGCCCTGCTACATGTCCGGGGACCGTGGTCAAGGTCACTACAGTAGTTACGTAGAGCGACTTGCTTCGCCTCGACATTTCGGCTGCTGGGTAGCGCGCGGCAGATTTCGGGCTCTGGACGAGCCACCGCCATTCCGCGAGGTATTAGATGTTGCCGAAGAAGCCAGTCACCCCGTTCACCAGGTACAGCACCCCTGCGATCCTCGCTGCCTGTTTGGTTGAGTTCATTTCTGCTCTCTGAGAGATGCGTGAGAGATGCGGGACAGAGAGATGCGGACATGAGAGATGCGGGACGAGAGATGCGGGACAATTCTAGCCAACAAGCCAATCATTTGGGGTGAACGAAATGGGCAAAAAATGGCTCTACAAGCTGAAAGAGATTGCCAGAAAGATTTCAACGCTACCAATTAGTTCCTGGCACTTTCCAAAATAGCGTCGAAACACTGACGCGCTACCCTATTCAGAATCCGCGGTATCTCGCTCTCTCTAAGCAGGGTGGCAGCTAGACATTCTTTGCCGAGCTGATCGCATTCGTTGGCCCCCACCGGGCAAGTCCCAATGCTGCCATTACCGACACCAGAGCAGTGATTCCAAGGAGTCCTCCGAAACCGTGCACGCGAGGGCCGGACCCAGCGAACAGGACGCCGAAAATCAAGCCCAACAATGGCAGCATCCAATACCGGCCGGCGAGGCGCTCCATCGACGTCATGCCGGCAAAGCTCGCGCCGAACCACGCAGCCGCGAGCGGAAGCATCTTGACCTGCCACGCCGGACTCAACAGATTGATGCCCAGCGCCAGGATGGCAGAGGGTACTGCCGAGGCACACACCGCCCCGAACTTGCAGGGCTCCGATAACCAGAAAGTGACGATGGCGGCCACGATGGCTACACCGAAAACCGCCCAAAGCCAGAGGCCATCGATGGGAGAAGCGGCAGGAACCGCATGATTCCATCCCGTCACCCGAGCCACCATCACGGTGAGCGCGGTACCCGCAAATGCGATGGTCCCGAGTTTGCCGCCGATGCCGACCCAGAAATGCCGGGCCAACGAGTAGATGATGCCGGTGATGGTCCCGGCCAGGAAGACCCAAGAAATACCCGGCAGGAGATGCGACGAGGTCATCCCAGCAAAGGCTCCGCAGTAGAGGGATGCCGGGAGCACTCGCTGATCAAGCAGGCCTATTCGTGCGCTGAGCCATGCCAGGCCGCCCACCATGGCCGCCCCCTGGACAGCCGTCATGCCGCCGCTTCGGATGGCAAGCTGGACCGACAGGGCTCCCAGCACCACGTGGAGAACATCGTCGAAGAAGAGCGGAACGGCGGCCGGAACGGAGGTGGAATGGTGCAGTCCTGCGAGAACACCCAAGCCCACAAAGATGAAAGCGGCGGCCTCCCACGCGTGGCGCCTGGGAAAGAAGGCGGAGAGATAGAAGAGCCCGACCAGCAGGCAGCATCCGGCGGGGAGAAGGGATTTGGCTGCACCCGACAGCCAACGACTGATAGAGGACGCGTTGGTCTGCTGCGCGAGATCTATAGCCTGCTGCGCCATACTGGCTGGACCTTTCTTTCCGGGCCTCTCGAGACCGTTCATTCGGCGATGGGATGCCGAGGAGACCAGCTCGCGCACTTTCAGCGGTTCGATACGAGCTGGGAGATTGCCTGGGGAAGCTCTCGCGCATTCTACCAAGAAAGCAGCTTCTACGAGTGTTTTGATCGATGTGGAGCCGCGCATCCGCAACTCTATGACTTGCTGTGAGAGTCTTCGCCTTGGTTACTCTCATCGTTAATCTCATCAAGGCCGAGATCCATGAGCACGCTTTCATCGCCCCAGATCAACGAAGCCCAGGTTTTGTCGTCAATGGGAAATCCCGGAAATTTTCCTGTGATCGCCGCGAGAATCTCGCGAGCCTGCGCATCGGAGGCGCCGGGTACGATATACGACCGCTTGAATCCCTTCGCGACGTAAAGGCCGCCGCTGTCGTCCTGGCCGCCGGCGCTCCACCCCATCGAGGTGATCTCATTCAGGGGAATGGTCATCTCCTCGGCGGGCGAGCTCTGAAGATCTCCCTGCGCGACGACCTCGGCCCGGTTGACGAGCAACGTTGTTTCGCTGCCGCGCAGCCGGTTGGAGACGAGTCCAATGATTCCAACCACCGCGAAGACGAGAAGCATGACACTATGCCGCCACCACGCAACGAAACTGACCCCGCCAATCACAATCAGTTCGGCAACCACGTTTCCCCATCGGGGATTTCGCTTGAGCACAAATTGCAGGGAGTCGCCCAGATCCCGCGTCTCCAGTTGCCGAGTTTCGATGTCCTTGATGCCAATCATTTGCGGACCCTGTTCATAAGATAACTTCTGGAATGGAGATCGCGCGGGAAGAACTCGGGGACCTGTCAGAACGTTTACCTGCAACCATGTACAAACGCGGGTGCATGGGGGAGAGCCTGATCTGGAGAGCAAAGGTGACACACAGGGATGTTCACCGCTCTATGTAGGCTTGCTAGTGGCCTGTCGCAGTGAATTCGTTGCTACGAATCCGACGTCTTGCAATGTGGAACGGGAAGTGGAAATTCGCTCGGGTCGCCAGTGGGTATCCTGAACGGCAAGCGGCACTGGACCAGGAGGTTGCCACAAGTCAGACAACGTAAACTGTCGATAACGGGGACTGAGGAATCGATATGCTGACGTTTCGTACTCTTGTGATGTTTGCAGCTGCGACCCTAGCGACCGTCGAAGGCCCAATTCCGCTGAGAGCCCAGTCTGCTCCAATGGCCAACCAGCCGGATTCGGTCTCGATTCAGGTCTCGCTCCAAAAGAGCATCTATGCCATTGGGGAAAAGCCAATCGCCGTCCTCACGTTCATAAGCTCAAATGGGATATGGTTTTCGAACGATCTATATTCAGAGAGGATCCACGTCACAAGCAAAGATGGCGGGCCGCCGAAGACCGAATTACATCGCCACCTCCTTGGAGACTTTCGTCCAGGGGATGGCCCAGATCTTTCGTCGGGCCCAGTCGTTGGCCGGTTCATCGGGCCCGGCTCGCTGGATTCGCAAAAATATGACTTAACTTACTTTTACGACCTTAGTAAGGCAGGCGAATACAGCGTTTACCTGGAGATATACGATCCTGGTGGACCAAAGGACGGGTCCGGGCACTGGCTGCGCACAAACACCGTGAACTTCACAATCCAAGCGCCAGTTCAATAAAGCGATGGCTTCGCTGAAAAGGCGTTGGTGCTTGGGTATCATCTCACTGTATTCCCCCACCCTATTTCCCCGGAGGCGCCGTGGATCCCGTTCTCAAGGAGTACGACATTGCCACAAATGGCATTTCCCTGCATGTGACTGAGCAAGGGGAGGGACCAGCCGTTCTTTTCTGTCACGGGTTTCCGGACACTTCGTATACGTGGCGCAAACAGATGAAAGCCGTCGCGTCAGCCGGATATCGAGCCATTGCTCCAGACATGCGCGGCTACGGCCGCAGCTCAGCTCCGGCGGAGGCAACCTTGTATACGCCCCTGCATACGGCCGGTGACCTGGTCGGATTGCTCGATGCGCTGAATGTTCCGAGCGCTGTTCTCGTGGGCCATGACTGGGGTGCGACTCATGCCTGGAACTCTGCGCTGATGCGTCCTGACCGATTTAAAGCGGTGCTGTGCATAAGCGTGCCGTACGTTGCGCGGGGGGATGTCAGCATTTTCGAGCGCATGCGGAAGTCCGGCCATCAAAACGATTTCTACATGTTCGAGCAGATGCGGCCGGAAGCCGATCAAATTTGGGCTGATGCCGCAGTCACCATTCCGGGGATCCTGTATTGGGCCTCTGCTTCCGCTCCCACCGAGACGCGGTGGAGCCCTCTGGATTCAGCCCGAAGCCTTCATCGTCCCGCTCCCGGGCCGTTGCCTTCATGGGTTGAACCGGATTACGTCGCTCATAACGTTGCTGAATTCCAACGCACCGGCTTTCACGGTGCCCTGAATTACTACCGCGCCGCCGAACCGTATTTCTATCTGTCCGGGGCCTATAAAGGCGCGAAGATCACCCAACCCTCCTTCTACATTGCGGGAAAGGCGGATGGCTTAGGGGAGCTCTATCCACCTTTCGAAAAACTCCGCGCCAGCCTTCCTGGTCTCGTAGGGCACCTTGAAATCGACCATGTGGGCCATTGGGTTCAACACGAAGCCTCTGCCGAAGTCAGTGACCAGATCGTGAAGTTTCTGGGCACCGTAAACACCGGACAAAACTGAACACTTCCAAAAAGCGAAGAGGTATCGGCTTTTAGCCGACGACCAGTCCCAGATGTTTTAACAATGCCTCTCTGCCTTCCAGCGTGACTCGAACCGCGCGTGACTTCCGCGATGGTGCGATCCAGCCAAGCTTCGATAAGCGCCTGTACATGTTGACGCCCAAACTACCGGCAAGATGGGGCCGACGCTCCGTCCAGTCCGGACACTGGCGGGCGAGCTTTGGGTCGGCAATTCTCGACGAAGGCACGGGGATCCCTCGTTCTTCGAACCACGCTCTCCCGCTGTCTGTCACAGCGAACGCTCTTCCCGTCGCCGGTGTCAGGTAGCCTTTCCGCTGCAGCGCGTCCGTGAGTGCCACTCCGAGCCATCCGGCGAGGTGCGTATAACATGTGCGTGCATGTTCCAGGCTTCCAAAGGGCGGCCGCACTCCCTCGGCAAAGGGCCGTTGCTGAGGCGGCGAGGACAGCACCAGCAGAGACTCCACCGCGTAGGCAACTTCCTCACTCGAAAGCTCGTAGTAGCGGTGCCGTCCCTGCTGTTGCACGGTGATGAAACCAGCTTCTGTCAGCCGCGCCAGATGTTCGCTTGCCGTTTGCGGACTGACGTGTGCTGCCTGAGCAAGTTCGCCCGCAGGCACGGCGCGGCCGCCCATCAGACTGAGCAGCATGGCGGCCCGGGCCGGCTCTGAGAGTAGTTTCGCTGCGCCTGCAAGTGCGTCGCTCATACAAACAGTATGCGCGCTCCTTTTCTTTAAATGCTTCGTTCTATACCGAAACGTATTCCATGGCTGAGAGCGTCCAATTGTCTCAGGAGGTGTTATGTATACGTTGTTCCTGAAATACACCATCGATCCAAACAAGCTTTCCGACTGGCGCACCTACGCTGAGGCCGAGTTCTCGCCTATCACCGAGAGTGGTGGCCACATCACCGGATACTATGCCCCGACCGAATTCGCCGGCGCCACCAGCGAGGCATTCGCGACGATCGATGTCGGTACCATGGCGGAGTATGAGGTGTACCGCGCCAAGCTGGCCGCGCATCCCAGGCATCAGGAAAATGCGCGCAAGATCGAGGCGAGCGGCGCCATCCACTCCATCTACCGCGCTATCATCCAACGGGTTGAACCAGAGGTCTCGTAGACATTTACGATAGTAAAAGGCTGCTGACTGACAGAACGTTTCCGCGTTTGTGCGCGATCGAGGGAATGGGGGGGAATGGGCCGAATCCGTTCTAGCTAAGTTAAAACTGCATGTTCGAACAATTGGCAGCTATTCAAATCGGCAATGCTCAGCGAGCAGCGCAACTACGTCAACGCTATTCGGCATTGATTGTAGATTCGATTCGCAATCCGGCGGCTCCGCTGCTGCCAGGTCCACCGCCGAGTTGGGAGGATATCAATAGCAGGTGGTGAACTCTCGATGGGCAGCGTGAGCGATAGTAAATGCGAGTGGAAGCGCGCCCACTTCGCCTGTCCTCTGCACAAGGTTACGGGGCAATCTTAGCCACAACCATCAATGCCTCAGCATCGAACGAGCAGTCTTCCGTTAGATTGAAGTACTCCCGAACCTCTGTGGGCGCGCCGGACCAGATGGTTTTGATTGCTGCAACTCGTTCGCTGGACGAACCGATTCGAGAGGTCCACGATGAGAAGTCAGTCGCCAGTCGCCATTCCTGTTCTATGTGACCGTCAAACCCAGCCGTTTGAAAGAGTGAAAGCCATTCGCGCCGGGTGTAGCTGCGGACGTGCGACGGATCTCTAACCAGTTCTACGGCTTGGAGATGGGTGTCGAATAAGGGAGTGGGAGCGCCTGCAAGGTCAATGAAGCAGACCTTGCCGGTTGGTTTGAGAACTCGCCTTACTTCGGACAAGGCCCGAGGTACCTCCACCCAATGATGAGCGCTGTAACGACTCACAATGAAGTCGAAGCGTGCATCGTCGAAAGGAAGGTCTTCAGCAGTCCCCTGTTTCACGCTGAGATTATGTAGTTTTCTTTCCCGTGCCGCAGCAGCGGTGACTTCAAGCATTGAATCCGTAGGGTCGAATGCAATGACTTCCTGAGAAAACGGAGCCATGGCAAAGCCGGCGTGGCCCGCTCCACAACCAATGTCGAGAACCGTTGGGCGCTTCAACCCAGCTGCAGCACGCGACAGCCAATCGAGATCGGCACCGATGGAATGGACGGGACTCGTCAGGTACATTTTGGCATTTGGTCCAAAACTTTTTGAAATGGATTGTTCGTGCTGCATGGGCTAGTCCCCTGTCCAGGTATTCGATCCGGTGAAATAACTGTAGCCGTGTCCTCAACCTGGTACAAGATGAGCTTTTATCCTGGTATCCCTGATACCTTTTATAGAGATGAAATCGCTTCCTTTGGAACCACGGCAAGGCCACGCACAGACTATGGGAGCGTTTCTTCGCGCCCACAGGGAGCGTTTGTCTCCCAAGGCACTTGGACTGCCTTCGGCAGGTCGGCGCAGGACTCCTGGTCTGCGACGTGAAGAGGTTGCTCAGATGAGCGAGGTGAGCACCACCTGGTACACATGGCTTGAGCAAGGCCGTTCGGTTCACGCCTCAATTGCGGTCCTTACGCGCATAGCCGAAGCGCTCCAGCTTTCGCGCGCTGAGAAGCTTTATTTGTTTGAGATTGCTCGGTCGCCCGGTCCCGATGAGAACGAAAGGTGCGAATCGGAAGCTCCCACAGTTATCAAGGACTTAGTCAATCAGATGCCTCTACCAGCCTATATTCTGGATCGTCAATGGAATGCTGTGGCATGGAACCGCAAGGCCGCGATGCTCTTCCGGCCTTGGCTGATCGAATCAGATGATCGTAACCTTCTTCGGTTTGTCTTCTTAAACACACATGCTCGCGTGCTGATCGTTGATTGGAGGATGCGGGCGAAGCGACTGTTAGCGGAATTCCGATCGGATGCCGGACGGCACCTGAATGAGTCTCCAACACTGCGGCTCATCTCCGAGTTGCAAAATGGCAGCAAATTCTTCGCCAAGGTTTGGAATGAACAGGATGTGCGGGAGCGAGAGGGTGGTACTCGTACCTTTCGGTCTACTAGCGGAGCCGTGAGCACCTATTCGCAAGTGTCCTTAGTTCCTAGCGTTCATACAGACCTGAAGTTCGTAGCGCTTGTTCCCGTTTCAACTCGCCTTGCCGGTAAACGAGAAGAGAAATCCTGAGACGTGGGAGATGGCGTTTTGCCCATTTTCACCGAGCCGCAAAACACCCAGGAGTTACTTGAGGGTAGTATGTCCCTCGTCCTGACCGGCGTACTGGTCAATTTTGCTCACGAGGGGTGACACAGCAGCCGGGCAGACGATCCCTAGCCCTTATGCCGTCTACAGGCATCTCAATCGTGTAGAGGTGTCACATGAACGAGCAACACGCGAAAGGTGCAGCAGATAAAGTGGCCGGCAAGATTAAGGAGTTTGCAGGGCGGGTCACCGGCAACAAGAAACTTGAAACCGAAGGCAAAGTTGATCAGGTAAAAGGTGCAATCCATAATGCGGCTGGTGACGCGAAGGATGCCGGCAAGGAAGCTATCGACACTCTAAAGAAATCTCCTGGCAAACACTGAGGTCGATAGCCGATACCATTCAAGCGGCTCGCCGCGACGGAGGGAGCTTTTGTCACCGATGGTCGCACCTGCAGGCCTCGCGAGGGGGTTCGTCCGTCACCACTGCGCGCCCTCCAAATCGTGGGATGTTCACCGAGGATCTAGTCTTCAAGATTAGAAAAACTTAGCCACGAGGATTGTTTTATCAAAGCCCCGCCGCGCCTGGGCGGATTATGTTCGGGAGGACGAGATGAAGACATGCTCGCATTGCGACACGATGATGGAAGAGCAGCCTGACTCGGGCGGCGAAATGCTGAAAATACCCCAACAGCTCGCTGATGATCAGCCGCAGCCCATGAGGGTAAACAGAAGGCGATGGCGTTGTCCAAAGTGTAGCCATCTTGAAGAGGGGCTTCCAGTAGCGCACGGTGCTTGGGACAAGTCTGACCCACCACAAGCCTAGAGCCGATCAGACAACCCTTACCAGCAAAGCGCAATCGGGATCCGTAGTATCTGACCGAGTCCGGCAGGCGCAGCTCCCCAATTCGACACATACAGCGCCCCATCAGGCCCGAACGTCATGCCGGTGGGAACGCTCAACCCGGTCACAACCTCCTCAATGTCGCCGTCCCTCTTCACCCGGACCACTTTCCCGTTTCCAGGACCCGGATTGCCTGCCATATCCGAAAGTTCCAGCGCATACAGCAAGCCGTCAGGACCGATATCCACCGCAACCACTGTGGTAAAGCCCGCCTTGGAGTTCACGATGTGATAGCCCTCGGTGTCGAACCCAGGCACAAAATGATCCTCGTAGCCACCGCCGGAAATCGTCAATATCCGCGCCCATTGCGGGTCGATCGGAAACAAATTGAGATTGCCCACATAAAAGGATCCATTTTTCTCGGCAATCGAGGTCGGAACGATGTGGCCCTCCGACGCGGAGATATCAATCACCTGCTCGATCTGCCCACCCGTGCTGACCGACAGGACTTCCCCATGATTTGGTTCAACGGTAAACAACTTTCCGTCCACCGTAATTGCGCTATAAAGCGTGCCATCCGGTTCAAAGTCATCCGCACTTTCGTACTTCGTCGGATGAGCCTTCAGGAAGGCGCCTATATCTGCGATCAGCTGCCACTGCCCGGTGGCCGGGTTTACTTTTGCAATGCCGCTCGGGCTCTTCGGATTACCGTGCGAACAACCACCGCCCGCGACCACGGCGTAAAGCGTGCCATCCAGGAATACGACGTCCGCCACTCCGATCAGGTCGCCCATCGCATCGACCGTCGAAGGGAATCCAGAGGCAACGGTGGTTCGCGTCCCCTTGGAACTGATCTTTGAAATTCGGGCGTTTGGACCCCCTTTATAAGGACCGACCGGCGCGGGAACCTGCGTGCACGCACTCCCCGTGGCGTTCGACCCGCCAGTGCCCGCCTCGGCAACATACAGGTACCCGTCGGGGCCAAACCTAAGTCCCCTTGGCGCTTGCAGATCCGATGCATAAATCGAGGCATTTGCCGGCAACTGGGCGACTGCCACTGCGGGGAAAACGGCTGCCGCCAGAAATCCGGCGAAAAGAAATCCCGTTGTGCTTCGTCTTGCTTTCACCTTGAATCCTCTTTCGTTAGCCACGGTACCCTCCTATGATTTCCACCGCGAGAAGCATTAACTCATCTAGAACTCAGTACTCCGCTCTTTGAGGCGGTGACAAATTGGCGTAAGCTTCCGGACATGAAACCAGCGGCCCCCCGGGATTCGCGACAAACTCCGCGGGGAGACGAGCAGTTTCGAAGATGAATTCTTCGACATTTACCGGCGGGTCCGGAACGCCAGCGTCGCCCCCATCCGATGGCGACTCATTCTGGAACTCACCGCAACGATGCCGATGCTAGACAGCAAGTAATCGGGCTGCAATGGCCTTTTAGGATACTTTTGGGGGTTCTGTGATGAATGCTTTTTTCTCCTGGAGAAAAACTCGAGCCGTCGACCTCCCGGAATGTCTGAGCTTGCATCCAGCCAAGAACGGGGCGGAAACCGTTGGCAGCCACCGTGCACTCAAGGCGTGGCATGAGCTGTTCAACTTGACCCATGCATCGCGGAGTGCCCTCGTCGAGATGCACCGGAACGGAAAAATTGAAATCGTCGGTTTCGGATTCGCCGCTTTTGTGAAGAAAAGCTTCGCCGAAGCCGAAGTGCGCCATCCGAGCCCCGGTCTGAACTCCAGAATCATCGAGAGTATTGGCAGCCCCAACTCAGTGATTGCGACCTATGAAGAGGTGCGGGACGCCAACACCACGGGCGACCTGGAGCAAGTGATTCTCGACACCAGTTGGAAACATGGTCATTTGAATGCCGCTCAAGTAGACGAGGTGCGCGTCCTGTTAGGCCTTGCGTACCAGGAGCTGCATGCGGGTTATCGCTTTTCCAGAATCTTGACCGAGCTGGTGGACGAACTGGACCTATGGCATTTACAAGGCCACAGGACTTTCCAGATTCTTGATCGATTTGAGGCGTACCGGCTGGCCAACCCGGAAACGGCCTGGAACTCCGAGCGCGCACTCGGGGTGGTAACCGTCGAAAGCATGCGCGCCGATCCTCACTCCATCGCGGCGGGATTGTTTCAGCATCGCCATCAACCCCAATTTGGATTCACCCGCGGCGAGCAAGAGTTACTGGAGGTGGCACTGGAAGGAATGGAGGACGCAGCGGCATCGGAGTCCCTTTTCGTGAGCGTGGCCGCAATCAAGCGCCGCTGGGCAAATATTTTCGACCGCGTGACCGCAATCCGGCCAGATCTCTGCCCTTCTGACGGAGATGGAACCAGAGGCATTCAAAAACGCCAGCGCGTCCTCGCCTACATCAGACATCATCCAGAGGAGCTGCGACCGTTCGCCTTCCGTAGCAAGAGAGCAAGGAGGAGTGAAGACAGACTGCTGCAGACCTCAGAAACGGCATGACACAGGAAAGGCGTGACAGACAAGGCTAATGCGGCGACAGTTATCCCGACGGAAGTTGGGCGCGACGGTTTCTGATTTGCGCCAGCACGTCGACCAGCATTTTGAGATCGGTGGACTTTATGCCTTCGAACAGCCGATGAACCTGCTCATAAACTGGGTTCTCGACCACAGTGAGCAGTTTCCGGCCTGAATCGGTGATGAAGGTCGACACCTGTCTCCGATCGTCCTTAGCCCGCTCCCGGGTAATCCAACCGGCCTTCTCCATGCGATCCAACAGGCGAGACATATCAGGCGTTGACGCTACCATGCGTGCAGAGATTTCGTTTCTGCAAAGCCCCTCGGCCCCAGCTCCGCGCAGGATGCGAAGAACGTTGTATTGCTGCTGGGTGATATTGAACGCGCGCAGCGATTTGTCAGCACTGTTCGATAGCTCTGAGGCGGTGCGCAGAATGCTCAGGAATGCTTCCTGCTGCACGGAAACAAACGGCCTGTTCTGTTTCAGCGTTACGGCCAATGGGGATTTTTTGGTAGTCGCCATACGTTATTCCTTCAGAGCTAGACCCAAAGGGAATGGTTCCGCTTACAGGCGAGTGAGACTGCCGGCGGGCTCGGGCAATACCGAACCGAAGTCAAAGCAGTCTCACTCGAATCGAGCACAGAAGACGCGCGTCGCTGCCCTTAGTAGCCGATGGACAACTGACCACGCTCATGCGTTGGTTTCTCGATCTCGTCTACCAGGGCAACGGCGTAGTCCTCGAAGGAAATGCGGCTGTCCCCTTTTTCATTGGCAATGAGGTTCGTGGTCCCGAGGCGAAACTTGCCCGTTCGTTCGCCCGGCTCGAAGTATGCGGCAGGGCTGAAGTAAGTCCAGTTAATATCCGAGGCTTTGAGCACGCCGAGAGCCTTTTCGTGCGACCTGGCAATGGGAAGGTATGCTTCCGGCAAATAACCGGAGGCAATCAGGGTGACCCCGGGCGCAACCTCAAGCAGTCCGGCGCCCCCAACGACGATCAGACGCGCATGGCCGGCTTTCTTCACCGCGGCGATCTCCCGTTCGGTGACGCTGATCAGGGCATCCGTGTTGTCAGGAGGAGGAGCGTAGGCGCTGACCACAACGTCCGCCCCATCAATGATGGAAGCAATCGACGCTACGCTGCTCAAGTCGTCCTTGACAGCTTTTACGTTCGGGGGGATCTTCGAGGTATCCCGGGCGACTGCCGTAACCTGATGCCCCCGAGTGGTGAGTTCCTTCAAGATACGTTGGCCGGAGTTTCCGGTTGCTCCAAACAGTACGACCTTCATATGATTCTCCTTTGTGCTCCCGGCTCCCCGGCAAGCATTGCGTGTGACAACACGTATATGAGTGTTGCAACATGTATTGCGATTCAAAAAGAGTTCGGGGAGGGTGTAGTGAGGTTTCGCGGACAAAGGTTTCGGCGGTTTGCCGGTGCGTTGAGAATGGCACGATCCTTCCGCCTCCCAGGATTATGACCGGGGACAGGGGCAGTTTCGCTTGTCCTGCCTTAGGCAGGTTCTTCCTGAACTTTGACATTTACTTACAGACGAGTTCCAAGCAGAATTGCAGTCTTGAAGACCAATCGCGGTACGGAACGGGGCAAGGCTTGCGATGCAACAGGAACAGGATCCGATCTGGGTTCAGGACAATCTGCTCAAGGTTCAACTCGCGGAATATTCCGCTCTTCGGGCGGAAATCAGCTCTTTTCATTCCATCGAGCATATGTCCATCAGCTTCGCGATTGCTGCGTTTTCGGTTGTGGTTGGCCTGATCATCAAAACGGGAGTCTCGCTCGACGAGTTCCTGCAAAGCCCCGCGAGCCACAAGCCAGACATCGCTCTGATCGCTTCCCCCTTCTTATTTTTGGGGTTTTTTTTCGGCTATTCGCAAATCAGGATTATTCAGGTAGCAGCCTATCTCAATCTGCGACTACGACCACACATCGTACAGCTCCTGGGAGATGCAGCTCTTGAGTGGGAAAGCTATCGGAGAAGCTCACATTTTCCGCAAGGACGGTTATCGGCCCTACTATCCTGGTGCCGATGGCTTCTTTTCGTCTGGCCTCTCGTGCTGTTAATTTGGTGCGCAGCCTGGAATTGGGGGTTCCTGCCGATGGATCGCCTACTCTATATAGAGATTATCGGGTTCTTGCTGCTGATATGGTTTGGAGTGTATTGCTCCTGGTCCTTACCGAAGCAAGCAGCTCCATCTATTTCTGGTTCCGACGTCGGCTTCCCTCTCTCGAACCCTTCCTCACAAATCTCTGAGAAGTCTCAAGCGGCTGGCTCATATCTCCTGGGTCAACGGAAGCAGGAAAGCCTTGCTGGCGCAAAAGTCGCTCTGCAAATTCGGTTTGCCAGACCCACAGACAAACTCGAGGAAGTTACCTCCTTCTACCGTGATGGCCTCGGGATGCCTATGATCGGACACTTTGAGAACCATGCGGGCTATTCGGGTGCGATGTTGGGAATGCCAAACGAGCAGGTCCATGTGGAATTCACCCATGCCGAAGCTGGAAGTCCCTGTCCTGCCCCGACCAAGGACAATCTGCTGGTTATCTATATGCCAGACGTGCAGATGTATATGGAGGCGGTCAAACATATGCGAGATCAGGGGCACACGCCGGTCGCGCCCGAGAATCCCTACTGGAAAGACAAGAGCGAAACCTTCGAAGATCCCGATGGGTGGCGGGTAGTGCTCTACAACGGGGAGGCATTCGGAGGTTTTGGGGCTACGTGACCGACCCGATTGCGCATTTTGGGGAAAAGAGGGACAGACGCTACTGCGTAATTTTCCTTTACCCTCAAGGCTAATAAATCAAGCAGGTCAGGCTGTCCCCATTCCTCGTCCCCATTCCTCAGCGGGATTTCCGACAAAGTTCCAGTTCCGTCTGACAACCAAACCTCCGGAACAAGCCTGCGGAGGGATAGACGGAATGCTACCTCTGCTCAATGATCCTATTGGGCTGATGATCTAGCTCAATCCGTCAGCGATTTTCGCATGCGTTCCACGTGTGCCCCACGATGACCGGCCACGGCGAAGCGTGGATCGACACATTTCCACTACTGGAACAATCTGGGAGCAAAGTCAGCAAAAGCACGCCGCCACGATAGCCACTCGTGTGCCGTTTCAGGGGACTCGAAGTAGACATTCTTAATCCCCGCCTGAGTCAGGGCATCGCTAAACTGCTTCACGCGCGGCCCTTCTACCGACCCGGTCGAAAGAAAAAGCAGCTTTACTTTGCTGTTGAAAGCCGATGCGTCGGCAAACGCCCCACCGCAAATTGTCTTGATGTCAAACGTGCCGCCGCCGAACCCGCTGCAGTTGCCGCTCAAGCCCCCCAGGTAGGCAAACTTGTCGAGATGCTCGAGACCCGTGTTGAACGTTTGGAATCCCCCCATCGACAAACCCGCCATGGCGCGGCTTTCGCGCCCCGGTGCGACCCGGTAATTCTTTTCAACCATGGGAATCAGATCGGTGAACATCATCTCGGTGAACGTTCCGCTCAAGTGAAGCGCCGGCCGAAGCGGAGGTGTGGCGCCTGCTGGGCGCTGTCCCGCGCCCGGTACCCCAGGCGCTCCGCCCATGGGTGTTTGCGGCTGCGGCACCGCCTGCGTAATCACACTGCGTGCGTTGTAGACCGTCCCATCTTCACCGGGTTTCACCGCGTTCAGGTTGTCCATCACGATCAGCATTGGTTTTGTTTTGCCTGCAGCGAGCAGATTATCCATGATCTGATCCACGTGACCCTGGAATGTCCAACCGAGTTCGTTTTCTCCCCAGCCATGCAGCAGGTAAAGTACCGGATAGCGCACCTTCGCATTCTGGTCATAGCCCGGCGGCGTGTAGATCATGGCCCGTCGCCACTGTTGCGTTACCGTGGAGAAGTACCATTCGTCGCGTACCAGCCCATGCGGCACCTCTTTGTGGCTGTAAAACTCCGCATCGGCCGCTGGCACCTCAATCGCGCTGCTCCACTGCCCTCCGCCAAAGAAGCTCGCCGTCGCCGGATCTGACACGCTGGATCCGTCGATGTTCACCATGTAGTAGTGGAAGCCTTCTGCCAAGGGCGTAGTCGTCGCATACCATAGGCCGTCTGCTTCCTTGGCCATATCGAAACCCGTTCCCACCCGGACACGCACCTTCTGGGCATCCGGCGCGGATAACCGGAACATGGCACGATGGTCGGGAAACACACAGGGGTAGGGCGCCCCCGGAACGTTTAAGGAAGAAGGTTTGCAGTCCGCGGGAGGTTGCGCCCAGCAGATCGCCGGCGCCAGCAGCATCCATAAAGCTATCGTCTTTTTCATCGGTCTCCTCTACGTCGCAGCCAGCGAACCGTAACCTCGGTTGTGTTACATAGCAAGCGATAAAACGGAATAAGAACGCGCAGGCAACTGCAACGTCATGCGCGCGCCGGCTTTCGGGTTTTCCAGCGCCTGTGGCGTCACCCGCTTCGGATCAGCAAAGGTGTTGCCGGCTTTCAGGTCTGGCCCCGTAATCGTCAGGAACTGCTTCACCGCGCTGGGCGCAGCATCGCGCCAGATCACTTCCACATCCTGCGGCTTTTCGAGATTACGGTTGAAGAGGAAGAGCGCTGAAGTCTTGCTCCCCATGTCGATGGTAGCCGCCACATCCACCCACTTCACGTCGCCAAAGCCAGGGATCGGCAGTCCGCCGCCCTCAATCGGGCCGCCTATGGTTGCCACCTCGTATCCCGGGCCCTCCGGCTGCAGACTTAATGCCCGGCCCCGCGCATACTTAAGCGCCCAGCTATAGGGATAAAAGATGGTGTGACGTAGAATGCCATCTTCATTCGTGGCAATCGGCGCAATCACATTGATGAGTTGGGCCAGGCACCCCACCTTCACGCGGTCCGAGTGCCGGATCAGCGAATTGGCCAGGCCGCCCACCAGCAGCGCATCTTCCAGGTTGTACGGTTCTTCCAGCAGATGCGGATGCGGCTTACCATGGCCGTTCGAAAACTCTCCGCCTCGCGCGCGATACCACACGTTCCACTCGTCGAACGATAACCACAGCTGTTTCCCGGAGCGTTTTTGTGCGCGAACGGTGTCGCAAACCGCTGCTATCTCCTCAATCTGCCGGTCCATCGCCAGGTTCATCGCCATATACACCTGGCTGTCATGATGGGTCTCCTCGGTATTTCCCCAGTAGCGGTGCATGGAGATTCCATCGACCACCTCATAACATTCTTCGAGGACAGTGCGATCCCACTCGATATACGTAGGCATGAAAGGTCCGCTCGATCCGCAGGCGATCAACTTGATCGTTGGATCGACCGCGCGCATCTGCCGCGCAGCGTCGGTTGCTTTCAATCCATATGCCCGCGCCGGCATGTGCCCAATCTGCCACGGGCCATCCATCTCATTGCCCACACACCAGAACTTCACCCCGTATGGATCGGCGTAGCCATGGGAGCGCCGCAGGTCGCTCCACTTCGTTCCCCCGGCTACGTTGCAATATTCCACGAGAGCGGCCGCATCCTCTGCCGAACCGGTCCCGAAATTGAGGCCCATGAGCGGCTCTGTTCCCACGAGCCGCGTCCAGGTGAGGAACTCGTTTGTGCCGAACTGGTTCGTCTCCAGCGTGTTCCATGCGCGGTCCAGCACCGTAGGCCGTTTTTCCTTGGGTCCTACTCCATCCAGCCAGTGATAGCCCGACACGAAGTTCCCCCCGGGCCAGCGAACAATCGGCACCTGCAGCTCACGTACTTCTGCAATCACATCATTTCGGAATCCCTGCGCATTCGACAATTTCGACCCCGGCTCGTAAACGCCCTCGTAGATTGCGCGCCCAAGCTGTTCCAGAAACGAACCGAACAGCTCGTGACTTACAGGAGCAATCTGCCGGTCTGTGTCGATCACGACCCGGGTGGTAGCGCTCTGCGCAGTGCCCATCCGGCCGGCAATCGCCGCCGCCGACATGACCAAGCCGGTCTGAGAAGCGCTTTTGAGGAACTTTCTTCGGGAGATCTCTCGCATTAAAAACCATCCGTTACGAAGGCGACCGCCGCATGGCCCCATCTCATTTGCGCGCGCTCCGAGTCGAGTATAGTAAACGTTTCCCCTCGGCCGCCATTCTACACAAGATCGGTCTTGTCCGGTGATATGATGGCGGCTAAACAACGCCGAGATATTGATAGTTACCGGAGATGCCGGCGAATCGTACGAAGCTCTCTACGCCGTTCATCGGCTTCGCGAGGAAGACTGGCGTGTTACCGTAAGTTTCGTAGACAGACGGACCTGACACTTTGGCCTTCGGGGGGTCACGAAAAGTAACCCAACGATAAACGCGAAAGCACTCTCAGACTGTAGGGCAACTTTTCGTCTCTCCCCCAATCGTCTCCAATCGTCTCGGAAGACACAACCGTGAACTGCGGTTAGCGATTGAGAGCTGTCCATTATTGTGGATCCATCCCCGCGATCTCCCCAAACAAACCTGCGGTGGCATCCAGGTTGGCCTCCAACAGCGCGGCCTCATCCATTCCCAGCTTCCGTGCCACTTTCCGGTTCAGTTCTTCACGAACTTCGACGCAGGCGATTTTTACCGCCTCGCCGCGTTCAGTCATCCGCACCACCTTCGCCCGCGTATCCGTCGGGTCTGGAACCTGCTCCAAATACCCCTGCCGCTCCATCAGCCGAACCAACTGGCTCATCGCCTGCTTGGTCACACCAGACCGCTGCGCCAGCACCGTCGAACGCGTTCCACCTTCATCCATGAGCCACAGCAAACTTGCTGATGCGAATGGAAAGTCATCGTATCCGCGCAGCGCCAGCCGGGCTGTCACTGCGGCCGTATGCGCTCGTGAGGCCAGCATCAAGCTTCGAGCGACGTTGGGCAAAACCCTCTTCATTTAGTAAACCTTATTGACTATTTGAATCTCTCACGAATAGCTTGAATCAGATAGTCAATGAGGTTGACCATCCCATCAGTCCGATTCAGGCTGCCCTCGAAAGGAATCATATGCCTACACTGCTCAACATCCAATCCAGCCCTCGCGCCGGTAACTCCATCTCGCGTACGCTTAGCCAGGACTTTGTCACAGCATGGCAGGCAAAGTACCCTGACGGAAAGGTCGTTCTCCGCGACCTTGCAAAAAATAACCTGCCGTATGTCGGCATCCCGTGGATTACCGGAATCTTCCTCCCCGCTGACAAGCACACACTTGAAATGCAACGAGCCCTGGAAGTTTCCGACGAGTTGATTGCAGAACTCTTCGCCGCAGATGAGATTCTCATCGGTACACCGATGTACAATTTCACCGTTCCCGCCAATTTGAAGGCATGGATCGACCTCGTCGTTCGCCCGCGCGTTACCCACTCCGGTCCGCCCGAGCGCAAAGGTTTGGTAGTCGGCAAAACCTGCAAAATCATCATCGCCTCAGGGGGCACCTACGACGAAGGCCTCCCTGCTGCCGCATCCGACCATGAATCTGGCTACCTCAAACGGATCCTCGCGTTTATCGGCATCACTGAGGTCGAAGTCATTCTCGCCGGCGGCACGGCCGCAGTCGCATTCGGTTCAACTACGATCGAAGAACTCGCTGCGCAGTTTCGTCCTGCCGTCCTTGCAGCCACCCGCTGAACCAAGAAGACCGGAAAGGCCACGCTCTCGGGGAATGCATTTCACCCTGATCTGGAAGATAAAGGGACAGCATATACCTATTGCAGGAATTCTCGGAGATAGATATCCTGCCCCCTCCTCCCCCCACGAGCATTTTTCGGCCCCGGACTAGTCACGAGGTGCAGTTCAGGGGGAATGGGGACGGGGTGACCTGCGTGATTTATTTGCCTAGAGAGTAGAGCAAATTCGGGCAGATCAGGAGTGTCCGCCATTCCTCCAAACGGTATTGGCATACGAAAAATCCCTTCGAACCTTGTCCGTTTGAACTAGTGGCCCGTCGAGGATCCTGGTAGTGAGTTCGTGGAACGCTTGAGGACCCTGGGGTTCGCAATCACGTAACCGCCCGTATGGCTGATGAAAAACCGTTCGAAGATACTGGTGGGTAGCGTGCCGTCCACGTCAACTTTGTCTCGCGTGACGCCTTCACAGGAAGCCAGCCTCAGGTCAGGAAACGTGTCCTTGCCAAACCTTAGTCTTACGAGATCGATGCGGCACCGATTTTTGCCGCTGAAAGTGAGAAGGGTGCCGCCGGGTACCACTTGATCTCTATAGGGCATCGGCTTCGACGGAAAGACTGTCGCGTAATTGCTTCCGCTGTCGATCAGGAAATTCGTCGTTGCCTTGGAAGGCGGTAGTTTCAGGCCGAGCACAAGCCTGTCTACGGTAGTGTGACCGCTGCGCACGCCAGAAAATGATAGCGGCAGATGATCGCCCGTGAACGAACGGGCCAGGTCAGAGGCGTTACCCAGCGTGAGCGTCTTCGCATGATTATCGATGAGGATATCGAAGTGCTTCAGGAAATCTTCGCCCAGCACACCCTTAATGGAAATTTGCAGTCTGCTGATCTGGTCAGCGTCGATACCTTCCACTCCAAGGCCATGGACACTCAGGCCTGCAACGGCTACGCTTTCGGCCACCGCCGGGTGAAGATAGCTGACGTCAGCCGTCATGTTGGCGGGAATTAATTCCTGGGACGAAATCCCTAGTGTGTCCAGTAGCTCGTTCCGAACTAAGGTCCTATTGGACCCGGTGTCCAGGAGGAATGGGTAGGGACCGGATCCGTTGATGGCAACCGGTACGATCAAATATCCCCAGCTGGTGGCGCCCAGTTTGATGATCGTCTGAGCGCAACACAGCGCAGGGAAAGGCAGGCAAATGGCATACAGAATGGCCCACGTGCGGAGTGTGTGCCGGCTACTCATTGTGGCTACTCGTTCTCACAAGACACGTGTGTGTTCCAGTCCACGAACGCACCGTGGGGGTTATCGCGCCATGCCCAAACATGGAGTTCAAACAAGCCCGGTAAGCCGTACCGGTTGGGCGTGCCTATGTATTGCAGCAACTGACCGTCGAGTACCGGAGGAGCCTGCTGGTGCGCCGTCAGCCAGTTTTCGGCGAGCGTGATGTACTCCACCCCCACCAGCTTCATGGCCTTGCCCGCCGGCTCATAGATCAGCGCTTGCGGCTCGCTGGCGTTGAGTTGCCCTCCGCTCACCAAGGCGTTATTGATGTAGTGAACGCCCATCGCGCCCATATCCGGCCCGGTAACGCAACCAAAGGCTGGAGCGTACCCGGCAGCGGTCGCCGCGTTCACGTCAACAAATCGTTCTGTTGCCTGGCGAACGGTCTGCACCAAAGTGGAAGAGGCGGCTTGCTCCTGTTCTGAGCCTCCGGCTCCCGTACCCGCCGCGAGCAGCGGACCGGCCGCGGTAAGAGCGCCTAGTAGCCCCAGGCGCAGGATGCACCTGGTTGATTGGAAGAGGAGCGTGGTGGTCTGAATGGTCATAGGTTCTCCTTAAGAATCCGCCGGCGGACACGGTCCAGCGTTCAGTTGGGCAATCTAGCCACACGCGCCCGCCGCGAAGCAATGCTGGGCGGCTCCATTGCGCCCCAAAGTTTCCTCCATTCGTAAGCGTCTGAAAGCGCAAGGCCTTGCGCCGCAGAACTCAAATCCTCCACGGTCCGGTGTGATAGGCTGTTCGCTAGTTCCGCGGATGTGTCTATGTCCCGAACGGCTCCTTCCGTCGCACCTGTCCTCCGCTTCGACAATTTCGAGCTGGATCCCTGCGCCGGCGAATTGCGCAAACGCGGCATAAAGCTTCGCCTCCAGGGGCAGCCTCTGCAGGTGCTGGCCATCCTCGTGCAGTCCCATGGCAACCTGGTCACGCGAGAGGAACTGCGCAAGCAACTCTGGCCGGCTGACACATTCGTAGACTTCGACCACAGCCTCCACAACGCAATCGCGCGCATTCGCGAAGCGCTGGGCGATTCGGCCCAGACCCCTACCTACATCGAAACTCTGCCGCGCCGGGGGTACCGGTTCATTGCGCCCGTCGAAGACGTTCCGCCCGCATCGATCCCAGCGGAAAACGCCGAGGAGGCAAAAGAACCCGTCGTCCCGGCGATGCCGGCGGCCCCGCAAGCCAAACGTCGCATTTTTCTTCTGACCCTCGTCGTGTGTTGTGTAGCGACGTTGGCCGCGTGGGTATGGCGGCACCGGCAGATCGATAGCGTGGCGGCGGCGCCTCGCTCCATCGCGGTGCTCCCGCTACAGAACCTCTCCGGCGACCCTTCCCAGGAATACTTCGCCGATGCCATGACCGAGGAGTTGATTACAGAATTGTCGCGAAGCTCCGGTTTGAGGGTGATCTCGCACACCTCGGTGAGGGAATACAAGGACACAAAGAAACACCTCCCGCAGATCTCTCGTGAGTTGAAGGCTGACGACATCGTCGAGGGCTCGGTGCTTCGCGAGGGTGACCAGGTTCGGGTGACGGTGCAATTGCTGGACGCACCGAACGACCGGCATATATGGAGCGAAGACTACCAACGCCCGTCGCACAACATTCTCAATTTGCAACGAGAGGTGGCCGAGGGGATCGCGCAGCAGATTCGCGTCAAGCTGTCGCCTGAGCAGACACGGGTAAGCACCGCGCGCACGGTAGATCCGGCGGCCTATGACGCCTACCTGAGGGGCCGTTTTTATGTGAACTCGTTTTTCTCAGCGCCACAGTCTTTGAACACCGCGGCGGAATTCTTTGAACAAGCTCTTCGCCTGGAACCCCAATTCTCACCGGCTTATGCCGGTTTAGCAGAAACTTACATCACGATGGGTAGGTTCCGAAGTTTGCCGCCGCAAGTTGTCTATCGCCTCGCGACCGAATCTTCCCGCAGGGCCCTGGAACTGGACCAGAATAACGGCGAGGCTCACATGATCCTCGCGTGGTTGCGTTGGCAATATGACAGAGACCCGGTAGCTGCGGAGCATGGTTTCAACGAAACGATTGCTTTGGTGCCGTCCTATGATTGCGCTCGTGCCTATCATGCGCTTTTTCTCGCCTGGCGCCAGCGGCCGAACGAGGCGCTGGCTGAAGTCACGAAGAGTCGCGAACTCAATCCAGGTTTGAGCTTCGCGACCGTTGAATCCGCGGTCTACTTGCAACTTCGCGACTATCCCGCCCTGGTCGAAGCCAGCCGCAAGGGAGTGGCTTCTGATCCAGCGGGATGGATGGAACACTATTTTCTTGGGGTGGGTTACGAGAGTTCAGGGAAACGCGCGGAGGCCATCCCGGAATATCAAAAAGCGATCATGATCTCGGGCGGGGACCAGGATGCTACGGCTGCACTGGCGCACGTTTACGCGGTGCTCGGCAGAAACGCCGATGCGGAAAGAGTCCTGCACACCCTGCAGAGCCGATCCAAAGAGAACTATATTTCACCCTACCTGGTCGCTACCATCTACGCTGGACTCGGAGAGAAAGCTGCCGCATTCAAATTGTTAGAAGAGGCCTACCAGCAGAGGTCCCCGGACCTCGTTTGGTATCTCAAGACCGATCCGCGCATCGACAATCTGCGCGCTGAACCGCAATTTCAGGCACTGTTACAGCGAACTGGTTTCTCCAACTAAGATCACCAAGATTTGTCGTCAGAAGATTTGTCGTCTGCCCGGAAGGCTAACCCGATCTCCTGTTAGCAGCAACTGAGCATTGCTTTCGGTTAATCACCCGAAGCGACGGTGGTTCGCTTTTGGGTGGGACCATGCTGAGACAGATGGCGTCTCAGGGCCTTCCGGGGCGGCTTGCAGTCTGCTGGGGGACCATTATTGAACGGGTTCAAAAATATCTTGACACGCTTTGGCTCTTGCTCTATTTTCGTTATTGAACATGTTCAAAACATCCTCGACTACGACATCGACCAAGAAGGCTGAAGCTACCTCCGCCCGGATTCTCGACGTTGCGCTGGATCTGTTCCGTCGCAGGGGGTTCGAGCAAACGACCATGCGCGGAATCGCTGCCGAAGCGGGAGTCTCGCTAGGATCGGCTTACTACTATTTTGAATCGAAGGAAGACTTAGTGATGGCCTTCTATGAACAGGCCATCGAAGCAATGGCGCCCAGAATGGAAGCAGCGCTGGCCGGTGCAACCAGCTTCGAAGAGCGCATCGCTGCCACAATGGCGGTTAAGTTCGAGTACTTCCAGCCGAACCAATCCTTCCTCGGCGCCCTGTTCCGGCACGCTGCCGACCCGCAGAACCGTCTGTCGCCTTTCAGCGAGGCGACCCGGCACATCCGCGAGCGCGACCAGATGTATTTCGCGCAGGCGATCGCCACCAAGCCGGGTGGAATTCGGGTGCCGGAGGACCTCGCACCGTTCCTGCCGAAGATACTCTGGCTCTACCAGATGGGATTGATCCTGCACTGGATCTATGATCGCTCACCGAATCAACGTCGGACGCGTGCGTTGCGCGAGAAGAGTCTGGCGCTTCTGGTCAGTGGTCTGAAACTGTCCGGTTTTGCGCTGGCGAAGCCGCTGCGGTCGAAGATCGTGGAGCTCATTGCTCTGGTGGAAGGAGGGCAGGACGGTGCCTGATCTCAAACTAATTCGCCTCTCCGTTGCCATGGTTTGGTTCTACCAGGGCTTGTGGTGCAAGGTTCTAGGTGGCGTTCCCCGTCAGGAAGCAGTGATCTCTACCGTACCGTTCATTGGCGCCGCGGAAGTCCGCGTCGCTCTGATGGCGTTGGGTCTGGTCGAATGCGTCCTTGCTGTGTGGGTCTTGTCAGGACAGCGGATGCGTCAGGCTGCAACTGTGCAGACGGCACTGCTTGCAGCAATGAATAGCGGCGGCCTGATTTGGGCCTGGCATCTAATTCCCGATCCGGTCGGGATGATCGTGCAAAACATCGCTTTTCTGGTGCTTGTTTGGATTGCCTCGGAGGATCGCCGTAATGCTGCCCACACCTGAGATGGCGTCAACACCATGGCGACACGGACCCTTCAAGGCACAGTTGCACCAACTGAGCTTCGGGCAAACGTACGAGGATTCCGGTATCGAACTGCAGGCTTTTAAGCCGCGAAGCCGAGTCTTCTGCATCGCGGGCGCGGGATGCACGGCTCGGGCTCTTGCCGCGGCTGGACATCACGTCACGGCCGTAGACATTAACCCACTGCAACTGGGTTACGCCCAGTCTCGAGCCGCGGGCGGACCGCTGCGAATGGGCATCGCCGAGCGTTTGATGGTGTTAGGCCGCAATTTGGCAAGGCTCGCCGGATGGACCCCCGGAAAGCTGACAGATTTTCTGAACCTTTCGGACCCTGGCGAGCAAGTTGAATATTGGGACCGGCGACTCGACACACAAGCCTGGCGCGTTGCCGTGGATACGCTGCTCGCACCGCGCCTGCTCGGCATATGCTATGCAAGCCCGTTCCTTGAATCGCTGCCGCAGGACTTCCGGCTACGGCTTCGCCAGCGCCTGCGACGCACGTGGGCTACGCATTCCAACAGAAGTAATCCGTATGCGGCGTCTTTACTGTTAGGGAGGCCGCCGGTAGAACCCAATGCGCGTGAATTTTCAATTCAATTCGCTTGCGCGGACGCAGCAGATTTTCTGGAACGTTGTCCACCGGCAGCATTCGATGGGTTCTCATTGTCCAATATAAGCGACGGAGCATCGCCCGATTATCTATCCCGCTTGCGAGTCGCTATAGACCACGCCGCGGCGCCGAACGCCATCGTTGTCACTCGTACCTTCGCGGAACCCGGCCCGAACACTCTCGCAAACTGGGCGCCCCTGGACCGCTCCTTACTCTGGGGCGTTGTCGAGGTAAGTCGCGCCGCAGAAATTCGCCCCGGAGGCAAATCATGTTACACGTGCTGAAACGTCATCCGATCCCAATATCAGCATTCTTTCGCCATTCGTTGGTGTTGACTTATGCTTTTCCGCCGGAAACCCTCCAGCCATTTCTCCCTCAAGGCCTGGTGCTCGATACCTTTCGAGGGTACGCATTTCTAGCCGTCGCTTTAGTGCAGACTGAGGATTTGCGGCCCAGTTTTCTCCCCGCCGCAATGGGCAGAGATTTCTTTCTCAGTGGCTACCGCATCTTCACTCGACTGGCTGGGGGTACGCAGTCGAAGCGAGGATTACGAATCTTGCGCAGCGATACGGATCATCCGTGGATGGTCTGTGCAGGCAATTTGCTGACACATTACAACTATCACCTGTGCCACGTGGCTTTTGAGGAACACAGCCACGCAATCCATTGGACAATTCGGACCCAGCGTTCCGAAGCCGATCTCGAGGTGTTCGCACGACTATCGGAGAGTCCATCGGCTCTACCAAGCGGATCTCCGTTCGGCACTCTGGCCGAGGCGCGGCGATTTGCGGGTCCTCTGCCCTATACCTTCGACTATGAGGAGGAAACCCAGTCGATCATCGGTATCCGCGCGATGAGGCAAAGCTGGAATCCCCAGCCCGTAGAAGTTGAGGTCCGGCAGAATACGTTTCTTGATCACAGATCATTCCGCGGCACTACGCCAATTCTGGCGAACGCCTTTCACGTGAGGGATGTCCCCTATCAATGGCAAAGGGGGAGCCGACTCGCATGAACACTATTCCGTCCCGGCGACCCTATCAAGGCGTGGTCCAGATCCTGCAATTTAACTGGCGGTCCTATGTCGCCACCGCGGGAAGCATTGGTGTGGCGTTGCTGGCACTTCCGTTTCTAACTGGTCCAGGCCGCACAGTACTTTTGCTAGGCACCGGACCGGCGCTGTTCTGGCTGGCGTCATCGCTGCTGGTGTCGCACTATGTCTACGACCGCTTTCCGCTTTACGATCTGAACTGGGTCTGCCCGGTGCTATCTCGGGCGCCACGCCGATGGATTAACATTCACTGCGGCTTGGACGAAACGAGTGCCCTTCTTGCGGAAATCTTTCCTGACGCGGCCAGTCAGGTGGTAGACATCTTCGATCCTCTGGTAATGACCGAGACGTCAATACGGGCAGCGCGCCGAGTCACGCATCCTACGATCCCTTCTTCATCGATGCAGTACGACTCGTTGGCCTTTCCTGCTGATTGGTTCGATGCGGCCTTCTCTATCTTTGCGGCACACGAGTTGCGCCACCATGATCAACGAGTGAGATTGTTTGGAGAAATCACGCGCATTTTGACCCCAGACGGCGAGTTCATTCTGATGGAACACTCCCGAGACTGGCGCAACTTCCTTGCCTTCGGTCCCGGCTTTCTACACTTCTTCCCGGAGAGTGCGTGGCGGAAGGCGGCGTCCGACGCGGGCCTGACAGTACGAACTGAGCTTTCCATGACACCCTTTGTGCATGCCTACGTCTTGCGGAGGGCGATATGACTCTCTACATTCATCTGCAAATTGTCGGCGCACTGCTCATGTTGCTAGGCCTGAGCCACATTTTCTTCGATCGCTTCTTCGGATGGGAACAGGAATTAGCAGCCGTTTCCCTGCTGACGCGGCGAGTGTTTATCGTGCACAATTTTTTCATTGGACTGGTCGTGGTACTTGGTGGCGCGGCATCCCTCTTTTGCGCCAACGCTCTACTTCGCCCCGGCACCCTGAGCCGCGGGATCCTGGCCGGCATGACGACGTTCTGGTTATGCCGCTTGCTAGCCCAGTTCGTCGCCTACGACTGCGCAATCTGGCGAGGCGATCGTTTTCGCACTTTCATGCACGTAGCGTGCTCCTTGCTGTGGTGCTACGTTTCAGCGACCTATGGAATCGCGTTCCTAACCGTAAGGAACTGACAATTTATCGCGTCGAGGCGATGTCCTATTCTGTTTGGGAAACCACCTTGCTCTGGGAGCCGGAAGCCAACCGATGAAGACTCTTCCAATCGTTTGGGCCCTGAAAGCAACCGGATTGCTTTTCCTGGTCAACCTCTTCGCGGCCCCATTGAACCTTCGGGCACAGGACGACGGAGCCGAGTTCGCTCCGAAAACCTGCACATGCCGTCACCGTTCACGCTGAGAACGGGGTCGAATTGAAGGCTAAGTTCAACGGCCAGCGCCCCGTCGACGTAATCTTCGACACAGGGTCGATGAACGTCATGTCGGCATCCTTTGCAAAGAAACTCGGTCTCAAGGTGGGCGGTTCGGGCTCCGTTGAGGGCAATGGCGGCTCAGTGCCCGCCAAGGGCGCAATGGTCGACAACGTCCAGATCGGCGGAGTCACTCTGCACCACCAGATCTTCGCGGTCATAGATGCTCCTGCCGGCCAGGAGGATGACTTCGCGTTCATTGGGGATCAGTGGTTGCAACGTCTGCCCGTCAGGATTGACTTCGACCACCAACTGATTACTTTCTACAATCCACGGTACTTCAACCCGCCAGGCAAAGATCCGTCCGTTCCCGTCCACTTTGAGGAGAACGCCGTGGTTGGCGAAGCGAGCGTTGACGGTATCCCAGCTCTTCTCATGATCGACACCGGAAGCATCCACTCCCTTCTTCTGAACTCGCCCTTTGTTAGGGAGCACGACCTGGTGCATCGGTACTCGGCAACTATCCGCGGCTACGCAGGCGAGGGTGTGGGAGGTGCCGACAGTGGCTTCTACACTCGTGTGAACAACGTGCAGCTTTCCAGCCTGACCGTGAGGTTGCCGCGCTGCTGGAGGACACCCAGGGTGCGGGCACATCGCATCTGGCCGGAAACATCGGATTGCGCATCCTCAAGCGTTTCACGCTCCTCTTCGACTGTCCAAACGGAATCCTTTATCTGGAACCCAGCGTTGCTTACAACAAACCGGACATATTCAACCGGGCCGGCCTTATCGTCGACCCTGACCCGGTCCGTGCGAGGATCAGAATGGTGATCCCTGGCAGTCCCGCAGCCGAGGCAGGGCTCGAACCGAACGATGTCATCACGCAGATAGATGGCGTGCCACCCACAGACGCCTCTCTAATAAGCGCATTCGAGCGGCCGGTCGGAACGACCATTCGCTTGACCGTTCTTCATTTAGGAACCGTGCGCAACGTTTCCTGTATTCTGCGAGACGTACTCTAGCCCTGCGGCGGATAAGTCCCCACAGTCGGCTTCTCGTCACCAACCGCTATTGGTGACAATCGGCGTTTTCCGTTACGAATCGCAGAACGAAGCAGTCTGCAGGCATCTTGATGTTCATCAACTAGTAATTTCCGGGTAGGCGACCATCCTCCCGGGACTGCAATTTGAGGTTGAACCAGTCGCGACGAGCGCCTCGGCCTGTGGGTTGTCGCCCGAAGATCCTTATGCGCAGGCAGACCAGTGAACACTGGCCGACTTCTCGGTACCTGCCTGCGAACAGGGCCGACAGCGGCAGCATCTCGTTTGCCGCAGGAAGAGTGAACAACTTCTCAGCAAGGATCAGGTAGAGGGATCTCGTTTCAAATGTTCTCTGCCCCACGAACAGAGAACATCCAATACCGGGACCAACGTCCGTCCGTACGGTGTTAGCGAGTACCGCACTCGCAGGGGCAAGCCTTGCTCCTGATGACGTTCCAGAATCCCAGCCCCTGTCATATCCCGCAGGTGACGGAGAAGCATCCTCTCTGTAATTTCAGGAATACTCTTCCGCAATTCGTTCGTCCTCATCGGCCCGTCCAACAGTCGCCAGAGGATTGTGCCCTTCCATCGCCCGTCGATGACGCTTAGCGTCACATCGATGGGGCATGGTGAGATCTCTTTCTTTGAGACGCCCATAGATTACTCCAACTGACAATTTTGTCAGTGCTGCTTTTTGCATCAGTGCTCCATTCGAAAGCGTCTTTAGCGAAGAGTCAATAGGAGACCTTATGCACTTGTTCAACATGGCGACCCTCTTCGTCGTTCTTACTCTGGTAGGCGTCGAGTTTTCTGTATCTGCATTCGTGAACCCTGCCGCGTCGCGGCTCGAACCCGAATCGCAATTGAAGATGCTAAGCCGTTCTGCTCTCGTGCTTGGAAAGGTGATGCCGGTCTGGTACTCGGTCTGTACCCTGTTTCTCGGTATCCAGACCTGGCTCTGTTGGCACACGCCTGGGCGCGCAATCCTGCTTACAGCGGATGCGATCTGGGTTCTTATTTCGGTGGCATCGATCTTTGTCCTGGTTCCACTCGCTAGTCGCGTGGCGGAAGGTGCTGCTGATTGGCAGCAGATAAATCGGATTTGGGACCGGAGACATCGGGTGCGCATAGCCGCTCTCGCCACCGCAGCTGTCCTGCTCACATACGTAGTAGTCCGCTGAGGGATGCTCGATCCAGATCAGTACCAGGAAACGCCGTAGCATCTTGCATCGAGATCTCGGTTCCGGATTCCCGGTCTTGGGCTGGGCATTTTGATGATTGCCGGTCAAACTCAAAAATTATCGATCATCCAAACGTTGCTACTGCTGGTCATCCCGAAGATGGCGAGATCGTGTCCGTTTGGCGCGGCGACCGCATAGATTCGCGAAGCCCCACGTTCGTCCCAAAGGGGTGTCGCGTGACCCTCCAGATCTACGTGTAACAGGGTTGAGCTCGTGGGTGACTGACTGGAAACGAAGAGAGACTTGCCATCCGCAGCCCAGTTCACAGAATTCAATCCCGCCCATCCTTTGACGACAAAATCGCGGTCGGGCTCACCTTTGAGCGAGAGCAGCCCGATGTGGCCCTCCAGGGTGTTGAACGCCGCATAGGCAATGCGCGAGCCATCGGGCGACGGCATCCAGTTAAAGAGTCCCCCGGAGTGCACATCGACTGCGCGCACTTCGTGCCTTTTCCCCGTTAATGGATCAAATGCGAGGAAATGGAGTTGCTGCCCGTCCTCGCTTAATTGCCCTAAAAAGCAAACGTCTGAAGGCGGCTGCGGGCATGCGTAGTTAGATAGCCGCGGCACCTCCATCACCAACTCCGGCGTTTCCCCGCTCGACCGTATTCTCATGAGCCGAGCCACCCGACCAACGGTTTGGCGAGGCACAATGTCCGATTTTTGAGCGAGATACAAAATGGACATTCCATCCGGGCTCAACCGAGGCATAAAGGCCGGGCCAGAACCCGTAACCACGAGCTCGGCGGTCCTCTGGTCAATATTCTGTGTGAAGATCTGGTCCAAACCGTTGCGGTCTGACGAGAAGATCACGGCGTGACCATCGCGAGTCCAGGCGTTAGGCCGGTCATTGCGATCGTCGAGGGTCAATCGTCGTGGAGTTGTCAGCTTGGTGCCACCCCCCTTCAGTTCGGCAAGGTAAACATTAGATTGAAAACTCGATTTCAGGAACGCCACCCGCTTCCCGTCAGCGGTGAGTGTCGGAGAAGCGAACGAAAAGCCAACCAAGTCCGTGAGCCGGACCGGCTTGTCTTCAGGTTTTCCGCTTCGGGGGTCGAGTTTGGTCTCCCAGAGATTGGAATCGTCGCCGTTGGGGGCGTGTTCGGCAAGAGAGAAAATGAGCCGGCCGTCTGGCGCCCACCAGAATCCCTGGGGGTTCTGACACAAGTTAGCGCCGGCCGTGACCAACACTGCCGGCCCGCCCTCGAGGTCGCGAGTCTCGATGGCGCATTCGAAAGCCCGTCCTGCAGGGGCCTGGCGGACTGCAAGGTAAGCGATTCGAGTCCCGTTTGGGGACCAAACCACTTGCGTGAATCCCGTAGTTTCATCGCCCTCAGCTATTTTTGTCGCAGCTGCGCCCTTCGCATCCGACAGCCACATTGCGTGATCACCAAATTCCCGCGGGTCCTGGCCTTGACGCTCGCTCAACCCGGTGCGCGCACTGGTGAAAACAATCCTCTCGCCGTCCGGCGAGATTGATTGTGCGTAGCCGTCGTCACGCAACTTTCTCGGGGCATAGCCAATCACGGAGACTATCCAAATGCTCGTCGGTCTGCCTGCGACGTCCAGGTTCGTGAGCAGCCGGTTTCCATCGGGGAACCAAGCCACTGGCAGCCACGTAGCGTGGGTCGATGGCGCGACAGCGGGCAGGGGAATCGTCTTCGATTCGCCGGTCTCCAACAGCTTGATGTGTAGTCCCAGGTCATCGGAATAGGCCAGGTATTTGCCGTCGGGTGAAATCGCCGAGTGGGTGACGCCGTGCCCCGTGGGATTGGCGGTAAGCTGACGCAAACCCATGGTTGACTGGGTCATCGGGGCGGGGCGTGTCCTCGCCATGTGCCACGCATATGCTCCGGCTAAAAGTAAGATTGCTGCTCCGGATGCAATCCAGGTACGCCCTCGGACGGCGATATTCCCGGCGGCAGCCGCCTCCCCGTGCACCGCATCAGATCTATCGGTCACGGCGCTTGCAACATGCATAAGTCGATCCGAGCGCCCCGACTCCGTATCGCGTCGCAAACGCTTCAGGTCAGATCGCATTTCTGCGGCACTTCGATACCGTAGCTCGCAGTCTTTCTCCAAGGCCTTCTGAATGATGTCTTCCAACTTAAGGGGAAGATCAGGATTCAACCGTAATGCGGGAATCGGGTCATGATCCAAAATCTCGCGGAAGATGACCGCGGCACTCATGCCACGGAACGGCAGTGCACCGGTTGCCATTTCGTACAGCACCACACCGAACGAGAACAAATCACTGCGCGCATCCAGGTCTTCCGCTCGCGCCTGCTCCGGTGACATGTAGGCGACGGTGCCGAGCGGAGAGCCGGGGCTGGTCAGGTAATCCTCGCTCACCGTAATTTCCCGAGCCGTCGCTGCCAGAACCCTGTTGGCGGCCGGCGTCACTTTAGCCAGGCCAAAATCCAGAATCTTGGCGTGCCCGCGCTTGGTCAGAAAGATATTCGCCGGCTTGATGTCACGATGAACGATACCTTCGGCATGAGCAGCCTCGAGCGCGTCGGCAATCTCAATCGCCAAGTCGAGTAGGAGCTCGGTCTTCATAGGCTTTCCGGAGATGCAATGCTTCAGCGTCTCGCCCTCGAGAAATTCCATGACCAGAAAGCGTTTGCCCTGATACTCGCCAATCTCGTGGATAGTACAGATATTGGGATGATTGAGCGCAGACGCAGCCCGCGCTTCGCGACGGAACCGCTCCAGCGCCTGCGGGTGGGAAGCTAACTCTTCGGGTAAGAACTTAAGGGCAACAAGGCGGCCCAGTTCCGTGTCCTCGGCCTCGTAGACAATGCCCATACCCCCACCACCGAGTTTCTCGATGATGCGGTAGTGCGAGATGGTTTGGCCAATCATTCGGGATCGATGGCCCGCTTTGAAGTTTATCTTACGGACGCGGTATCCCCTGGTCAACGAAGAATGACGCCCTCCAATACGGACTGATGACGCCATATCCGCACACCAGGAACGAATATCAGTTCCCATGCAGTAACGCAACCTTTGGTTAACTGTCATAACTGATCCCTTGACGCCCCGTTCCCCCGTTAAACCCGTCTTTCGGGCGCTGCTTCCCCAACGCCGCCGCCTAGGCACGCTCGACAAGTTTGTTCTCTCGTTTTGCCAGAACATGAGCGTCGCCAGTCTCGTCTGGCATGTTTCATGGGCGGTCCAGGCGAACAGTAACGCTAGGAGCCGTTTAGCTCCCGCAGCAGTCGGCAGCCGATTCGACGAAGCTTCTTGAGCACGTCTAAACTGAATCACTGGAGGCGGACTTGAGCGACCCTAGACTGCTGGCAATCTCCGGCTTACTCAAGGGAACCGTTTGGGCCCTAAAGGACGACCCACTGTTACTGGGAAGAGACCCCGCCAATCAGATAGTGATGAGCGACGCTGGGGTTTCGCGAAGGCATTGCTCGGTCCGCGAAGTTTCAGGCGTTTTTGAGATCGCCGACCTCGATAGTCACAATGGCACCTTGCTCAACGGAAACAAGGTGAGCCGTGAGGTCATTCGGCACGGCGACCGAATTCGTGTCGGCAGCAGCGAATATTTGTTCCTCACCGGCCCGGACGATGAGACCGCCCTCGAGTCGTCCCATCTCGCCAGGTACTGGGCTGGTACCAGGCTGAAAACAATGCCCCTGGATCGTACCGGCCAGCCGTCACTTGGCTCAGGGGTAGGCCGGATGGCGCGCGATCTGAGCGCGTTTTTCAAGATCGCGAATGTCATCAACTCAACTCGCGACGTGCAAGCCATGCAGCGGGAGCTGCTGATGCTCATTTCCGAAGTGATCCCGGCCGCACAGGGCGCAATCGTACTTCAGGCGAACGGCCATGAAGAACCCGCCTCGCCCTGTACCTGGAATAGGAAGGGTGCTGCTGAGCAGCAGATGCCCATTTGCGACGAGTTGGTGCAGCGGGCGATCTGGGATCGATGTGCCGTCTTCGCAACAATCCCGGCCGAGACCGCTGCGACCGAGCATGTGTTATGTGTTCCCCTGCTTGCGGTTGAGAGAATCCTTGGCGTCATTTATCTGAGCTCACCCTCTTCTTTACCAGCCTTTAGCGAGGACCACGCCTATTTCGTCAGCTCGGTCTCCCGCATCGCCGCCGTCACGCTAGAGAACCTGTCTAAGTTGGATTGTCTCCAGGCGGAAAACCGGCGGCTGCGGGTAGAGGTCAAAGGCGACCATAACCTCATCGGGAAAAGTCGGCCGATGTTGCGGGTAAGCGACTTCATTGCGCGAGTTGCCAAAGGCAACTCGACAGTACTCATTCGCGGCGAGAGCGGAACTGGCAAGGAACTGGTGGCTCGCGCCATTCACGCCAACGGCGGGCGGTCCGATGAGCCGTTCGTCGCCATCAATTGCGCCGCCATACCGGACGCCTTGATGGAGAGTGAACTATTCGGCCACGAAAAGGGAGCCTTCACAGGCGCCACTGGGGTCAGAAAGGGCAAGCTCGAGGCCGCCGGGGACGGAACGCTGTTCCTCGACGAAATCGGGGAGATGGCTCCTCCATTGCAAGCCAAGCTCCTGCGGGTCTTGCAGGAACGTGAATTCGAACGGCTCGGGGGAGGCCGCTCGCTGCCCTTTAGCGCCCGGGTCGTGACCGCGACCAACAAGAACTTGGAACAGGCGATCAAGACAGGTGAATTCCGGCAGGACTTGTACTATCGCTTGAATGTAGTTTCCATAGCAATGCCTCCCCTGCGCGAGCGTCGCGAGGACATTCCCGCACTGGCCCTGTATTTCGCCAACAAGTATGCTGCTCAGGGCGAGCGCAGTTTCAAAGGCATCGCTGCGAAAGCACGGTCCTTGCTGATGCAATACAGTTGGCCGGGCAATGTTCGCGAGTTGGAGAACGCGATCGAGCACGCCATCGTGATGGGACTGACAGATGAAATTCTCCCGGAAGACCTGCCCAACGAGTTGCTTGAAGAGCAGTCATCGGCTCTGGCCGCTCGCTATCACGACACTCTGAATCAGACAAAAAGGCAGCTTATCCTAACAGCGCTCGACGAGGCGAACGGCAGCCCCGTCGACGCTGCACGCCTCCTGGGAATTCACCCCAAATACCTGCACCGGCTGATTCGCAATCTCAATCTGAAGTCCGACATGAAGCGACTGGGATAAGCAATACAGTGAAGGCTACAGAGTCGGCTGACCGTTGAAATACCATGTCACGCTTGACCGCCTCTGGTGCCCCCACAAGGGTCGGCCGACTTCGGAAGCGAACATACAAGCCTTCAGATTCGTCGCCCGGTGAGGATGATTGCTGAAGCGGTTGTCGAGGCCCCTGACCCAGTCGACGGGAACAGGCAGCCGATTCGCTTGAAGCTAAAGCAAGCTCTCCCACTTCAGGTTTGGGTAGGCAGTTATCATCCCGATCGCGGGGCAGCGCCCGCAGTTTTTGACCATCGAGTAGGCCTGATGACCGGGTTGCTGAGGTAACCAATCGGCTCCGCACGGTAGCTGATCGGCTACCGTTGCCTGCCTTCGACAAAAGCAGCCTCCGTGTAAGTTGTTGCAAAACCAACAGGATTGGTTGCTGGTATACGGCGTCTGCGTTTGGTCCGCAGCGTGCAACATCTCAGCTCAAGCGAGGTTCTATAACGCCTGACTAAAAAGGAGAACTAACATGTTGTCGACAATTTGCAAAACTCGACATTTCACGAATCTAACTAAAGCGCGCGTTTTAAAGGCTTCTTGCACCACAATCGTGGCCGGCACCTTATTTGTCTGCGTTGCTTCGGTCTCGTTGTGCGCCCAGGCCCAGATAGCGCCGAGAAGGCCAGTCCAGAAACCCGAAGTCCCACCCATGCCGCAGACTTCCCCACCGGCGCCTGTTTTCGTACCGCCCTCCCCTAACCCGCAACCTCTATCTTGGAATCAGTCAGGACCGGTGTACCCGCCACAACAGGTGTACCAACCGCCGCAACTAGGGTCGACCTGTTATGCAGGGTCAGTAAGCGGATCCCTCGCGCAGCTTGCCCCGATTGGTGCCCCGTGTCTTGTTCTCGCTTACGGGATTCAGTACCCAGGAGTGGTCGGCCAATAACCTAAATCGCACGATGTAGCGCTCTCATTGGGAGGCGGTCATGAAAGCTCAGGTAGTCTTTGCCGGCGTCTTATTTGCAGGGGTGCTCTCAAGCTCCCCCGGTGCATTAGCGCAACAGGTTTGGAGAGATCCGTATCAGTTGCCGCAAGTTCCGATGAGACCGGCGATCCAGCTGCCTATGCCGGACCAAAGAACGCCCCTTCAGACTCCGGGAGCCCCGTTTGCATTGCGTTCGATCGCGTACCCTCCTCCTCAACCACACCTGGGATCGACTTGCTATGCCGACAACGCAATCGGATTCTTGGTTCAGGCTCTCCCCATCGCTTCTGACTGCGTGTTCATCGCCTATGGGGTTCAGTACAGCGGGTACGTAGGTCGTTAAACATGTTCGAGTCGGAACCCGCAAGCTGTGCTTCGGAGGATATTATGTTCTGCGTTTCGCATCAGTCCATACGTAAATATCAGGCAATACCCCATCGATTCACACCAGTGAATTGGTGGGTATCCCTGCTCGGCGTGTCGACCGTGGTGGTTCTCATAGCGCTGATGATCTCCAGGTCTTATATCGCACACCATGCGCTCAATCTTGACGAGGCGGAGCGCGTCTCCGGCTGCGAAGCGATGATGTTGCATGCTATCAAGCCTCAGCCAGAGACGATCAATCTGGCCGTTCTGGGAAGTGTTCGCTCATTGTGTTATCAGGATGTAGCGGGAGAGGATGTGCTGACTGACTTCGGCATTCGGAAGTCTGCATATCTCAATCAACAGATACAAACAACGATACTCATGTGGATGGTCGTTGCAATCACTCTTTCGGGCGTATTTTTGGCGGCGCTTCAATTGATCGCGGGATATCAACTTGCCCTGACCGGTAAGGCGGCTTTTGAACAAGGTCAAGGTGGGCAGCTCACTGTCGAGCACAGCAAGATTTCGCTCAGCTCGTCGGTCACGGGTCTTATGATTCTGACCATTTCGTTGGCATTCTTCATGGTTTTTGTATCAAAAGTTTATCTAATTCAGGAAACGCACGCGCAGGTGGATGCCCCGGTCCGCGACGCCGGTTTTCCGGCCACAATCGACCAGGGGGCGCAGGCTTCTACAGCCCGATCTACGCTCAGCGCTGTACTTCAACCTCGTCCCGGGGAACCAGCAGCTGTGAAACAAAACTCCAAAACGTCCCCTGGGCCGACCGCTATGTCGCAAAGCTCGGGGTTCGTGTCCGAGTCGGGTTCGGAGATGGTTCGGCAATCTGACCCTGCTCAGAATCACGCGCACTCGTCGGCACTCGGTAATCTTAATCCGCAGCATTGAGCGGGACAGCCCGATTGCGTGACGATGCAATGCTTCGTCGGCGGGAATGGCGCGATGATCCTCGCCGCGAAGGAACCATGAAGGCAGGCCGCCAGCAATCGGCCCGATTGAGTCGTGAAAGCCACATGATTGGCGATCTGGCCCTTTCTGCTGGGAGATGACGCTTTAATCAGTGAGGGCGGTTGGTGAGACGCCTTCTACAAGGAGAAATGTACACATGAACGCGCTCGCTGTCGCCACAGGGGAACGGAGCTTGGAATTCTTTGCGTTCGATGCGTCTTACGTGGAGAAACTTCGAGCGGGAGATGCGCATATAGAGCGACACTTCGTGAACTACTTCAGCGAGCTGATCCGTCTCAAGCTACGCTCGCGCTTGAATTCCAAGGAAGCAATTGAAGATGTCAGGCAGGAAACCTTCATGCGCGTACTGACACTGTTGCGCGGCGAAGGTGGCCTGCGACAGCCGGATCGATTGGGACCCTTCGTCAATTCGGTTTGCAACCATGTCTTGTTCGAGCACTATCGTTCGCAAAAAAGAACGGAGGCGGCGATCGACGACGAAGTGGAGGCCACCATTGCTGGCCGCGAACCAAGTGCGTTGAGTCTGCTGGAAGCCAAGGATACCGAGCGACTGGTTCGCCAGATTCTCAACCAGGTGCCTGAACGCGACCGGCGTCTGCTTCATTCGGTGTTGCTGGAAGAACGCAACAAAAATGAGGTTTGTGCCGAGTTCGGCATCACCCGCGAATATTTAAGAGTGTTGTTACACCGTGCCAAGCTGTCGTTCAAGTCGTGTTATACAAGCCGGTTAGGTGCGAGTTCAAGTTTTGTGGACAACACTCACAAGACTGGGTAGGTTAGGCAGTTCTGTCGGCGGCGACTAGAGGTGCTCCGTAAACTCTACTGTGGCGACAGCATACCTATTTCCCGCGAAGCACCTAACAGCGCGCAGACATGGTTACCAAATAAATCTTCGTCCGCTCTGGACGAGATCCCAAAACCGTACTAGTGTGGGAGTAAGAACCACACGTCAGCGCAGTCTTTGCCACGACTGCCCTGTTTGGCCTTGCACCCATGCGCTCTACCCGTGCATCTGCCGCCCACCACCGCGAAAGCCTCAGCGCTTGCCAGCCTGACGCCCGGTGTAGCAAACCGTAATCTGACGTCGAAGTGACGGATACCGCCTGTCCGCAGCATTCCTGCGCCCCGCGAAGGCGCGCCTGCGGAGAGCAACAATCACCGTGTCCAAACAGGGTGCGCCCAGTGCGTCCTCTTGATGAAGCAGTTTTGACAACCCGAGAAACACCACCCCGAGGCTATCCCACGGCCGTCGGATGACATACGGGACGTCCGCCAACACGCACCTCGTAGGCAGAAGATTGTCCGTTTGTCACCGCACCGGCGGAGCAGAACCCTCCCGATCGGCAAAGGACCGCCGATCCAGCACATGAAACGGGGACTTATGGCGCATAGGGCGCTTATGGCGCATTTCTCACCCGCGAGTTTGGCCCGCCATCCCCTCGCCATCCCCACAATGACGGCCTCCAAAACGAGCCGCCTCGAGACCAGCTTCGCCTCCGCAGATTGAAAATGACCCACCCACCGAGGCAAGATGATCAAATTAATTGATTGGAAATCTTGAGCACCTTCGCGAAACAAAGGACTTATTTGACCACCTTGCCCGATCGCTCCCCCGCATCAGAGAAATTCGCGGGTTTCGTGGACAGAAAACTCTGTCGTCCTCTTACCTGGACTCAAGCACCTGCAGAGCCGCTATTGCATCGGGGTCACCAGGGTTCAGGTCGAGCGCTTTCTTAAACTCGTTTGCCGCTGCAACCGGTCGTCCAACCTTCTGATAAACCGAGCCCAGGTCGTAATGAGGGGTTGGATCGGACGGGTTGACCTTCTGTGCTTTCAGGAACTGAACAGTGGCCCCGAGTGAATCGCCCTCCTGGAACAAGAGAACGCCCAGGCCGCAGTACGCATCGTCTTTCGTCGGGGCAAGCGCAATCGCCCGCCTGTACTGTGCCGCTGCATTGGGCAAATCCCCAAGCTCCTGAAGCGACGCAGCATAGTTCGTGGCAGCGAGAACATCGTTGGGCTTAATAGAAAGCGCCTTTCGGTAGAGCGGCGCCGCTTGTTGCGGAATGTCTCCCCTAAGGCGAACATTGGCAAGACCAGCGATTGCCTGCTCGTGATTTGGTTGTAAGCGCAGCACGGATAAGTACGATCGGCCGGCTGTTGTTAAATCCCCCCGTTGCTCTGAAACAGCCCCAACGTTGTAGAGAAGCTTAGTGCTGTTCGGACTTGCTTCGAGGGAGGATTGATAGAGGCGAATCGAATCAGACCAGTCGAGCAATCGGCCGTGCAACCGCCATACTCCCCACAATACCCAGACAGCGACAATGCTCAGCACGATGGAGCGTGCCGACGACGGCATGTTAAAGCCGATGGCCGTAACCAGCAAGGCCACACCTACCGATGCGAAATACAGGAAGCGTTCCGCCATACCTTGATAAGTGGGTACCAAGCCGCAGAATGGCAATAGAGCGACTGAAGTCCATGCCATTGCCACCGCAACCATTTGCCACCTCCGGCGGAGCAAGAAGACGATGACCAAAATAGCCAGGGCGCCAGCCCAGGCGGCAAGAGCCGCTACGGAAAGTTTGTCCAATGGAGTGTTGGTAGAACGTTCGATGCTCATGCGAACAGGCAGCACAAGCCAGCCAAGATATTTAAAAAAGAAGATACCAAAAGGAGCAACCGCGATGGGCTGGCGATATTCACCGGAGGTTCCTATTAGATGTCTTATGCCAAAGTAGATTGCAGCATCAGCACCCGCGACACAATAGAGTGCCACAGCAGAGCGCGTCCGATATTTTTCGAGCGCGTAACCGATAAGAACAGTCAATGGAAAAACCAGGATTCCGGCTTCGTGGCACAGCAGTGCGCAGAGGGCGGTTAACGCGTAGCCGCCAAGGGTGACCGTGCGTTTGGTTTCAAGGAAAGACTCGGCAAACAAAGCGCTGAGAAGCGCGAAGAGGGCGACTAATAAGTAGGCACGCGCCGAGATCCAGGCAACCACTTCGGAATTGATAGGCAACGCCATCCATAACAGTACGGTGCATGCTGCGACTTTAAGTGGGACTTGCACTCTTCTAAGCAGAGTGAAGAGTAAGAAGCCGTTGAGCCAATGCAGAACGACATTGGTGAGATGGAAAGCGACGGAGCTCACGCCCCAGAGGTTACGGTCGAGAGCAAGGCTGATCCAATATAAAGGCCGATAGTATGATTCACCGCTCCCCCGCAGGTCCCCTACGAACGAAACGTTGGTCCGCAAATAATAGATGATTCCGTGCCACGAGCTTAGGCGCGAATTAGTAACGACATTTGCCACATCATCATAGGAGGAGAAGGGATTGAAGACCGCCCTCCAATACAAGGTTAGAGCCCAAGCGGCACTGACGACGAGGAAAACGGGCGTGGGATTCGATCTGATCCATGATCTTTGTTTTTTTGAAGTGTTACGAGGCATAGTTCATTGACCCGATAGTTCAGCTCACATGAGGAGGTAAACGGCACGTGCAGGCACTATATTTCGTCGCCGGCTGTTGCCGGTAGTGGGGCTGCGCAGCTCCGCTTGCGTTTTATAGATCCAACCGGTATTGACGCTCGCGGCTGGTGCGATTCGAGCCTTATTTTGTTTTAAAGCTTCGTTGAGGCACGCTGAGAAACGCCACGCCCCGTTGTGAGCAAACGGAAGGACTCAGCAAATGTCTTACTCGATGGCAGAAAAATATTCATGTAATGACGTTGTAGTGTTCCTGCAGATAAAGACGGCACCACCAGCAAGACTGCTCGCGGATATAGAAAAAAGTTGAGGGAGAACTCGAGAACGGACGGGAAGTTCCCCAATCATAGTGAGACGCACCAGAGCAAACGCCAATGAAGAGCGCGGAGATTAGGACCGTTTCTGCGAAGTCAGGGGTCGACGGGCTCCCTCTCCAGGCATATGGTTGAGACCATGAAGAATCGGTCGGCTCCCCCCTGTGCGGTGATTCCTGTGGTGGCCTATCCGGATGTCCCTGTTGCCGTGGCATGGCTGGAGGCTGCCCTCGGGTTTCGAGTCCGTTTGAAGATTGGCGACCATCGCGTGCAAATGTGGTTTGGATCTTCGTGCCTGATCGTGAGTGATACGGGCAAGGACAATCAGTGGGCGGCCAGGAGTTCCGTGATGCTGCGGGTGTCGGATGTGGACGCATTGTGCGCGCGGGCGCAGGAGCACGGAGCGGTTGTGGTCCATCCGCCGATGAAGCACGTTTACGGTGAGTATCAGGCCACACTCCGAGACTTCGCAGGACACATCTGGACGCTGACCCTTACGGTCGATGACGTCGACCCTGCGGTTTGGGGCGGCGAAGCCGTGGAAATCTGAATCATCGCGGAGCCGTTTCCAAGGGTACCTCGGCCCACCCAACCCGCCACAAAGAGTCTTCAAGTCAACCTGACACAAGGTTTGGAGCAGAAACAAGGCACCTTTCGGGGTGCCTTTTGTCTCGCCCTGAATTCGGGCGCATACTGTGGTATGCGCGAGAAAACCTTTCTGGTCCTACTCAAACCAGATGGCATCTTTCAACACGTTATTGCCGCTCGGACCAGAAGGCGTGGCGATCATCTGGCATTCGTGGATGCAAAAGGCCGGTTGGTTGCGTCGTTCTTGATGGATCTCGTTGAAAGCTGGATTGAGTTCATGAGTCCCGAAGAGGTTACGTCGGTCCGAAACTCCGCCGAATTAGGCTCCCGGAAACAATAAGGTTCAGAAATCTGAGAATCCGCCTGCCAGAGTGTGGGCTTTTTTGCTGTCCGGCTGGTTTGCCGAAGCAATTTGGCTGAACGGGAACGGGATGACAGGCTGGTTACGAGGCTGCAGCTATTTCTCCGTGAAACGTCCTCACGTTGGGTGGCTATCTCGCTTTGGATCGACGGACTCAGGGGCCGACCGTCTGCTAAAGCGGAAATCGCAGGCCGGGGATCCCTGAAGGATCGTATGTTTGCGTTCGAGCGCGATCTGTCCGTTGAAGCCCTCGATGAAGGTCGCGTCGCGACCGCAGGAGAGTATGCTGCCCAGTTCCTCGATGCCCATTCTGCGATAGAGTTCTGCATACCTGCACCTCGTCACGTCGAAATTCAGAACACTTTCGTTCTGATCCAGAATGCGCAGTTGTAGCGCGTCGTTCCTTCTCCAGGGCTCAACGGACTCTCCATAGGCCTGCAGATCGTTCCTACCCAGGCGAGTGGCGAGTTCCCTGCCCTGCCGGCGGGCAATCTCCGTAACAACACTTCGGACCACTTCGAGAACCGCTTGCCGTCCAAACTTATCGCCGAGCGCATCCACAATGGGCGCCAGGAGGCGAGCTTCGATCTCACGCCGCTTTAAGACTCCGATCTCATTCAGTTCCTCATCGCTGCTCATTCGGCTTACCTCACTTGCAGATTACGGCACCGGATTAGGTGCCATGTCGGGCTACTAAGGAATGGTAACGCCATCAATCAGCGGGATGCTCAGCGGCGGGAACTTTGCCGAGCAGGAAGTAGGCAACAAGGGGGGCTTCCTCTTGACAGCTGGAGACGCAGGACTTACCTTGACCCATATGGTTCGTATTTCCAGAAAGTCCTGTTGCCTGTCCCGAGCATCTGCCGGTTGACGGGTACGCGCGTTCAACGCGCCTAGACATAATCGTTTCGACGTCTCGACAAAAGCCTGCTCGCCACCCCGGCACAGCAGGCTTTTCGCTTTCTGCCTGAGCCGCCAACTAGATTGCGTTAGGAGAAAAAGCACAATGTCCCTAAGAATTAATGACACAGCTCCCGATTTCACAGCAGACACGACCCAGGGCACCATTCACTTTCACGAGTGGATCGGCGACGGTTGGGCCGTCCTTTTTTCCCACCCGAAAGACTTCACCCCGGTCTGCACCACCGAACTGGGGAGCGTAGCGGGCCTGCAGGACGAGTTTGCCAAGCGCAACACCAAAGTCATCGGTTTGAGTGTGGACCCAGTCAGCAACCACAGCAAATGGGCCATCGATATCGAAGAAGTGGGCGGCCATAAAGTGAACTACCCGATGATCGGAGACCCCGAGCTGAAGATCGGCAAGCTCTACGAGATGCTGCCGGCAGATGCCGGCACGACCTCGGAGGGCCGCACTGCGGCGACCAATGCGACAGTGCGCACGGTCTTCATTATCGGACCGGACAAGAAAATCAAACTTCACCTAAGCTACCCGATGAGCACAGGGCGCAACTTCGGCGAGCTGCTGCGCGTGATCGATTCGATGCAGCTAACCGCACAGCACAAAGTCGCTACCCCGGCCGATTGGAAGCAAGGCGACGATGTGATTGTTCTGCCTTCCGTTTCGGACGACGAAGCCAAGCAAAAATACGGAGATACGTTGAAACATGTAAAGCCTTACCTGCGCGTCGTACCGCAGCCGAAATAGCTTTCGTCACCAGCCGGAAGCTGGTCGAGCAAGAGAGGCTGGCTTGAGGGCCTGTCTCTGTTGCTCATGCGTTGCGGCTACTTGCCTGGCTCTCTAGGTCGCAGGAGCTACTGTCATCTTTGTTGTGCTCTTCCGTTACCGCATGGTAACGGCCGGATTAGTCCTACTCATTGTCACTCGGGCGATGCATGTCCAACAGGTTGTGAGGCTCTACTATGCGAGTGTTCTGGTTTATTCCTACGGTCGGCGATGGCCGATACCTTGGCGATAAGCGACAGTCTCGCGAAGCGAATTTGCCTTACCTGCGGCAAGTAGCAACCGCCGTCGATGAACTCGGCTTTGAAGGCGTTCTGCTGCCCACGGGCAATCTATGCGAGGACTCCTGGGTGGTTGCCTCGAGTGTAATGCCGTTCACACGGCGGCTTAAGTTCCTGATTGCCGTGCGACCCGGTATCTCGTCAGCCACACTGGCGGCACGCATGGCAGCAACGTTCGATCGGCTCTCCGAAGGGCGCCTGCTCGTTAACGTTGTTGCCGGTGGCGACCCGACTGAGGCTGCCGCCGACGGCGTGTTCGTTAGCCACGATGAACGGTACGAAATCACTGACGAATTTCTCACCATCTGGCGAAAGATCCTGGCTGAAGGCAAGACCACTTTCCAGGGCAAACACTTGCATGTGGAGAATGCTCAGGTGTATTACCCGGCGGTCCAGAAACCTTACCCGCCGCTCTACCTGGGCGGTTCCTCTGATCCTGCGATCGAGGTCGCAGCCAAGCACGTGGATGTCTACCTCACCTGGGGTGAACCACCTGCGCAGGTGGCGGACAAGATCGCCAAGGTAAGAGCTGCAGCTGCGGCTCAGGGTCGCATCGTCCGCTTCGGAATTCGCCTTCACGTCATCGTTCGCGAGACAGTCGAGGAAGCATGGAGCGCAGCGAACTCGCTCATTCGCTATGTGGATCGCGAGACAATCACCAAGGCACACGAAGGACTCAACCGTTTCGATTCAGAGGGGCAGCGGCGTATGGCCTCGCTGGTGCAGCAGAATGCGCCCAACCTGGAAGTCAGTCCCAATTTATGGACCGGTATCGGACTTCTCCGCCGTGGCGCGGCAACCGCTCTGGTGGGCGATCCATCCATCGTGGCAGAGCGGATGTTGGAATACGCCGACCTGGGCATTGAGACGTTCATCTTCTCCGGGTATCCGCATCTCGAAGAGGCGTATCGGGTCGCCGAACTTCTCTTCCCGTTGCTTCCGCTTTCCCACGCGGAGGCCACAAGGACCTTCCGCCTTCCGCAGCCGGAAGAGCTTACCGGGAGCGAGTTCCGTCCGAAAACCAAGGCAAAGAATGATCGAACATAGTTGTTGGTCTTCCCGCGCGCGTTCATGCAGCTATGACGTATGAACGTCGAAGCCGCTAACGGAGGTGAAAGCGCTTCAGTAATCTCGAAGCACGCTTCCCCTGGCAGCAACGCTCTTGCTTGCGTTTGGAATGCGGGAGTGTGGCTGCCCGGTAAGGTTCTCTTCGTCTGGCGAGTAACACGGTTTCAAATGCAACTACGGCGTCGACGAGTGCTTCCCGTTGTCTTTGAAGTTCAGCGCAAAGTAGTAGTACGTGTACGAGTGGCTGGTTGTCACATTCGTCAGGAACTGCCCGCCGCCGAAGTAGCCAAAGCCGCCCCCCAGGTTGAAGTGCCTATTCAGCTCATACCAGGAGTAGCCATCGACTTCCGCGCCCACATGGCGGCCGTGGTCGGTCTTGTTGCTCACGATCGCGCCGCCCGAGGTGTTGTAGATTGAGTCCAGCGCATCAGCCGCCCAAAAGTCCAGCCCCTGCACTGTGAGGGTGAGCCGCCGGTGGGGCTCGATGGTGGTTCCCGCGCGCACCGACTCAATGTTCTGCCAGCCGAACAGGTCGGCGATTCCAAGACGGTCGTGGGCGGTGGGGTAGATCGTGTCGAAGGTGGTGTGCGATCCGTTCTTCTCCGGATTGCTGTTGCCCGAGGCGTAGTCGTACTGCGTAAAGACCCGCGGCTTGGACGCTACATCGAGGAACTGGTACGCCGCGCCTGCCTGCCCTGCAAAGGCATGAAGCGGCTGCGATCCCACCTTGCCGGTTTCGAGGATTACCTCGCCTGAGTAATCAAGCGCGTTGTGGGCTTGCGCCTTGAAGCGCACGCCAAGAACCTTCTCGTTCTCCTTGCCGGTGGCCTTGCCTGCGGCGGGTTCCACAACCTCCGCCGGCTGCACTCGCCACAGGAAGAACGGCTCAGTGTCCGAGTGCGGCACTAGAAAATCATCGATACGGCCGTAGGCTCCGTAGATGTTGTTGCCTTCCTGATGCGGGCTCACACCATAGGCCTGCGGCACCACAGCCGAGGCGGCGAAGATGCCCAGGTGCTCGCGCTTTGCGTTCAGGTTCAGCACGGCCGCATCGTACGACCGCCCCTGGTTGCGCCACTCCGAGTTGGCGATGATCGTATTGTTGTAGTTGATGATCTGCCGGCCCACGCGGAGGCTGAACCAGTGTTTTTCCGGGTCTCCAACCTCCACATACCCCAACTTGAGATCCCAGCGAACCGTGTTCGGCGGGCCGATCGGCGGGGTTTGGTAGCCCGCACGGGCGTCCTGTACCTGCGCCGTAACCCGCAGCCAACTGGGCGTATGCAGATCCACCTGGAACCGGAAGCGGTTCAACAGGTAGGAGTCATTGATACCCGCTTTGAAGCTATTATTGCGGTACCCCTCATACCGGAACCGCTCCTCGGCCTGCACATCGATCCAATTGGGCAGCTTTTCGTCGACGTAGGTCACTGGAGCAAAGTCGGGAAAGTCGTAGGGCGCCGGATTGCCGGTGGTACGCGAGGCCGCGCCGTTCAGGAAGCTCAACGGGTTCGCAGCCGGCCCGGTGACCCATACGCCATTGAGCCCGGACGTCGCGTTTTGCGTGGTGATGTCGTCCTGCGCGGCCAGGGGCAGGCAGGCCACTACAGCAAACAGAAAAAGCACAACAGAGATCGGTCGCGGCAGCCGGCGCAGTGAAGCAGAAATAACAGCATAAAGAGCTCTTGGCACTTTGGATTCTCCTTTGAATTCGGGAACCTGATTCTGGATTTTGAGGTCTGGATGGGTTGGGACCCAAGGTCCCCGGATGGGGCTTCAGAGCTCTATCGGCAGGTGGGACAACAACAAGTCATAGTGTGGTTGTTTTAATCTACTAGAAATTATCCAGCTTTAAAAGCTGATCAACAAGAATCCTTCCAAATTTCGGGACCCTTTTCAGGTTACTGACTGACGTCCACCGATGTGTTTCTAATAAGCCTACATAGGGCGGTGAACGTCCCGTCTGTCCTCCTTGCTTCAGACTGCTCAACAATTGCCCCGGCCGGAGCAGCCCGTTCTCTCCCAACGCGCCGCGTAAAGAACCCAGGATCGCAGCCGCCACCATCGCGGCCCTTAAGCCTTTTTCGCTCACATCGCCCAACACCAGCTACCTGCAGGCCGGTCAGCTGCCAGGTTGCAGCTGCAGCGCCCTTTTCAGGAAGTCATCACGATCGGTTCGAGCCTTTTCATTCAAGGCATGATCAGCATCGTAAAACTCAACATTTTTCGGTCCCGAACTCATCGCGAAGTAGTCCTTCGCATCTGCCAAAGGGACCCACACCTCGTCGTGCAAGCCATATTGAAAGAGCGCCGGAGCGGGGCCAAGTTTGTTTGCGTATGACCCAGGATCAGCCCAGGCATTTGCCTTCAGATTCTGTTCCACCTTCGCCATGTCTATCGTCTTTCGGGCCGGGGCCATGCGTGGTGAATCAGAGGAAAGAACGTATTCCATCGTGGATTGCGGACCGCTCATGAAGACGAATGCCGTAAGCCTCTTGTCTACGGCATCGAGTATTGCGCCGTTCCCTGCATTCCAGCTATGCCCCACGTAGGCGATTCTGCTCGCGTCTACGTCCGCACGCGAAAGCAGAAGGTCTAAGCCTCGCCGTAGATCGACAACCTGCTGGGCAACCAGAACGGGATTCGGTGTTGGCTTGAAGCCTGGGCGATGTTGTGGGGAGTCGATCAGCAGAGAGATGACGCCGCTCGATGCAAGCGCAATCGCTTCATCTAAAAACTCGTCGCGGCTGGAGTTGGCGGCTCCCGGCATCAGCCAATGGCCCCAGATCACTGCCCCGAATTTTCCAGTGCCTTGCGGGATGACGAGATAAGCTGGGACGATGTCTCCGTCGGAGCCCGCATACGTGATGTCCTGAATAGTTACGCTATCCTGAACTTTCGCGGAGAGCTGTTTTACGGCGAGGGACATCCCTGCGTCATAGTTGAAATGTGAGGGATCGCCCGAACCGGGTGTTTGTCCCCATGAGACGCCATTCGATAAAGACCCAAGACTAAGAATCGCCATGCCGATCAGGATGGCAAGACAATGCGGTTCCTGCTCCCTGAATCGTTTCCAAATCATATCCACTGCATGCTCCTGGGCGTCACAAAACAATGACCGTCTGCTATGTTTTACGGACGTGGAGATTGTTAGGACTCAGCAGTACCGGCGAGTATGTATGGTCCGCATACTGATGGATCTGCTGAAACATCGCCTTCAAGAAGGTTCGCGGCAACAGAGATAAGTGGACACTGTCCCTTCGAGTTCAGCGAGCGTTTAATCCCTTTGACTAGCCTGCTGCTCCACAACCACCTGGAGACGGAGTGCATCTAACGCTCAATGTGAGCTCCCTTATATCTGCCGAGAAAACTGCTGTGAAGTCCGCGAAGACTGGCGCCGCTGCTAAGTGGATCGTAGCGGTGATCGCAGGCTTAGTTGTGATCTGTACCCTCTTGGGCGTCTACTTATGGAGGCGCTGGCCCTATCGAGGTCGCGAGGTCTTGCCTGCACTCGCACAGGCCTTCTCCAGCACAATTCAAGTCGGCAGTTACCAGAGGTTTTATTTTCCGCACCCTGGATTTGTCGCTCACAACGTAATCCTGCGTTTGCATGGCTCCACGAACATCCCACCCTTAGCCTCCGTGGACACGTTAACCGCTACAGGCTCCTATATCGATTTCATGATCCGGCCTCACCACCTTCATGTCCTGGATATCCAAGGTTTGCACGTGCAGATTCCTGCCTCCGGAACCCCGGGAAACGGGACAAAATTTCTCTCCGGGCCTTCCAGTCCCAGTACCGCGATCATCGACGAAATCACGGCCAACCAGTCTGTGCTTGAGGTAAACACCGCAGAAGGTAAGGCGCCTTTGCGCTTCTTCATCCATACGTTGACGCTTAGCGACGTATCCGCTTCGACGCCCATGTCCTACAATGTTGCCTTCACCAACCCTCTTCCTCCAGGTGAACTGACCGCGAAAGGTCGTCTTGGGCCATTGCAGCGGAATGAGCTGGGCAACACGCCCTTGTCGGGCAAGTTCAGTCTCGCGGGCGCCGACCTCGGTGTTTTCCGTGGCATCGCAGGAAAACTGCAGGGCGAGGCCTCGTTTCAGGGGTTGCTTTCCCGTGTGGAGATCCTGGGAAGCACAGATGTACCTGATTTTCGCGTGGGTCAGGGCCAGCCCGAGTATCTTGCCACCAGGTTTCATGCCTATGTGAATGGCATGCAGGGGAGCGTAAGTTTACAAAAGGTCGAAGCGACTGCCGGCCACACAAGGATCGACGTTAGCGGGGAAATTGATCGACAACAGGGCTGGCGGTTCGCATTTGCCGTTGCGGGCGGCCGCGTCCAGGACCTTATGGGTATGTTCGCACATGACGGTGCACCCGTTACCGGCACTGCCACGTTGCATGCCGACGCCTTCGTTCCGCCGGAGCACGAACATTTTCTAAAGGCCCTGCAGATCAACGGCGCCTTTGCCCTCAGCGGCCTGCACTTTACTCAAGCTCAAACGCAACAAACCATCGATGGATTCAGCCAGCGGGCCAGCGGCACTGGCCCAAAGAAGAAGGAGGCGAATGCAGCCGCGGAAGCGCCAATTGTTCCCGCTGAACTAAAGGCGCAAAATGTAATTTTGCGAAATGGCGTGGCGCACTTCACCAAGCTGGCTTTCGCGATTCCTGGCGCGGATGCAGATGGCCTGGGAAACTTCAATCTAATGAATAAACACGTGGACGTCACCGGGACTTTGCGTATGGTTACCGATCTGTCCCATGCAACGACAGGAGTTAAATCCATTCTCCTCAAGCCGGTCGACCCGCTTTTCAAGAAGAAAGATCAAGGTACGGTGGCGCCTGTGCGTCTGAGTGGCACTTACGATCATCCGACAGTTGGCCTCGAGCTCCCAGGCGACAAGAAAGCCAAAAAGTGAGTCGGATCCGCTTGCGAATGTCCAACTCCCAGTAGTCCAGTGGATGTAATTCGACGAAGTGCTCTCCGGGCAGGCATTTACCAATATCAAGCGGCGCGAAAAGCGTTTCGTGCTCAACTGTCACCATGGCCATGTTGTGGAGCCTCCGGGGACTCTCCTGGCGAGAGTTGGCAAAACGAACAGCTCGCAGGAGCTGGCAGCATGAAGTGTTCGGCCAGGCAGCAAGGCTCGCGTTCTACTATTTCCTGGGCATATTCCCAGCTCTCCTGCTGCTCCTCGTCTTGTTGAACACGCTTTCCAGCACCGGCTCTGCGTTGCGCAACACGCTTCTCGATTACATTCAGGAAATCGTTCCTGCGGGTGCGTCCGCCCTCCTGGCAAAAACCCTCGGTGAACTGAACCTGAGAGCCACGGTTGCGGCTGGTGCTTTATGGGCGCTCCCAAGTGCCGCCTGGACCATCTTGAACGGTACCTGGGCCATGATGGTCGGGCTAAACAACGCGTATGGGGTCAAAGAGGAGCGCTCATGGTGGAGGATTTTAGCCATCGGTTTGGGGTTGACGCTGTCGCTGGGAATCATGGGCATGATTTCACTCGCGGCAACGCTTTATGGCGGCCGAGCCGGAGCAGCCATCAGCCGCCATTTTGGCTTGCATACTCTCGCCGTTTCCTGGCACATCGCGCAGTGGCTGATGATAATACTGCTGCTGCTCTTTTCATTCACCTTGCTCTATCGCTTCGGCCCAAACCTAAAAGATCGCAGATGGCAATGGAGTACACCGGGCGCGGTTGTAGCCGTGGTGTGGTGGGTCGGTTCTATCGCGTTTCTTCGCATTTCTCAGGACCATTTCAGCTCATCCCAAAGGACCTATGCGGAAATGAAGCCGGTGATTGCGCTGCTGCTATGGCTGTATTTCACGGGCGCGGCTATCTTCATTGGAGGCGAGATTAATTCTGAAATCGAGAAAGCCGCGGCGGACGCGGGGAGCCCTGACGTAAGAAGACCGGGGGAAACGCGAACCGGCGGCAGTGGATGGTGACGCCTCGCGGCGCTCGTGCTTTCAATTTCCGCGCACTCGCTCGCGCAAAAGGCCACACACACTCTTCCAACCGGAAGCGCCATCGACGCAGAGGTGAAGCAAGTGCTGGCTCGCACGCACGCGAACGGTCTCGCTCTCATCGATCATGGCAAGGTTGTCTATGTGCAGGCCTACGGTATCCGCAACGCTAAAGGTGAACCGCTTACCACGTTACGAGGGTGCGGTTTCAAACGCGGTAACAACGGCGTAGAATCTGTGACGATTCCACAGAGAGCGAAAAGCAATGCGCCGCTACCATCACATCGGAATTCCCACCACGGAAGCGAAGCCTGGCGAGACCCACTTGGAACACCTGAAAGTCTTTGTCGTCAGCCACGAGAAAAGCGAATTTGGCGTGGAGTGGATGCGCTTCGAAGCGGACGCGGCGGTCCCCGATCTCGTCCGGCAAGTTCCGCACGTCGCGTTTGAAGTGGCCGATCTGGCTTCCGAGCTTGCTGGCCGCGAAATTCTGATTCCTCCCAACAGCCCATCCGACGGCGTCCGCGTAGCGTTCATAGTCGAAAACGGAGCGCCCATCGAACTGCTCGAATTCACCGACCCCAACCATCCTGGCCGCCGCCGGCAGAGCAAGATGCTAGGGAGACAAGGGACATGATCCCTATCCCTGATGAAATGGCCGCATTAGGTATGCTTTCCCTGTATCTACCCTACCTTCAAGATCGAGGTAATCCTCTTGCGCCACGGCACGTCGCTCTTTTTTGTCTTTCTCGCATCTTCCGTCTCGGCGCATGCTGCGCCGCCCAGCGTCTGCAGCCTGGTCACCCCCGCGCAGATCCAGAGCGTAATCGGAGGTAGTGTCAACGCGGGTGATTCCGCACCCTCCGGCCCGGAACAGCGGTGCAATTTCAGCAACGGTCAGGGTAAGAGTTTTTACGTCAGCTATGCCGCAATCGCGGATCTCGGGCCCATCGGACCGATGATGGCCAAGCGCCAGGCGCTCTGTGCTCCGGAACCGGGCAAGACGTGCGAAACGCTCCACGGCGTGGGCGAGGCCGCAAACTATACTTCGGCGCCGGGCGCCTACTTCGTCATCTTCCTATACAACGGCTACATATGCACCGTCGATGCAAGCGCCGACAACAATGGTGTTACGATCCCCGGCGTTCGGGAACCGCTCATCGCGGTGGCGAAGGCCGTGATCGCAAGGATGTAGCAGGCTTCCAGACCAGCAGGCCGAAGAGAAGAGTTGCGGAGGGGAAGCGCTAATACCATGCGAAGACATTCCGATCTATCGTGGTATCGACAAAAGCCAGCTTTTTCCCGTCTGGCGACGGCACGCCCCAGGTATTCCCGTTCGTTTCGCGCAGCACATGCACCTCGCCCGAGAGCTGGATGTACTCGAGCCAGTGTTGCGCTTCCGTTCTCGCCTCTGCGAAGAAGCCCTTGCCATCGTGCGCCCAACAAATACCCCATAGCTGGAAAGCCTGACGTACCTTGATCTCGCTCTCACCGCCTTTTCCATCCAACCGCACCAGACGAATCGATGGCGATCGCGCATCGTGGTTGGGGATTGCCGCCACAGTACCATCCGGTGAAAGTGCCCAGTCCCCGTAAATCGTGGGCGTATAGGTCGTGCGCGCCAGCTCACGGCCTTTCCCCATGACGGGGTCCAGAAGATAAAAGATAAACATGTGGTGTCCATCTGTTTGGCGAAGCACGCAGTGCGTACCCGAGGTCAGAGGGCATCGCCACTCATCCAACTCGTGCTCTTTCCAAACCAGTCTGGCATCGCTTCCATCTGCATTTGCCCGATAGATAAACCTTTCCGGCACCCACACGCCTGATTCAAAGTGCCCACTCGGCTGGGCTTCGGATTCACCTTCAGGGCGCCCTTCATAGATCAGGGTTTTCCCATCGGGCATCATGGCGGGGAGGATCTGCGCATCACCCCCAACCGTCAGCATTTCCGCAGCCGGGCTGTCGATTCGCTGTCGAAAGATGTGATAGTACGGTCCCACACGATTGGATTCAAAGTACACTGCCTGCCCACGCGCATCGAAGCTGTGGGGAAAATCGCTCCGGGTGTCCCTGGTGAGCCGCTTCACATCCTTCAGCGCCGGCCCCGGATAGTTGAGGTCGCCCACGTAGACTTCCGGCTGCGGATTCTCTTTGATCGCAACCACCTTCTTGCCGTCTGCAGTCACGCTGATACCGCTGGACACGACAAAATCGTTGTAGGCATAAACCCGAATCGGCGATTCGACAAACCTACCCGTGGAAGGGTCCGTAGCTACAACCCAAATTCCATTGTGAGTTCCATCGTTCGCCGGGTGCGAACGGAGATAAAACATCCGGCCATCCACAGTCTCCTGTGCCGAATCAAACGGCAGATCGTCCACCAGCGCGGTCTCTTGCCCTGTCTGAATGTCCCGTGAACAATAAGACCACGCGTAATTGGATTCGATTTCGACGTATCCGCTGGAGGAAGGTCTCCGCAACTGGTAACTAATCCGCCTGCCCCCTGCCGGCCAGAATAGGGCTCCGAACTTCTCCTGTTCGTTTCCCCTTACGATCAATCGCTCATTCGATCCATCGATGCCGGCCAATCGTATCTCTCGCCCAGCATCCACAGTGAACGCCACGCTTCGGCCGTCGGGCGAAGGTACCCCATCCTCTGCATCCTTGCGAAGCAGCCGAGCCTCACCTCCGGTGGTGGACAAAATCCAGATCTCAGGCTGAGCCATGTCCTGCCCGGTAGCGCCCGGGTGTATGAGGCCGGTGTGCGCCTCATCGAAGTTGAATCCCGTCAACAGCAGCTGGGTCTCATCGGAGAACCAGGTCAGCCGCGTGGCACGAAACTTAGGAGCCTTCAAGAGCCGGGTTCGTCCCGTCTGTATCTCCCGCACGAAAATGCCCGTGCTGTCCCCGTAAGCCAGCCAGTGGCCATTCGGTGAGATGGCCGCTGTATTTACGGGATTGTCGCTGTCGTTTGTGGTGATCTGCGTACTCGTCCACTCGCGGGATTTCGCGGTGGTCGTCTTCGCACGCCTCAGACTCACCACGCCGATGCCCACAACCACAACGATACAAACCAGAGCCGCCAATCCTGGTAGGGAGAGACTCCTTATCTTGACCGCGGACTGGGATGCAAGGTTCTGTGTATTTAGGTCCAGCTCTGCTGCTTCCGGCTTCTCGATCTCGTGCGCGGTTGATGGTGCAGAATCGCCAACCCCGGTGCGAGGAACAACCGGAGCAGAGCCACTCAACGGGTCGCTCGTGCCAGTTCCGTTCGCGCCACGTTCAACAGAAGCCTTACCCGCTGCTACACCCTCGCGAGCAGCGACCGTCTCCACAACCCCAATAAACCGGTATCCCTTGCCGAAGACCGTTTCAATATAGCGGGGTTTGGAAGCATCTTCACTGATCGCCGCTCGAATCTGCGCGATCGCAGTATTGATGCGCGCCTCCAGATCCTCGACATCCATCCCCGGCCAAAGACTTCTGGCAATTTCTTCGCGCGTGACCAGTTCGCCACGCCGGTTCACCAGCAGCAGGAGCAATTCCATCGGACGCGCCGCCAATTGCACCCGGCGATTTGAGCGGCGCAATTCAAAGCTAGTTGGGTTTAACTCGTTTCGCCCGAACCGAAGCACCATCTTGGACCCGCGGCAATTCCGGTAAAGTCTACCATCGCGCGTAATATCTGATGTGCATCTGGCATTAACTGTCGGTCCGTCAATACATTACGCCATCACAGCGAATTTAGATCGAATTTAGATCTTCCAGCTGCCCAAATCCCGGATTCGCTGCTAACTTCGCCCTTGTCCGGCCTCCCCTTCCGAAAAGATCTCGCTCCCAGAGTTGATGGGAACGATCACGCGTGTGACGGCAACGCCGCGGCAAAGCTCTGCTGCCTGGGGATGACGACGGACGAGATAACTAACAGACCTATAGTTTCGCGAAAGGATTTAACCGAATGTTGAAAATTGCCGACCTGGTTCTCAATCGCAAACTGAAGCAGACGCAACAGAGCGATTCGCCGCAACAACCGGCCGGGTCGCAACTCACCCGGCGGCGTCTGCTTTCGACCGCCGCTGCCGGAGCGGCCGCACTGGCTTTACCCCGGGCGGCCGAGGCGTCTTCTTCGTCCAGCGCCGACGTGGTGGTCGTGGGTGCGGGATTCTCCGGACTCGCGGCCGCGCGGAAGCTTGCCAAGGCAGGCAAGTCTGTCATCGTTCTCGAAGCACGTGACCGCGTAGGTGGTAAGGTTCGCAACGAGGTCCTGGACGATGGGGACATCACCGAAGCGGGAGGGACTTATATTGGCCCGACCCAAACCCGCATGGCTGCGTTAGCAAAAGAATATGGGGTTGCGACGTATCCGACCTTTGACACAGGGAACACCGTAACGATTATTGGGGGAACCCGGTCGGAGGATGGATATCCCCCCGCATTGCTTGCCGAATATGTAAAGCTGGTCACCTTGCTCGACGCCATGTCCCGCCAGGTCCCGGTCGACGCACCATGGACAGCCACGAACGCGGCGGAATGGGATTCGATTACCCTCTATTCCTGGCTCGTAGCCAACGACGCGAGCGCCGATGCGCTCGAAGTCTTCTCCGGTGTGGCTGATCTTTGGGGTGCTGAGACGCGTGATGTCTCCCTGCTTTTTGCGCTCTATTACATCGCCGCAGCGGGCAACGAGTCGACCCCGGGCGCTCTGGAGCGGCTTCTCGGCATAGCCAATGGAGCCCAGCAGGATCGTTTCGTCGGCGGCTCCCAGTTGCTGGCCCAGCTGATCGCCAAACAATTGGGCACGAGCATCATTTTCAAGGCCCCCGCACGCGCCATTCTGTGGTCGGCGAACGGAGTATCCGTAATCTCGGACACCCTGACGGTCCAGGCCAGGCAGGTCATCCTGGCCATCTCGCCGGCGCTGGCCGCAGGTATCCAATACGAGCCTGAGTTGCCGACTCAACGAGCGCAATTTCTCCAACGGTACCCGATGGGCAGCTTGATCAAGGTGGAGGCGGTTTATAACCAGCCGTTTTGGCGCGCCGCCGGGTTCTCCGGAGTATCGGTTATGGCTCCGGGCCCTGTCCGTAGTACCTTCGACAATTCTCCGCCAAGCGGGCATTCGGGCATACTCATCGGCTTTGTCGGCGGTGCGCGCGCGCGTGCCTGGACGACCCTTTCCGCAGCGGACCGGCGTGCCGCGGTGTTAGGGGGCTTTGCCGCGGCTTTTGGGGACGCCGCTCTCAATCCGATCGACTACTTCGAATTTCAATGGCCCTCTGAGCAGTGGTCCCGCGGTGGACCGGTAGGCTATGCCGGTCCCGGTGTGCTGCTCGATTACGGAACCACGATTCGCGAACCAGTTGGCCCGATCCACTGGGCCGGCACGGAGGCGTCCACTTTCTGGAATGGGTACATGGAAGGAGCGGTTCGCTCCGGAGAGCGAGCCGCAGGCGAGGTGCTTCAGTGTCTTGGTTGATGGCTAACAAGGTTTCGTCCACCAGCGTGTCCATCCTCATCAGGCAAACGTGGCACCCACCGAAAGGAAAAGGGATCGTGATGCAGGAAAAAACTGAGCAGCAGAAGATCTTAGTCACGCGAATTGATTGGTTCCCTGTTGCAGTCCGGGTCTTTGCACTCCTCGCGGTGACGGTCTTAAGCGTGACTGCGATCCATGCTCAAGACGATACCCCTGCCGTTTCCAACGCATCTTGTGGCGACGTGCAGCCGCCCGTTCCCAATCCACAAAATGTATACGGCGACATCCCGATTTATCTTGTCCCTTCGGGCGCACCGCAACACCAATCGGTCTGTCAGGCAACAGAGGCCCTGGCCGCGGGTATGGTTGCCATCTCGTTCGACGACGATCGTGTTCTTGCCGATGCAACGGGCGAACTGAGCCCGGATCTCGACACGGACGTGGTCAGCGACTATCCATACACAGCGCCAGGTTCCCGGCCGGTGCCCGGTCAGCCGCCGCCTGGTCCGAGCCCCGAAGCTGCGGAAGGTTTCCACGCGTACGCCGCGTTTGTCGATCCTACCGGTGTCGGGTATAGCTTCTCCTCTTCTGGCGAAACTGCGACCGATACAGAGACCGCGGTCTCCGATTGGATCTCGTCAACTTTGGAGCCCCTGCTGAATGCTGGTGCATCGAGTGCGCGGACTGCATCGGCGGTACCGGATGCACAGGCATTCGCGGCTCCCGCCAGCGGCGGGTCGCGTTACAGCCGGAATGCCTGGACCAAGCTGAAGCAGTTCACACTCGCCGCGTACAATAACCAGGTACAAAGAGGGACGATCCATGGCTCCGACCGTGTGTTGGGCAGAGCCACCGCCGAGATCGTCGTGTACCGTCTCAACGCCAGCAGAGAGAATGACGACTACTTCCTCGTCGATACCACGTACACGCAAGAGCCAAGGTGGGATCCCTTTAGCTATGGCTTATTCGAGAAAGGTGTTCAGGCTAATTTCTGGGCGAATTCGAGAACGGAATTTGAATTACAGGCGAGGAATCCCCTTTCCTCGACCATCATTCCAAGATTGGTTGACTTTGCGCCGAGAACTCCGGTCACGCAAAAAACCGATACATTCACGGTGGGTGCAAGTCTCGGCGGGGATGTGTCGGGCATCAATGGCTCAGTGGATGCCAGCTATTCGGTATCGGTAGTACAAGACTCTGTAGAGACTGCCGTCAGGGGCACAATTGGGGGAGACCTTTTGCGCTGGACTGATAAATATAACGGGTTTCGTGACCCGTTTGTGAATCCCAGTACGTTGTACAACACTTTTACCGGCGAGCGGCTGGCTATATTCAAGGTGCCGCGGACCATTAATGATTCCCGCCCACCTCCGGGGGGAAGCTACAATCCGGGGGGGTATCCGGGTCTCCTATTTTTCCCTTTTCTCAATAGCCAAGTTCAGGGTTACATCAAAGATGTTGTTCGCGTTGCCGACCCTAACGAATATGCGGAGTGGAACACGCACATGACGACATTTGTTCCCGAACCGCAATTCAGTGCGAGTCCACTCACTGGTGTGGTCGTTTCGAAGTCGCTCAATAGCGTAACTAAGCCTGTGATTATCAACGTCGTCGCGCAGTTGTCGGACGGCGCGGAAAAATTGACATGGCAGCCACAATTACAGAACAGCGGTCTGGAAACGAATGCGGCTCAAGGCCAAACTGGTAGCGGCCAATTCGCGATCTATCCGACGGCCGCGGCTGTTCCCGGCTCGACAACCATCCTATTGAACACAGTACCTGCCGCGGCCGCCGATTCGGTGCGTGCAGGCCCTTTAAGAATACAGGTGACAATCGTGAACTAGCGGTGATGGATCGGAGAGTTACCAGGCGGACAAAGTGGCGAAGCACGGCAGGGGCGAGAGCATTCATTTAATACGCTTCCATTGTGTGCCGCCTCGCATCAAGCCCAGCGCAACCGTTCAGAAGAGCAAGTGATCAACCAAAACCGGTGAAAGGATGCCGCTCCTTTGAACTACTCGACTAGAGTTTCGTGGGGTTTCGTTTGACGGCATCAGCCACGCTTTTCTACTCGTAGTTCACCTCCGCCGTTTCTGGCGGGACCTATCGACGTAGCCGTGTGTCGCGCTACCAGATCACCCTGATGTAGCCGTCTCCTAATGTGCTTGAAGCCGCGGGTGAGTTTGATTGTGGCTCGTGGATTGTTCGGTTCCGGACAATCATTCTCAAATCCGGACAAGTTGCCCTGCCAGTGCATCCGCTCGCGTATGTATTTGCCAGCTAATCGGGTGTTTAGACCCAGGTCTGTTCGGAAGAGAACGTGCAGAAACAAGCACGGCTAAACTTGTCCTGGGAGGCTTTCCATGGGGACCTTGTTTCAGGATCTTCGCTTTGCTTTTCGTCAGCTCAGGAAGGCTCCAGGTTTTACCCTCACTGCGGTGCTGACTCTGGCTCTCGGCATAGGCGCCAACACGGCCATATTCAGCCTGGTGAATTCCATCCTGCTCAAGCCTCTCCCTGTGGCGAATCCCGAGCAGATCGCGAGCGTGGTTCCTCGCGAAAACAGCGGTCCGTTGCAGCTGGGTCTTTCCTGGAACGAATTCAAGCAGGTGCGCGCCCAGAGTGGGAGTTCCTTCAGCGACGTCTTCGCCTACACCCTCAATCTCGACGGCCTGGCGGTCAGGGGGCAGCAGCCGGATCGCATCATGACTGCGTACGTCAGCGGTAACTTCTTCGAGGGGCTTGGACTGAAACCCGCAGCGGGACGGCTGTTCCTGCGCACGGAAGGAGAGATCCTGGGCCGGGACCCGGTGATTGTTCTTGGCTACGACTACTGGCAGGCAAGGTTCAACGGTGATCCGACAGTGGTGGGGCGCACGGTCACGATGGACGGACACCCCATGAGCATCGTCGGCGTAACCCCGAAGGGATTCGGCGGCATGCAGGGATTCGTAACCACGGCTGCGTATCTCCCCCTGTCGCAGCTCCCCGTCGGTGGCACTTCCGCCGATGTCATCAATAACTGGCAGAACCGCATGTTCTTTGTCTATGGGCGTCTTCGTTCCGGAGTCGGTATGAAGCAGGCTAACGCCGCGCTGAACGTCGTTGCCCAGGACATCGCCCGCCTCCACCCGGATGTCGAAAAGAAGCTCAGCATTGAGGCCTTTCCCGAGCCACAGCTGCGCGTCAATCCTGGCGATCCCAACATCATGTTCGTCATTGCCGGGCTTTTCCTTTCGCTCGCCCTCATGGTGCTCCTGCTGGCCTGCGTCAATGTCGCTAACCTGGTCATGGTCCGGGCTACGGCCCGTGAGCGCGAGATGGCCATCCGTACCGCGCTCGGGGCCCAGTCCTCCCGGCTTATTCGTCAGATGATTACGGAGAGCGTGATGCTGGCGCTGCTCGGTGGCGGCATGGGCGTCGTGCTCGGCATGGCCGCCAGCACCGCGCTCAGTCACGTCGACCTGCACACGGATCTTCCCGTCAGGCTGGTTTTCGACTTCGATTGGCGCATCTTCTTCTATTCCTTTGCTATCGCTTTGCTGGCGGGGGTGGTGGTAGGCCTGGTGCCGGCACTGCGCATCGCCAGGGCAAATGTAAACACCGTCTTGCACGAGGGCAGCCGCGGCGTGACCAGTGGCCGCCATTGGCTACGCGATGGCCTGGTTGCTCTGCAAATTGCCGGCTCGCTGGTTTTGCTGGTGGTTGCTGCCCTTTTTGTCCGCAGTCTTTCCGCCATGCAGACCCTGGATTTTGGCTTCAAACCGGATCACGTAATCAATTTCGCCATCGACTCCCATGAGATCGGGATGACCGATGCCGAAGCCCGCGATCTCGCCGTCAACATTACGGCTCGCCTGCGTCAGCTCGCGGGGGTGGACTATGTCAGCCACGCAACCTCGACCCCCCTGGGTTATCTCAACAATGGCGGCGACCGAATGGTAATTGACGGAGCCCCGGCTCCGGTGAATCCGGGTGACTTAAACGCCAGCTACAACGTCGTTTCGGCCGAATATTTCGCCGTGATGGGCATCGATCTTCTGCGCGGCCGTGTCTTTTCTGAAGCTGATAATGAAAACACCACAGATGTGGCAGTGATCAGCGACAGCACAGCCAAGAAGTTCTGGCCCAATCAAGACCCCCTTGGCCATACCTTCCGCATGGCGAATGAGAAAGACCGCAAGCTGCAGATAGTCGGGGTGGCGCGCGATGCCGAATTTCAGATCTATGGCGGGGCAAAGTTGCAGCCCTACATTTACATTCCCTATGCTCAGCACGTCAAAGGGAACACTCTGATGATCTTCCAGCTAAGGTCCAACAGGGATTTGTTTTCTCTTATACCGAGCGTCGAGAAAGCGATCCACGAGTTAGCCCCGCAGCTTCCCATCTTTCAAGTGCAGACCATGCGCCAGGGACTCTATACGATGAATGGGCTGCTGCTCTTTCAAATCGGTGCTTCGCTAGCGGCGATCATGGGCGGTCTGGGATTGACCCTGGCAGTTATTGGCCTTTACGGTGTGGTCTCCTACGCAGTGGGCCGTCGCATACACGAGATCGGCTTGCGCATGGCGCTTGGCGCCAGCCGCGGCTCCGTGTTCCGCATGATCTACCGGCAATCGATCGTCATTGTCGCCATTGGACTGGGATTTGGTTTGGTCCTCGCCTTATTGGTTGCCCGGGCCGTCCGCGGCCTGGTCACCGTCAGTGTGTGGGACCCGGCGACTTACCTGATCGTGGGGACGGTCCTGGCGATGGCAGCCCTCGCCTCCTGCTATTTTCCTGCCCGCTATGCGACAACCGTGGAGCCGATGGTAGCGCTACGCGAAGACTGACCCAAGGCACTCTCTCATCGAGAACACCGGGCCGGATCTTAGGTTCGTAGATGACCCCGTTGGGTGCTGCGAACCGGACTGCTAGTTCTTGTTGTACTTCGCCAGCCAGTCGGTTATCTCCTGAACCACGTTCAAGCGCTGTTCCCACAGCACCGGAAAGTGCGGCGAACCGGGATAGGTGACCATACGCACCGTCTTGCCCCGGGCTGCCAATATCTGGAAGTACTCAGTTCCTTGGAACGTTGGCACTCGCTGGTCAGCCTCGCCGTGCAGGATCAGGAGTGGTGTGGTCACTTTGTTCGCATACGCGACTGCAGAGAATGTCCGGAACGCCTCCGGATCCTCGTCGGTCCAGCGCGCGTCGTAGTCAACTTGCGCAATATCGCTGGTCCACAGGAACGGCCCCCAGTCCGTGATGCCCGCGCCTTCGATCGCTGCCTTATAGCGGCCTGTTTGCGTCACCGTCCATGCGGTCATGAAACCGCCTGCGCTCCAGCCGAAGATTGCCAGGCGGTTGGGATCCGCCCAGCCCTGCGCGATAGCATAATCGGTCGCACTCTCTACATCCTGATAGGCGCGGTCACCGAAGTGTTGGTAGATGGCCGCGAGAAATGCCTCGCCGTAGCCGGTTGAGCCCCGATACTGAGGCTGCAGCACCACGTACCCTAGCCCCGCAATCATCCGCGACAAAGAGTCAAGGCGTAACGTATCGTTTGCCTCCGGGCCACCATGCGGCAGAACCAGGAACGGATATTTCTTTCCTTCCCCATAGCCGGCGGGAAACGTAGCAATGCCTTCGAGCGCAATACCTTCTTTGCTCTTCCAATGTACCGGCTGCACCGTACCCATCTCGACCACCGTCAGCTGCGTATCCCCCTCATGCGTGATTTTGCGCAGGTGGTCTCCATCGGGCACGGCCACGTTCACAGTATGATTTGGATCGCCCACGTTCAGCGCGATCTGCGCGGTCCCTTGTGTATATGGGCTGCCTGCTGGAAGGCCGTCAACAACCCCCTCCCGCCAGTGATAAACCGGTCGGAGCGCACCGTCATGAAACTCCTCCAGATCGGTTTGCACGCCATGAGCCACAGCCACCCACACATGCCCTTGCGGATCCCCCGACAACGCCACCGCCGTACCTTGCAGGTCTGACGTGCGATCGGCGGCGATCCCTCCTGTACTCGCCACCGTCCATACATGCTCAGGTGTCAGAACTTCAGACCTGGTAGAGAGAAATGCAATCTCCTTACCGCCGTTTGCCCAGGCAAGTCCACTCGCTACATTGGCAACATCCGTCACGTGCCGCGCACCGGTCGCGCTGCACACATCGATCCCAGCGCTCACGTCATGATGTCCGATGCGCGGCGAGAGCGAAAGTAACACCAACGACATTCCATCCGCGCTCCACACCGGTGCATCCCCGATGGACGCAAGGCCTCTGCACCACCAGGTGCCCATCGTGCCGTCGGCATTTACCACATACAGACTCGACTGCTGCGGCTCCACGACGTGACGGACATCCTCCAATGCATCCACAGCACGCGGATCGGCGACGATCGCGAACCGCTTGCCGTCTGGCGATACTGCGACAGATTCAATCCCTCGCGGTAGCAGCACCACTGTCGCTGGGACGCTCGAAGCCTTGTGGTCATGCAGCGGGAAGATCGCCAGTTGCCGCTGCTTGTTTACCTTCCATGCGCCATAGAGTTTGCCTCCGTCGGCAGTGAATCCCAGGGGAGAAAAGTCGTCGGAAACTTCCAGCTTCGCAGGCTGGCTGCCGTCGGCTGCAATCGTCCACCACTCGTCGCGCGTCGGCCCCTTTTCTCCCCCGAACGTCACGTGATAGAGAATCAGTCCGTCGGGAGATACTGCGGCTGCCTTCGCAGAACGGAGGGTCGCCCAATCGTTTGCCGTAAACGGATGTTTTGCCGGTTGCCCTAAGGCCGTTGCCAACATGAGCAGCGTGATACCTGGCCACCAGCGCATCGCAAGCTTCTGTCTCATCTCGTCTTCACTCCCCCTGGCTGTGTTGTTCGCACGGGACACCAGGCTTTCGCGCCGGGTGCATCGGGCCGCATTCAGACGGATTTGGCGCTAGTGGCTCCCTCTTGCGGGATCACTCCGGCCAGAGGTGAACCTTGCCATGGTCGACCTCACGCGAAGGGACCGCTGCTGGCAATATACCCTGAAAAATAAGGAGATTGACGGAGTTGACTCCACACACGTGAGTCCTGCATCGCGGACGGAAAACCCGGGGACGGGAAGCTGTGAAGAAATCGCCGGCAGCATCAAGACAGAAACTGCTGGGGATGCAATTGTGTCACTAAACTGCATGAGTGAACCCATCATTGCCGTTACCCAGCCGGGCACGTCGTACCGTTGATGTCGAAAGGCTCATTGAAGAAGACCACTGCCGCGGAAGTGTGACCCGGTGACCAGACGGAACGTTTCCGCGTTTGTAAGTGATTGCAGGTAAACATTCTCTCCGTCACCGAGTTTTATCCGTCACCGAGTTTTATCGAGGTTCCCGAGTTTCTCCCTGAACCGGACCACGCACGCCTCTTCTTTTTTCTTGACACGCATCATTAGCCCAGCGTACGTTTGCGAATCTGTCTCTCCGAAGAGCATTCTCCCCCGCGAATGCAAATGCAACACCTCTTGGTACGGGGGGTCAACAGTACAGATTTCCCGATTCGTTTGTTCCCCAGGAGCCAGGGCCCATTACCTCCATAAGACTGGCGTGTTGCCTTGCGCTGGGCAGGAAAAATGAAAACGAGTTATGGCCTTTTTTCCCATTAGCGTTGCCAAATTCTGAGAAATGAAAGGGAGAAAGATCCTTAGTCCTGTTGCTCTGAGGGAGCGCTCGTGCCTGTTTCACGAGCGATCGAAGATTTGGCGGTTAACTTAAGAGGAGAGTGTTATGCGATTACTTTCTAACCGCGCAGCAGTCGTTGTTGTCGCGGTTGTTTTGGCTGCGAGTGTCCTGGCCGGCGAAGGGCCGGCGGCGGCCGCGGCGGCGGATGATTTTTCCGCCATTCCCGGCACCGCCCGGGCCACGACCGACGTCGACATGGGCGAGTTCAGCAGCGCGAACATGGCTGTCGACGTTGTTCTGGCGCCCAACAATGAGTCGGAGCTCTCCGGCCTTTTAGCGAGTGTCTACGACCCGCAAAGCCCAAGCTACCGACGCTGGCTAGGCCAGGGAGAGTTCTCCGCGCGCTTTGCCCCCAGCAGTGCGCAGGTCGCGGCCCTCACCCAGTATCTGCAGGCGAGTGGCCTGGTCGTGGAACCATCTTCGTCCCCGTTCCTGCTGCGCGTGAGCGGACCCAGCAACGTGGTGGCGGCGGCTTTCAAAACGACCCTCCGCAATTACCGCAATCCGAGAGGGGTCACTTACTTCTCGAACGCCTCAGCCGTTCAGCTGCCAACCGTCCTGGCTTCGGGAGTTCGTGGTGTGGTCGGTCTTTCGAATACGGTGCGCATGCATCCGCACGTGCGTGCGATGAAACAGATGCCATCCAGCGACCCCGGCTTGCTCCCGTCCGGAAAGTCGTCCTCGCCTCCAGGCTGTGAGGCTCCCTACCCGACAAAGGCGCAGCTGTTTGCGGCTGTCAATAACAACACCCCGTTTGCGGTCGGTTATGGCGCTGGTCCGGGATGCTCTGGTCTGACGCCGTCGCAGGACAACTCGATCTATGGCGCGCCAAACGTGGGAGCCTCAGGCAAGGGGCAAGGCGTTACCCTCGCCGTGTTCGAGCTTTCCGCCTACCAGCATTCCGACATCACGACGTGGGCCCATTACTTTTACGGCCCAGGTTTCACGCCGCCCCTGGTCGACGTTACCGTGGATGGCGGCCCGCTCCATCCTATCTGCCCAAAGGGTGATACTTGTCCAGCGGAATACAACGGGTACTCTGGAGACATCGAGGTCGACGCCGACATCGAGACGCAGCTCGCGATCTCGCCGGCCGCGCGTCACATCGTCGTCTACAACGCACCGAACGATTACACCGGGCAGACCTCGCTGGATGAGTACACAAAAATCGCAGACGATGACGTCGCCGATGTAGTCAGTTCCAGCTGGGGCGTATGTGAGAATGACGTCTCGGCTGCATACGTACAAGCCGAGAACCGGATCTTCCAGCAGATGGCGCTTCAAGGACAGAGCGTGTTCGGCTCCGCAGGCGACAGCGGCGCTTTCGACTGCATCGGAAGCGATGGAACAACCATCATCAACGTCGACGACCCCTCTACCCAGCCCTGGGTGACGAGCGTTGGTGGTACTTCTTTCACATCATTCAATCCCGGCGCGAACCCAAATCCAAACTACCCGAACGGGGTGGAGACAGTGTGGAACGTCGATAACTTGTGTAGCTCGCGCGCGCCGGGCCCGGGCAATGACAACCAGGGAGGGTTCTTCTGGTGCGACGAAACAGGCGCGGGTGGCGGCGGGAACAGCCAATGGTGGGGCCGGCCTTTCTACCAGTTGGGGCCGGGCGTCAATAACCCTTACACGACGCATGGCAATGGAACGACGCAATGCGCTCTGGCGGGAAAGGGGACGCCGTGCCGGGAAGTTCCGGACATCTCCGCCAATGCCGACCCGTACACGGGCTACGCTGAATACTGCACCGGGAGCGCCGCCACCCCCTACAGCGTTTGTGCGCAGATCACCTCAACTCCTTCTGGCTGGTTCGGCATCGGCGGCACCAGCCTATCGTCGCCATTATGGTCGGCGATCGTCGCTGACCACGACAGCTACTGGAACCACCGGGTCGGCAACGCGAACCCTCTTCTCTACTCGCTGTATAACGCAGATGCTGACGGGTATTTCAACGACATCACCGGAATAGGGCAAACAACCAATAACAACGGCTTCTTCCCAACCACCCCGGGATATGATCTGGCCACTGGTATCGGAACGCCAAAGATGGGAGCCTTAATCACCCTTGTTCCGCGGAAGTAGCGAAGGGATAACCTGGGAGAAATGCAGGGACAAAATACCTATCGCAGCAATTCGGTGTGATCGGTATCGCGTCCCTGTATCTCCCGGCACGTATGGTCGCGCAAACTTCCTCCTGGTGTTCTTGACTGCACCTTAGGCTCCATGCAACTGTTAGAGAGTCCTCTGAGACATCTTCGGTGCGGATCGCTGACCTTATCCTCCCTGTATTTGCGGTGATCCTAAGTGGCTGGATCGTTGGCTACACCGGCTATCTGTCGCGGTCGTTGTCGGACGCGCTGATTCACTTCGCCTATAACATCGCCATGCCGTCACTCCTGATCGTCACCATTGCTCAGGAACCCAGTCATTCGCTGATCAATTGGCGCTTCCTCATTGCCTTTGGTGGTGGTTCCCTCCTCTGCTTCCTCCTCGTGTTCGGCATCATGAGCGTTCGTGCTTCCCGAAGTCTCGCCGGCCGAACGATGCACGGTATGGCGGCATCGATGACCAATACCGGCTTCGTCGCCTTACCCATCCTGCAGGCGATCTATGGCCCGCGCGCCGTGTTGCCGGCGGCGATCGCCACGGTATTCGTGGCCGTTGTGATGTTTCCAGTAGCCGTGGTCTTGCTCGAAGTTGGTCAGCGGGATGCGCATGGCTCGCGCACGCCCCCCATGGTCACGGTTAAGCATGTCGTGCTTAACCCGATGGTCCTGTCAACCCTGATCGGCATGCTTTGGTCGGTCCTCGGTCTTCGCATGCCCGGGCCCGTCGCCGCTTATTTCGGCATCCTGGCCGATGCGCTCACGCCTTGTGCTCTGTTCGCCATCGGGCTGGGGCTGTCGATTGCTGGATTGCGCGCCAACCTGGGGCGAGCCTCGCTGCTCTCGGCCGTCAAACTCGTCGTCATGCCTGTGGTTGTGTACGGATTGAGTGTGTGGTTAGGGCTCGACCCGCTCTACACGATTGCGGCCGTCATCTGCGCCGCAGTGCCCACGGCCAAGACAGCCTACATTCTTGCGGGAGAGTATCACTGCGAGGAAATGATGGTTGCGTCCACCGTCTCGATGACCACGCTGGCTTCCACAATCTCGCTCGTGATCTGGCTCTATGGGCTATCCGGGCTGGCAACACGCATCGGGGCCAGATAAGCGCAGGGGGGAATGGGGACAGCCTTAATCTGCGCGATTTTTCTCTACCATAGATCCAGCCGATCCTATGCGCTAGCGCCTGACCGCCCGCGCTGAGTCCCGTAGGTACGATAACGGCTTCCTGCTTTCTGTAACTGCTCGTTCTGGATATCCCGAAATTTCAAGGAACCTTTTGCGGATCAGCTCCGTACACACTGCCATGAAGACGAACTATGCTCTGGCTATGGCCGCGCTCGCCGTTTTCTCCTCGTTAACTGGCCTTGCGCAAGACCCCGATCACTCCTGGTACAGGACCTATCCGGTCACTGGCAGGCCCACACTTACCTTCGAAACCTCGGATGCCGGCGTTGAATTTCATCCCTGCGGAGACTGCCACGAAATCCGGATTCACGTCGAAGTGGTGGGGCGGAAGCTGAGCGACTATCGCCTGGAGGAGGGCCAAACCGGGGATGAAGTGCACTTTCTCCTCAAGGAGCTGCCGCACCTGGGGGCTCACATCTCATGGCACAAGCAGCAAACCCGGGTGACGGTCGAAAGCCCCTCCCAGCTCACTCTGCAAGCCAGGACCTCGGACGGAAATGTAACTCTATCCGGATTGCAGGGCGACCTGAGTCTGACGACTGGCGACGGCAACCTGACGCTCGATCACGTGTCGGGCAATCTGCACACCAAATCCGGGGATGGTCAAGTGAAGATCACCAATGCCGCTGGTGCAATTGAGGCTCGCACCAGCGACGGTAACCTCACCGTCGATGGCCTCTTCCGCGCCGTTGCGCTCCACACCAGTGACGGTTCGCTGGACGTCAGCTTACGTGAGGGAACACAACTCAGGGAGGCCTCGACCATTCAATCGTCGGATGGCTCGGTGACCCTTCGAGTCCCCCAGAACTTTGCCGCCGACCTGAACGTGCATACCAGCGACGGCCGTGTGGATTGCGCTCTTCCGCTCACTATGGACCACTATCAGTCCGGCGAAAACAGCGGCCATGAGCTGCGGGGAAAATTAAATGGCGGAGGCGCTCCCCTCACCGTCCACACATCCGACGGAAACGTAAAGATCGAATATCTGTAGGACTGGCGGTCGGAGCAGCGTCAAAACCAGCCCCCGGACGGCGCGAAGCCACTGAGGCGCAGACACGTTACGAGGGCTGCATTGTTCACAGCGTCTTGGTGCAGTTCGTCTGTGAGACCGATCTCAGATCCACGCGCTTCGATGAGGTGCAGGTAGGCTAAAGTAGAGTGATCTCGCCCATATCGATTGCAACGAGCAAAGGCTCTTTCACAAGCTGGTAATCACCTTCATATGCGTACACTCGGCGTTTGGTCGGCACAATGATGCCGTCTACGTTACGGTAGTCCGAGGCGTAGTTCAAACCAGTGGCGCCGCCAAGAATGTCTACCGTGTAGTCATGCCGGCGCAATAAGCCATCCGGCCCAAAGCAGGAGATCTGTTCCCTGGTATGGCTTTTCACGCTATCGGGGAAGGTCACCTTGAGGCGCCGCCAAGTTTCACCCTCGACCTGAATCGACGGGATCTCCTCAGTAGCGAATCCGTCATGGGTGTAGAGAAACGGGGAATTCAGGTAGGTCCACAGTGCCTCACCAACAAAGTAAGCGACATCGATGTCATCCCACGGCGTTTCTCTCTGTTGTCCTGCGAATGACGTCTCTGGATCATCGCGGGACTCGATGAGCGTACCGTTCACCGTTTCGATCACAATGCGGTTCGGTTCGAAAATCGCCCGTTTATCCTGTCCGGAGAAGTCCACGGTGAGGCGCTCGTTCCGCGTCTCTGCGGTCAACACCACGTTCTTGAGAACATCTCCTTTACCTTTGACAAACCAGATCGCGCCTGTAATCGATGCGCCGACCTTGATCGCCTTCACCTTGTTCCAACGGTCAAGACCGCCGTGTGCATTGACAGCCAAATCCAATAGTTCGCTCCTCGCAGGTTCTTTCGCGCGGACCGCCCGTTCAACTGGCAAACCATCTCTGGGATCCGAAAACAACGTTGCTGCTTTCATATTGAGTCTCCCCCTTCGGAATACTGTTCACATCACCTGTCTTCACTCGTTATTGCCCTGTGACCAGCACCATCGGGTGCAGCCTGCTTTTGACCGGGATAGATAGACACGATTATTTTCAGGGAAAGAATCGGCGGCAGTCTGAGCAATATTGCTCCCTACCGTAATTCCTTCCAATCCCCATGCACAAGATTGAGGTGACAGATGGGACGTTCACGATGTGTTTTTAGGAAGCCTACACCGAGCGGTGAACGTCGGTGTGTCACCGTTGCTCGTCTTAAGCTTGTACCTGGTTTCCCAAACTGAGAAATGACTTCCCGGTTCGCCATCCTAGACGCTGGGTGCATCTGCTTCTTGTTATCTTCAAAGGCGGACCGGAATATGCTGGGAATACCGCGAGTGCACAGAACATGGCGATGCGGTTTTTCCTGCAGGAGGCGCTTTGAAAGACCAACCGGACAACCCGAGCCCCAAAATTGGCGACAACGAAAGAAGACCCCAGGCACGGGTCTCCGAGGAAGATCTGGAACGGGTATGTCGAGCGGTGGCCGACCTTTTTCAGGCGGGAGACAACGCGCCAAGCCTTGACGACTCCCTGCTCGGTCTTGATTGGTCTCTATTTCATCCGCGGAAGTTCCCTGGGCTGGACGAGGATAGAACGCTGCTAACGCCCCCGGAATTTAGGAATTATGCCCTTTCCGCTCTCGACGCCTACGCGACAGCGCTGCTCGATGGTGACCCGTCGAACCGTCCTGGTGGAACGCTCCACTGCACCTGCAGCCTCAGGCAGGAAGCGAACGGCCGTTTGGAAATGGAATTGAAGACCGACTCATGTCGAACGAATACCAGTTGGCGGACGGTGATGGTGAATCTACTCAACTCGTTTCCCAAGCTTCTAACGGCCAGAGGAATCAAGGCGGGGGAGATTGCCTATCTCCGGGAAGGAAACTACATGAAGTTTGCCTATCCTGGTCAGATGGTCGTGAGTCGCTCCTGTTATCTTTGCAATCGGCCGCTTGAACTGTGGCCAAGCGTAACGTTAGTTCTCCCCGTCACCGCTGAACTTGTCGAGCGCGCAAAAAAGATCACTGAGTGCCTGCAAAGTGATAGGGCAGGAGACGGCGTTGTTCATTAAACTCCTCGATCTTCGGGGAGTGCGCGTTTATGCGAATTCCGGGAATTCCGGCACAGACGAAATAATCTCCATCTGAGAGCGTCCAGCAGAGATCCTCCAGGGGAATGTATAGTCTCCTGCGCGATTGCAGGAGCAGTTTGGCACAAGAGTTTGTCGATGCTGTCTGCCCCATCGGGACCAAGGAAACCGGACGGAAGTACCCCCGACGAATCGACCCATCGAAACTGTAGAGAGACAAACGGGAGATGATAACTGGGGGACGTCCGACCAATACTTTGGTATGGATCGATACGTTCGTCTAATGGATTCGTCGTCGTGCTTCTGCCAGTCTTGCCCTGAAGAGTCACCCGCTCTGACATCGAAAGGAGTACCCAATGGACGCCAAAAGTGCACTGAAAGAGACCACGCGCGTGACCGCGCCTGTCACGTCGACCACGCTCGGTGTGAACGTTTTTACCGCTCCGGGAAAGGTTATGGCGGGCGAGCGGCCAAAGCCCTTCGGCGAAGCGCTTGGCTTTGACCCGATCACCTCGACTTTAATCTTCGGCGAGTACGACGCGGTGCTGGTAGACGCCATGATGACGGTGGCTGAGGCCGAGGCTCTCGCGGATTGGGTTGCGCTGCACAACCGCAATTTGGAGACCATCTATATAACGCACGCCCACTTCGACCACTTCTACGGTCTGAGCATTCTGCTCGACCGTTTCCCGAGCGCTCGTGCGATCGCAACGCCCAACACGCTGAACGCCATGCAGATGTCGTTCACTGCCCCGGTGGAGCGGTTAGCCCGCCAGTTGTTTCCTGGGCAAGTGCCCACTAAATTGGTCGCACCTCAGCCCTATGAGCAGGACACGTTCACTCTTGAGGGCCAGGAATTGCGCATCATCGAGCAGGGCCACACCGATAGTGCCGATACGACCTCTCTCTACGTTCCATCGATCGGCCTGATCGTTGCCGGCGACGTTGTGTACAACCAATGCCGCATGTACGTCGGCGACACCACCCCGGAGAGCCGAAAGAATTGGATCGCAGCGCTGGACCGGTTAGCTGCGCTGAACCCGGCGATGGTGGTCGCCGGTCACAAGAAGCCTGGAGCGCCCGACTCTCCCTCGACGATCCAGGACACCAAGCGTTACCTGCAGGACTTCGATCGGCTGCAGAAAACCGCGACGTCCGACGAGGAACTGTTCGATCAGATGACGGAACTATACCCGCATTGGGTAGCCAATCAGTCGTGGTTGATGTTTGGATTCCCGCAGCGTACGTGAGTGCGCGGTAACATTCTGTCTCGTCCCCAAGGTTTAACACCCGGGCGTCGGAAGGAACTCGGGGTGTGCTATCAGGTGAAAGCATTCGAAAAACACCGTTTTCGTCCCACGTACGCTTGGGCGAACGTGGGGCACCCGTCTCTCCATTCGGAGGCTTGCTGGTGTCCAGGGGCTCAGGGTAACGCGGCGATCGACCGACGTTAACACTCTTGAGACATCGCTCCTTGACCGAAGGACTTTTTGGGGAGTACGGATGCCAAGATGAAATCAACGTTCCAGAATGTAATTACCACCCGCGATCACAATGTAAGTCAGCACGAACGATCCCGTAAGCACATACCACCAGCGTGAAACAGTCTCGGCGATCACGACCGACAGGGCCGGACTTCCGATGAACCAGAGAACAAAGGTGAGCTCAGACATATGTGGTGCCGGTAACGCTCTAAAGGCAACGCATAGCCAGAAATACAGGATGGAGGCTGCCAGGATCGAGCCAACTGTGTTCGGGAGCCACCGCGACGCAGGAGCCATCCTGCAATCATAATCGGGCGGCCCATATTCCCCTGACAGCCTCACAACGAGCCCGTTGTTGGAAATATCAGCCTATCGAATACAGTTTCCGGATCTGTTTCTCTCCGCCACGACTGAGCACCTTGCTCAGGGCTACGTTTCGCAAGCGGCGCAGCACGGGGTTTTTCAAATGGCACATTCGTCCGATTTTCCACGATGTAGAAACCGTCCAGTCCACCTTTTCGCGACGCTGCTTTTCGTACAGGTCGAATGCTTTGCTGTTAAGACCCATCTTTTCGACCGCATCCGTCAACGAGTAAGCGTCCTCAACCGCCATGGCGCCACCCTGGCCCAAATTCGGTGTCGTGGCGTGAGCCGCATCTCCGATTAAGCCGATGCGATCAGAGGACCAGGATTTCAGGCGCTTCAGGTCCGAGATGTCCGTTTGCAGAATCTCCTCAGATCGCGTGTGCTCAAGCAGCGAGGTCCATCCCGGAAAGAACTTGCGGAAGAGCGACTCGGCGTGAGCTCTCCTTGCTGCGTACGAAAAGGTCCTGTCCGGGGCACTGTCAAAGGTCATGTACCAGTAATAGTCGTCAGCGCTGATCTTCGAAAAACCCAGACGGCATCCCTTACCCCAAATTTCGTAGGCGTCGTGATTTAGCTCTGGAAAAAGTAGACTTGCACCGTTGGTGATGGCTCGATACGAGGAGGAACCGGAATACCGCGTCTCCCCACCTAACGAGGCCAATTTTCGTATCTGGGAATGAATACCGTCAGCACCCACAACAATCCTGGCATTGGTCCTGGAACCGTCAGTAAGCAGGACGGAGACCGCGTCAGCGCTCTGACTGAGGTTCTTCGCTTCCGTTCCAAAGGTGACGACGTCCGAAGGCAGTTGTTCAGAGAGCACCCGCTGGAGCGCCGAACGAGGAAGAGCGACCGTTTCGAATCCGAAGATTTTCGCGACCGCCGATAGATCGCTTGCCTGAAGGATCTCGCCGTTATAGTCCTCCAGAGTGATCCGATGAACCGTCCAGCCCACCGCCATTATTTTTTCCGCAAAGCCCAGGCGGTCAAACACCTGCATGGGATTGGCGGCCATCCAGATGCCAGCTCCTACCTCGGAAAGGCTGCTCGCACGCTCGACGATGCGCACCGTATAGCCTTTCCGAAGCAGCGCGATTGCCAGGGTTAATCCGCCAATCCCCGCGCCCTGAATCAAAATGTCTCGATCGCCTCCACGCTCAGCACTCATCGGCTTATTCTAGAAAAGATAGCGAGCTTTCACTCGCTTTCTTTGCTCGCTTTGGAAAACAGGGAGGACTGCCGTGCAGAATCGCCTGAAACCCAGGAAAGTCCCACAACAGCGGCGTTCTCAGAGAACCCGGGAAGAGATCCTGGAAGCAGCTGCTCGCCTTTTGAATCGCCATGCTTTGGAAGAAGTCTCGACCAACCACATCGCGCAGAAAACCGGGATCAGTATCGGGACGCTCTATAAGTACTATCCGAATAAGGATTCGATTTTCGCCGACCTGTCTTTGATGTATATGCAGAAGGATGCTGAGCTGGTTGGGGCTATCTTCGACAAGTATCGGGGCGGACAATTGAGTGCATTGCTTGATGAATTGGTGGACGCCCTTATGGCCGTCCACATACACGATGCCCGTGTTCGCGGTGTCGTCTATCAAAACCTGGGACGTTTACGGCTCGTGACCGAAGCGCAGAATACCAGGCAGCAGATTCAGGCGAAGGGTGCCGGCGTCTTTCCGGGAATGGAGCCCGGACTGACCTGGGTCACACTGACGGCGATCAGCTCCGTTGTATTTTCCATGTCACAACTGCAGCCTCAGCATCGGAACTGGAACTTCGCTCGAGATCTTTGCCGTCACGCACTGGGACTGTTGATGGCACCGGAGAAATAGAAACCTGGTGACGGAAGCAACGTTTCCGCGTTTGTACGGGATTACAGTCCGTCACCAGGTTTTCTGCGCGGAGATCACGCTAAAAGGAGAATCTTACCGATGCCGCCCTTTTCGGCTTCAGCATGCGCTTTTGCCGCGTCGGCGAGCGGAACCTTGCGATCGACAGGAATTCTGAACTTTCCGTTTGCTATGTCTTCTGCGAGCGAACGCATGCTCGCTGCGTCAGGATGGGAACCAAACGCTTCCACCTTTACGCCAGGGTAAAGTTTGGCATTTGGGGGAGGCCCGACGACCGAGGCGAAGGTTCCGCCCGGCTTGACTTTAGCCAAAAGCGCGTCGCCGACGCTGCCGCCAATGGTATCCGCGACCACGTCGACGAGGGCCAGCGAGTCCATCTCCTGGCGGCTGTCGAGTGCGAGAAGCGCATCGGCCCCGAGTTCCCCTGCCGCTGTCTTTTGTGAGCCGCGGACACCGGCGATGACATGCGCGCCGAGGTTCTTCGCCACCCAGACGGCGGTGCGGCCAACGCTGCCCAGTGCGCCGGTGATGATGACAGTCTGGCCTGGCTGAACCTTGCCGGCCATGGTGATGAGTTGGTTCCCGGTGTTGAGCACCACGGGAAGCGCGGCGGCTTCGATGGGATCAAGCCCCTTGGGAAGCTTCGACAAACCTGCAAGATCACCCAAAAGGAGCTCGGCGTATGTCTTGCCGGCACGGCCAAATACCTTGTCGCCCGCGGCATAGCCCTCGACGCCCTTGCCGACCGAACGAACGACACCGGAGTAGTCGTAACCGAGGATCGTGGGCAGTTGCAGCGGCATGAAAGTCTTCATGGCTCCGCTGCGAATCTTCCAATCGATGGGATTGATCCCGGCTGCGGTGACGCGAATGAGAATCTGGCCGTCGCCCACCTGGGGATCGTCCCAATCCTCATACTTCAGCTTATCGGCGCCGCCGTACTCGTGTAGCACAATTGCTTTCATAACCAAACCTCGTATGTTTTGCCAGCTTTAGATGCGGGCTGACGCGACGCGGATGCGTAGAGACGGACCCGGTTCAGAGTTTGTCCAGACTTCCTACAATTTCCACGGCTGAAGCCTCAAACACCTCGCCGGGGTTTCGTGGAATCCTTCTCTTCAAGGGAGCACGAATTTCATCGCTGCTTCACCAACGAAGTTGTGACAAAGGGATGGCACGGAAGTCCGGGGCGAGCAGCCGGCTCATGGGACGAATCGAGTCGCCAGCAGGCGATCCAGACTGAATTTTCCTGGGCCGGAACAGATCAGCCACACAAAAAACAACACATAAAGAACCTCGGGAAAATAAAGGAAATCGTCCACCCAATTAAGAGGGGAAAGTGTTTTGATGTCGCCAGAAAGCTTAGTGGTCAGGATGGCGACCAGCATGTTGACCAGCAACATAAAACAAGCCAGGCTCGACAGAAGTCCCACAACCAGCAAGCAACCGCCGACGAATTCTATCGCCGACACACAATAGGTCATGGGCCGTGGAAACGGGACTTTGGCCGCGGCCAGGGTTTCATACATGGCTTTCGTCCGGCTAGCGACAAACAGCTTATTTCCCCCGGAGATGGCAAAGAACACTCCTAACGCGACCCGCACCAGCAAGATCGCCCATGGTTCCAAATGCCCATCGCCCAGCAGTCCAAATCGAATCAAGCGTTCCCATTCCATCACGCTTCTCCTCTGCGGGAATCTACGTCAAGGATACCTTGCGAGGCAGAATTGCGAGAGAGGTATTGCGAGACATACGAACAAGACCACACTTCAGTCTCACCCAGGAACGCGCTAATCGGGACTCTTGACCGACCGGCGGATTACCAAATTTTGTTTGGTACCGTCTGACGTCTTCCTGCCTGTAGTTCGCTTAGATGGGGCGGCCGATTGGTTGGTAGAACCGTACCCTGCAAGGAAGGCGCCGACGGCGGCCACGGCAAATCGTTCGAGCTCGTCGCGGTTGGAGATGGTAGTGACCTTACTGCAACTGAATCTTTCTAACTGGACCCAGGGCCAGGACCAACACAACCGACGGAAACTATTGCTATTCCGTGTCCTCGTAGTTCGACTTCGTGACCCTTTCGCGGGGACACGGTAGCAGCCCGTAGGATCTTCGAAGCGATTGCCGGATGTGCCAGCCGGGTATCGGCCCGCGAACACCAAGCGCTCCCAGGGATCCGGGTGTCGTCCCGTCGGGACGATAGAGCGGTGCAATTAGTTGTCGTGGGTATTTCACAAGCCGTTACCATTTTGCTTAACCCGGAGTTACGAGTGTCTTTACTGCGTCAGGCTTTGCTCTTCCATTTGTTTCAAAACGGGCTACTATCGGTACATATTTAAGTGCTACAGGCTACAGGCGCCCTTCCCCGGGGCGATAAGCACTTAAAATGCGACGAGTGTCTCATATCGAAATATCCTCGTTTTGGTCGACTGTTTTGAGTGGAAAGACTGGCGCGGCTGCAGTTATTGGCAACATGCACAGTGACACAGCCTGATTTCAAGGTAACAGCCATGGCTTTGACCCTGGCCTGATGCTCGTTTCAGATGCGGAACGAAGGTCGACCGAAGACCTAGACGCGGGACGAGCTGACTACGATTCCTTTTTGCCTGGTTGCTGTACTTAGAGGCTCTACCCCCGGATAACAACTGACTAAAAACGAAGTGGCTCGATCGACACACTTCGTTGTGATCGACCCTGTTGAAAGGCAAGGCTGACGCGCTCAGTGCCCGTCACCTCGCGTTCACATCATCGGAGGATAACTATGCCTACTTCGCTCGTCGCACCCGAAATTCATGACCTCACGCCCATTAAGCAGCAGATTGATAGCGAAATCGACAGTCTGATTGCTGCGCTGCCTGACCCTAAAGACCTAACTGTCGAACAACGGCGCGGAATCATCGCGCGATACAGCGCTGTTCTCGAAGGCAACTTCATTTATTGGATGACGGCTGCTTATCTGTCTGTCAAGTCGGAGGAGGCACGGCCCATCCTGATCGACAATCTTCGGGAAGAAATTGCCGATTGTCATCCCGAGATGCTACGGAGGTTTGCGATTGCCGCGCATGCCTCACCAACAGAGGCGGACGCCATGGCTGTGCACCATGACTTGGCCAAGGTCCGCACATACCTGGGACGCCTGCAGGGAGTGCAGAACGTACTCACCATGGGCTTCTTTGAAAGTTACATTCAACGATTCATGTCGTACCTGGCGGACCTTGCCGTGGCCCAGGGCTCTACGGACCTTGAATATACCGACGTGCACGGTGTTTGCGACATTGCTCACTCAGAAGGCCTCTTGAAGGCGCTCGCTGAGGAGGCAGCAATCAATCCACCCGATCCGGCAGCCGATCTGTTTGAAGGTGTTAACAAGCTTCGCGCTTTGATCCAGACCATCAACGAAATCGGGCAATGCGAGCGTACCTGCAACCTGAGTGACAGCGTGGCTTCGCACCAGGGATCCTGCAGCCGGTTTCCGGTTGGTGGGGCGATTCGTCCAGAAACGGTCAAGCTCTCTGTTCACCCTTAGCCCCCGGGGTTGCTGCCCGGGCACAAGGGATGTTATACGCGCACGTTTAAGGGAGGTACTGACGTGAATGTTCGAGAGGAAATCGTAAGCCAATTCAAGCAAGTCGCTCAGGAACAAAAGAAACGGCTGCCTCCCCTGAGGGACGAGCTGGAGCTCCTGGATTCAGGGCTCGACTCACTTTGTTTCGCTATCCTCGCAAGCCGGCTTGAGGACTCCCTTGGACTGGATCCGTTTTCGCTTTCGGAGGATGCCGAGTTTCCGGTCACATTCGGCGATTTCGTAGGGCTTTATGAGTATGTTGCGAAATAGTCCGGTCTCGCTTTGTGAGGCGGTCAGCATTTCCGTCGACACATGCGATCCTTTTGTTTCCAGCGCGGAGAGGAGCCTCCCTCTACGCGATTTGCTGGCCGGCTCTTTGCTTGGCGGTCGATCCCAGGAACTAAGCGGATGTGCCGTTCTGATTGCGACTACCGACCAGCTGATCGCCGCGGCGGCGCTGATCGAGCTCGACGGGGTTGCCCGGCGCATGGTTTTATGCCCACCCGACGTACTTGAAGAATATCTCCCTTCGATTGTTGAGTCCGCGGAAGTAGATGCAATTGTTTCCGATCGGATCATCAATGACCCGGGAACTTCCGGGGTGACTTCGTTTATCCATTGCGACGGGAAAATTGTCCCTAAAGGTCAGAGTTCACCAGGCCGCTACGAGACGGAATGGGTTCTCCTGACGTCAGGGACTACTGGCGTGCCGAAACTGGTGGTCCATACATGGGCCAGCCTGGCAGGAGCGATCCGCTGCGGGCCCACAAATGGCCGGACGATTTGGAGCACGTTCTACGATATCCGCCGTTTCGGAGGATTGCAGATCCTGTTTCGTGCCATCCTGACCGGTAGTTCCCTGGTCTTGTCGGACCCACAAAGATCGACCGCCGACTTCCTGGCCCGGGTTGGCGCGCATGGAGTAACACACATCTCCGGCACACCGTCGCATTGGCGGCGTGCGCTGATGAGTTCTTCCGCTCGCCTGATTTCACCCGAGTACATTCGTTTGTCAGGAGAGATTGCCGATCAGGGTATCCTCGACCATCTTGCGCAGGTCTATCCGCAAGCACGCATCGCTCACGCCTTTGCCACGACCGAGGCTGGTGTTGCCTTTGACGTCAACGACGGGATGACCGGGTTTCCCTACAGTGTGCTCGAGCACACACCGGGGGTTGAAATGAAAGTCGAGAATGACTCTCTCCGCATTCGCTCTCCACGCACGGCGAGCCGGTACCTGAATGAACGACATGGCCCACTTAAGGATGCGGACGGATTTGTCGACACGACGGACATCCTCGATCTGCGAAAGGATCGCTACTACTTCGTTGGCCGGCGTGATGGAGTCATTAATGTTGGGGGCTTGAAGGTGCATCCCGAAGAAGTGGAAGAGGTGATCAATCGTCACCCCGAGGTTCGGATGTCGCGGGTCCGAACCAGGAAGAGCTCTCTCATCGGCGCGCTGGTGGTTGCGGATGTTGTGTTGCGCTCGGCACCCGGACCTGAGAACGGCAGCGATCGTCACCTTCTCCAGGACATATTGCTTCTATGCCGCGAAGAACTTGCCTCCCATAAGGTTCCGTCCACTATTAACTTTGTTTCCAAGCTGGCGGTTGCTGATTCCGGGAAGCTGATGCGGCCACGCCATGGGTAATGTGACTACCATTGCTCCCGGTGTTGTGGATCCCGTGAGTTCACTCGAAGCAATTGTGCCGGCACCAAGCAACGTTTCGCCGGCGAGAGCGTGGCTGCGCGCTTTGGAGCTGACGGCGCCGATTGCGCAGAATCGTGATCGCATTCTCTCCACGGTGATTGCGGAGCGGGCCGCGCAACTGGGCGACACTCCCGCGCTGCTCTCGGACCGTGAGTGTATGAGCTATGGGCAACTCTCGCGGCGAATCCATCAGTACGCACGCTGGGCGCTTGACCAGGGCATAGTGAAAGGCGATGTGATTGGCCTGCTGATGACCAATCGACCTGAGTACCTTGCTCTATGGCTCGGTATCAGCAGCGTGGGGGGCATCGTTGCTCTGCTCAATGTTAATTTGACGGGCTCCTCGCTGGCCCACTGCGTCAATGTGGTATCTCCTAAACATCTCATTGCCGCGTCGGAGTTCACCGACCGCCTGGCCTCTGCTCTGCCCGCGGTGACGCCGGCCCCTACGATCTGGATCCATGGCAACGATCCCGGCCCGTGGCTGCGTCTTGATCTGGAAATCGAAGCAAAGTCCGGCAACCCTCTTAACGAGGACGAGAAGCAGCCGATCACCATCGACGATAAAGCACTCTATATCTATACTTCCGGCACTACCGGACTGCCCAAAGCCGCCAACGTCAGCCACGCGCGGGTCATGCAATGGGGCCATTGGTTCGCCGGCATGATGGGTGCGCAGCCTGCTGACCGGATGTATAACTGTTTGCCCATGTACCACAGTGTTGGCGGGGTGCAAGTGCCCGCGGCGATTCTGGTGGCGGGCGGCACGGTCGTCCTGCGAGAGAAATTCTCCGCCAGCCAGTTCTGGAATGACATCGTGCGATGGGACTGTACGGTGTTCCAATACATCGGCGAACTTTGCCGCTATCTGCTGCACACTCCGCCGTCACCCGACGAGACAAGCCATCGCATCCGCCTGGCCTGTGGGAATGGGCTCGCGCCGGAAGTGTGGGACAGCTTCAAGAACCGTTTCTGCATTCCGAATATTTTCGAATTTTATGCTTCCACTGAAGGCGGCGTCTCGCTGTTCAACGTTCAGGGAAAGCACGGGGCCGTCGGTTACATTCCCGCCTATCTGGCGCATCGCTTCTCGCCTGCCCTGGTGGTGTTCGATGTGGAGAAGGGCGAGCCGGTCCGCAATGAACAGGGATTTTGTATCCGCTGCGCCGCCAATCAATCGGGCGAAGCCATCGGTAAATTGGTGGAAGACGAGGCCAACGTCGGCAGCCGATTCGAGGGTTACACCAACCCAGAGGCCTCGGCCCGGAAGATCCTGCGCGACGTTTTTAAGCCTGGGGATAGCTGGGTTCGCACGGGCGACCTGATGCGGAAGGATGAGCAGGGTTATTTCTATTTCGTTGATCGCATCGGCGATAGCTTCCGTTGGAAAGGGGAAAACGTTGCCACTTCTGAGGTTTCAGAAGCCATCTGCGCCTTCCCTGGAGTGAAACATGCCAATGTCTACGGTGTCACCGTTCCGGGCACCGAAGGCCGTGCCGGCATGGCCGCGCTGGTCACCGAAGGTGAATTCGACCTGGCTGAATTTCGCCAGTACCTGATGAGCCATCTCCCCCCGTATGCGCGCCCTTTGTTTCTGCGCATACGAAAGACCATGGACCTTACCGGAACCTTTAAATATTCAAAGACCGAACTGGTCAACCAGGGCTTTCATCCGGTCGCGTGTGAAGAACCACTCTACTTTGACGACCTGCAATCGGGAGCATTCATCCCCCTCGATCGGGATCTCTATGAGCGCATTCAAAAGGGCGGCATGCGCATTTAGGTCTCTGTTGTGTGTTTTTGAGGGATTTGGGGGAGAAGCTACCAATGTTCATCGAGGAACTGCGCTCCGACTTCACACAACTGCAGTCCGACATTGCGCACGGCCCCATTCTTCCCACGGTGACCTCGGAAGAGATCAGAAGCCACCTCGCGGCTCGCTACCCGTTCGATCAGACGTTGCCGCTCGAGGAAGTGATCGCCGATGTAGAAAAGATGCTGCGTACCTGGCAGGTGCAGGTGACGCATCCTCACTACTTCGGACTGTTCAACCCCAGCGTGACGCTCGCCTCAGTGGTTGCGGACACGCTGGTGGCCATGTACAACTCCCAACTGGCCAACTGGCGCACCTCGCCGGCGGCCAACGAGATCGAGCGGCATACGCTTGGCTGGCTCTCGGCGAAGTTTGGAATGCCCGCAGATGCCATTGCGACGTTCACCAGTGGCGGAAGTGAGGCGAACCTTTCAGCAGTCGTCGTTGCTTTGACCAAGGCCTTTCCGGCGTATGGCGAACACGGCCTTCGGCACCTGAACGCCACGCCTTCCATCTATCTAACCGCAGAAGCTCACAACGGCTATAACAAGATCGCTCACATGACCGGACTCGGACGCAGAGCCCTGCGGGTCATACCGACATGCAGCGCTCTGAAGATGGATCTCTGGGAGCTGCAACGACAAGTCGCGGAAGATCGAAAGAACGGCTTCGCTCCCTTCATGGTGATCGGGACGGCCGGAACCACGGCAACCGGAGTGATCGACCCGTTGCTCGAGCTGGGTCAATTCTGCCGCAACGAGGGGCTATGGTTTCACGTCGATGCGGCGTGGGGCGGCAGCGCCATCCTCGCGCCAACCCTCAAGCATCATCTCGCCGGCATTGAAGATGCTGATTCCATCACCTGTGACGCGCATAAGTGGCTCTCGGTTTCCATGGGATGCGGAATGTTCTTCTGCCGCCATCGGGAAACAGTCAGCGAAGCCTTTCGCGCAGACGTCTCTTACATGCCAAGCAAACAGGAGGGGCCGGTGTTTGATCCCTTGACGACTTCCGTCCAGTGGTCGCGCCGCTTCATAGGCCTCAAGCTCTTTATGGCGCTGGCTCAGCTCGGCGAATCGGGCTACACCGAGATGATTGAACATCAGACGCGCATGGGCGACGTGCTCCGAAACCGGCTGAGAGCCTCGGGCTGGCGCATCGTCAATTCGACTCCACTGCCGCTGGTTTGTTTTACCCGGGAAGGACTGGTTCCCACCGATTTCCTGGCCGCTCTGCACCAGCGCCAGATCGCGTGGATGTCCGCCGCGCGCGTCGGCGATATCCCGGTCGTGCGCGCGTGTATTACCAGCTTCAAAACAACTGAAGAGGATATCGAGTGGGTGGTGAGCGAGATGAATCGCCTGGTCGAACCAGAAACCATCATTGCGCCGGCAGATGACGACCAGTACGCGGCAGCTGGCGAGGGACGGGGAAACAGATGAAACAGGAAACCATTGCTATCCACAGCGGTTACGAGACGGATCCGACGACGAAAGCTGTCGCGGTGCCGATTTACCAGACCGCCGCTTATGAATTTGATAGCACCGAGCATGCTGCGGCACTGTTCAACCTGGAAGCGGAGGGGTACCGCTACACCCGCATCAGTAACCCCACGACGGCGGTGCTGGAGCGACGGGTCGCTGCGCTCGAAGGAGGGCGGGACGCAATGTGTGTCGCCAGTGGTCAGGCAGCAGTGACGTACGCGGTGCAAAATGTGGCCGAACTGGGAAGCAATATCATCTCCACGCCCCAGCTTTACGGCACCACCCACACACTGTTCGCTCATCTCCTGCCCAGCCAGGGAGTCGGTGTCCGTTTCGCGGAGACAGATCGGCCGGACGCGGTGGAAATGCTCATCGACAAAAATACGCGCGCTGTGTTCTGCGAAAGCGTTGGCAACCCGGCGGGGAACGTTTGCGACATCGAGGGCCTGGCGCAAGTGGCGCATCGACATGGGGTGCCGCTGATCGTCGATAACACGGTCGCAACCCCTATCCTGCTGAGGCCGATCGAGTTTGGCGCCGACATTGTTGTGCAATCGCTTACCAAATTTATGGGCGGTCACGGCACCACTCTCGGGGGAGCCATCGTGGATAGCGGCAATTTCCCCTGGCAAGAGTACACCGACCGTTTTCCGATTTTCAATCAGCCGGACCCTTCTTATCACGGCTTGATCTACAGCGAGCATTTCGGTAAAGGCGCTTACCTGGGCCGCTGCCGCGCAGTCTACCAGCGGACGACGGGGGCGGTGCTCTCTCCGTTAAGCGCATTTCTTCTTCTGCAAGGGATCGAAACGGTCGCGTTGCGGGTACAACGCCACGTGGAGAACGGCAGAAAGGTTGCAGAGTTTCTGCGCGAAGACGACCGGATCGCGTGGATCACCTATGCAGGCTTTCCTGAGAGCCCTTACCACGATTTGGCACGGAAATACCTGGGTAACCAGGCGTGCTCTCTGATGGCTGTGGGTCTTAAGGGCGGTTACGCAGCAGCAGTCAAATTCTATGACGCGCTCAAGTTGATTAAGCGAGTAGTGAATCTTGGCGATGCCAAGTCGCTCTCCTGCCATCCAGCTTCCACCACTCATCGCCAGATGTCACCCGAAGAGCAGTGTGCCGCCGGCGTACTGCCGGAGATGATTCGCCTCAGTATCGGTATCGAGCACAGTGACGACATCATCGCAGATTTGAAGCAAGCCCTCGATGCCACCGCATTGGCCACTACGAAGGGAGCCCCTGATGCCCGTTTTGTTTGACGACGAACCCAACGGTTGTATCAAGGTCGGCCTGATCAACAACATGTCCGACGAGGCACTCAAGGCGACGGAACGCCAGTTTACCTCGGTGCTCGCATCGGCGTCGGACAACATGCCGATTCATTTGTCGTTCTACACGCTTCCGGGAGTTCCTCGCAGCAACTCCACCGCCGGCCATATCAGCCGCCGCTACTCGAATATCGAAGACCTGTGGGACGGGCATCTGGATGGGCTGATTGTGACCGGCCGCGAACCGAAGGCGGCGAACCTGGCGGATGAGCCCTACTGGGACAGCTTCACCAGAACGCTTGCATGGGCCCAGGAGAATACCTATGCGACGGTCTTTTCTTGCCTGGCGGCTCATGCGGCGATCCAGCACATGGATGGCCTGCGGCGAGTGCAAAGGGATGATAAGGCCGTCGGTATTTTCGAGTGCGCGCGGGTATCAGATCACTGGTTGACCGCCGGGACAGTGTCCCATTTCAGGCTGCCCCATTCACGTTGGAATGGCGTTCCCGAAGAGCAGCTTAGAGATTGCGGCTACAAGGTGCTGACCCGCTCGGCCGAAGCTGGTGTGGATACGTTTATTAAGCAGCGGAACAGTCTTTTCGTTTTTTTCCAGGGTCATCCGGAGTATGAATCCGATTCTTTGCTCCGCGAATATCAGAGGGATGTCGGGCGCTACATCAAAGGCCACGCAGCCAATTACCCGTCGATGCCAAGAAGTTATTTCGATGAGACGACGGCCGGTAAATTAGCTGCGCTCCGGGAGAAGACGCTCGCCCGAAGAGGTGAGGAGTTGTTACCGGAGCTCAACGCCATCCTGGCAGATAAGAGGATCGATAACACATGGGAATCGAGTGCGGCGGATATCTATAGAAATTGGCTGCGCCATATCTGCGCCCGGAAACAAACCTTGCGGGTGTCGAAGCGGCTGAGAGTAGAGGCATACAGTGCTCCTGGGCGCGCCACGGTCGCCGGCGTTTCTATTGGACTGAGAGCCGGAGGAACAAATGATTTCTAACCTGGCAATGCAGGTGCAACTGACAAACGAGTCCAGCGACAACCTGGAGTCACTCATTACCGGGCTATGGGAGGACGTGTTCGGCTTCTCGCCCATTGGGCTGGAGGATGACTTCTTTCAGCTTGGCGGAAATTCGCTTCACGCGGCCAGGCTGGTTGCGAGGATTCGCGCTCTGACGGGCCGGACTTTGCCGCTTGAGAGCTTTCTCTATGCGCCCACCATCGAGGGGTTGGCGCGACTGGTGCGAGCTGGTGATACCGTCTCCTCTTCCACTCTGGTGATTTTGCGAGAGGGCACACGCGAGCGGCCTCTGTTTATCGTTCATAGTATGAGCGGCACACTGCTGGAGTTGTGGGCGCTGGTGCGGAAAATGGATTGCCATTGCGCCGTCTATGGAATACAGGGCCGCGGACTTCGTGAAGGCGAAGTGCCGAATTCTCGTGTGGAGGATATGGCCGCGGATTATATTCAGCAAATCCGCACGGTTCAGCCCCATGGGCCATACGCTCTGGCAGGGTTTTCCATGGGCGGACTGATCGCACTTGAGATGGCACAACAGTTGTTGCAATGTGGCGAGACGGTTGAGCTGGTTGCGCTTCTGGATACCCAGGTGGACGAGCAGTGCCTGACGTTGCAGGATTGGCTCTCGCACCAGCGGCGCCGGTTCGAGTTAGAGCTCCGCGAGATCCGTGCTCGTTCCTGGCGCGAGCGCGCCGGTTACATTCGTCTGAAAGCCGGCCATTGGGTCGACAGGCTTCGCGTGGTCGCTGGAAAGGCGCCAAAGCACTCCATCGTCGACGAGCAAAAGCTCCGAGGTGTACTCAATCTATCGCCGCGTCAGCGGAAGATCATTCTGGCTTTGCGGGTCGCCATGGCCGCATATCGCCCCAAGACGTACTCTGGGAAAGTGACGTTTTTTCGTGCAGGTATTCCCAATCCGCGCTGGCCGGATCCGCTTCGGATATGGAAGGGCGTCTGTCGTGAATTGGAGGTCGTGGAGGTTCCGTCGGGTCACAGCGATCTGATTCTGCCGCCGTGTGTCAGGTATGTGGCGGACAATCTTGACCGCTTGCTCGCGGTCAATGAATGGGAACGGCTGTCTGGATAGAGGATTCGAAGAGATAGTTACAGGTCTGGGAGGATCAATCTGGATCTGTACCGGCCTCTCCGGCGCTGGAATTGCGGCGGAGGGCTTGATCAATCCGAGGATGGGCAGCATGGATGGATCACGATTTCGAGCCTACTTTTCCGACTGTAGATAAGGCTATGCGACAAGGATTTCTGTAAGTGCATGCAACCCGGTCAGGCTATCTTCTGAGAGCCTCTTTTTGGGCAGATTAGTCTGCGTGACCACTCTCAGAGAGCGCTTCAGTCTTGAAGAACATTAAATATTCTTCATCTATAAAGACGGGTGTACTCTTTTTTTAAGATGTAGAAAGGGGCCCGAACCATGGATCAAGATACCAGGTCGCTAACAACCGGCGTTGCTGCGTCTGATAAGGAATGCCGAAGCATTGGCCTGCACCGGGCCATTGAGGAGCTTGGTAAAAAGACGCTGCTGCCGGCATACCGGAAGCCCTAATCCCTTCTGATTTCCGTGTCCACAGTTTCTCGAGTCGTTTCAGTCAGTGCGAGCGGCTGAAACCGCAGGCAAGTCTGCGCGGCATTTGCTATGAGAGCGAGGAGTTAGCCAAGACAAACCAGCTTATCAGGCTGCTATCACGAAGTTTAGCCAGATTATCCGGAGAAATACATGAGCGTGTGGGTGGTAGTGATGCGGGACGGTTCCAAGTGGCCAGCGTCAGGCAATACGGCGGCTGATGCGGCACTACGATTTGGAAATAGCGTGGTTGGTATAGAGCGGCCAAACGCTACTGACTTGACTCAGAAACCGAGGTTGATCTAATGAATCGCACAACCTGAGAGTGTGGCCTGCGCGGCCACTATGTTTCCTCTGTTGCTGTGGATTTCCACAACCTGCGGGACAAGTCTCAATCAGTGCGAAGAACTTATTCGGAGTGGAGTGTAGTGATTGGATCGAGGCGCATGGCGCGCAGCGCCGGGATATAGCTGGCGGCAAGCGCGACAGTGGTAAGTACAAAGGTCACGCCCGCGAAGGTGGGCCAATCGTTAGGCGACACGCCGAAGAGGAGTCCGGCCATGAGGTGAGAGACGATGAGCGCAGCGGCCAGACCCAGCCCCGCGCCCGCGGCGGCCAGAGCGAGTCCCCGGCGCAGGACCATCTTGAGGATATTGCCTCTTTGCGCTCCCAGTGCGAGGCGAATGGCGATCTCACGTCTTTGCTCATTCACAGCATAGGAGATAGTCCCGTAGATTCCAAGTCCCGCTAGCAGCAGGGCAGTGGCGGCAAAAAACGCCACCATTTCCATCGAGAATCGCCGTACGGAAAGCGAGGTGGAAAGAACGTCATCCAGAGTCTCCGCGTGGAAGACGGGGAGTTCCGGATCGATGGACTGGACCTGTTCGCGCACTTGTGCGGAGATAGCGATGGGATCGAGCTGTCCGCGAAGAAAGATGGTCAGGTCTTTGGTGGGGCGCTGGTACACGCTGCGGTAGATCTGCGGAATTGCCAGGTCCGCCAACGATTCCGTGCGGGCATCCGCAATCACGCCGACGATCATGGTCCAGGCTGGCGTGGCAGAGCTCAACGGCTCGCGGCTGTCCAGGCGCAAACGGACGCGTTTGCCAAGCGGGTCCTGGTTTGGCCAGTAGGTGCGAGCCGCGGCCTGATTGATGACTGCAACCTGGGGCGTATCCTCGAGGTCCTGGTCGCTGAAAAGGCGTCCGCGCAACAGCGGCATGCCCAACAGATGGAAATATTCGGGCGAAACGATGGGACCATCAATCATGGGAGCCTCATTGTCCATGGTTTCGATGCCTTCGCGGATCAACGGCAGCGGGCTGGGATGGCTGTGGCCGAGGGGAAGAGCGGCCACGTCCCCAACGCTCGCTTCTTCTACGCCCGGCAGGGTTCGGCTGCGGCGAAGAATTTCGCGCACCAACACCGCTTCCTGGGTGGCGGTTCGGTAGATATCCGCACTGGGATCGTTGGGCCCCGGCAGCCAGGTTTGAATGGCCATGACGCGGTCAGCATTGAAACCGGGCTGCACCTTGAACAAGTCCCAGAAACTGCGCAGCAGAAGGCCCGCGGCGACCATGAGCACCAGGGATAGCGCCAATTCACTCATGACCAGAATCTGGCGGGCGCGCGAACGTCCAAGGGAACCAACAGATCCGCGGCCTTCCTGTCGCAGCGTACCGATCAAATCGGAGCGGCTCATGAGCCAGGCGGGGGCAAGCCCAAAGACGGTTCCGGCTGCGACGGAGACGGCGAGCGCGAACACCAGCACCCCCCAGTTGATCGATATGTCGCTCAGGTGCGGTAGGCTCTCCGGAACCAACCCGAGCAGGAATTTCCTGGTGAAGAAAAGAATCGCAAAACCGGCGATCCCGCCAAGCACGAAGAGCAGCAGACTCTCGGTGAGAAACTGGCGGATGAGGCGCGTTCTCTGCGCTCCCAGAGCCTGGCGAACCGCGACCTCACGACCGCGCACGCTGGCCCTGGCAAGCAGAAGATTGGCGACGTTGACGCAACTGATCAGCAGAACCAATGCTACCGCGCTGAACAACATAATGAGAGATTGGCGAACGCTGCCGACCACGCTTTCGCTGAGCGGACTCAGGTGCACAGTCCATGCGGCCTGTGCCGGATACTCCGCCGGATATTGTTTTTTCAGCGATTCAACCAACGCATCGAGGTGCGCCTGCGCGGCCGCAATCGAGAGACCGGGCTTCAGGCGCGCCACCACGCGACTTTGAATACGTGTACCGCGCAGCGGGGGCGGAAACGGCTGACCGGCCATGCCAGCCGCCAACCACGTTTCCGTTTTCCGCTCCTCGCTGGTTGCGCCCAGATCGCGAAAGCCGCGCGGCATGATGCCCACGACGTGATAAACGTCGTTGTCGAGCCGCAGAGCTTTGCCGACCATGCGCGGATCGGCTCCGAATTCTCTCCTCCACAGCTCGTCGCTGATCACGGCCTCCAAGTTGAAGCCAGGTGTCGCATCGTGGGGATCGAAGGTGCGACCTAACTGCGCGTCTACACCGAGGACGGCGAAGTAATTCGGCGTTACATGCTTGTAGCTGAGACGCTCGGGCTGTTCGCTGCCGGTGAGGTTCACGTCCGCGCCGGTGCCGGAAACCGACACGGACTGGAATATCCCGGAACTCTGCAGGTCTTTCCACTCAGGGACGGAGATCCCGACGTTCTGGGCGCCTACGCCGGACAGATCGTCCTGGATGCGCACCAGCTGGGCAGGGTTTGGGTACGGCAAAGGGTGCAGCAGCGTGGCGTCGATCACGCTATAGATCGCGGTGGTGGCTCCGATGCCCAGCGCCATGGTGGCGATGGCAATGAAAGAGAATCCAGGAGATCGCAGAAGCATGCGAGCCGCGTAGCGCAGGTCGAAGAGCAGATTCTCGAAGAAGGGGAGGCTTTGCTCGGCGTGGTGGCCTTCGCGGATCGCCTGAGCCGGGCCGAACTTGATCGCGGCCTGCCGCCGCGCCTCGGCGGGCGACATTCCGGCGCGCAGATTCTCCTCTGTCTGGAACGCGAGATGTTCGGCGATCTCATCCTGCAGGCGTCGGTCGGCACTCTGCCCTGTGACGAGATTCGACAGGCGTATGAGGAAGCGTCGCAGGAATTTCACGTTAGATCCTCCGCTTTGATTTTGAAAAAGCGCGCGATGATGGCCGCGTTTTGCTCCCATTCGCGGGTCTCCGCCTGGAGTTGCTTGCGGCCGGCCCCGGTCAAGCGATAGAAGCGCGCGCGGCGGTTGTTTTCCGATGCGCCGAACTCGGAGGCAATCGAGCCTTCATGCTCCAGCTTGAGCAGCAGGGGATAAAGCGTGCCCTGATTGACAGCCAGAATGTCTCCGCTGATCTGCTCGATGCGCCGGGCAATTCCCCAGCCGTGCTGCGGTCCCAGGACATCGAGTGTCTTGAGCACCATCAGCGCGAGCGTTCCTTGCAAGACGTCGGGCTTTTCCTTCATGGCGAATCAACCTTTAGGTTTCCAACAGGAATCATGGCATGCTTCCTTTTGGAAAGCAACAGGACATTGTAATTTTCTTTCGCGCGGTTTCGTGGGCAGACGGGGCAGCCGCCACGGGTGGTTCCGGGGGCCCTTCAGGGAGGGCTAATCGTTGAGTCCTTTTCCTGCGAGGATGAGTGGAATACTCTTCTCGATCCTCGCTTCGCGCGTTTTGGATAGCTTAGGTTGAGAGAAATAAAAGATGTATCCGCGTTGCCGGCCGGGAGTTAATGCGTTAAAGGACGCTCTCAGAGCCGGCATAGCAACGAGTGTCCTTTTGAACTCATCGGGAATTTCGAAGTCGGCCGTCTTTTTCAGTTTCACCTTCGACCCGGCCTTTTCGACTTCAATGGCTTCTTGAATGTAGGCCTTCAGGACAGATTTCAGCCTGGAGATGTCCCGGACACTGGTGAAACGAATCTGGCGCGCCGACTGATGCGCTCCCGGCGTGACGAGAACGTGCCTGGGGTCCTTGAGCAGCGCTCCCTTGAAGAACATCAGCGCACAGTAATCCTTGAACCCGTGCATGAGAACCACGTTTTTCCTTGCGAGTGTGTAGCAAGCCTGGCCCCACTTAAGTTCTTCCACAAAAGGAAAGTCCAAAATGATTGCCCGCAGCGTTTCAAATTCGTCCCGCCACTTTGTCTCGCGTCGCAGAACCGCCTCTACTGTTGAGTTTTTCTTGCTCATCGCTTTCGCCCTGAATAAGCGTTTGGTATGGGACTAAAAACGGGACGATTATACGCGACAGGAGGGGGAATTCGGTTGCGACGAAATCACGAGTACCCACGGAGAATTCGAGACGTCCGAGGGGCGCACCGCAGATCCCTCCACTACGCTCCCCCGGGATTTCCTGTGGAACTTGGTGGCGTTGACGCACCTCATGCGCCCTTCTTCACGGAAGGGGGCACACGCGGCTTTGTCTAGTGCAGCGTGGCAGGAAATCCGGGTACGCTCCGGTCGGGATGACAAATTTGTTTGGAACGCTCAATATAGTTTCCAAGATGAATTGTCATCCCGACCGAAGCAACTCGGATAGCGTCTACGATTAGTCCTCACGGAGCGCGACCATCGGTTCCACCGCCATGGCACGCCGGGCAGGCAGGTAGCAGGAGGCGAGCGCAGCCAGGGCGAGGATTGTGGCCACAAACAGATAGGTTGCAGGGTCCCACACGCTGACGACGACCATGCTGCCGACGGCGCGCGCCACCAGCAGGGCCATCGCCAATCCTGCCGCCAGGCCGGCGCCAACGATCATGACCGATTGTCGATAAATCATCCGAAACACACTGGCGCGGCTCGCCCCAAGCGCCATGCGCAAGCCGATCTCGTGTACGCGGCGGCCCACCGCATACGAGACCACTCCGTAGAGACCGATCACCGCCAGCGTCAATCCCAGACCCCCCAGGATCGCGGCCAGCGAGGCACCGATCTGAAATAGCAAAAGGCCGTTCATGGTGTAAAGTGCCTGGCGCATGGTTTGCACTTGAAAGACTGGAAGCTGTGGAGCAAGCGTATGGATCGCCTTTTCGACCATGGGGGCGAGAGAGAGGAGATCCCTGTCAGACCTGACCTGGAACACCATCATGGTGTTCCCCTTGGCGTGCTGGGCATACGGAATGTAAAAAAACGGCTGCGACTTGCCACCCTGGATCAGCTGAAATTCCACGTCGCGGGCAATCCCAACCACCTCCAGCTTTCGGTCTTTTTCACCTGCCATGCGGAAGACGTGGCCCACGGGATCCTGATGGGGCCAAAATTTCCTGGCCGCGCTCTCGCTCACGACGGCTACATCTTTACCGCGCTCGTTATCGGCGTCTGTAAAGGCGCGGCCGGCGATGAGATCGATGCCCATCACATGAAAGTATTCCGGCGAAACTACGTTGTAGCCCGCGCCTGTGTCAGTGGGGTTCGGAGTTACGGAAGCTCCATCGATGATCAACGAGTCGCCTGCATTGCCGACATAGCTAAATGGAACTGCGCTTGCATGGCTTACATGTTCGACCCCGGCAAGCTGGTGCAATCGGGCTGTGATGTTGTCAGCCAGATCGCGCACATCCGTATCGGCCATCCCGATCTCATGAGCATCCAGGGTGAAATTCGTCACATGGTCGGGTTTGAAACCAAAGTCCATGGACTCGATCGCAGAAAGGCTGCGCACAAAGAGTGCGGCGACCACCAGCAATACCAGCGAACCGGCAATCTGCAGCGCGACCAAACCATCGCGAAGCCAATGGCGACCGGCGGTCACGCCGCGGCCTCCCTGATGCAGGACAGTATTGATATTGGCCGTGCCGGTATGGAGCGCGGGTGCGATGCTGACCACGATGCCTGCCAGCAAGGCGATGGCGAAGGAGTAGAAGAAAATGCGCCAATCAAAACCGAATGAAAAGCTGAGCGGGAGATCGGCGTGCAGATCGAGGTGTCCAAGCGCACTTGTGGCGCCCACGCCCAGCACGACACCCATCGCCCCGCCAATCAACGCCAGGGTCACGCTCTCGGTGATCATCTGAGCGATAAGCCGGGACCGGCTGGCCCCTAACGCGGTGCGGACACTCATCTCGCGCTCACGGGCCGTCGCCCGTACCAGTATCAAATTGGCGACGTTCACGCAGGCGAGCAAAAGCACCATGACCGCCAGAGACATAAAAAGGCCGACGATGACAAATACGGTATTCGGATCGCCTGGATTGATGCGAAGTTGGGCCTCAGGATAGGCCTCCAGGGCAAGCTTCTTTTCAATATCCGGGTGCAAGCGTGTGAGTGCCTGCGCGGCCATGTTGAGGGTGACATCTGCCTGCTTCAGGGCAACTCCGGGACGCAGACGCGCATTCACCACCAGAGTTCGGTTCTTCCAATCGTTCATGGCGTCGACAGGGATGCCGGCTAAGGGCAGCTCCGACAAAGGCAAGTACGCGGACATGGTTAAATATGCCAGCATGCCGCGAAAACCTTGCGGAGCGACGCCAATGATGGTGAGCGGATGCCCGTCGAGCGTGACCGGCCGCCCGACCACATTTGGATCGCTGTGGAACTTTTGCTTCCAGTAGTCGTAGCCAAGCACAATCACAGGATCGTGACCCGGAATCTCTCCTTCGCTGCGCAGGAAGAGCCGTCCAGCAGCGGGCTTCAATCCAAGCCCTTCGAAGAAATTCCCGCTGACGTACATGGCCATAATCCGATCCGGCTGCTGCCCTGGTACGGCGAGTCCATCGATGTTGATGTCGCTGGCAAAGACGTCGCTGAAGGAGCGCCCGCTGTCTTCACGGATCTGCTTGTATTCGTTCCAGGAAATGCCCACCTGGACGGTCCCCTTGTTCTCACGCAGAGCCAGAGTGGTGATCTGTTTGGGATCTGGTACCGGGAGTGGCTTGAGCAGGAGAGTATTCACCAGGCTGAAAATGGCAGTGTTCGCTCCAATGCCGAGGGCCAGCGTCAGCACGGCTGTGACGGCAAAGCCGGGAGCCTTAGAGAGCTGACGAAGGGCAAACTTGACATCGCGCACCCGATCGTCAAACCATACGAACCGGTTTCTCAGATTGAAGCGCTCCTGCGCCGTATGGACGTTGCCGAACTCCACCCTTGCTCTGCGGCGCGCCTCTTCTTCGCTTAGGCCCTCACGCATCCATTCGTCGACTTCGAGTTCGAGATGCGCCTTGATCTCTTCGGCAAAATCGGCTGCTTTCCGCGAGCGTTTGAACATGCCTATGCCTCCTCGGCTGTTACCCCCGTGTTGCTACCAAGAATCAGTTCCATCGCCCTGGTTAGCCGCTGCCACTCGCTGGTCTTCTCGGCGAGTTGCTCGCGGCCTTTCGCAGTCAGGGAATAGAAGCGCGCCTTACGGTTGTTCTCGCTGAGGCCCCACCTGGCGCTGATCCATTTCTTGTCCTCGAGCCGTTGCAGGGCTAAATAGAGCGAACCGTGGTCAACGAAAAAGACCTCTTCCGACTGACGTTGTATCGACCGCGCCACGCCCTGGCCGTGACAGGGTCCGAGGAGAAGCGTTTTGAGAATGAGGAGGTCGAGAGTGCCTTGCAATAGGGCGATGCGGTCCGTGAGGTTCTTTTGGGTAGCCATCCGACCCAAGCATGCCATCGTTCGGGTCGGGTGTCAACCCAAGGGATAACGTGGGACTGGTTGCGGTGGCGGCTTCGGTGGTTGAAAAGCTCCGAGCGGCGTAGGTAGAGTGGGCACCGCCGAGGTCCTTCGACTCCGCGCTACAAGTGCTGTGTCACGCGATACAGCTGTGAGGCGCTTCGCTCAGGATGACGATTTTGCGAGCGGGTTCATGGTGGGGGGAAGAAGCGCCTCAGCGCTTCAGCGCTTCGGGGGTTCGGGGGTTTGGTGTCTGCGTGAGAATTACGCGCTCCCAACTAAGTCCCTTAGGGACGACTGAAAGTAGCAGGACCGGGTACCGGAAGATGGACCCATTTCAAATGAGCAATGAGGAGTTGTAGCCAATTCAGAGAAAGCGATCGTTGGGCTGCGCCCATCATTTTCGTCCCACGTACGCTGGGGCGAACGTGGGGCACCCGTCGATTGCCTCGGAGGCTGCGGTGACACAAACTCCTACGGGACTAAGTGCAGAGTTATCACGCAGACTCTTTCGGCCTGGATTTTCTAGGCCGGCGCTAAAGCGCAGCAACGGTGAAGCTTTGCTTCCCACACCATCACCCACACTAATCCGGCAGAGCGAAGGCGTACATCACGCCTCCCCCCGTACCCACGACGTATTGCTTCCCATCGACCGCGTAAGTGATGGGACCGCTCGCATTCACGCCGCCCAGATACGCGTGCCACAAGGGCTGGCCGGTCTTCGCGTCAAGGGCTACGAAGTTTCCATCCATGCCACCTCCGAATACCAGGTCGCTCGCCGTGGAGAGCACGCCGCACTCGGTGTTGTTCACCATCTTGAAGTCCCACTTCTTCTCGCCAGTCCTCGGATCGATCGCCCGGATCGCGCCGTATCCTTCGGCCTCCGTCTTATAATTTGCGGCCACACGCCCACGCGCCGGCGAACCAGGCGGTGGAACACGGGCCGGCCAGTCGGCGGGAGGACCCTTTTCGCCAAAGCCGGGCCACCAACCGCCGCCCGTGTATAACTGGCCTGCGGTCCACCGGTTATAAGGCTGCTTAGTGGAAAGGGCCTGGTAGTTGTCCCAGACGGACATATAGAAGAGACCAGTTCGTGGGCTGTAAGAAGGTGGATACCAGTTGGTGCCGCCCTGGGAACCAGGCATCACGAGAATTCCACCCATCGGCTTGGGCCAGAACTTTGCCACCTTCATCGGCCGGCCATTCTTATCGATGCCGTCCGCCCAGGTCTCCTTGACGAAAGGCTTGCCTGACAGAAATTCACCAGTCGCCCGGTCAAGGACATAGAAGAAGCCGTTACGATTAGCCCAAAACATCACCTTGCGCGGTTTGCCCTCCCAGTTGACGTCCGCGAGTACGGGAATCTGTGTGGAATCCCAGTCGTACTCGTCGCCCGGCGTGAATTGGTAAAACCACTTGAGCTTTCCGGTGTCGGCGTCGACGGCAACCACGCTATCGGAATAGAGGTTGTCGCCGGGCATTCGTTGATCGCCATTCCAGCCTGGATTCGGATTGCCCGTGCCCCAGTAGGTGAGATTCGTTTCTGGATCGTAGGAGCCGCCGTTCCAGATGGGGCTGCCGCCGTGTTTCCAGGTGTCCTCTCCCCACGTCTTGGCGGCCGGATCGTCGGCCTTCATCGGACTCGTATAAAACTTCCAGAGTGGTTTCCCGGTATCGATGTCAAAAGCGCCGACCCAGCAGTTCGCGCCCATATCATTCGTCGCAGGCCCAAGGATCACCATGTTCTTCACTACCAAAGGCGGCACGTCGAACTGGTAGCCTGCTTTCCAGTCCGCGGCGGCGATCTCCCACTTCACGCGGCCGGTCTTGATATCGATGGCGAGCAGATGGCAATCGACGGCCGTCGCCCAGAACAATGTGTTCCCAGCAATCGCCAGACCCTTGTTGACGAGATAAATGCGTTGCGTCGGGTAATCGTCAGGATTGAACGGGCGCGAGAGCTTCCAGTACTGCCGCCCAGTGACGGCGTCGAGCGCCACCACCTCGGTCATCGTGCCCGCGTACAAGATGCCATCCACCACCAGGGGCGTGATCTCCATCTTCTCGTCCTCCGGATGGCCGATGGGGTGGTAGACCCATTTCATTTGCAGATTTTTTACATTGTCCCGGTTGATCTGGGTCAGCAAACTGTAACGATTGCTCGCATACCCACCGGAATAGGTCAGCCAGTTTTGCGGCTCCCTATCCGCGTGAAGCAGGCGGTCGTAGGTCACTTGCGCGTGAAGGGGTCCGGCCAGCAAGACAAAGATCAGCAACAGCCGGAGTTCCATATGGTCACCTATCTATTTAACTTTGCGCTGGGTGAGGGGGATCAACACCAGGTTCCGGAAATCGACCGCACCGTGATCGCCCTGCAACTCAATCGGCCCTGGACGGCCTTCAAACGGATCGAAGGCGATTCCGGTCAGGCCGTCAATGACCCCTCTTTCATAGAGCTTCTGTCCATTCAGTGTGGTCGTCACTTCCCTTCCCACTAAACGGATCTCGTAGGTCTGCCACTCGTTCGGCGGCTTACCTGCATTCACGCTGGGCATAACCCGCGTGTAAAGCGCGCCGGTGCCATGCATGTTCGGAGGACGGCCGTAATCGGAGGCGATCTGCACTTCGTAGCGGCCACGTAGACCAATGCCGCTATTGCTTTTTTCGGCGAGCCTGTATTCGGCGCGCAGTATGAAATTCCAATACTTGGCAACCGTGATCAGATCGTCCGCTTGCCCCCTGCCCTTCAGAATGCCGTCCTCCACCGTCCAGCCTTCCGCCTTGGGAGAATCAACGCCTGTCCATCCTGTCAGATCCTTGCCGTTAAATAACGTGATCGGTTTTCCCTCAACCCAGGTGCCGTCGTCGTGTTCATTGATCTCGGGCGCGCGGTGCCCGGCAAAGCCGAGCACACCCGCAGAGCCGGTCATCTTGCCCTGGAGGACTCCATTCACGTACTTCACTTCATATTCGAGGCTGTCCTTTGGATTCGGCGCGACGCCGTTGTGTGCTCTCGGGGTCCAGGTAAAGTGCAGCACGTCGCCCTCGACCTTCGCCTCGGTGATGTCGTCCAGGCTGCCGTCGGGAGATCCCACGAACTGAATCTTCATTTCGGGCGTCCCCGCGCCAGTGATCCCCAGCCACCACGCTTTGGTTGTGGTGAATTGAATATCAGCAGCCTTGGCAAGCACCTCAATGTCCCAGCGGCCATTGAAGTCAGACTCTGCTGCGCGCGCGGCGGGCGCAAGGGTGATTACAGCAAGCAGCCCGTACAGCGCAAACAGCGACTTGGAGGTACGCATCGTTAGTCCTCTCTGTAGATGCTGATCATCGATGGCCTGGAGAGATAGCCGGGGTCCCGTGTTATTTCGTTTTGTTTCGTATTTCGGCATTCTAGGCGCAAGCTTGAAGCAAACGCAAAGGCAAATCGCAGAAGCCAGTCAACACCTAGGATTTGTGGAAGGGGGAAGGAACACGCGGACGTTTCTCTTGACATTCATATTTGTTGCGTTACCCTTCTTTTATTTACGTTGCCTGGAGCTTGCATTGTGAAACGTCGAGACTTCCTGATCGGTTCCGTGGCGGCTGCATCGGTTGCCACCTATGGCAGGGCCCAGGACACGGTCCTCATGGCGAAGCTCAACCGCGTGGGCGCGATGTCGGGCAACTTTGACGGCCTTCTGAAAGAAGTCAGAGATTGGAACCAGCCCGCGTCCCCGGGAGAACTGGACATCATGGATTTCCCGTCGATGCTGGCGAGTCGCTACCACATTCATAACGTTGAAGTGCAGCAGATACATTTTCTTTCGATGGAACCCGCTTACTTCGATAAGTTCCACGCCCGGCTGCAAAAGGCAAACTCTCGCATGGTGAATATGCCGCTTGAATTGGATGAAAGCGGCTATAAGGGAATCATCAGCCCTTGTTCCCCTGACGCGCAGATTCGTGCACATGCCATAGATCTCACGAAAAAATGGATTGATATAAGTGCAATGATTGAATGTCCCAGCGTCATGCCGAATCAAGGGTCGCTATTGGAAGGCGACCTAACCCCAGCCATCGACGGGCTCAAACAACTGGCCGATTATGGAGCCGCAAAGGGCGTTTCGATCGTGCTGGAGCCCAGGGGAAAAACGCCGATCGATACGCTGGTAAAGGTAATTAAAGGCGCCGGCATTTACGCAAATCCCGATATAGGTAACTTCGGCAACGAAGAAAACACGGAACGCGGATTGCGCCTGATGTACCCACTTTCCAAGACGGTGAGCCACGTCAAATGGAATCCGGAAAGATTCAACTTTGCCACAGCAATTGGCATCTCGAAAGAGATGGGCTTTCAAGGTGTCTATTCCATGGAGACTGGCGGCCCTGAGCCGTATGCCATGCAGCAAGAACTTCTCGACCACTTATTGATGAATCTCTGAGAAATCCCATGCCCCCGTTGTTTCAGGATCTCCGCTACTCCGCACGGCAGCTCATCAAGAATCCAGGATTCACGCTGACGGCACTGATCTCGCTGGCGCTCGGTATTGGAGCGGCCACCGCTGTCTTCAGCGTGATCTACGCGGTGCTGATGAATCCTTATCCCTACCCAGCAGCGGATCGAATTGTACGACTGACGACGCAGAGCGTAGCGGGGTCCGGGGATCCGGTATATCTCAACGGCACCGAAATTCAGACCTTGCGGCAATCACCAGTGGTCGAAAGTGTTCTGGCGATGGACTACGAGGAGCTGATGCTGACGGGCCAGGATCTTCCGGAGAACGTTAGCACCGTGAGCCTTACCTCGAACAGTTTTCAGGATCTCGGCGTTCCCCCCATGCTCGGGCGCGGACTCTGGGCATCCGACGCGGCGGACGGCCAGGAACCACGACCCGTTGTCGTTCTTTCCTACCGATTTTGGCGGAAACATTACTTGTCCAACCGGGACATTCTGGGCCGCACGCTGCAACTCGATCACAGGAACTTTGCGATCGTGGGCGTCGCGGCTCCGCGATTCACCTGGGGAGGCGCTGACGTCTATCTCCCGCTAAAACTGATGCGAGATCCTGGGCGCACCTCGATCGTCAACTTGCTGCTGCGGCCGGGCGTTAGCCGCGCAGAAGCCAACGCGGCGCTGCAGCCGCTCGTGGAACAGTTCGCCAAGTACATGCCACAAGATTTTCCCGACGTCTTCAAGGTCCAGGTGCTAGGGCTGAACGACTGGGTCGTTGACTCCATGGGCGGGACACTTTACCTGCTCTTTGGTGCAGTGATGTTGCTGCTCTTGATTGGATGCGGCAATGTCTCTATTCTACTGTTGGCGCGGGGCGCGGCGCGGCAGCGTGAATTAGCAGTGAGAACCGCACTTGGGGCACGGCGCATCCGGATCATTTGTCAGTTGCTCACGGACTCCCTCCTGATCGCGGCGATCGGAGCGGTGCTCGGGGTTCTAACCTCTTATGGCGCCCTGGCGCTGATTCGGAGTCTGCTTCCCCAAACTACGTTCGCGTCCGAGGCCGTGATTCGTATCAACCTTCCGGTGCTCTTTTTCAGCGTCACCGTGGCGCTGGGAACGGGTGTCGTGTTCGGGCTTTGGCCGGCGCTGCAGCTCTCGCGCACACACATCGGCCAGATCATGCAGTCTGGCGCGCATCGGGTGGCCGGCAGTGTCCGAGGACGCAGGGCCCACAGCATGCTGATCGCCGTGCAGGTGGCGCTGACGTTGTTGTTGCTCGCAGCTGCGGGCTCGTCGATGAAAGGGTTCGCCCAGCTGATGCACCAGCCCCTGGGCTACGACCCGCACAATGTGATGGCGATAGAAATTCCTTTACGTCAGAACTCCTACCGCACCTGGGCGGCGCGGGGTGCGTATTTTGAACAACTGCGAGAGAAGGTGGCGACAACATCGGGCGTGATCACCGCGGCGATTTCTACGGATGCGACGCCGCCGCGGAATGGATGGATTATGGGGTTTGAGATCCTGGGCAAACCCGTTACCAACCCTCCTATGGGGTCGGTCAACCTGATTAGTCCCGAGTACTTCGCGGCCCTGCGCATTCCATTGCTGCAAGGACGGATCTGGAGCGACGCCGAGAACTCCAAGGCTGCCCACGTCGCCGTGATCAACCGCACACTCGCACGGCGGTACTTTCCCAATGGCGATGCTATCGGGCACTCGCTGAAAATGCCGGGTATCGAAGGCAATCCGGCCACGTTTTTGTCACCGCCAAACATCGGAGCTTCCTGGCTGCAGATTGTGGGCATCGCCGGGGACGCTCGTAACGATGGGCTGCGAAATGTCCCCCGACCGAACGTGTATGTTCCCTACACGCTGACTATGGGAGAGGGCACGGAGATTCTGGTTCGCTCCCAGGCTTCGCCCCTCACGCTATTAAGTGTGGTGCGAGAGCAGTTGAGGACAATGAATCCAGATCAGGGGACCAGCTCTAGCGCTCGTGATCTCGAAACTCGGCTTACCTATGAACCCGAGTGGCAGCAAGAGCATCTCGCGACGTGGATCTTTGGTGTTTTTGCCTGGCTCTCCCTGGCCCTGGCCGCAGTAGGGCTGCACAGCGTGGTGTCCTACACAGTGGCACAACGGACCAATGAATTCGGGATTCGTATTGCTCTCGGAGCGCGACGCGGGGACTTGCTGCGAATGGTGTTTGGGTCCGTATTGGGGAGCCTGGGCGCCGGAACCTTCGCAGGTGTCGTTCTTTCGCTGGCCTTGAGCCAAGTCATTGCGAAGTGGGTGCAAGGGAACCCGCGCGATCCGGGTATCCTCTTAGCCGGAACGATTATCCTGGGCTTGGTGTCTGGGTTGGCCTGCGTCATCCCGGCGCGTCGCGCCACCAAAGTCGATCCAATGATCGCAGTACGTTGCGAGTAGTAGCGCCCTGGAAGTTCCCTCAGCCGGTAATCGAACGAATAACTCTCGCTGGATTTCCTGCGACAAGAGTATTTGGGGGAACGTCCGTGGTGACTACCGAACCGGCCGCGACGACCGAATTCTCGCCTACGGTTACGCCACCGATGATGGTCGCGCCGGCGGCAATCCACACGTTTTTCTCAACCACGATGGGCTTTCCGATTGTGGCGGCGCGTCGCTGCGAGGGTTCAAGAGGATGGCCCGCCGTGAGGATGCTCACGTTCGGCCCGATCATCACATCGTCTGCAATGTCGAGCCCTCCAAGGTCATAGAAAGTGCAGTTCTGATTTACGAAGACATTATGCCCAACGCGGATTTCGTCCCCGCCGGCGGTATAAAACGGAGGGATCAATAAAAAGCTCTCGTCTACCTTCTTACCGATAAGTTCGCTGAACAGGGCTCGAATTTGTTCCGCATCATTGAACGTCAAGCGGTTCAGTGCGGCGGTGATCGCCATGGCTCGTTTGACGTTTGCCATCATGGCCGCTGATTCTGGCGTCCTGCTGTGAATTATCCTGGTGCGATCGTCATTGGGCATTCGTTATTTTCCTCTTCGATCTCGATGCCAGCCACCTCAGAAAAACATCAACCGTTTGCGGTCGTCCACAAGCAGCCGCTTCTTGTTATAGTTTCTTGCATGAAAATTCTGTTGTTAAGCTTGTGCCTGGCGGCCACCGTGCTGGCTACGGCGCAGTCCGTTCAAGTCAACGCGTACGTCCCGCCCACACAATCGGCCGTCCTCGCAACTACCTTCGTCGATTGGGATTCACT
>JBEKNJ010000017.1:0-103623 GCA_049522955.1 Acidobacteriaceae bacterium
ATGCAAGCGACACTGCGCAAGATCAAAGCAGTGCTGCGCGAGCGTATGCATGAGCGGGTCAACGTCGTAGGACAGTGGCTGAAACGTGTGGTGGAAGGCTATTACCGTTATCATGCTGTCCCGGGTAACACGGCGACGTTGGGCCGTTTCCGCGACCGGCTATGCGATCTGTGGCGCTCCATGCTGGGGCGCCGCAGCCAGCGCAGCCGACCGAGTTGGAAACGTATTCGCCCAACCTTCGAACGATGGATACCTCGTCCCCGCGTCCTGCATCCCTATCCTGACGTGCGCTTCGACGCTACCCATCCAAGGTAGGAGCCGTGTGCGGTAGTTCCGCTCGCACGGATCTGTACGGGGGGCAGTTAGCGATAGCTGTCCCTACCGTGACCATGACGATTACTTACATATTCATGGCTCATAGGTGATCGTCCTTCCTGTCACCTGTTTTCCAGGTTGCAGAGAATCAGCAAGTAGGAAGGGAGGCGGCCGGGGGGCAACTTGCACCCCTCATGATGCGTGCCCGAATAAGCAAAGAAAATGTACCGGCTCTACTCATTGTTCACGACCTGACGGACTGCGTCTGAAGCCGCACCCTTATAAACTCCCGGCTCGCCTCCATAGGTGGCTCGGATGAAATGGATCCCTGCAGGAATCTCAGCCGTTACGACTACCCCAACGCCATTCGACAACGGCGAGTTGCCATAGTTAATGCTGTGACCATCCTTATCTTCGCTGATCGTAATGCTCCCGTTGGGTACAGGACCGTGCTGTGACCTTACTGTTACTTGGAAGGTTACGGTTTGGCCAACGTTTGACGGATTTGGGGTCGAAGTCAGCTCTACTATCGGCGTACCCAACTCCTCGATCGTCTGAATGAAGACGGGAGATGTGCTTCCCTCAAAGTTCGAGTTGCCGTCGTACACCGCGGTAATCGAGTGTGTTCCGACGGTAAGGTCGGAGGTCGAAAAGCCGGCGGTGGCGTCATTCAGGGGCAACGTGGCAAGAGTCTCGGCGCCATTCTTCAAGATCACCGTTCCACCTGGAACCTTTGTCCCTGAGGCCGGGCTGACTTTTACCTGAAAGGTTACGGAGTTGCCGACGTTCGCAGGATTGGGCGAACCCGTCACCGCCGTCGTCGTGGCGACCTTCGCAGAATTGACCGTTTGCTGTAAAACGGTTGAAACACTGCTGGCGAAGTTGGGGTCGTCGCCGTAGGCTGCCGTTATATTGTGTACTCCCACCGCAAGGGAAGACGTGGTGAATGCGGCGGTTTGTCCACTGATGGCGACGGCTCCTAAAGCGTTCGATCCATCGCTGAAGGTCACCTTTCCGGTGAGCGTCCCCGGGCTTTGCGATTTCACGGTAGCCGTAAACGTTACCGCTTGCCCAGAGATCGATGGATTCACCGATGGCGAAAGATTTGTTTCGGTTGGAGCTTGCGTGACGGTAAACGTAATGGGCGACGACGAACTTGTCGCGAAGGTGGTATTCCCCTCGTAGACCGAGGTGACCGTGTGTGAACCCACCTTCAGAGATGAGATCGGAAGCGTCGCTGCGCCATTCGAAAGCTGAGCCTGACCGAGTATATCCGTGCCTTCTTTGAATTGAATCGTCCCGGTTATGGCGCCTGAGGTGTTGCTGGTCACGGATGCCGTAAGATTGACCGCTTCTCCGAAAGAAGGCGACCTGGGCAAAACGCTCAGGCCTGTCATCGTTTCCGCCTTGTTGACCACCTGCGACAGGGCCGGTGATACGCTCGCAGCATGGTTAGTGTCCCCGGAGTAACGGGCAATGATGGAGTAATTTCCGGTTGCATCGAACGAAGTTGAAATGGATGCAATGCCGTTCGCGACCTTACCCGATCCAATCGATTTGTTGTCGGCTTCAAAGGTCACCGTACCTGAGGCGTTGCCAAGTGTGGATGTGATCGTCGCCGTAAAGGTCACACGCTGAGAAAGATTTGAAGGATTGGCTGAAGACTGCAGTCCGACAGTCGTCGCGACGCCGTTCACTTGTAGCATGACTGCTGACGACGAACTGGTTAGGAAGTTCTGATCTCCGCTGTAAGCGGCGGTAATGAGGTGCGGACCGGCCGACAGTGCGGACGTGCTGAGATTTGCCGATCCGTCGACAACGGTCTGCGCAGATCCAATCGGTGTGGTGCCATCGCTGAAGATGACTGTCCCTGTGGGATTTCCGGCATTGACGGTTATATGTGCCGTAAAGGTGACCGGCTCTCCCACGGTCGACGGGTTGGTCGATGCTTGCAACGTCGTTTTACTTGCGGCCTGTGTAACGGTGAGCGCAACCTCATGGGAAGTGCTGCTCGCCGAGTCGGTGTCTCCGGAGTACGTAGCCGTGATGCTATGTCGGCCCGCGTTCAATGTAGCGGTGCTGAAGGAGGCTGAGCCGTTGCTGACGGGGCTCTGCCCCAGCACAGTGGTGCCATCCTTATAGGCAACCGTTCCCGTCGGAACTACGCCGCCGGCGGCAAGCTGCTTGATTGGGTAAACCACGTTGCTGCTGAAGGTGATCGTCTGGCCAAATTGCGATGATGCTGGCGAGGCGCTCAGGCTGGTCGTCGTTTCCCGTGCCGTCACGGTCTGGCTAATGATCGAAGACGTGCTCGCAGCATGCGTTCCGTCTCCGCTATAGGTCGCGGTAATGGAGTGTGGACCGAGCGTGAGCGCCGATGTCGTGAAGGCTGCCACACCATTTTCCAGGTTCATTGTGTCCAGCGTCGTAGTGCCATCCTTCAGGGTGACAGTTCCGGTTGGTATTCCCGTAACGCCCCCCTGGGACTGGACCGAAACCTGGACGGTGACCGCCTGTCCAAGCTCCGAAGGGTTCGGAGATGTTGAGATGGCAATGGACGATTCAATGGCCGTTACCGTCAACGGCACCGGCTCCGAAGTACTCGTTCCATCGAGATCATCTCCGCTGTAGGCGGCCGTCAGAGAATGTTGGCCAACGGCGAACTGCGAATATTGCGTGCTCGCCACGCCTTCTGACAAAGTTGCAGTGGCGATAACTTTCGAACCATCCCGGAACTCAACCGTACCTTTCGGAGAGGAGAACGCAGTAGCCACTTGCGCAGAAAGGGTGACCGTCTGTCCAAAGAGAGGTTTCACCGGGCTTGGTGCGAGAGACGTGATACTGGTCGAAAAGACCGTAGCCGTATGGTCTGCCCTGGCATTGATGCCCGGACCAGCTATGAATCCTTGCGTCGCCGGGTCGTAGAACTCGGTCGTCGTCGTCGGCGAAGTGTTGATACCCACACGGCCGCCCGCGATGAATACCTTTCCGTTCGGCAGCAACGAAGCTGTATGGAAAAAACGCCCCTCGATCATAGGCGAGGGCAATAGCCTCCAGCCACTTGCGTCGCGAATCTCCGCGCTCTTCAGGACATTTGTGAAATTCAGCTGGTCGCTACCGCCTGTGACTAAAAGCCCTGAACCGTTGGCCAAGGCGGTAAGGGTGTTGGCCAAGCGTGGTTGCTTTAGCTCGGCAGGGCCCAATCCAAAGGAGGGAGGGTTATCCAGTGTAACTCGCAACTCGTCCGACGTAAGTGTCGGGTCAAGGACTCCGCCGGCTACCTCCCACGTATTCCCGTTGAAGGGCACGGCATCGGGCGCGTTACGAAGCCCGACAGACGGGAAGGAACTGGCGGCCGTGAACGAGAGTGTTGACTCGTCCCACACCTCCGTCGAATTCGCTGCATTGCTGGCGGTGGTACCGCCATAAACCACAACCTTCGCAGAGCTCCCCGTGCCGGGAATCAGGTTCGCATGGTGTGCTGAACGGGGCGACAACATGGTGCCGGCACCCGTGAACTTGCCCGTCGCCGGGTCGTATAACTCTGCGCTCTCAAGAGCGGCGCCTCCCGTCGTAATACCGCCAGTTATCAGCACCTTCCCATCCGGAAGGCGGGTTGCCGTGTGCAAGGTTCTGGCGGTGTTAAGGCTGCCGGTGGGATTCCATTGAAAACTGGCAGGATCGTAGATTTCAGCAGTCGCCGTTACATCACTGAATCCCAGGCGCAGGCTCGTCTGGCCACCCACAGCCAGGACGCTTCCGTTTTTGAGCATCGTCGCTGTATGCCCGGAGCGCGCAACGTTGAGCGCTGGGGGCGTAAATATCGTGTTGCTCGTGAAGTCGTAGACCTGGGAGGTATTCTCCACTCCTCCCGCACCGACTCCACCGGTCAGAAGTACTCCACCGGCGGGTTGCTGCGTGGGAGTACCCACCGTGACCTCTATCTGCAACGGCCCGGTTCTGACCGACGGCGAAGCAAACTTGGGATCGGTGACGATCGAGATAGTCGCTTCTAGTCCGTCCTTTGTATCCGGTGCAATCGTAACCGGAATCAAATGGCCGCCAGAAAATGGACCTTCAGTAGGAATCGTGGCCCACAGTTGGTTACTCTTGGCCATCCAGCTGAAACCTTCTGTCGAGCCGGGGATCGAAGCATTCACCGCGATGCTTGCCTTTTTTCCAACGGGGATCGTAATTTTGGCCGGGAAAGCGGTGAGCGTCGGGGGGCCCAGGGGAATTGTCACGTCAATGCTTGAGCTGTGATGATTACCGGCGAACCCATATTCTAGGAAGTCGTAGTAGCAGTAATTGGCGCTGAAGTTCACATGGATGGGAATCGTGGTGGTGGCAGCCGGAACCTGGAAGATGGCTGCTTGCCTGCTGAGGAACGTGCCGGTGCTCGTACCAGGTGCACTCGTCGGATTGCATGGTAGTCCTGAAAACTGAAACTCTTCTGACCACGACGCGTCGGCATGGTTGCTGTTATCGGTGGTTACGACGTCTGGCGTGCTCCACGATTCTGAATAGGAGGCACTAATGCCCGCGCTCACATCCGTACTCAGGTCTAGCCCCACAGTGAAGCCTGTTGTGGTTTCTTTGATCGTACCTGTCGGTCCGTGGTCCGCCAGAATTGGCTTGGAACTCGGTACCGTCACCGGCTGAAATATTTTTATTGACCGGTCCAGCGTGTGCCAGCCGCAATGTGCTCCATTGCATCTCTCATCAAAGTGCGGCGCCGTCTGAGGCACAGTCGCAACCATGTAAAAATCCTTATCCGTACTAATTGAGTTCATTCGATACACAGCGAAGGTTAGCTGGCTCTTATTCTCCGAGCCGTCTATGCTGATGACGGTAGTTCTATAGAGCGGGGTCCAGGCGTCCTGCGGAGGCTCCGGATTGGAGGCCGCGGGGCTCATCGCCAACTCTTCGGCCTGTTCACCGTCGATCCATGCATCGAGCGCCTGCGTCCACCTTTCTATGGAGACGGAGTCAGGTTCATTGGGGGAAAAAACCGACACGCTACGTATTCCACCAGTCTTGTCTTTGTGCGCAGCCGCGGCGCGCAGGAGTGACTTTGGTTGGTTTGCGAGACTTCCATTCGCGCCTGTAGCTCTGCCGGGAGTTCCAGTCGTCACGTCGGCGTTCGGCAGCGACGCGCCGATCAATTGCTGGACATCCTCAGGAGTTCCGTTGGTCACTCGTAGGATCGTGTCTCCTGCCGCGAAACCGGCGTGCGCCTGCTCGATCGCTTCCATTGGAGTATCCGTCGCCAGGTCAACCACCTTCAAACTACCTGGGGTTTGGCCGATTGCAGATACCGCCGCGAAATGGATCGCTATCAATAGATAAGTCACAAGTCGGCGGCAGGCAATCTGAGAGTCAGGAAGGATAGATAAATTGCTCATCACACGTTGGCCTTTCAGCTGATCACTAGGCTGGTCGAAGGGTGGCTAACCTTCTCACTTGAGCTTCTGCTTCACGCAAAGTGAGTGACGGCTTACTCTCTGGCAATCGGCTCACCAGCGCACCTATCATCCCGCTGTCTGTAAAAGCGCAGATGGTTCAGCCCCGGGATCATCGGAGCCAAAAAATAACCTGTGAATGCAAAAATGCCAAGTCAGACCCTTTATATAAAGCGCAAAAGCCAACCGAAACGGATCATTATCCACCCACTTTTCGAATTTGTGCGTCGAATTCCATGGGGGCAGTTCTGGTTCCTGCTCCAGGATGGGTCAGTGTACGAGCCCTTTTGGCTCGAGGCTAACCCGGTGGACAGAGAGGCAGGGGGGCCGGGGTCCGAATACGCTCACCGTTCTTGCGCGGAAGTTCTTACGAGGTTCGCGGCTCTTGCCGGAACAACAGACTTTGACAAGGAGGCCCGTAGATTTCGCTCTCTTGAGTCGTCATTTCGGTTGATGTTCAACGCCTACTTCGTTACGGAGCAACAGTTCCTGGCCCTCGGTCTGGAAGACGCGAAGCCTCGTGGATGAGCGACGAGTTCGGCTGGCGACTGAGTCGAGTTTCGTTACAATCAAAGCCTTATGAACCCATCAAGGCTGCCTGCTTTGTTAATCAGCATCGTGCCAATGCTCGCTGCCGGGCAACTACTGTCAGCAGGGGACAAGGCAGTCATAGAATCGGCAAGAGCGCGGTACTACAACCTCCAAGCGGCGGGGTTTCAGTCCCTCTCATGCTCAGTCAATTTCGATTTTTCGACAGTGCCACTCATGCCGACGGGAAATGACGAACTCTCCCGTAAATTCATAAAGGCCACCAAATTCACACTAACGCTGGACGCCAATGGTTGCCCTGCGGTCCAACACTCCTATCCAAGCGGTGCCACCGTGAGCGAGGAGCAACAGGTCGTGCAAGTCACGAATCTCCTGACCTCGCTCGTAGCGGGCCTGTTTCAGACATGGCCTACTAAGGGGCTTCAGGGACCAGTTCCTGCTTTTGACTCTCAGATTGAAGATGTCAATTCGACCGATCGTGGATATACGTTGCATCTTCGCGTACCTGGGGGCCCAGTCCAATTGTTCTTGGACAAAGCCTACACAGTGACGGAAGTCGTTAGCAACGAGGGCAAACTGCATGAACACCCGCTGTACGGGCCCAGCCCCGACGGGCTGGTTTTCGTCGGGAACGACGCCACGGATGATAGTCAGCCGGGAGGCAGAGTTGAGGTGAAATACGAACTCGGGACTACTGTTCTAGATGGCCTTAGGGTTCCCAGCTCAGCACATCTACTCGTCAACCAAAATATCGATGTGAGGTTTTCTCTGGATGGGTGTACCGTAAAGAAGGCGTTGGTTGTCCACGTAAAGCCGCCACCACCTTCGGGAACACACTAGCCAGCTTGAACTTCTTTACCGCCTCCAGCAAAGTTCCAGTCCCGTCCGGCCACGACTCTTTTCCGCAAACGAGTCCCGGAAGGGACGGAAGAAACCAGAGCCCGGCACGGCAGTGCCGGGAAAGGAAAGCAACGGGAAACCAAGTCCCCTTTAGGGGACGGCACAACCAACTTGCTGGTTCGCCTCCATTCCAATCTCAAATCGAGGCGATCAATCCTTGTAGAGGCCGGGATCCGATCGACTTGCATCAGGGGTCTTCTATGGCCTTCAAGGCATCGCTAGACATCCTCTCAATCTCGCCCGTTGGTTGTAGTCCGCCGCTTAGTTCAGTTCGAAAGAATGTTTGTGAGTTGTTCGACTTCCGCATCGAGCATCACGACCATTTTCTGAAGCCAGGAGTTTTAGCTCGTGTGTCGTGCGAAGCCATGCCGGTCGATGGCTTCGGCAACTGGACGAATAACCGGCTATTCGGAAAGTGGCAGGCCGTCGCGTTCGAGCGAGATCTGAAGCGGCCAAGTGTACGAGATGCCGACTACTCATCCAAGTGGATAAGTTCCGGTAAGACGAGCAATCACCTCAAGAGTTCATTCAGATCGCGTTTGCAGAATGGATTGACACTACGAAGCACTTAAGACGAGATGCTGAAAGTCAAGGCAAACACTCTGCCGATCGGGCATTGGGCGGGCCGCAAACTGACGCGGTGTCTGAGTGCGGCGGGCTCCAGTACCGCGGCTTGCGCACTTCTATTGTGAGCTGGTTCCAGTTCGCCTCGCCGAAATCCTGATTCGACTGGACACGCTGGGTCCCAGTCCCGGCTATCGCCACCCCTGTGCTAGCTTAGGAGAATGCCGGTGGGTGTGATGGAATCAAGAGGCGCAGGGGACGGCAGGTACAGGACGTTGCTTGAAGTGTCCAGTGCCATCGCATCCCAGCCCAACTTGAAGGCTGTCCTGCAGAGTTTACGCCGTCTGTTATCGAGCGTTGTGGCTTTTGACTCGGTTAGCCTTTCCCTTCTATCTGACAATGGGAACGCGGTCCGGCTCATAGCATTTGACCGAAGCCCGGAAGCCCATCAAGTCGAAATTGGCACTGAGGTTCAACATTTCGGGACCGCTATCGGAAGAGCAATCGACGAACAAATACCGATATACGTTCCTGACCTGCAGGCCGAGCTTTCAAGAATTCCCGAATTGGCATCGCAAGCGAAACTTCAGATTCCGCACAGCGTATACATATTTCCCATCTCGATATCCGGGAAGAAACTCGGGGCGTTGACATTTGCGACTGCGCAGAGAGAGCCATTCAACCCTGAAGACATGGAGCTTATGATCTCCGTCTCATCGCATGTCGCCGTAGCGCTTGAGGGCGCGGTTGCCCGCGATGCCGCAGAACTGTACCAACGGCAATTAGCGCACGAGCGCGATCGGCTTCAACTGCTACTCGAAATCAATAATCAGGTTGTGACCCAGTTGGGCGTCAATGAGCTTTTTCGCTCTGCTTCATCGTCGATTCGCAAATACTTTGCGAATGACTTCACCGGTTTCTGGCTCATCGATAAACACTCTAACCGGCTCGAATGCGTGGTCCTCGATTTTCCTGGCAGCAAGGGCTTCCTTGAGGATATTCCCGTCCGTGAAGTCACCGATCAGGAAGTTGAGAAGATGCGTACCCGGACTCCTGAGATCTGGTTGGAGCAGGATATCGAAAAGCTTCGGCCAGCGGTTCTCGAACGATTGAAGGAGGAATCAATCGTCGCCTTAGCCGTAGCCCCCCTGGGGACGTCGAATGGACCCCTTGGGCTTCTCACCATGGGAAGCAAGCGGTCTAACAGCTTTGGACAGGAAGATCTCGACATTTTGTCCCAGATTAGCGCGCAGATTTCCCTGGCCTTGGACAACGCGCTCGCGTATGGAGGACTCAGCGCGTCAAAAAATCGCCTGGAAGACGAGCGCTTATATCTCGAATCGGAAATCCGCGCGGAATACAACTTCGAGGATCTTGTAGGCAAGAGTGTCGCTCTGCGTAAGGTCCTTGACCAGATCGAGATTGTCGCCCCGACCGGGTCTACAGTCTTGCTGCACGGCGAGACGGGGACTGGGAAAGAACTGATTGCGCGCGCAGTCCATAACCTCAGTCCAAGACGAGACCGAACGTTCGTACGCCTTAATTGCGCTGCTATTCCGTCCGGGCTTGTCGAAAGCGAACTGTTCGGACACGAGAAGGGTGCGTTCACTGGCGCTTTGATGCAGAAACGCGGCCGTTTTGAAATTGCCGACCGCGGCACGTTATTCCTGGATGAAATAGGCGACATTAGTTTGGAGCTGCAGCCAAAGTTGCTGCGCGCGTTGCAGGAACAAGAGTTCGAGCGACTGGGAAGCAACAAGACCATTCATGTCGACGTTCGCCTGATCGCGGCGACGCATAGGGACCTGTCGCAGATGATCCGTAGCAATCAATTCCGCGAGGATCTGTTTTACAGGCTCAATGTTTTTCCAATCGAGATACCACCACTTCGCGAGCGGCGGGAGGATATCCCGCTCCTGGTTCACTATTTTGTTTCGCGGTTGTCAGGCCGGATGCAGAAACGCATCAAGTCCATCCCGAAGCCCGCGATGGATGCGTTGACCAATGCGGCATGGCCAGGCAATGTTCGAGAGTTGGAGAACTTCATCGAGCGGGCCGTCATTCTGTCGCAGGGAGATGAGTTAAATGTCCCGCTCACCGAACTTAAGAAGTCATCCGTGCGATATGCCTCTCCGGTGTCGACATTCCAGGAAGCGGAAAGGCAGGCTATCATCGGCGCATTAAAAGCGGCGTCGGGACGAATTTCTGGTCCGGGAGCGGCTGCGGAGCGTCTCGGGCTGAAGCGCACAACGCTGCAAAACAAAATGCACCGGCTCAACATCACAAAAGCCGATTACTGAAGCCCGAATGCGTTTCCGTGCATGAGGGGCCTGAATGGACTGGCTGCGCGTCTGGCCAGATCACCACCCGCCCGAACCTTCCCCAGGCCCCAAGCGAAGTAATCCTGATGTGCTAGAGCCGTTCCACGATGACGCTTTGAATATCACCTATTTCTACTGTCTGGTGCCCCGGTTCAGTAGGCTTGCATGCCGACCATGCCTGGCATGCACTGAGTCATCTGTGAACAACACGCCCCAGGAGCGTTTATTCCCGACGGTCGTAGCAGCTACGCCGATGTAATATCGAGACAAGATGAGTGGTGAAAAACAGAACCAGCATCCGCGTGACCTGGGGCGGACTCCCGAACACCTTGGTACAGGAGTTTATCCTGTGAAAGTAGACGACCAATACGAACCAGTAAGGTTAGAGCATGAAAGAGTCAAGCACCTATCGTAAGTATCTTATAAATTGCAGGTCGGGGAATAACTCTGCTCCGTTAGCGATATCGACACCTCCGCTATGCCCGCTTTAGCTCCGCCTTCCTGTGCCCGGGTAACTATTGCTAGAGGACTTGTCATCCTTGAACAGATCAGGATTGGCACTATGGCCGTTCATGAGCGAGCGCGCGATCGTTCCTGACAAATTTAAGCCGATGGTTCGGCGGCTGTCTTTGGTTGCCTGGATCCAAAGTTAATTTGTGGCGTCAAGATGCTAAGTGCCTCTTATTGGATGATTCGTTCATAAGTAGAAACCAGACTGGTGACAAAGTTATTACATCTCGGTGACATCCAGGATGCGGTCGCGGGTTACCCTCGGTGAGGGTTTTTTCTGCTTATCCCCGCTTGCATGAAAAAACTCCTTCGGTTGCATCCATCTCTGTCGGCCAATACGACAGCCACCGAGAAAGTGGGGCCTCACAGCTTCAGGAGATTCAAATCATGAAGATGTTCCTATCCCTGGGTACAGCTGCATCGCTGGCCTTGTCCGGGGTGTCACTTGCTCACGCGCAGCACTACACGCAGGTCAATCTTGTAGCCAACACGTCAGGCGTAGCCCCCGTCACCGATCCCAATCTGGTGAATCCCTGGGGAGTCTCGCGCACTTCCAGCAGCCCTTGGTGGATCTCCGACAACGGCACTGGCCTGAGTACCCTCTACAACGGCGCTGGGGTGATCAATCCACTCGTCGTGACCATTCCTAAAGCCGACCCCACCAGCAAGACCTTCCCCACGGGGACTCCGACGGGCACCATCGCCAATGCCAGCCCCACGGATTTTCTCCTGGCCGCAGGCGCGCCCGCGGATTTTCTTTTCTCCACCTTTGATGGCACCATCTCCGGATGGAACCCGACCATCGGATTAGCCGGCGGCGCTGCGCCGCCGTCCACCCACGCCGTGGTGGTGGTAAAGACCACCGACGGATCCAGCTACACCGGCCTGACCAGCGCCACCGTCAACGGCAAGCGCTATCTCTACGCCGCAAACTTCAACAAAGGCACGGTCGACGTCTACGACAACGCTTTCAATAAAGTCACTTTGCAGCCAAGCGGTTATGGAGATCCCGATCGGGACCACAGCGCCGAAAACGAAAAGCCCTTCACCGACGATCGTCTTCCTCGGGACTTCGTGCCCTTCAACGTCCAGGCCATTGGTAACGACATCGTTGTCACCTTCGTCCTCCACCAGGAAGGCAACCCCTTGGAAACGGATGGCCCCGGACTCGGGTACGTCGACATCTTCTCCTCCGATGGTCAACTCCTTAAACGCCTCGAACACGGAGATTGGCTCAATGCGCCATGGGGTGTAGCTCTTGCGCCTCTCGACTTCGGCGTCTTTAGCCACGATCTGCTCATAGGCCAGTTCGCCGGTGCCGGAACGTCTGATGGTTCCGGCACCATTGCCGCCTACGATCTCGCCACAGGTAAGTTCATCGGCCTGGTCCAGGACGCAACCGGAAAGACGCTCTCCATTAGCGGCCTCTGGGCTCTCAGCCCCGGCAACAGCGCCTCCGCCGGAAGTTACGACCCCGCTGGGTCGCCTGGCTCCGAACTCTATTTCACCGCCGGCCCCAACCACGGCACAGGCGGTCTCTTCGGTTACCTCAAGCCCGTCTCGACCGAACTGACCGTGGGCAACGACCAGTAACGCAACACCCTGCAGTTCCACCAATTGGCGAAGCCCAGATCTCGACCTCGAAATCTGGGCTTTGTTTGTTTTGTTCAATCCACGCCTTCCGCATCTTTGACGCTGTTCAGATGAGCAGGTTGATCGCTGGTAGCGTTCTCGCGAGCCGGGCAAGCCGTCTGATCCCTGCGAATCCTCGACTCTGACCACATTTGGGCACTGCCCTTTACAGGGCAGTGGCAAACGCGAGCGTCACCTCCAGGCTGCTGCAGCGACAACAACTTACACCGCCTTCCGATGGCATGCCAGTTGCACTAGCTTATGTGGCGAGATCGAGAAGGCTCTCCGAAAGAGATGGACCGATCTTGTGGTCGATTGGAGACCGCCAATGCTACGTGTCGAATTTGAGGACGTCGGGGACACCTTGACCATGCGATTGCAAGGCCGATTTGTTGGGCCATTCGCCAAGGACACAAGGGACCTGGTGACGCGCACAAAGATTCCGCCGCGACTTGTGGTGAATTTGTCGGAGGTGACATTCGTCGATGCGGTCGGTGAAGAGATGTTGTCGTGGTTGGCTCGAATTGGAGGGAGGTTTATCGCCGACAACTGCTACCCCCTCCACGTCTGTCAACGCCTACATTTGCCGATGGCGCCGAAACGTGCCGGTTCCTTCTCCCAGGCGATGTAGCGCGTTTGCTGAAGTTTTAGATTCGCTCGCTGGTGAATGGTAAGAGAGAAACGAACATGAAAGATGATGCCGAGGACTATCCGGCCTCCTATCTACTATACGTGTCTAGCGCATTAGTGGCGATTGCTCTCGTAGCCGCAATTGCATACGTTTTCCTGTCTTAGCGTTTCCGCCCAGTCGTCGACGTCTGGAAAGTATAAGGAGTCTAAGTTCTTACATTGAGCAATGCTATCTGGCAAAGCAAGAGTGTGACCCGCGAAAAATGCAGAAAACCGCAATCTCCTGCATTTGTTTGCCTGCCATCGGGACTGGCACTGCGAGAGAACACTTGGAGCTTATTAGACGCTTGTTGCCGCATAGGACGATTTCGTCAACAAGATCGGAGAGCTTGCGGAGCCGCCGCTTCGGACTGGTTCTCCCCGTCCGCAGAAGAAACCCATGGCATTTCTCTAGAGTAAGGGGTACGCCATGGAATGGTTTCATTCGGCAGAACGAGATAAACAAAAACAGCCTCATGAAAACCTTGCTTCGAACCAGGAGATCGAATCGGCTTTCGTCGAGCAACGCGATTATCTGGAGTGGATTGCGCTGCTCATTACCGGAGACCAAGCCCTCGCAAACCAGGCAGTTATAAACGCAAGCGATCTGTCCGCCAGCTCCAGCAGTGTATTTCGTGACTGGCTCACGGGATGGACGAAATCTGCAACGGTGCGGGCGGCGGTAAGAGACGTTCGCGACCTCATTTCCGCTTCGGCGAACCACTATACCGATTCGTCCTGTGGGCACCCTGAGTGCGACGTGCTTTCCGACGACCAGATCGCATCGCTTCGACATCTCGATACACGAGACATCATTGTTGCGCTCGACCCACTGGCCCGCTCTGCGTTGGTGCTGCGAGGAATACAACATTTCTCGATTGCTGATTGCGCGCTCCTGTTGGACACCCCCCGGCGGATTGTCGCGGCTGCATATTGTCAGGCTCTCCGTTGGAACAACGAGCGAGCGAGTGCGTACCAAGCGCCGAATGAAGATGGGAGGGTCTCTCGACTTTGACTAACCCCGCAACACCACCACAACTCACCACAGGCGGAACAGAGAAACCGTGCAACGAATCAACGAGACAGAGCTAAGAAAGAGGTACCGGGCAGAATGGTAAAGAGTGATCGCGCCGAGAGCGCTCGCCCCTTGAGCAGAGGGGCCTTCGGCATCGCGAGATTGTGCAGCGTAATGTTGCTGGTCGCGACGACTGCATCCTGGGCGCAAGTGATGTTACCGAATTCCGGAAGTGTTCCCAGCGGCCCTGCCACTGACTTGGTCCTGCGCCTCACGCTGAGCGAAGCTATCAGCCGGGCCGCGCGCTACAACCTGGGGGCAATCGAAAGTCAGGAGAATACCAGGGAGGCGCGTGGACAACGACTGCTCGCGTTAAGCCACCTCCTTCCCCAGGTAAGTGCAGGGGTGAATGAGAACGTCGACCAGGTAAATCTCACGGCCTTGGGCCTCGGCTCAATCAAGATACCCGGCGTCCCTGCGGTCGTTGGCCCCTTCAGTTACAGCACGGCGAGTGCAGGTATTAGCCAAACCTTGTTCAGCTACGAATCGATCCAGCGCTTCCGTGCTGCGCGCACCTCCGAACAGGCCGCGCAGCTCAGCTACCAGGACACGCTTGACGTAACTACGCTCACCGTGGGCAACGCTTATCTGCAAGTCATCGAAGCCAGTTCCCGGATTGAAGCCGAAGAGGCTCAAGTGCAGAATGCGAAGGCTCTCTACGATCAGGCGGCAGACGAGTTCCAGGCCGGTACAAGACCACGGATCGACGTGACCCGGACGGAAGTCCAGCTTCATACCGAAGAGTACAACCTGAGCGTTGCACGCAACAACTTCGCAGTCGCGAAACTCACCCTCGGCCGCGCCATCGGATTACCTCTTGGCCAAACTTTCGAGCTTGCGGACCAACTTCCGTATGCGGACATCCATCCGCCTACCGTCGAAGACGCTCTCAAGATGGCTTACAACTCGCGCAGTGACCTCCGCTCGGCTCTCGATTCGGCTAGATCAGCCGAGCAGGCGCTGTCTGCCGCCAAGGGCGAACGTTATCCCGTCGTGGCTGTAAATGGCGATTACGGCGACCAGGGGCCAACGTTCAGTCAATCCCACGGAATCTTCAGTTTCCAGGCGGGGGTCAATGTGCCGCTCTACACCGGTGGCCGGATCAAGGGCGACATAACCCAATCGGAAGCGACTTTGCGCCAGAGGAAAGCAGAAGCAGAGAACATCCGTGGGCAAATTGACTACGACGTTCGCACCGCATTTCTCAATCTAAATGCCGCCAGGGAACAAGTTGACGTCGCTCACCAGAATGTGGGTTTGGCCAACGACAACGTCGCTCGTTCCAAGGAACGCTTTGCGGCAGGCGTCACCGACAGCGTCGAGGTGGTGCAGTCCGAGCAGTCCCTGGCCAGCGCCAACGACCAATACATCACCAGTCTCTATAGCCACAATCTCGCAAAGCTGGCGCTCGCTCGTGCCCTCGGTATTGCGCGAGGCAGTTTTAGCCAATATCTCGGAGGACGCTAAGTGCCTGCACAACAGACGGAGTTCAAGGAAACCAATTCCACCCCGGTGGCGACGGCAAGACCGGAACTATCTCACGGCAACCAAAAGAAGCAGGGCCTCCTCCGGATTTTTAACCAGCATCCGGTGGGCGCTCGGGCCGCGGCGTTGCTTCTACTCGCCTTTGTGATCGTAGGCGGCGGGCTCTTCTTATGGAATAGCCTGGCGTGGGAGTCGACTGACGACGCACAAGTAAATGGTCACATCATGCCGTTGAGCGCACGGATCAATGGATACGTGCTCGACGTTCCAGTAATCGAGGGACAGCTTGTGCATGCTGGTGATGTGCTCGTGACCATCGATCCTAAGGACTATAAGATCGCGCTGGAACAGGCCCGGGCGACGTTCGAGGACGCGCAGGCCAGTGCCGCAAGTTCTCGCTTTAACGTACCGATTACCTTCGTTACCACGCATAGCAACGTCGATTCAGCAAGGACTGCGGTGACAAACGCAGAGGCGGGTCTTAAGGCTGCCGAGCAGAATCTCGAGTCTGCGAAAGCCATTGTGGAACAAGCCGAGGCCAATGCGGCAAAGAGCGACGCGGACCTGGTGCGCTATGAGCAACTAGTCGCGAAGGAAGATATTTCACACCAGCAGTACGATCAAGCAGTCGCCGCGGCCAAGGCAAATCGATCCGGCGTCGCGTCTGGCAGAGCGAATGTACAGGCGGCTGAACAAGCAGTGTACCAGGCACAAGGAAAACTCTTGCAGGCGAGGGCCGAGTTACGCAGCTCTCAGACCGCACCGCAACAGATTTCGATGACTCTCGCCAAGGCAGACGCAGCCGATGCCCAGGCGCGAGAACGCAAGGCACAGCTCGACCAGGCAGACCTGAACCTCAGCTATACAGTCGTTCGTTCTCCAGTCACAGGAATTGTCGGTAAGAGAACAGTCGAAGTGGGCCAGAACGTCGGCGTGGGGCAGGAGTTGGTAGAAGTAGTGCCGCTCGACGATGTCTGGGTGACAGCCAACTTCAAGGAAACCCAACTTGCCCATATGCGGCCAGGGCAACCTGTCGAAATCAAGGTGGATGCCTACGGCCGCAAATGGCGAGCACATGTAACCAACATGGGCGCCGGCGCAGGCTCGGTGTTTAGCCTGTTGCCTCCCGAGAACGCCACTGGCAACTACGTGAAGGTTGTGCAGCGGGTGCCAGTGCGCCTCGATTTTGATCGCTCTGCGGGACCGGACTTCAACGCGGAAGGACTGCTGAAACCCGGCTTGTCCGTTGAACCCGAGGTGAGGGTCCGATGAGCGCTGCCGAATCTGGTGCTGCCGGAGGGGATCTCTGGCAGCCCAAAGTCAACCCTTGGATCATTGCGGCCGCGGTTTCACTTGCGGCGTTCATGGAGGTGCTTGATACCAGCATCGCCAATGTGGCCTTGCCACACATCGCCGGCGGACTGGCGGCCAGCAATGACGAGAGCACGTGGGTGCTGACCAGCTATTTGGTCTCCAATGCAATCGTTCTGCCGCTCAGTGGATGGCTGGTCGCATCGCTTGGGCGGAAGCGCTTCTTTTTGCTCTGCATTACATTTTTTACAGCGAGCTCCTTTCTCTGTGGCATCGCACCCAGCCTTGGGTTTCTGCTCCTGTTTCGCGTCATGCAAGGCGCGTTTGGAGGAGGCTTGCAGCCGATGGCACAGTCCATCCTGGGCGATAGCTTTGCTCCTGAGAAGCGAGGGCTGGCCTTTTCGCTGTATGGCATTACGACCATCTGCGCTCCTGCCATCGGTCCAACACTCGGGGGATGGATCACAGACAACTACTCCTGGCGCTGGATTTTCTATATCAACGTTCCGGTTGGCATTCTGGCTCTCATACTGGTCTCTCAGCTTGTCGAAGATCCACCGTATATAGCCCGCCTGAAGGCCCGGCTCTCCGGCTTCGACTTTGTCGGATTTTCTCTGCTGACCCTGGGCGTAGGCGCATTGCAGATCGTCCTCGACAAAGGACAGGAAGACGACTGGTTCGGATCGCATTTCATTACCATCCTGGTCGTAATCGCCGTCGTGGGCCTGGTTTCCCTGGTCGTTTGGGAGTGGCTTCAGAAAGAGCCCATCGTGGATGTGCGTTTGTTTAAAAACTTCAACGTCGCGACCACCAATCTGATGTTCCTGATGCTCGGAGCGGCCTTATTCAGTTCCACGGTGCTCATGCCGCAGCTCCTGCAGACGCTTATGGGATACACGGCACAAAAGGCAGGGATGGTCCTTTCCGCCGGTGCCCTGGTGGTGCTGGTTGTGCTTCCGATGGTGGGCAAACTTACCACCCGATTTCAGGCGCGTCATATCATTGCGTGTGGTTGGATAGGTCTGGCGACGGCCATGTACATATCGAGCAAACAGATTGATCTCCTGATGAGTTTCCGTTCAGCCACCCTTTTGCGTGTATGGCAGTACATTCCCGTAGCCTTTCTATTTGTCCCCCTCACGCTTGCCGGATATGTCGGCCTGGCTCCTGAAAAAACCAACGCCGCGGCCGGCCTGATGAATTTCTTTCGCAACATGGGGCAAAGCGTTGGGACTTCCGCTGTCACGACCTTGATTGCTCGACGCAGTCAGTATCATCAATCCGTCTTGGCCGAATACACTGCTTCGGGCCGGTTTCACAGTTCTGTCAGTGTTCTCGCAATACGATTGACTCGTTCCGGCTTGAGCGCGCATGGCGCTCAACAACAGGCCCTCAGCCGGCTGTACGCTGTGGTTCAGTCTCAAGCTGCAGTTCTGTCTTACATCGATGTGTACTGGCTGCTGGCAATGGGCTCCGCGATGATGTTTGTCGCCTCATTTCTGCTGAAGAGAAATGAGCCAGGCAAAGGTGCGAAGGTGTCGGTTCACTAGAATGTTCGTCAAATGTCAAATGGTTCCCTTTGACAACAAAAGTAGATCTCGAACCACATGGACGTATAACCGGCTATCCGGACATAGAGCAAGCAGCCCATTGTCGGTGAATGACTCGGCGGTTCACCGTCAACTCAGTGGCAAGAATCCCCAGAAAGATATCCAGGATGGGTAGGAGGATGCGTCGAGCTATAGATTCGGCGACAGGGCAAAACCCAGGGACGGACGGGAAGATAACGTAATAATTACCAGTACATAATGACGGTGAACTTCACGTCTGTCACGGGCACCTATTATGGGAGACCCTCTACGGGGGTGGGGGGTGTTCGTGTTTGTCGTTGGGATCGTGGGGGTCGTTGGGTTCGTGTGGGTTGGATGGGTCTACTTTATCGACCTGAGCACGTGCCTCATCCACAACAGCAGGCGGGTCTGCACCGATTTTTGGGGAGACCGGCTCTTTGCCCGGGAGAGATGGAGGGACAGCATATACCTATTCACCAATTCTGGCAGATAGGTATCGCGTCCAATCTTCTCTTATCTCCCAGGGTCCATTAAACGCCGAGAGTTTCGTGGTCGGTTTATGCGTCAGACGGGACCGGTACTTTGAGGAAACAGCTTTCTAAAAGGACCAAGTCCCGTCTGACACATAAATTCCGTCACCGCATTTCGTATTGCGGGGGGCGAACTTGAGCAGATTCAGTTTCTCCTTGGTCACCCGTCGGTGCAAACGACGGAACGGTACATCGGATGCAGGCAGAACTTCAGAGAAGCGGTCAAGGATCGATTTCGGATCTCACTTTGAACGACGTGACTTACGAAGGCCACGACTGTGTCGTGATAATCCGGTTTATCCGTTTATCATGTACCCTGCGCACTTGAGGATCGCCGCTTCATAGAGTCAACGTAAACGACGAGGCTGTCGAGGGTCTGAGATGTTCCTGCATCGACGCCAATTTGCAGGAACTGATCCAGGTGCGCCGCCGATACGCAGGTGATCGACACCGTCAACAGAGTCGCGTCGCCGGTGTCTTTGAGGATGACTCTACCAATTGCACCCATTGCCTCGAAGACGAGTTTTTCGGGTGGTACGATCTCGCGATAGACGCCGCTGAACGGCGGAACGTCTGGCTGGCCCTGATGCACAAATCTGAAGGCTCCGTCCGGACGCAAGTCGATCTCGCATAGGCTCAACGACGCTCCGGAAGCGTCCCACCAGCAGGCAACGTGTTCCGGTTGCGTCCAGGCTTCGAATACGTCCTCGCGGGGCGCTGTAAAGGTTCGGGTTAGCACGATGGTGTTGGTGGTGCGATCAACAATGACTCTGGTATCCGGGGCGAGTGATTTAGGCGGCATTCTACTTCTCCTTTTTCTTCATCGATGAAAGGTGTGCGTCCAGATTGTTGAACCGACTCTCCCATTGGCGTCGGAACGGTTCAACCCAGTCAGCAACGTCTTTAAGAGCGATTGCGACCAGCTTGCGTGGCCGCCGTTGCGCGACGCGGCCGCGCATAACGAGACCCGCATGCTCAAGAACATTGAGGTGCTTGGAAATCGCCGGTTGGCTCAGATGGAACGGCTTCATAAGCTCGGACACGTCGGCGTCTCCCAACGCCAGGCGAGCGAGGATCGCGCGCCGCGTGGGGTCCGCGAGTGCGCCGAAGACCAGATCAAGAGAGTCCTGCTTATTAATCGCCATGTAGATATATAGCCATATAGCGATATATAAGTCAACAGCTTTGTGGCAGATTCAGATCGGCACCTATGCGGAAGATTTGGGTATAGATTCGGCGACAGGATACATAATCCCCATGCCGACCGCATCATCTCCACCGCTTTTGCTGCGCCGCGTGTTTTGCAGGCATCGCCCGCCCTTACAGCGATCGGCAATGGTTTACGCCGATGGCATGCGCAGATTAGGAGTTCAAGCAGCAAGGAGCCCCTTTTCAAAACCCGTAATCCATAGATAGCATTCGGCTTATGGTGTCCTCTTTGAAGGCACAACGATGTATTGACGATATTGCTTACACGTTTTTATGTATAAGCAATATCGGCAGAGGGATTCATATGCCAAGAGTATCTCGCACAGCAAAGGCTTCGACTCAGGCGCTTGTCCTGGATGTAGCAATCCCTGAGGGCACCGACCCAGCTCTTCTTCCTTCGCTTCGCCGCGGGATCGAGCAGGCTGTGAAGCTGATGGTGTCTTCCGCCGGCTGAAGATACGCGAGATTTAGCAGCTCGACTCTAAGTGGCAGCATGCATCCCTTTGCGCGAAGATAAGACTGTTAACTACCAGTTAACCCCCCCTCTATCCTCATCTTTATTCGCAAACACCCTGGACGCCACAAGGATGCGGTAATACCTTCTGAATCAAGAGTCCCCCACTGGTAGACCCTCCGAAGCCCCACTTACCGGGGACCTGGAGACGTGCGGACAAAAATGAGAAAGCATCCTTCAACCATCAAATCGACACGCCGCTCCGCCCCTGATAGAACGCGGCTCCTGGTGTCCATCGCATGACCCCGGCAGACTCACGTACGCCTGGGTTATCCGCCCTTCGACAACAACGCCAACGGACCAATCATTTTCGATACCAATTCGAAATCGAGCAAGCAGGCAAATCATGAAATCTAACCCTTTCGGCGGGATAACCCCGCCATACGTACCTACTCTGTCCGACATACAACGTCGCATGGCCGAACTCGCCGGTGTTCAGCAGCTTATGGAACAGCCACAGCTACAGACCCACCCCACGCCTCCCACATCGCCACCGCCCGTTGTGTCCCCAAATCCAATCCTCGGCGATGCCGCACTCTACGGCGTCGCGGGGTTGGTCGTATGCGGCTTGGCCCCGCACAGCGAAGCCCATCCCGCCGCCATCCTCCTCCAGTTGCTCGCCGCGTTCGGCAACGCCGTTGGTCCCGCGCCCCACTGCATGGTCGATGCCACCCGCCATGGTCTCAACCTTTTCGTGGTGCTGGTGGGTGAGTCCAGCAAGGCCCGCAAGGGAACAAGTTGGAACCAGATTCGACGCCTCTTCACTGAAGTGGATCGCCCTTGGGTCGCCGAACGCGTCACCACCGCTCGCTTGACGCCCGCTGCCCTTATCTATGCTCTGCGCGATCAGCAACCGGCCACCGACCGCCGCTTGCTTGCGCTCTCGGAAGAATTCGCCGCCGTTCTCCATTCCGTGCGGCGTGCCAAGGGCCACCTCTCGCCCCTGCTCCGCTGTGCCTGGGATGGTAGCGATCTCCGCTCGCTCTCTGGTCTTCACCCCGTCCAGGCCACCGGCACGCATATCAGCCTCATCGCCCACATCACGCAGCGCGAACTCGAAGAGAATCTCCTCCCTACAGAAGCGCACAACGGCTTCGCCAACCGTTGTCTCTGGATAGGGGTACAGCGTAGCCAATGCCTGCCGGAAGGCGGCAACTTGGACGCACATGAACTGTCCGCCATCGCCGTCGAACTCCGCCGCGCTCTGGATTGGGCCGCCGATGCGGGCAACATCCGCCTCGTCCGTGACGACGAGGCGCGAGCTCTCTGGCACGAGCGCTACCCGGCCTTGAGCCAGGTCCGTCCTGGCCTCTACGGCGCTGCTACCAGTCGCGCCGAAGCCCAGGTTCTGCGCCTTAGTGCCATATACGCTGTTCTCGACTGCAGCCCCATCATCCGGCTGCCTCACCTTCGGGCTGCCCTCGCGGTGTGGGACTACTGCTCCGCCGGCGCCTCTCTCTTCTTTGGCACATCCACCGGTGACCACACCGCCAACCGGATCCTGGAAGCCATCAACGCATCCGCCGGCAGCTTGTCCAGACAGCAAATCAGCGCTCTCTTCCACGGCCATCTCAGCAGCAGCCGCATCGAAGCCGCACTCGAACAACTCATATCGTTGGGTGCCATCTACCAAAGCAGCCGGCCGACCGGGGGTCGCCCTTCCACCCTCTGGTCCGCCACACCAGGGTCGGAGCGCGTGGCCGGTCAAGAGTCACACGATGAATCGATCGCTGAAGAAACAGACAACGAGGAGTCCATGCAGGAGCAGGCTTAGTTCGCTTACTTCGCTTTCTTCGCACATTTCTACAGGGAAACTCGAACGAAACGTCCCGCTGAGGCAACAATCGATGAGCAATCAACGGTGAAGCAGGCATTGCAGCATTCGGCTTCCCTCAAATCAAACACCCGCAAACTTGAATACCCAAGGTTGGCCCTTTTCGGGGACGGCCCGGCCTGGGACACCGCCCATTTACGGCGATAACAGGGGTTCAAATCCCGTCGGGGACGCCAAGAGAATCAGAAGCTTAACAAAGTAAGTCGCCTCCACCACTCCGTCGGAGACGAACGTGAGCTTGTCGCCGGGAGCAATCTGATAGAGCGTCTCTTCGTAGCTCAACTCGCCGATCATGCCGAGCGGCAGGCCGGGTTCGACCGCCATTTCCTTCCCATTGCAATACGGAGCGCAAAAGCCTCAAGGTAACTGGATCCGGTAGAGGTTGCTGCGGGCGTTCTGTTTAGTGTAGGCGTAGAGCGAAGGATTCACGGCCGACTGCACATACCATGGGATCGTGGTGACCGCTTTCGGATCCGGAAAGTCCTCGATGCGCGGGGTCTCGGTGACTGGAATTCTGGGCAACCCAGAGTCCCGCATCACGGGCAACACGTAACAGCTTCCGCCCAGATTTGGGAAGTAGAGGTACGCAAATTTTCCGCTCATGTCCCAATTCAGTTGGCAATAAATGGCGCACAGCGTCACCTTCGCGCTTCCATCCAGGGCAAACGCCCTCATCCCCCGAGTGGGTTCCTGGGCGGTCCCCATCCCGCCGGCAACAACCCATCGGCCGTCTGGTGACACCGAATTAACCTCCGCAGTTGACTCTGAGGTAATCTTGCGACGGCTCGTGCCATCGGTTTTCATACGATATATAAAGTTTGAGCCGCCTTCTATCGCGCGAAAGATGAGGTCGCCGTCAGGCAGGAAAAAAGGAGAATCTTCGACAGCAGCGGAGGAGATGCGCACCGGGGACGAGCGACGACTGGTGGGTGCTATCCACACGTTTGTATGGCCGCTCTGATCCTTCATGGCAAACGCAACTTGTTTCCCGTCACGAGAAATGGAATAGCTCTGAATCGGATAATCCGGCAAGACCTTCTCCGCCTTGCCGCTATCTAATTCTTTGACCCATAACTCCTCGCCGCGCGTTTGCCCAGTCGCCTTAAGAAAGTAGAGATCGCGTCCGTCCGAAGAAAACACGGGTGAGGAAGTGTTTCCTTCGGAGGATATCTGGTGGTCTCCGTCCTTATCGTGCACCCAAACAGTGAGGTCCTGAGAGCCGACGGAGGTTATCAAAGACTTTCCGTCGGGCGCCATCGCTATCCCTTCCTGAGACGTCGGGCCAAAGGTAAACTGCTCCGGGTCTCCATCTGGGAAGCGTTGACGCCAGATGTGGAAATCATCCGTTTTGGCTGTGAGATAGATCCATTTGCCGTCAGGGGACCACGCACCCGAGAGACAGGGAGCACTGGGAGGGCCAACAAGCTTAATCTGGTTTGTGCCGTCGAAGGGAACGACCCGGCAGGGAAGAATCTCACCTCGACTCCCCATCTCAACCACAAGTACCGATCGGCCATCCGGCGAAAGGTAGGAGTGATGGGCCATGCTGCGTTTACCCGTGGGCGCGTAGACGTCCCGGCTATTTCCCCGGCTTTCATCGGTGGTCACCACCACCAGATGCAAACCTTCTTTGATCTCGGAGAAGAGCAGCCGCTTTCCGTTCTCGATCCATGTCAAAGAGGAAGCGTTGGGCAGCAGCAAATGAGGTTCGCCACCGAGGACAGGCACCTCCCAGGTGTCAAAGGGGACGATGCCATAGGAAATGCGGGAACTATCCGGAGAGAACGATGGGGCTAGTTTTGTCGTCGAATCGTGGGTGAGTTGGACCGGCTCGCCTCCCGGCAGCAACTTAACATAGAGGTCCCCAATGGGGAGGAGTGAATTGACCACTGACAATGGAAGGATTGAGTTGGTTCCCCGAATGAAAGCGAGCATTCGTCCGTCCGGGGAGAGAGCGGGATACACCACCGGATCGGTAAAAAACGTCAGTTGTTCCCACCCTTTGCTGGTTGCCTCGTGACCAGGAAAGGAACGTCGAAAAAGAAAGGCGACGGACATCGCCAGAACCAGAACCAAAGCCGCAACATAGTAGGCTTTCCTGGTTTTTGTCTTGATGGGCGGTTGCGCTTTTGTCTCTTGTTCCTCCCGTGGACTGTGGCTGCTGTCTCGCGCCAACCGCCGCAGATCCGTCTGCATATCGGCAGCATTTTGGTAGCGCAGCTTTCGGTCCTTCTCCAGTGCTTTATGGATCACATCTTCTAGCTTTGGCGGAATGTCGGGATTGAGCCGCACCGGCGCGACCGGCGTACGATTCAGAATTGCTTCCGCAACCACGCCGACGCTCTCGCCCCGGAATGGCAGGAACCCGGTGACCATCTCATAGAGAACAACGCCAAAAGAAAACAGGTCCGTGCGCGCATCCATCTCTTCGCGGCGGACTTGTTCGGGCGACATATAAACCACGGTGCCCATCGCCGCGCCTGGTTGTGTGAGCCGTTCCGGTTCGGCTGCAGTCAGCATCGCCTCGGTGGGCATCACCTTCGCCAAACCAAAATCCAAAACCTTCACCTGATCGCGTTCGGTCACAAAGATGTTCGCAGGCTTGATGTCCCGGTGAACGATCCCCTTGCTGTGGGCGGCGGCGAGTGCATCCGCAATCTCGATTCCCCAGGCAAGCACTTCATTGAGCGGCAAAGGCTTGCCAGCGATGCGTTTCTGCAGCGTCGCGCCCTCCATGTATTCCATTGCTATAAACGTTTGGCCCTTCTCCTCGCCAATCTCATAGATGGTGCAAATGTGGGGATGATTGAGCGTAGAGGCCGCGCGCGCCTCTCTCCGGAAGCGTTCCAAAGCCTGGGGAATCTGGGCCAATTCGTCGGGCAGAAATTTAAGCGCGACAAACCGGCCGAGGGATGAATCCTCGGCCTTGTACACCACACCCATGCCGCCGCCACCCAGCTTTTCCAGGATGCGATAGCGCGAGATCGTTTGACCGATCATGGATCGAACCGTGCCCACCCCGCCGACGCCAAGCTCCGGAGATGGAGCGCCGCTATTATCGAGCAAGTCGTGAATGTGGGCGAGTGGGGCGTCTCGTGAATCGACGCTTTGCTGATTGGCGTCGAGAAGTCGTTTGAGGTGGGTCTTGAGTTCGAGATCGTCGCCGCAGGCAACCTCGATGAAGGCCGCGCGGTCCGGTTCGCGCTCTTCCAGAGCGGCCTGGAACAACGGCTTGAGACGTTGCCAGAGTTCAGGGGTCATGTTTCAATTCGATGACAATTCCTGGCGCAGCCATGCACGGGCCATGGTCCAGTCGCGTTTTACGGTGCGTGACGATACATCGAGTTGCAGCGCGATCTCTTCAAAGGACAGTCCCCCAAAGAAATGCATTTCCAACACCGCGGCTTGCCTTGGATCGAACTCAGCCAGGCGGGTAAGCGCCTCATCGACAGCTAATACATCGGCGGTTGAGCTGCTTGTGCTGCCGGCCATGTCATCGACCAGCGTCACTTGAAGCTGCCCGTCTCCGCGCTTTCCAGCGTTCCGGGCCCGGGCATGATCCACCAGAACGTGACGCATCACTTTGGCAGCAATCCCCAAGACCCGGCCGCGGTCCACCCACATCGAATCGGAACAATCAACAAGCCGCAGGTATGCTTCATTTACCAGTGCAGTCGGTTGCAGAGAGTGGTTCCCGCGCTCGAAGCGCATTTTGCCCAATGCCAGCCGATGTAACTCCTGGTACAAGGTCGAGGTAAGGTCATGCCCGGCTTCCGGCACTGACGGCGATGACGGTAACCTCGACGGGTCTTCCTGTCGTCTCGTAGCCATGCTCCCTCGCAGGTCTGGGTGTGGCCAGTATAGACCCGCGGCCGGGTGCTTCTTACCGAAACTGGTTGTTGTGCAAAACGAGCGCGTACGCGCTTATTGGCGTGGATTTGCTCCGGAAAGTGAACAACAGCTGCGAAATGAGCTGGCATAAAGGCCGTGTATTCGTCAGCGAAATTTTTCGATTTAGGTTCTCGGCTTCGACAGGTCGCTCAAGACTTCTCGAAGGTCTATTTTCGGGATGTGGAGATTGATGGTTTGACGCGGAGGTGCTTCGCTTCCGGCCGTTTCCGGTCATGCGATCAATGGATGTTCGGAGTCAATTTCGAACATGCCGGTTTTACGGCAACCTGAGGAAGCATGGATCTATCTAATCCTCGATTCGTTCGTTGGTCTGAGGGCCCTCGTTCAAATTTTCATTTGCAACCATGAGTAGTTACCGTGAACCTGGATATGTATTTGCCATGAGTCCTTGTTCGAAGTACTCCCCCATACCTGCCGGGTCACCTTCCGGCTTTAACGATAAGAGATATCTAGTTAAGGCAACCCAATGTGTCACAACGGTCCAGGCTATTTAATGTTGACAGGATAGCTTTCTACGAGCTACTCTTCGTTCATGCGATCGCTTCGTCACCGCTATTGTTGTTGCCACACGAGATATTCCGTGTTTATGGCGACCAATGGTGTGTGCAGCTAACCCTCTTTGCAGCGATCTTGCTTCTCTTAAAGATTCGTATCGAGGAATAGGCCTGTAACCACTTTGTCTGGTTGCAGGCCTTTTCTTTTTGACGCGCCAACAGCACCTTTTCGTCTCGAATGAAATCGAGGCAAGGGGGTGGTTTGCTCAGGTCACATCTGCGGGCTCGGTGACCGCTGAGGCGGCCTCGGGTGCGCGGTTCGAAGAGGATCACAACCGAAAAATCAGCTCAGAAATGGAGATTGAATAAGCACATGCTCAAGACACTGTTCCTACTCACCATGCTCTCCACCGTGGCACTGGCGCAAGAGGCCGCAACCCCCGCGGATGGCGGCGCCGCGGGCCATCATCGGCCGGCGACCAAGGCTAAGCAGCTGACCAACGACGAATTCGATGCGTACCTCGCGCATCCGGAAAAAATTCTACTCATCGATGTGCGGCGTCCGGATGAGATTGCGAGCATCGGCGGATTTCCTGTCTACCTGAACATTCAAATCAAAGAGCTGAAGGACCATCTGCGCGAAATTCCGAAGGACAGGGAGATCATCACGGTCTCTAACCATGCGGCACGCGCGAGCGTTGCCGCCGATCTGCTCGCTGACAGCGGCTTTAAAGTGCTGGGCGCGGTCGGCGCAGATACGTACCAGAAGGCCGGCGGCAAGCTTGCGGTGAAGTTCCCTACTCCTCCTGCTGCTGCTCAGGGCGGTCAACCTGCAGGGGCTGACGCAGGCGCGTATACGCATGCAGACCATCCTGGTTCGAACTAGGGACGGCGAACATGACAGGTTTCTCACATCGGGCTTTGCAGGCCGCGTATATTTCCCTGCTGGTGCTGGCTGCCGGCGCGGCAAGAAGTGATGCGCAATCTTTGATAACCGAGAAGGCGCTGTCGGTCGACTCGGCGCTCGCGGTTGCGAACGGAGCTCTCGATAAATGCCACGCCGATGGCTACCGCGTAAGCCTCACGGTGCTTGACGCGAGCGGTCTGGTGAAGGTGCAGGTGCGCGGCGATGGAACCGGGCCGCACACGCTCGAACACAGCCGCCGTAAAGCTTATACGGCACTTACGTTCAAGCGAACTTCGGCGGAGACGGCCAAGGCCTGGGCCTCGTCGCTAACCGCGCCGCCGGTGATCGAAGGAACGGTCGGCGCTGCCGGCGGCGTACCTATCAAAGCAGGCAGTGAAACCATCGGTGCGATTGGTGTAAGCGGCGCACCGGGAGGAGAGAAAGATGAAGCCTGTGCCAATGCGGGGATTGCCAAGATCGCAGACCTACTGAAGTAGCAAAGTAACACCTCGCCATAAGGTGGGTGACAAGGGCGCACCGAAGAGCTTTCTCTGCGCCAACAGGAAATCCTTGTCTCAAATTTTCTCGACTGAGAGCGTGACAACACGCGAAAGCGAGCTACTTACCAGGAGCCAGTAGAGCCATGTACAAGAAGATCCTTATCGCATTCGCCTTCGCTTTTGCCAGCCATGCTGCCCTAGCACAGGCGGCCACGGATGCCGTTGTCACGGGAACAGTCACCGATTCTTCGGGCAGCGCAATTGCCGGTGCATCGATTACCGTGACGAATGTTGCAACCGGAATCACCACCAATACAACTTCAAACAAGTCCGGCGACTACCGAACGCCACCGCTGAAGATCGGCGAGTACACGCTGAAGATCGCGAGCAGCGGATTTAAGCAGTTCGATGAGTCGGAGATCATTCTCGATATCGGCTCGGTGCGGCGGATCGACGCGCAGCTTGCCATTGGCGGATCGATAGAGACAGTGCAGGTGCAGGCCACCACAGAAGAGTTGCTGCAGAAGTCAGACTCCACGGTAGGCACGGTCATTACCAACCAGCAGATAGTGGAACTGCCGCTCAATGCGGGATCGAGCGGCCGTGACTATCTGCAACTGGCGACACTGTCTCCGGGAACTGTGCCGGCCGCGGCCACGAGCACAGGCAATTCCGGCGGTATCACGATTGGTGGACAACCCGGCGCCCAGGTGGCCTTTCTGCTCGATGGCATCGACAACAACAATCAGCAGATCCTGACGGCACATACCGGACAGAAAGAGATCATCAAGCCTTCCATCGACGCCATCAGCGAGTTCAAGGTGGTGACGACCAGCTATTCGGCTGAGTATGGCCGTTCCTCGTCGGGCGTGATCAGCGTCGACCTGAAGTCAGGCACGAACGCCATCCACGGGAGCGGCTTTGAGTTTCTCCGCAATGACTACGTGGACGCTCTGCCGGATTTCTCGGCGACCAAGCTTCCTTTCAAGTACAACGATTTCGGCGGGACGCTCGGCGGCCCGATCCGCAAAGACCGCGCCTTCATCTTCGGAGACGTGGAGTTCTTCCGTCTCAGGACGCAGAGCACGGCCTACAGCCTGGTCCCGACGGATGCGCAGAAGAGCGGACAATTCCTGTCTCCGGTCTATCAGCCAACAACTTTCAACGGAACCGCGCGCACCGAATACGCAAACAATCAGATCACGTCGGGCCTGGATCCGATTGCGCAGACACTTCTCAAATACTTCCCCGAGCCGAACTTCAAGGGCAGCGGCGCGCTTGCAGCCAACAATTACTTCTTCAATCAGAGCGGAAACGAAAACAATTACCGCTGGGATGTACGCGCCGATCAGACGCTCTCATCGCGCACCACCCTCTATGAGCGCTACAGTTCGGAGCAGGTGCGGCAGGCGCTGGCGAATTCGCTCCCGCCTCTTGACGGACAGTATTATGCCGGGACGGGTGCGCAGATCATCGACAGCCAGGCGTTTGTGGTGGGGTACGACGTGACGTTTACCCCGCATCTGCTTGGTTCTGTGCGTGCGGGATGGAACCGGCTGCACTGGAATGAATCGTTTCCATCGCAGTCCCTTACCGGCGTGGGCATCCCCGGCGTTGCGACAAGCGCACCTGGTTTTTCGGAGATTCTGATCACTAACTTTTCCACGATTGGCGTGAGCAATGTGCCCAACACCGATGACAGCCAGAATCGCGAAGTCTCCGCCAGCCTGAGCTGGAATCACAATGCGCATACGTTGAAGTTCGGCTACCAGGGATACTGGCTGCAGACCAACTTCAACAGTTCGCAGCTGACCAGCGGCATCTTCAGCTTCAATGGCCAGTACACGGCCAAAACTCCGAGCGCAACGCCGACGAACGACCAGCGCTTTGCGGACTTTCTCCTGGGCGCGGTGAATCAGGAGAAGCTTTCGAGCCCTTCGATTCTGAACTTCCGTTCGCCCTATACCCATCTGTTTGTGCAAGACGACTGGAAGGTCAAGCGGAGCCTCACGCTGAACCTGGGCATGCGTTATGAGCTGAGCCCGCCGGCGGTAGACAAGCACAACAAGATCGCCAACTTTGATGAAGATACAGATCCGGCAAATCCCCAACTGATCTATGCGGGCGAATACGGTGACGACCGGGCCAATCGCGCCTTGCAGAACGTGAGCTATACCGGCTTCGCGCCGAGGGTGGGCTTTGCCTTCAGTCCGGAGAACAGCAAGACGGTGCTACGCGGAGGGTACGGCATCTTCTACTCCAACGCGATCACGGTGGGCGGCATGCAGTCGATGGAGAACAATCCGCCGGTGAACCAGCTTCGCTTAACGACCTCGCCGAGCGCCGTAGCGCCAAGTCAGTTCTTGCATACAGGTTTTCCCGAGAACGCGCTGTCTCTCGAGAACGCCAACGGAAAGAAAAACGTGACGTTGGTTTCTTTCGATCGCCACTCGGCGATCCCGGTGGACCAGCAATGGAATCTGAACGTTCAGCGTGCGCTGCCCTTCGGCATCGTGGCTGAGGTCGGCTACTACGCCAACAAATTCGATCATAACTGGTGGCAGGTGGACGGAAATCCGGCGCCGGCCACGCCAACGGCCGCACTGCCGAGCGGCGGCATCAACGCAAATCGCCTTTATAAGTCCACCACCATTCCCGATGTGCCGGGTGATCCCACCATTTTCCTGGGCACAGTAAGCCGGGTGTGGAAGGAAGGCTGGAGCCAGTACAACGGGCTGCAGGTGAAAGCTGAAAAACGCTACGCCAAAGGGCTCACTTTTCTGGCCGGCTATTCCTATTCGAAGACGCTGGGTGTGGGGGATACCGAGGATTTCCAGGATCCCAACAATCTTCTCGCGGAGAGGAGTGTGGTGGGAACGGATATGCGCCACCACTTTGTCGGGAGCGGCGTTTATAACCTTCCCTTCGGTCGGGGGATGCAGTTCGGGAGTAACTGGAATCGCTGGCTCGATAGTGCGCTCGGAGGATGGCAGTTCAGCCCGATTGTGACCTTTAGTTCGGGAACGCCGCTCGACCTGACGGAGTCTAACAACCCGTCGAACAGCGGTGGCACCGCGGACCGGCCAAACCAGGTCGGGGACCCTTACCGGGCTGGCAGCGTCGCCGGCAACAGCAATTGCGTCGCTCCCGGCGCTGGGACACACACCGCTGCGCAATGGTTCAACCCATGCGCGTATCAGGTGCAGCCGTCGGGGACCTATGGCAACGCGCCGCGCAACTCCATCGTGTCTCCCGGTGTGGTGAATTTGGATGCCGGTGTGCATAAGAGCTTCGCATTCGGCGAGCATGTGAAAGCGGAACTGCGGCTGGAGTCGTTCAACGTGACCAATACGCCGCATTTCGCAGCGCCGGCCTTGAATGTGCAGTCACCGACAACCCTCGGAACCATCACCACGGTCAATGGAAATCCCCGGCAAAACCAGATAGCACTGAAGCTTCTGTTCTAGGGAAGTGGAGTGACTACCAATGCCGGACTTCGATTACCAAGGTTTGCACGATACATCAGCCATGCAATGGAGAACACATGAAGAAACTCATCTCAGGCGCAATTCTCGCGGTCTCGCTGGCCGTGTCAAGCACTCCATCCTTCGCGCATCACTCATTTGCCGCTGAGTATGACGCGAGCAAACCAATCACACTGCAGGGCAAACTCACGAAACTGTCCTGGGTCAATCCGCATGGCTGGATTTATGTCGACGTTGTGAATCCAGACAAGACCGTCACGAGCTGGGCGGTTGAGTTCGGCAGCCCGAATGCACTTCTTCGCCGCGGCCTTCGAGAGACGGATTTCCCGCTTGGCATAAGTCTGACAGTCAACGGCTATCTGGCCAAAAACGGCAAGAAGATCATCAACGGGACATCGGTGAAGCTGCCTGACGGACGCAGCCTCTTCACCGGCTCGGTGGGCACAGGGGCGCCCGGCGATCCTGGGGCAGAGCAAAACTAATGTACCAGTAGGCGAACCCAGGAGAGACGACCAAAACAAAATGAGAAACACCGCCCTTTGCACTTTGCTTTCATGCGCCGTCCTGTTTGGCTCCGCAGCGGCACGGACGCGGGATCGCGCAGCTATTCCGCGCCTCGCCGACCACAAGCCGGATCTGAACGGCATCTGGCAGGCCGTGGCCGGAGCGGACGTAAACCTCGAGGATCACATTGCGGATCGCTCTGCTCCCGGCGGACAGAGCGTAGTTGAGGAGGCCGAGATTCCCTATCTGTCCGAAGCTTTGAAACAGCGCCGGGCAAATTATGAGAAGCGGAACGCGCTCGATCCGGAGACGGCGCAATGCGATCTGCCAGGCGTTCCGCGGATTACCTACGCGCGCAACCTCCCCTTCCAGATCTTCCAGAAACCCGGCGGAGATAAGATCACCATTCTCTACGAGTTTGCCGAGGCGCATCGCTTTCTCTATACCAACGGCACACCCCATCCCCCTGGACACATCAACTGGTGGCTGGGCGACTCGCGCGCAAAGTGGGAGGACGACACCCTGGTCGTGGATTCGGTCGACTTCAATGGCGAGACCTGGTTTGACCATGCCGGCGACTATCACAGCGACGACTTGCATGTGGTCGAGCGATACACGCTGATTGATGCGGACCATATCGACTATCGGGTGGAGATTGACGATGCCAAGGTGTACGCCAAGCCATGGCACATCAATCTCGTGCTCTACCGGCGTAAAGAGAAGAACCTCCAGCTGCTCGATTTCGTTTGCTATGCCTTCGACCTCGAAAAGTACTATCCGTAAACAAACGACGCGAATTCGGACGAAACGGGAGAATCAAGAATGAGAATCAACGGAGGGGCGGCGATGATGCGGATAGTTTGCGGCATTGTCGTCAGCATGGCGTTGAGCGGGTTGCTTTCTGCCCAAAGCGCTGAGAACAACTCCACCGCCAAGGCGGCCAAGTCACCAGATCCGCAACTGAAGCGGCTGAGCGATGGGCAGCCGGACATTGAGGGTGTGTGGACAACTGTCTTTTATGGGATGGGCTGCCTCACCAATCCGACTAACGGCGACGTAAACTGCGTTCCACCACCCGGGCCCCGGCCAGCGGCAGGCACGGCGAATGCGGGAGGGCCTCCGCCTCCGGATGGGAGTGGCGTCACGTCTGGCCAGCGCGGACATGGCAATCCACCGGACACCGGAAAACAGAGTGCACAGGGGGGCGGCGGTGTGCGCCGTGCCGGAGGGGCGCGTATGCACCGCAACGCGCCGAGCCGGATCGTCGATACACCGGACTACGACATCCCCTACACGCCGGCCGCGCTTGAGCATCAGCGGGATCTATTTCTGCACTACTACACGCCAAGCCGCTATGGCGATATCGACCCGCAGCAGAGATGCTGGCCGCTGGGTGCTGTGCGGCAGTTCACCTGGCACGATGTGCAGATTGAACAGTTTCCTGGATACATCGTGATGCTGTTCGAGGGCGCCGAGCAGTACCGAATTATCTATCTTGATGGGCGGCCGCACATCGGTACCAACCTCAGCCTGTGGTTTGGTGATTCGCGCGGCCACTGGGAGGGCAACACGCTGGTTGTGGACACCACAAACAACAACGCCAAAGGACGACTGAGCCGGGCCGGCGATTTCTCCAGCGACAAGGTGCATTACACCGAGCGGTTTATTTTTACCGATGCCAATCACTTCCGCTACGAAGCGCGGTTCGATGATCCGTCGGTTTATACACGGCCCTGGACGTTCGCTCTTGATGAGCATCGGGCTTTCTTCGGCGGGGATGGAGGCGTGCCGGTTGGTCCTGTGAGCGCGGAGTTACAGGCGAAATACGAAAACTGGGAAGAAGCCTGCCAGGAAGGGCTCATCCCCGGAGGCAACGATATCCCCGGTCTGCCGCCTGTTTCTTCTGCCACAACGGACCAGTAACGGCGAAGACGAAGGGGACTTAAGAAGGCGCGCGTCTTTCCCTCTTCCTTCGAATTGCCAACTAACTCGAAAAAGGAGATTTCGGTTGAGGAGTAAAAACTCGCTTCTTGTTGTGCTTGCAACAATCTTCGTTTGTGGTGGGAAATTGTCTCCCACGCAGCGCCTCCCCCTTGCCTCGGGAGTCGAAAAGGTCTGCTCGATCTCTTTCAAAAAAGATTCAGTCCACCCAGCCCGGGTGGAAAATGACGTGTTGCCCTGCCTGGAACAGGCGTCCCAAAAACTGAAGGAGGAACCGCAAATCAAGCTTGTGCTGGTGGGCATTTCGCATCCGCTCTATGACCGCGAGGACGCAGACCGGGGCATGGAGCGAGAGGGAGAAGACATGAGCGGAACCGATATTCGCTTCAGCGATGTTGCTTCTTATCGCGCGATCAACACCAAGGACTATTTGACGCACTGGCTGGGCGCGGACCCGTCGCGCATCATTCCCACCACGGATGAGTACTCTCTTGGCCAGGCCGTGCTGATTTACACCGTACCCAGTGATGCCGATTTTTTTCACAACTACACGCACACAACGCCCATCAACGAGTCGAAGTGCAGTATCAAGCCCTGCCCCAATCCGGACGAGGATGTTCTAACGCCGCAGCCGCGCGCGAAAATCACGGCGAAGCTAAGCCATTAGCCGCTGTCCCGCAAACCGCAACGCCATCGCACCCGATGGGACGCATCACTTTGCGCAGCAATTCCCAACACCCGGCTGCGGCCCACCCACATCGAATCGGAGCAACCAACAAGCCCCGCAGGTAGGCCTCATTCACGAGTGCAGCTGGCTGCAGGGAGTGGTTGCCGCGCCCGGGATGACAAAGGAGGGCGGCGATTTCAACTCTACGGGTGATCGAAGTGAGGGGTTGGGGATGATGCAGAGTCCCCGGCTATCAAAGCGCGGCGGTGAGAGCGCTTCTTTTCACGTGGAGTTCATTAGGCCCGATCACCAGACGGCATCCATCTGAGGAGGAGACATTTGGATGGCGATTTCGATAGAGAGACTTCAGGCCGTTTTCTACTGTGGGAAAGACCAGCTCGGCATTCGGCTAAAGGCAACCGCATCACTATTTGCATGACTGCAACAAAGGTCCCGTGTATAGTCCGTGTTGAAACAGGGCTGATCGAGACTTCAACCGGCTCCCGTCTTATCGTCTTCAGTTAAGTGAATTATTGCTTCGTCCCGTGGCCGAGCCCCGGGTTAAACGAAGCCGTCAATCTCGGCCAACAACCCAGCCTTTCACGATGCCACCAAATGGATTGCTCATGACGCCGTCTGCAAAACTTCGATACTGCCTGGCTGCTACCGCCGTCTGCGTGCTTAGCCCCTTGTCCTCTTCTGCCCAGGATCACAAGCCTATCTATCAAGAGTTCGCGGTGCCTGACAGCGTCGCCACTTATCCATTAAGCCTCAACGAGGGGAGGACCATCACCGGCTACTACGTGACGACGGATGGTGTCACCCACGGCTTCGTGCGCGACGAGGATGGAGTGATCACCAAATTCGATGTCCCGGGTAGCACGTCCACGCGGCCCGACAGTATCAATTTTGCAGGCGAGATCGCCGGTACGTACATCACTGGGCCTACCGATCCCACAGCGGGAATTCCTCAGGGTTTTGTGCGCAGTGCCGAGGGAAAGATTACTCTCTTCGGTAATACGGTCAACCTTGGCGGCTCAAACCGTAGCTTCAATGCCAACCCAGCCCAGATCAACGTGGACGGCGAGGTTGCCGGCAATCTTCCCTACCCACTCGCGGCTCCGGGGGTCTTCGTCCGTTCGCGGACCGGTGTGGTCCAGGTGTTTAGCCTCTCCTTCGGCGCATCGTACCCGACGGTGGCTACCAGCCTCAATGCCAGCGGGGCGGTCGTCGGCTACACCAGTAGTAACGACCAGAACTTTGAGGGTTTCCTGTGGTCAGGTCAAGGACCTGTTCCGTCACCTGGTTCCGGCAACGTCACGTCTATCTCGGTCTCAGGCAGCACGTCAACGTTCCCCACGGCCCTTAATGCGGAAGGAACGGTCGTCGGCTGTTACTCCATCACCAACCCGGCCCCCCCAAACACCCTGACCTACTACGACTTTCTTTATGAGTCTGACGGAACCATCACCACGCTCGCTGTCCCCGGCACCGTTCCGTACTGCGGCTACGCCGGTAATGAGTTAACGGGTGTCTACAATGTGGTGCCCCGGACCATCACCCTCAATGGTGAAGGCACGATCATCGGGACTTACACCGACGCCGCCAAAGTGCCGGCCGGGTTCATTCGGAAGAAAGACGGCAAACTTACGACATTCACTCACCCAAACGCCACCATGACGATGCCGACGGCCATAAACAACGAGGATGTCATCATCGGCTACTTCGCTAAGGGAACAAAGATTAAGGGCTTCGTCCGCCTCCCCTGAAGTCTGAGACAAATGGAGCTGACGTAGCATCCCGGAGCACACTCTTCGATCCACCCTCTCGAATGTCTGCCCTGGTGCTTTGTCGAGATTACTTCACCCCACCCAGCCGCCTGTATTCTGAGGAGGCTTGCTGGAAGATCGGATTCCGGGCGTCAGCCTCGTGCCAACCACTCATGAATTCCCGATAACTCGCACGCGCTTTATCCGGCTGCTGTTGCAGAACGTAGGAACGAGCAAGGCCCAGGACCGCCAGGGCGCCGATCGGTTCATTTAACACGAGGGCCGGCCGATCGACTATTCTTTGGAACTCGACAACCGCTTGTTTGCCGTTGTCACCAGCCAGGAAAGCCTTGCCTCGCACATAGACCGGGTAAAGCGCAAAAGGAAATATCTCCAGCGGCGATTGTTTTCCCATTTCATAAGGTGCGCTCGTATCCAGTTCCTTGATAGCCTGCGCAGGGTCGCGTCGATTGAGGGCGAGTTGGGCGCGGATAAGAGGAAGAAAGACGAACTGGATCATCGTATCCTCCGGGTATCGCTGCGCGAGGTCGTCGGCCAATCGGTTCGCTGGAGCGCCGGCGAGCGCGAGCGCAAAGGCAGCCCGCGCCTCGACATCGCGGCTAGTCGACAAGACAAGGGCGTCCGACGCCAACTTACGGGCCTCCGCCTGGTTTCCGAACAGTGCCTCCCGCGTTGCCCATTCCGCCTGGTAACCAGCGGCTGTTTCCTTTTCTCCAGCCTGTTTTGCGGAAGCGACCGCGCGGCGAGATAATTCCCGCGCTTTCTCGATCTGCCCCCTAAATGCGGCGGTGTCGGCCTGATACGAGAGCAGCAGATCTTCAACACCTTCTTTGCCCACCGACCAGGCGATCTGACTGGCCATTTCCCCCTCATCTTTTTGCAGGAAAGCGAGGTGGTAAAGGTGCGAGTGAAGGTCGATCGATTCGAGGTTTTTCTTATTGGCCTCGTCTGCGGTTGCCCGGGCGTTTCCCAGCCGATCCAGGTTGATGTAAGCGACAACCAGCCCTTCATAGTAGTTAGAATCCCATGGACGAAGAGTAAGCGCCCCCCGGTTATCCACGAGTGCATCGTCATAGCGCCCGAGTTGCGGGTCGACCTCCTGCCCAAGCACCGACAAAGGGATCGCCTCGCGGGGATAGATCAGAGCCCAAAGGCGGTATATCTCCCGAGCCTTCGCGAGGTTACCCACCACGCCATAGTAGTATCTGGATTCGATGGCAAACTTCTCCCAGTCGCTGGTATGCTCACGGAGTTCGAACGCCTTGCGGATGCCATCCGAACCCAATCCACGCTCGCCCTGGTTCATGTGACAGAGCCCGAGGGAAAGATAGGCCATGGCGAAATTTGGGTCGAGATCGATGGCCCTCTGAAAAAGCGGAATCGCCGCGATGCAGTCGGAGTGCAGGATCAATGCCCGCCGGCCCAGGGTGTATGCCTGAAGGGCTTCGAACGACGGCGTCGTCGCCTGGTCAAGCGGAGCATCGAACCTCTCCACCGTGCTCAATGACTCGCCGAGCTTTTCTCGAAGCTGGGCGCTGGCGCGACTTAACCCCATCAAAACGTCTTCCTTCCGCGCCGCTTGCACTTGTTCTTCGGCCAGTGCATCGCCGCTTTGGCAGCTTACCGCTTTCAGATCAAGAACGTACTCGCTGCCCAAGCTGGCAATCGACCCCTCCACAACCGCTGCGGCTGCGATTCGCTGACAGAGCTGGCGAGCGACGTCGAAAGTCAGGCGAGCACCCGGCGCCTGCCCCATCAGCAGGAGTGTGCGTTGAATCTGCTGTTCCGAGACAAGATTGAGAAAAGGCGACTGCGTAAGCTGCACCGCCAGCCCCTGCCGAAGGGTTCCGTCGAAGACACGATCGCCGGTCGTGTTCGTGAAATCAGCAAGCACGATGGAGTCTTTGTCCGTAAGCGAATGCCGATGCCGCGAACCGTTCAGCCAAAGCGCCAGGGCGGCCACCCCTATCAGGACTGCTCCCGCGATCAGTACCCACATTGCGGCCGATATTGACGAACCCACCAACGCCTCGCGGCGAACTGTCGCAGCGTTTGCGGAGGATTGTGGAAGAGGGACATCCGTGCTGGAGCCGGCGTGGCCGTTGGCAGGCTGGGCCTTCCAGCCATTCGCTGTCCGAAGATCGTCACTCCTCGTCAGGTCGAGATTCCCAAGGGGTTCTTCTGAAACCTCGACGGGGCACAGGAACCGGTAGCCGATGCCGGACACCGTCTCGATGAATCGTGGCTCACGCGGATCGTCCCCCAAGAGTCGCCGGAGGAGGGCAATGTTGCGAGCGAGGGAATTCTCCGTAACTGCCGTATCTCCCCAAACCCCGCTCAGCAGCTCTTCTTTCGTGATCAGGTTGTTCGGATTCCGGAGCAGCATGAGCAGAACCCGAAAAGCCTTCGGTTCGACCTGCTGCACCTGGCCGGCGCTCACGATCGCGAACTCCCGCTCGCGCACAGTTACATCCGCGAATCTGAAAACGAACGACTTAGTCGCGAACGTAGGCGTCATCACAACTTCTTCAGAAACACTTCAGGAGCCTATCAAGACGATTGCGCACGAGTTGACTCAGAGTCGTGTCATCGCAGGCTCTGGAAGTCACGCTTGGTTTGTTTCCTCTGGTGTATCTCGGCGTTTCGCCAGGGCGTGGGCTCCCAGTCCGGCGAACCCTGCTGGACGGGGAATGCCGAAAGTCTACCGCAGAGCGGCCTGGGCTGCCATGAAATTCCGTCGCGGCCCACAGGCGTTCTGCGCCCAGCGGCATTCTCCTTCTCCAGCCGGGGATTCGCATCACGCTAAGTCCATGAGCCGCACCAGCATAAGCTTCCCCCTGGCTCCTTGCGGCCCAATTCCTCCACCTGCTAACTAAGAAGGGAGCCATCCAATGATCAAACATTCTGCATACCTCTCCGTGGCGGCCTGCGCAATCGTCTGCCTGCTGACAACCGTTCACGCGGTCAGTGCGCACGCTGAGGACGTACAGTTCTCGACGCTCTATAAGTTCCAAGCCCCGGCAGTTACAACCTCCACAAGCGCTCTGGGGTCTCAACCAGACACCCTGCCGGTGCTGGGTCCGGACGGCGCCATTTACGGGATGACCAGTGTCGGCGGCCAATATGGCAACGGCGTGATATACCGGTTCGACCGGAACACGCATCAGTACACAGTGCTGCATACCTTCAGCGCGCTGGATGCGAACGGAGAGAATGCGGACGGGGCCACGCCGGGCATGGCACTGACGCGCGGCCCAGGCGATGTGATTTACGGCATGGCCTCGTTCGGTGGCAAGAATGGCAGTGGCACAATTTTCAAAATCACCACCTCCGGTGAGTTCACCGTGCTCTACACATTCACCGCCCTGGATGCGAACGGAAACAATCCGGACGGAGCCTATCCACTGCGCGCGATGGTCGCCGGCAACGACGGCAACCTTTACGGTACGACCCGGACTGGCGGGTCAAACACCTGCCTTTTCACCAAAGGGTGCGGGGTCGCGTGGAAGATAGACGGCAAGGGCAACTTTCAGGTCTTACATCAGTTCACCGCCGAGGAAGGCCACGCAGCGTCGCTACTGCAGGGGTTGGACGGCTACTTTTATGGCTGCGCGGTGTGGCCGGCTACGTCTCTGCCCGCTGGGCCGTTGCCCTCAGGAATCTTGTACCGGATGGCGCCATCGGGGCAGGACTTCGAAGTCCTCTACACGTTCAGCCAGACAAACGCGAACGGCGAGAACATGGATGGAGCCGACTGCTACGAGCCGCTTGTCGAACCCAGACCCGGCGTTTTCTATGGGGCGGCCTTTCACGGCGGAACAAATGGCAATGGCGTCGTGTTCAGGTATTCCGTCTTCAACCCAGGGGAAGTCGAGGTTGTCCACGATTTCAGCGCGTTGAACTCTGCCGGCCAGAATGGGGACGGGGCAGGCCCGGGCGGCCGGTTAGCTCTCGGGCCACATGGGACTCTTAACTCGAACACCGAAGCCGGAGGCGCGAATGGTAACGGTGTGATTTACAGCCTCCGGGAAGACGGTTGCTTCGTCGTCCTGCACACCTTCAGTGCAACGAATGCAACAACCGGAGCCAATGACGACGGTGCGTTCCCTGATGAAGGCCTGGTGGCGGACGGGAACAAGCTCATTGGAATAGCCATCTACGGCGGCGCCGGTAGTTCGGCCGGTTACAACAACAGCGGCGGCACGCTTTACCAGTTGACATTGGACGACTCCTGGCACTGAAGCGCAACTTTGATCCAGCACGATTGACCAGAACCCGGTTTGAAATACGGGTTCAGTGCCGAATCGCCCATTCAGGTAAGTTGTGCAGCCGGCGCAGATAACTCATGGACACCTCTTCCGGGTGTCCATGGGTTTGTCAGGGTTGCCACAGAAGCGCTCACTGACCCTTTGCGTATGCGCGTTACCATGGTGCGCTCAACGCAGGATTCAGAGTCAACGTTCCCTCGCTTTTTGCCGACGACAATAAACACGGCTGTAGCTGCGTTTGAAGGTCACAATTGTCGAGCACGGCTTTGACGAATAAATGCGGGCAAGGAGGAAACCATATGGCAGTGACCGATTCGCTGACTCTTGAACGGCTTAGACGCGAAGAAAGTGCGGCAGAGCAGCAGGGAAGACAGGCCTCAAACATCGCCAAAATACTCAAAGATCATCCACAGTACGACGAAGCCCGGCGGAAGGCTGACGCCCTTCTGGCCAAGGCATCCGCGTTGAGAGAGCAAATTGTCAAGATCGAAACGTTGTAAGGAACACAGATCTGGGAGAAAGCAGTGACGGGTGTCCGTCAAGCAGGGCGAGTTCTTATCCGATTGGAGTGATGAGGAGTGCGGCTTCCACGCGGTTGCGTCCACGCTGCTTGGCCTTGTAGAGCGCCGTGTCTGCAGCCTGCAGCAGGGCGCCAGGCATGTGCGTTGTTCCACCATTGCGGGACATCGCCGTCGCCACCCCGATGCTGGCGGTCATGATGCCGCCGCCCTCGTGATTCTCGCGGTGCGGCACGCGCAGCCCCGCGATTGCCCCGCAGACGAGTTCGGCTAGCTTGATGGCTCCATCGAGGTCTGTGTGAGGGAGGATCGCCGCCAGTTCCTCGCCCCCGTAGCGGAAGACCTCGTCGATCTCGCGCCGTACGGCGGCACGGAAGGCCTGGGCCGCCGTACGCAGGCAGTCGTCACCAACTGCATGCCCATAGGCGTCGTTGAGCCGCTTGAAGTGGTCGAGGTCGAGTAGCAACAGAGAGGTTGGCGATCCCGTCCGCATCGTTCGTTTCCACTCGCGTTCCAGGACTTCGTCAAAGCCACGCCGGTTGCGCAGGCCGGTCAGAGCGTCCGTGGTCGCCAGCTGCTCCAGTTGCTCCTCCAGGGCCTTGCGGTCGGAGATGTCGCGGGTAACGATGATGATCTCGTTCGGTTGATCGTTTTCGTCCCGCACCATGCGCCCATTCACCTCGATCCACACGAGGTGGCCATCCTTATGCATCCAGCGTTGGGTACCCGGGGCGTTGTCGACTCCTGGTTCGGCCGATTTCGCCGCTGCAGCCCGCGCGATCGAGCGATCGGGTTCGTAGATCAGGTCGAAGATAGTCTTGCCAAGGAGTTCGTTCGGCTCATAGCCAAGCTGTCGCCGAACCGCGGGAGAGACGTAGAGGATCTCGCACGCAGGCGTCATGCGAAAGATGGTGTCGACAGCGTGCTCAACCATGTTGCGAAAGATGGAGTCGTCGCTGGACATGAGAGCTCAGACGGTTTTATCGGCTGTATGTGGACGATCGTTAAGAACTTCGCAGCCGCGGGGTGATTCGAAAGATGAGGAACGCGGCTTGTCGAGGGCCTGCGAGCAGCGTTCCAGGAGTTCATAGAGTTGCTGAGGACTGATGGGTTTGGTGAGATAAGCGTCCATGCCTGCCTCGAGACATCGCTCGCGGTCACCAATCATCGCGTGCGCGGTCAAGGCGATAATCTGTTGATGGCGTCCTGTCTGTTGCTCCATCGCACGGATGGTGCGAGTGGTCTCGAAGCCGTCCATATCCGGCATTTGCACATCCATCAGGACGACGTCGTAGTTCTCGCGGCGCAGTGCAACTAGAGCCTCTCGGCCCGTGGTAGCGGTCACCACATGATGGCCTTTCTTCTCCAGCAGCTTGGTAGCTACCGCACGGTTCACTGCGTTATCCTCAGCCAACAGAACGCGCAACGACGAGCCGGACATGACGGCCGGAGATTGCGATGCAGCGGGCGTTGCTATTTGCGCCTGCCTGATCGCGGTGTCGTCGTTCGCACCGTCGTGCGCGGCGGGGACGCCGAGGTGCGCCGTAAAGTGAAATCGCGAGCCGCGGCCAGGTTCGCTCTCGATCCGGATTTCTCCGCCCATCATCTTCACCAAACGCGCCGAGATAGCCAGCCCCAGGCCCGTGCCCCCGAAGATTCGCGTCGTCGAGCTATCTGCCTGGGTGAACGGTTCAAAGATCATTTTGAGTGCATTCGGTGAGATACCGACCCCAGTATCTGAAATCGTAAAGCGAAGCATGATGTTTTCGGCATCCGCATGGTTGACGCGAACATGCAAAGCGACCCTGCCGGCAGGAGTGAACTTGATCGCGTTCCCCAGCAGGTTTACCACGATCTGGCGAAGCCTGAAGGCATCTCCACATACCATCACAGGTACTTGTTCATCGATTTCAGAGGAAAGCGCCAACTGCTTTTCCGACGCTCGCAGAGCGAAGGTCTTCAATGTTTCTTGCAGGCTGTCTCTCAGGTTGAAGTTTCGTGCTTCGAGATAGGTTTTACCTGCTTCGATTTTGGAGAAGTCAAGCACATCGTTGATCACAGTGAGCAACGCGTCGCTGGATAATTGGGCAGTTTCGAGAAGCTCCCGCTGCTCGTTGCTTAGATCTGTGGCCAGCGCCAGATTGATCATGCCAATGACACCGTTCAGCGGGGTACGAATCTCATGGCTCATGTTGGCGAGAAATTGACTTTTGGCGCGGTTGGCTGCTTCGGCTGCCGCTTTTGCCGCCCGTAAGGTTTCCTCAACCTGCTTGCGCGCGGTGATGTCGACAAAGGTTACAACAGCCCCGATCACCTGGTCATTGCGGTGGAGCGGACGCGACCAGTATTCGGCTGCGAAGCTGCTTCCATCTTTGCGCCACAGCACTTCATCGTCGCCGTGCGTGCCTATTCCTTCGACGAAGGCCCGGTAGATGGCGCATTCTTCAACCGGGAGGGGGGTTCCGTCTGCTTTCGCGTAGTGGATCACCTCATGCACGTTCCGCCCCAGCAGTTCGAAGGGTTTCTCGTAGCCAGTCATGCGCAGGCAGGCCGGGTTGCAGAAGGTGCAGTCGCCCTCGAGATCGATGCCGTAGATTGCTTCTGGCGCAGAATCGAGCAAGAGCATTACCAGTTCGGTGTTGTCGCGCAGTGCGGACGCAACCCGTACGCATTCCGCCATTTCTGAAGACAGTTCTGCATTGGTGCGGGAGAGCATTTCGGTGCGTTCGTGAACGCGTGCTTCGAGGGTTTCGCGTTGCTCGGCAGCCTCGCGAGTCTTGGCAAGGAAGGCTCGCGTCCAATGAGCGAGATCACCGCCGGACCTTACTGACGACGAACCGGGGGCTTCGCTTCCGCTGTCCAAAAAGGATGCTGCAGCCTCTATAAGTGAGACGACTGGCGCCATCATGCGCCGCATTACTACCGAGAAGGCAAGAGCGATCGTGAGCACGACCAGAACAATCTGGGAAAAAACAGCGCGTTTCATGGCGCTGATCGAAGAAAGAAGCTGCGCCTGGCTAAACGCGGCCCAGACTGTTCCTCGGTCCAAATGCTTCCGGATCACAAGTGTCGAGCTCTGCTCGTCGTGCAGCCTGATCCAGGCACGGTCGTTCGCCATCGCTATTGGGGGCGCAGGCAGGTTGAGCGATTGGGAGAGGGTCGTTCTCGCCAGAACTTTGCCGTCAGTCGCAGTGACGTAGGCCCATTTTAGATGCGGAATACCCGATCCGTGATCGATGACCGATTGCGCAGAGGTCATTTCTCCTGCGGCCAGATAAGGTTCGAGCGAGACCGCCAAACTTGTGGTAGCCACCTCGCATTGAGCGATAAAGATTTCGTTCATGCGCGGCGTTACCTGGCGGTCCACGGCCAAGCAGAGAAGCACCACAGCCAGCGGCGAGCACACCAGTTGCAGCACCGCGAATCTCCGCCAAACGGTCCGCATGATATTTGTATCGGCAGGCCGCATGCTTCCGGGAATCGGTTCGGGCCTTTCGCCGCTGCCAGCAGGCTGAAAAGGAAACGCAAACTCCCGTCTGCCGTGGGCTTCGATCGAACAACCAGTCATCGACCGAGCGCTGTTACGACGGCGTAGATGCTGCACGATTGGCCCTCGTATTATCGACGAGGAAGCCGCACCGCCTTAGGCATGTCTTATGATGCGACATCGATGACGTTGTCCCTCCTGTGCCGGAAAGCGGGTCATGGCGCTGAGAAGAGGGATGAACGAACGCCGGATCAGACTTTTCCGACTTCGTCTTGTTGCAACTTAAGTTCCCGGCTAAAGCGTCTGCGTGAGAACTCCAGAATTTGGGAAGCCCGAAGGGCGCACCGCAGATCCGTTCAATTTAATCGCAGCGCCGTCGTGAGCGCCGCCAGCAAAGCGATGTCGCTGAATGGCTTGAACAAACACTCGACAGCACCTGATTCGAGCACTCGTGGACGGATGGTCTCATCCCGGTGGGCCGTGATGAATACGATCGGAATGTCTTGCCGGCGATGCTTCAATTCCCGTTGCAGATCAGGCCCGCTCATGCCCGGCATCGCGATGTCGAGGATGAGACACCGAGTTCCGCCCATGCGTTCCGAAGCGAGAAACTCTTCTGCCGACGAGAACGCGTGAGCCGCAAATCCGAACTCCTTCACCAGGTCGGGTAGCGACTCGCGCACAGACTCGTCGTCATCAACGATTGATACAAGGGGACGGTTGTTCTTCATAGGTTTCGTGTAAGTTGCTTCGGATTGGTAGCCTCCATTGTTTGACCCGCCCCGGGGCTGGGGGCGCCCGTCAGACCCTCAGGCCCACGAGGAATCGAGAACGAGAACGTGGCTCCCGGACCGTCATTCAGTTTTGCCCATAAACGGCCACGATGAGTTTCAATAATGGAGCGACTGACGGATAGGCCAATTCCCATACCGTCACCCTTGGTTGTGTAAAACGCTTTGAAGAGCCGTTCTGCAACCTGGGGGTCGAATCCGACTCCTGAATCCTGCACGGTCAGACGCACATGATCGGTTTCTTCTGCGTCGGTTCTGATCAACAGCTGTCTCGGACGATCTTCAACACCGCTCATCGCGTCTGATGCGTTCTGCAGTAGATTAAGGATGACCTGCTGAAGCTGCACACGATCGCCTGTGACAAGCGGGAGACTGCCGGCAAGTTCAGGACGCAGAATCACCCGGTCTCGCTGTAGCCTGCTCAACGACAGAGCAATGACCTCTCGTACAGCCTCGTTCAGGTCCACCGGTTCGACGGTGTAACTCTTCCTGGCAAAAAGAGCACGCAGCCGGGTAATCACATCCGATGCACGATTTCCATCGCGAATCGTGCGCCGTGCGGTCTCGCGTGCGCCTTCGACGTTGGGAGGATCGGCGTTCAGCATCCGCAGGCAAGTGCTTGCATTGGTGACAATTCCCGACAGCGGCTGGTTGACTTCGTGCGCGATCGACGCAGTAAGCTCCCCAAGCGTCGTCACCCGCGTCATCTGCGCGAGCTCAGCCTGTGTGTTGCGCAGTTCTTCCTGCGCCTGCTTCCAATCGTGCATGTCCACGACTGTGCCGTGCCACTTCAAAATCCGTCCTTGTTGGTCGAGCAACGGGAGCGCGCTCGTTACGCACCATCGGTAACCGCGATCGGCCGCGTTGTAGGTGCGAACCTCCGCTCGGTATGGGGCTCCAGTTGCGACACAGGACATCCACTCTCGAGACGTGTCATCAACGTCGTCCGGATGAAGAAGTTGGCTCCAGCCGTTGCCCATGATCTCCTCGGCGGAGAAGCCCGTGTAGTGGAGCACGCGAGCATTACAGTAATCGATCTCTCCTGCCGGCGTAGCGCTCCAAAGCATCTCCGGAATGGTCTCTGTCATCTGGCGCAGCTTGAGTTCGCTCTCGCGAAGCTTTTCTTCCGCTCGTTTCGAAACGGTGATGTCCCGAATAAAGGCACTGAAGACCCAGTCCTGGCCCAGCATCATGGGCGATACTTCTAACTCAACCGGGAACTCGGCACCGCTGCGCCGCACGGCGGTGACTTCGATACGTCGGCCCAATATCGGGCCGTCGCCGGTGGCCAGGAAGTGGCGTAAACCTTGCGCGTGCGCTTTCCGTTGCCGCTCCGGGATAATCAGGTCCGACATATGCTGCCCGATGGCTTCGCGGTAACTCCACCCGAAGGAGATTTCAGCTTGTTTGTTCCAACTCGTAATTGTCCCCTGGGCATCCATGGTGATCACCGCATCTAACGCGGTGTCGATGATCAACCGGGTTTTTTCCTCGGCCCGGCGTACGTTCTCTTGAGACTGCTTCACATCCTCAATGTCAGTGGATGTGCCGACGAACCTGAGAATGTTTCCTTGTGTGTCACGTAACGCCACGGCTCGACTTAGATGCCAGCGATACGTTCCGTCCGAGACCCGACGGAAACGAGCTTCCATCGTGAAGCCTTGCCCTGAGCGTATCCCGTCCCAATAGCCTCTTGACGTGCTTTCCCGATCCTCGGGGTGGACCGCAGTCATCCAGGCCTCGGGATCTGACTGGATGTAATCGAGGGACTGACCGGTGTACTCGAGCCAGCTGTGGTTCACGAAATCCGGTGTCCCATCCGGCGCGAGTGTCCAGGCCGCTACGGGAATATGTTGTAGCAGGCCAACCTGGAGTTGCAACTCCAGGTTGGCCTCGACAAGTTCTTTCGTCCGTTGTGCGACCCGTCGATCGAGTTCGCTGGTGACGCGCTTCTGTTCGCTTAAGAGGCGTGCCTCCTGAAGCCCGATCGCCGCCTGGTTCGCTGCCAAGCTTAGAAGAAGTGTCTCAGACTGCCCCGGGAAATCGGTCCTCTGGGATCCCGCGACGATCACCCCGATTTCACCCTGCAACCCCAGCGGCAAACGCACGAGCGAAATTTCTGCGCCGCCCAACGTCTTCCGCACCGGCGGAGGCGAGTTCTGCGGGTCGTCTTCCAGCCAACGGTGGAGTAGCCGGCAGATCTCTTGGGAGCGGGCCATCAGTTCTTGTGATTCACCGATTCGGACCATCTCAATCGGCGCTTCGGCTATTGGCTCTTTCAACCGCACGTAGACGAGATCCAGATGGAGCATTCGCAGGAGTGTGTCGAGCAAGGTATGCACAACCTGGGATGGCTCGCCGCCAGTCCACACGGCAGGAAGAGCGACAAAACTCACCAGATCATTCATACAGCGTCGAAGGCGCTTGATCTCCTCGACCGGATTTTCGAGTTGTTCTTCCATGTCAGATCACCGCTGAGGGTGACACAACACGCCTTGACCGCCGGTCACGAACTTCTCGCAGGAATTCCTCCGGTGGCACAAAGAACGGATTGTGCTGAAGAATGCCTCCGATGATGACCAAGGGATGCGTGCGCATGATGTCCATCACGGTGTCCCCTCCAAATTGCGAAAGATGGTAGGTGCAGATGACCGCATCGTCATGACGGCGCCACACCTCATTGACCCGCGATTCGAATTCGACGAGATTATCGATGTGGGATGGATCTGCAACCGCCCAGTCCATGCGGCAGACAATGCGGCTGAGAGGAAACCCTCCCTTGGCGTTGCCGCTGGCTAACTGCTCGAACGCCTGGAGCATTCGATCCTGATCGAAGCGGCCGTCGCGCAGGTAGGCTTCCGTGTTGGTTAGAAGCTCAAATTGTCCATTTTGCTGAGCCGCCGCCGGGTCGATCCCTACCGCGGCCAGGCGTTGCAGATGGTCGCGAAGTTGATCCGGATTCACGACGTGAACCGCCTTATCGCCGCACTCGAATCCGTCCTTAATGAATGGGAGCAGTACCCGGTACTCTTCCTCTTCACTATTGAAAAATGCGCAGACATGGCGTGTTTCGCCGAGCTGGGAGCCGGCAAGGGAGATGGGCGCAGGGGCGCTCTTCATGGCGTAGTCTCCTATACGGGATTAACGCGGGCCCTTATACTCGCTCTCCGTGACGACGCCTTTCCGGTGGCACACCATCCCACCAGAATGCGCCTGCGGGGTACCGACATATATTGTACTTTGGTATCGGTTTGTCGCGTTTTCGATGCCCTGGGGCATGTGGCTGTGCGCGTTGCGCCGGCCGCCGCGTCGGCTTTCATGCAATGGATCAGGCTCGTCCGAGCCCGATTAGCATCCTCGTTACGGTAGAAAAGGCAGGGCGGCCTGTTGGGTGGCATGTGTCCCGGCGATATTTCGTTGCCGGCGCATATCGAACCGCGCCAGCAGCCATAGGCGGGCCGGCGTTTCGAAATAGCGGAAGCTCAACAAGCTTAGCCCCACGCAGAGAGCGAGGTACAGCAGATAGAACAGATGGGTCACTAAGTGAAATTGCAGAAATAAGGAGAGGAGGGGCATATGAATCAAATAAAGCGCATAACTTGCATTCCCCAGTGCCACTAGCCAGGTGCTACACAACCACCGCGACAACCGAGTGGGGGTCACGGTAAGCGCCCATACGAGCGCTGCAAATACCGGCGCCATCAGCCCGTTGTTGTAGGGAGCCTGTACACCAAAAAAGGGGACCAGCAATGCACTCCCCCAAAAAGCGCCGACCGACAGCCCAGGACGGTGCTCACCTGCGACACTCGTACCGGCGCTTTGCCGTTTCGCTTCTGTTGCAACGTCTGCCCGCGGGCCATTAGAATACCCAGCGCAAAAGTTGAAAGATGCAGCGGTGGCAGGGTAAGTGTCATCTCAAGGCTCAAATGGCGCCTCATTACCCAGACCAGGGTCTGCCCTCCGACGTACAGAGTCAATGCGGCGACCCATAGCCACGCTCCGCGCAGCTTCCAAAGCAAGACGCCGAGCAGCGGGAAGCAGGCGTAAAAGAAGACTTCTCCGCAGAGAGACCAACTGGGAAGGTTGATGCGCAGCAGCCGGCTCGGATTCCAGACTTGCACCATCAACACATTTGCTGCATATATCTCTGCCGTCTTGGTCAGCCCAATATTCAAGCCGTATCGCCGGACTTCGGTCACCAGAAGCTCCGGGGTATCGAGCGTCAACACGGCAAGGTATAGAGGATAAAGGCGCGCAAACCTTGCGGCGAAAAATGCGCCCTTATCCAAGGTTTGCACATTATGCAGATACACGAAGCTCAGCACATAGCCCGAGAGGAAGAAGAAAAAACTGGCTGAGGCCGGGAATGCGAGCGCTACGATGCCAGCCATGTCCTCCGGGCCCCCGTGAACACTTCGACCGGAGAAGACAGGAAAAAAGATCCGCACCGAATGGTGAAACAAGACAAGCGATGCCGCAAAGAAACGCACTGAGGTGAGCGGATAGCTCGTTTTAGACTTCGACAGGGAGTACGACGAATCCATCCGTAAACCTCATGGCCCGAGCCCGAGTCGATTGCTCGCTAACCTCGTTAACTGGAGTCAGGGCGGATTTATTCCCTCCAGCCTGAAAAAAGACCGCCTTTCTTATTGCGGGAAGGAGAGGCACTCGATTTTAGGGATGAAAAGGGAATGCGAGGTTTCGTCGCTCAGAGCAAGACCAGCCAGGCTATGTCCACAAGCGCGGTTAGGTGAGCAGGGGCAGAAGCAATCGCGAGGATGAAAGGACAGTGTTGATGGAGCTGTCAGATGAAGCCGCGGCTTATGCCCCCGCCCCGGTTATGGCGATGCTCCAGTCTTCGGACAGACCTGGCCAAATTTGGCTCCACGACGAAATTGCGGTGCGCCCCTCGGACTTCCCTCGGATTGTTTTCGAGCAATCCGTCATCCGGCAGCGAGGCCGGTGCTATTCCTTCAACTATCGCAGGAGAGCGAGGTCGATTGCGTCGGCCATTGCCTGATAACCAGCATCGTTGGGATGCAGATGATCTTCTGAAGCGAAGCGCGGCGCAATCCTGCTCGGGTGGTCCGGATCGCGCACAACTGCGTCGAAGTCGATGACGCCATCGAAGGAGCCGCTCGTCCTGATCCATTTGTTGACAGCCTGGCGAACCGCTTCTTTAGATTCAGAATAGTACCCAGGAATCCCTATGCCTTCGCACGGAGTCATCGTCGCGCCAATCAGCTTGACGCCGTGGGCGTGAGCGCGGGATATCAATTGCCGGTACGCCAAAATGACATCCTCAGCAGTCCGGGCATCGTGTGGATCGGCAAGATATTCGCCTCCAAGTTTTGCCCCGGGAAAACTGATGTCATTGATCCCTTCGAGGAGCACAATATGGCTGACGCCCTGCAACGCGAGGGCATCTCGATCGAAGCGAGCCAGGCCGTTGACACCAAATCCGTCGCCCAATAGCCGGTTGCCGGCTATGCCCTCATTGACAACTGCGGTCTTCGAACCTTCTGGCGTCCCTTCCAGGCGACGGATGAGATCGCTCGGCCAGTTGTGGTCAGCATCCATGGTCGACCTGTCGCCGTCAGTGATTGAGTCGCCAAACGCCACTATTAAATGTTGGGAGCGCTGAGCGGGAACCAGTACCGCGCTCAGCAGGATTGAGGAGTTGAAGGCAGCCGCGGCGTCTATTTTCTCCGCCAGCGTATGGTCGCCAGGCGGTGAGAGCACCGCCCGCTTCAGCCCCAGTGCGTGTACCGTCGGAGTCGAGAGCGGGTGAGGGAAGTAGACGCTAATGCTGATTTCGGATCCGGGGCTGACGGGATAAGGGATTGGGTCACTGAGGGCCGGCGCCCCTGCGGGAATCAAGATAGATTTCTGACCATCGAAGGTAACAGTCCGCAGCGACTTCGGCCGTATGCTCTCGGGACTTACCGGCACGGCGACGGTCACGGAACCTACAAGCAAGGGAGTAGAGCCGTATTCGTTTGAAAGGCGGATGCGAATCTGGGTTCCCCCAATCGATATCCGCACTCGTTCCCTTACCGTCTGGTCTGCGATCTTGAGTAGCGGATCATCCGGGGACGGGTCCACTGCCTGTGGACTGGCCGCCCATGTGGCGATCCAGGTATTTTGTTGAGCGCTGGCCAACCCTGTAAGAAGCAGGAAAAGGCAAACGAGGCCGCAATTCTTCAGTCCTCTCATAAGGAGGCAATTCTCCATGGCCGCAATCAATCTTGCGAGGATCAACAATCGTCGAAAGGGGGTTATTTCATCACCGAGTAATCAGTTGGCCGCATGAATGTTGAGTCCACCCCTTCGATCAGCTTTTCAGCCGCCTCTGATTTTACATATTCCTGGAAGGCTGGATCGGAGTGAAACGCGTCCCAATGTTTCTTGGCGTCTTCCTGATTCGCGTGAGCCACGAGATACACAAAGGTATTTGCGAACGCCGGATCCCTAGTGTCTGATGTGGAGTCAGTCGGCACCCAGTACCCGATCACATCGAGATTGTGTTTAGCCTGCAGCTGAGAAGCGCTGCGGAAGCGCTCTTCCAGCGCAGACACCTTGCCCGGAACTGCATGATAGATTTCCAGCTGAAAGACACGATGGCTGTCGGCTTTCACGTTTTCCAGGTGCATCCAACGAGCGGTCAATAGCGACCCCGCGGCGAAGGAGAGCAGGGCGATCCCGCAGACGCTCCATCCTATACCCTTCCGGCCGTCGATTCGTGAGAGGACACATTTGAGACTCAGGGTCATAAACTCCATTCTCCGTGCGACTGATTTGGTTCCAGTTTCGCGAACCGTCGAATGCTGAAGGAAATTGGGAGCCCAACTATGACCATGTGCACAACCAGACCCAGAACGAGGTCACGATACTCGTAGGGTCCCCTTGCGTGAAGCGCGGAGAGCGGCAGAACAATCAGGCGCATGAAAAGCTCGACCGCTGCGCCAAAAAACAAGCCGCAGACCAGAGCATGCTGGGGTAAGAATCTCAGTCTGAGACTTGCCGCGTAATAAATGGCCGCTGCCGTGAAGGCGATCAGGAAGTGCAGGCACACACCCAGAACGAATGTGGCCGCGCCTCCACGGAAAGCCTGCGGTCCAAGCAAACCAGCTGCGATCGCCAAGGGGACCTTTCTTCCGAATAAAGTGAGAGCCTGGGTGAGATCCAGCACCCCGGCCAGAAGGCCCCCGGTTGCGATTGCCAAAACAGCATTGCGGTCATTCGAGAGTCCGGGTGAGGAGTCATCAATCATGACTAATGTCCTAAGCTCGTGTAATGAAGACGGAAAGACACAGGTGACGAGCTTGCGCAATTTTGCGCTGAGCCGTGCATTGGATACGCCCAGTTGGTGTCAGCCTGGGAGTTTGCTCGATAGAATGAGAGCGTGCCCCAGACCGTTCTTGAGCGCCATGCGCCGTCTTTTTGGACCCTCCAACTCGGAGGATGGACGCTTTATGGATTGGCAACCGCCCTCTCCTACATCCCATTTCGCCATATGCGCGAACAAGTGGATTACAAGGCGGCGTTCCTCGGCTTTACGTTCCTGGCCAGCTTCGTACTCTATGCGTCTTGTCGATTCCTGTGGCGCCGGTCTTTCCGGCTAGCTTCCGCGCTGTTTCTGTCGGTCCTGCTCTCCTACATTCTGGGGGTCGCATGCACGGTTGCTTCCGCTCTGGTGGCGCTTCACCTCGCGGGCTCTAAAGAGCCACTCAGCTGGAGTCTCGTGGCTGCCGAATCGTTCGAAGCAACCGTCGTACTGATTGCATGGAGCGCTCTCTACTTCGGGATCAAGCATTATGGCACCGTCGAAGAGCAGAGAGGCAGGCTCCTGGAGTCGGAGGCGACAGCGCGGGAAGCACAACTCCAGGCCCTCCACTACCAATTGCAGCCTCACTTCCTGTTCAACACTCTCAACGCGATTTCGTCCCTGGTTGTAAGCAAGCAGCCTGAAATGGCTACCGAGATGATCGCAAAGCTCGCCGGTCTCCTGCGCAGTACCCTCAGCTTTCCAGAAGCTCATGTTGTGACTCTGCGAGAGGAGCTAGCGGTAACACAGGAATATCTATCCATCGAACAGGTTCGCTTCGGACCTCGCCTGGCCGTCTCGTTGCGTGTTAGTCCAGGAGCTTACGATGCTCAGGTGCCCAGGTTTCTCCTGCAACCGATGGTGGAGAATGCGATTCGCCATGGCATCGCGCGTCGTCCAAATGGCGGAGAGGTCGCAATCAGAGCCTCTGCGATGGAAGGGCAACTTAGAATCGAGATAGAAAACGATCGTACGGAAGGACAGCAGCCGGGAGGAGAAGGGCATGGGCTTGGCCTGGTAAACACAAGGACGCGTCTGGAAAAACTCTACGGAGAGCAAGGGAGCGTCACGGTTTCAACGGTGCAGAACAATCGATTTCTGGTTTTGATCAGGTTTCCTCTCACGACTGAGTCGCCGGTAGACTCGCAAGGGGTTGGACAATGAACATCCGGGTTCTGGTGGTGGATGATGAGCCGTTAGCTCGACTTGGCATCACTACACGTCTCGGTGCCTATTCCGACATGCTGGTCGTTGGGGAGTGCGCTACCGGCGAGGAGGCGCTTACAGCGATTCCCAAAGCCTCGCCTGACCTGATTTTCGTCGACGTGGAAATGCCCGGCATTTCCGGATTAGATCTGCTGCGAGTGTTGCCCAGGGAACAGGCTCGATGCATTGTATTTCTTACGGCGCATGAGGAGTATGCCCTGGATGCGTTCAATGTGGAAGCGCTTGACTACCTCCTCAAGCCAATTGACGATGAGCGATTTGCTGCGTGCATAGACCGTGCTCGACGGATGTTGTCTCTTCACCGGCAGGAGGCTAATTTCGAACGGCTCTATGGACTTCTGGCGAACGCGAACAAACAGGACGATGGGGGTGTGATCAAGCGCTTTCCGGTGCGCCGCGGTAACGAGTTTACCTTCATCCAGGTGGGGGATGTGGACTGGATCGAAGGGTTGGGAGACTATGCTGGACTGCATGTTGGCGGTAGAACCCACCTGGTCCGTGAACCGCTTACCTTATTGGAAACTCGCCTCGACCGGACTCAGTTCGTGCGGGTCCACCGCTCGACGATCGTCCAGGTGGAGCGCATTGTCCGCGTGGAGCCTTCCGCAAATCGGGATGCGGTTCTAACCCTGCGCGACGGCAAGACGTTGCGCGTGAGCCGAACCTACCGCTCACGTCTACAAGAGCTGCTGCACTAGCCCTGGCGCTGGTGCGGGAAAGAATGCGTATTATCAATTAAGCTTCGAGACCTTGTGATTTTAACCTGAACGACGCGCGATTGGAGATCACGTAGCATGCGATCCGATATTGTTCCCGGCTCTCTCTTTCCCAACTACACACTCACAGATCACACGGCGAAGCGACGTACGCTTTCGGAATTGCAGGCGCAACATCCGATGGTTGTGGTGCTGAGCCGGGGAGGTTTTTGTCCCAAAGACCGCCGCCAGGCCGAACTCTTGGTTCAGTTCCACCGTGAAATGGAAGTCGGCTACTGCCGTCTGGTCACGATCAGCACGGACAACATCACTCTTACCAACGAGTACCGCTCGGGCGTCGGCGCCCACTGGCCATTCCTCTCGGATGCGGGACGAATCGTTCAAAAGGATCTCGACATCGCTGAATACACAGACCCGGACCACAATCCGATGATTCCCCATGTCGTGGTTCTGGAACCAGGCCTCATCGTCTACAAGATCTACAACGGCTATTGGTTCTTCGGGCGCCCGACGATGGAGGACCTTCGTCAGGATCTCCGTGCCGTGACTCGGAAGTGCAGGCCAGACTGGGATATTACGACGCCTGAAATGAAGGCCGCCTGGAAAGAAGGCCGCAAGGAGCTCTTTTATCCGTATGGTAAAACCTATGCTCAAAGTCTCGGCGAGCAGGACTAAGGGAATCTAATTCGGCAGAGGTCGCTTTCAGGCGATAAGCCCCTGAGCCTCAATCCCCGTGTGCGTTCCGATTTGGAACAAATTTTGTTTTCACATCTGCGTCCCTCGATGAAAGCAATCCCCTCCGCTAAACACGCAGGTGTATAGCTATTCTTGAGGACCCATACGATTGATCGGTGAATCCGCAGTACCGCAAGTCTTCACTCTGCAAGTCCTGGTTATTCCGCTGCTCATTCTTTCCACAGTGCTTCACCCCGACACGATACAAGGAAGAACGCTGGAAGCTCAGCGCGCTGGATTGGGTGGGTCCTACAGTCAGCACCTATGGCAGCAGCGTTTTTTGGTGTCAACCTTGTCGGTAGCTCACCGGACCGGCTTTCGTCACTCCGATCGAGAGGGACACATATGAAATTAAACTTCTTGCTGCACAAGGTGCCGAAACGGCTGGGTAGGGTCATTTACGAACGACTTCCAGAACCGCTACACCTTAACGTTCTTTCGATCTTTGTCGCGCTATTCGGTAATTACAGAATGAGAATCGCCTGCGATTTGGTCGTGCGACAACAATATGCGTTTAGCCTCCTCAAGACGGCTGAACTCGCCATGGCTCAAGGGCTAAAATCCGTGACGGTGATCGAGTTCGGTGTGGCTGCAGGCGCAGGGCTGGTGAATATCTGCAATATATCTCGAAATATCACCAAGCTAACTGGAATCGATTTTCAAATCATCGGTTTCGATTCCGGCGTGGGGATGCCCCCACCTCGCGATCATCGGGACCATCCGGAGGTTTTCAGCGAAGGATCGTTTCCGCTCATCGACCGCAGTGCGTTGATGCGTGCGCTTCCCCACAATGCCAAGCTCATTCTTGGCGACATTCAAGAGACGTTGCCCGATTTCATGGCTGGGCTCTCCGCAAGCAGCCCTGTGGGCTTCGTCGTCATCGATGTGGATTACTACTGGTCGGCGAAAGAGTGTCTCAAGGTCTTTCTCGGAGAGGCGGACAACTACTTGCCGTGGACGCTCGTCTACCTGGACGACATTGGATTCGAGAGTTCAAACCCGTGGGCCGGAGAGCTTCTAGCAGTGCGGGAGTTCAACGAAGAAAATGAGATGCGGAAAATTCATTTATTCGAGGGCCTGCGCCACAAACGCCTCTTCAAGCATACGTCGTGGTTCGACCAGGTTTATTTGTTGCATGTACTCGATCATGGGCGGCGCAGTGTCAGAGGGGCTCCCAAGGAAGTTAAGGTTTTAACGAATCTGTATCTCTGAGGTGGAGGACGCGAGATTCTTCTTGCCTCGAAACAGCACCCCGATGGAGAATGATCCTTCGTAACAAGATCTTCAACCCTCAGGCAGGTTATCGTGATCGTTGTCTGGGAGGATGGCTATGCGATACCTCGGCCGGCGGAGCACCGTACCCTTGCTGGTTGTGATGTTTTCGGGGCTCGCCATTTCCGCCCTGACGCAGGCCTTGCCCGCAGGTCGAAGGGTTCCGGCGGCTTGCACGAATTCATCCGGTGCCAATATCAATCCATACTGTAGAGAAACTCCAATCGCCGTGGTAAACACTGACCCTGAATTGAAATCCAAGTTTGATCCCCTGATTGGACAGGATCTTTATATGTGCGCGACGAACATCGATCAGGTCGCGGAGTTCAGTGACAGGCTTTATCGGGCCTTACGAGACAGCGACCAGGCGGCGCCCCCGGTTCCCGTTCGCGCTTTCGAGCCAATGAAGATCGAGAAAGTCTACTCCGCCGGAGTACCAAACCAATCAGGTCACAGTTTTTACATCGTGGTGCGCATGAAATCCAATATGCTCGGAGCCGTCCGAAGTGATGCGTATGCCGAGGAATTGCGGACCAGCCAGGATCCCCTATTCTCGCTGCTTCGCCACATAAGGGACAGAGTGGACTCTGACCCGGCAAATACTCCATTCACCCAGGCGGAGATCGACGCCATCGAGCACCAGGAAATTGAAGTCGGTACCACCGAGACGGTGCTGCGTTGTGCGCTGGCAGCACCTCTTGAAAAGCGTTTCGATGAGCGACATCGCGCCGTTTACCTCTACGCGGACGGTCAACGCATTACCGTGGACAACGGCTACGTGGTTGCCGTAGAGCATACGCAGAAGCGCTAGGGTAAGACCGGGCATTCTCAGCAGGGGATCGACAAAGAATCGGATGGCGTGGTTCACTTGCGTTGTCGAAACAGTTATTTTCCTCGAGGACGAAACGCATGCCAAAGGTTGAGGTGAATGGGTCACGGCTCTTCTACAAGCTCAGCGGCGCCGCAACAGGCCCTGTTCTCCTGTTTTCGAATTCACTGGGGACCACAGTCGAAATGTGGGAGCCACAATTGGCAGCCTTCGAGAGCCGCTATCGGATCCTGCGCTACGATATGCGCGGCCACGGACAAAGCGATCTGACACCGGGCCCATGTTCGATCGCTGCCCTGGGGCAAGACGTCGTGGCGCTGCTCGACGAGCTTCGGATCCCAAAGGTACATTTCTGCGGGCTATCGGTCGGCGGAGTGATTGGACAGTGGCTTGGAGTGAACGCAGCGCAGCGGCTTGCATCTCTGGTCTTGTGTAATACAGCGGCCAAAATTGGAACTCCGGACGGATGGAATCAGCGCATCGCTGACGTTACTCAGGATGGAATGGCTTCTATCACGGAGGCCGTTCTCCAGCGATGGTTTACCCTCGCCTTCCGCGATCGATCTCCGGAGATCATAGCGGCGTGGCGTGCAATGCTGCTGGCCAATGATCCGCGGGGCTATGTTTTGCTTTGCACAGCCATCCGAGACATGGATCAGAGAGAGCTGGTGCGGAATATCCGGCTCCCCACTCGCATCATCGCGGGTAACCATGATCCTGCGACGACGGTGGAGGACGCAGAGTTTCTCGAGTCCAGAATTCCCGGAGCAACCCTGGTTCGGCTACCGGCCGCGCATATCTCCAATGTTGAGGTCACGAGCCTCTTCAATGCGGCAGTGACGGAGTTTCTTCAAGGGGTCGCCGATCATGGATGAGAAAAAGGGTCCGGCTACGTCTTGAGCCGATGGTCGAATGGATAGGAAAACACCTCGGCGATGCGGAATCTCCTGGCTTGCTTGTGTGATGGATTGAAGAGAAAGTTGACCGTCTCGGGCACAATGGCACTCGGCACCCGCAGCAGGACGCTCTCATTGCTTGCGAGCCAGGCGGTCCCTAAGTCGCGGGTCACTTCCAGTTGAGCCTGCCAATCTTTGGGCAAGGTGTCGATTGTGATGGACGGAACCTCCAGATCGGGTCCCTTGATCTTTAATAGCGTAAACGCAGGCGGCACATCGGTTGCGCTGGTATGAACGCAAACTTCGAGCAGGGCAGAAGCCGGTGTCTCGGCCAGGTAGACAATAGCGTGACCTGCATAGTGCCAGCGAGCAGCTGCTTTCAAGCCCCCCATTCCACTGAGATCACGATGCCGGCTGATCCGCCATAGAAGCATTTAGACGAACATGCCCTCGTCGATCTGAATGAGCAGCTCTTCGACGATCCTGCTACCGGTATCCGTTTTCAAAAGGGACAGTGGCGTTCTGCTATCAAGCCGCGCATTGGGTTTCCGCAGCCAGTCCAGAGCGCGTTCGCGGCTTCCATAAATTGATTCTGTCAAGGAAAGAACCCGGATCACGCGCAGCACCCGGTCCGATTCTTCCACTGTGAGCTTTTCCCGCCGGGAACGGCGATGCTGGAGCGTTCGGGAGGGAATCACGACCGCATCAATTTCTGAGCGTTCCAGTCCAAGCGTACTTAGGCGTTTGATGACAGACGGGGCGAGGCGCCCTTCCACAATGCGCAGGATATCGCCCTCTGTGGCTGGCGAATTCAAACCCAGCCAATCGCCGATCTGTGCATTGGCGGCATTCATGTAGCCAATCTCCTTCTACATTATGCCACATAGATTCTGGCAGAGTGGAGAACAGGCCATCGTCTCTGTCTCGTTAGTTACTCCAACGACTGTGGAGTTGCCTTATGCCGCTGGGATCTGACGGAGTTGGTGTGATCTCGCCCGACGCGAGCCGCTTTTTGAGCTTGATATCGTCTTGAAGCAAAGCCGCTATCACCTCTAAATCCCCACATTCCAACTCACCCTCCCTGGAAATGTGAACCCGGTAGTCGCGGGGATCTCCGCTGAATTTGTATGTTATTGAGCCCTTCATCGCAGTCCTTCCTTTCCACTCTCGTGGTCGTGCCACGTTTTAAATGCCCTCTTTCGGCGGCCGCGTGCATTCGTCCCAGATCGTCTCGCCCAGTGACGTTCTTGCTGCAATGCACACACTAGCTTGCAACGTTGAGGCGAAAGGTGTCAGAGTAACCATCGACTTTGAAACCTCGCGCCTTCCAGGCGTCCAGCCCGCCCTTAAGGAACCTAACCTTTGCGAAGCCCATTGCCAGCAGTCGTTCGAGGATGACGATGTTGGCTTCATCTTCGGCGCAGGTGCAGTAAATGATCGCCTCTTTCTCCTTCGGTATGAGCCAGGGGTTTTCCAGGACCTTATACGGAGAGATCCTGGTTGCGCCAGGGATGATCTCCGAATTGGCCACCACATCCAAAGGTTCGCGAAGATCGAACAGGGGGAGCCGAGGCCGTTTAGCTAAAGCCTCACTGAGCTGTTCGGGGGTGATGCTGTGCTGCGCGAATTCTGCTTCGCGCCGCCTTTGCCGGTTTCTGATTATGAGCAACCTGCTGAGCACCGCAACGAACGTGAGAGTGATCGTCACGGCCAATATAATATCCAAATGCATAGCGTCACCTCCGCAACCAATAGATACTTACTTCTCCACATCGATTAAGCCAGAAGCGTTTAGGGGGATCTATCAGACCATGGTGTCGGTCGATACCTTAGTCCCAATCGTTTTTGAGAAGACCACTTCGACGCAACCATGGCGAATTTCCCAGCTCGCTCGCGGGTGACGTGTCACATTCTTGGCGAAGATGTCAGCCGCAGCCGCCCGGCCATCTTCACCAGCTCCACGAGAGTTTCTGCCTTCATTTTTTCCATCACCCTTCCACGGTGTGCCTTCACCGTGATTTCGCTGATGCCGAGTTGGTTGCCGACCTGTTTGTTCAACAGGCCGGAGGACACCAACGTCATGACCTCCCGCTCGCGACGGGAAAGTGTCGTATAGCATTCGCGCAGCGCCCGCATCTTCGCCTCGCGAGCAAGAGCCATACGGCTGCGTTCGATCGCTTGGCCGATGGCCCTCAACAACACGCCATCGTCAAATGGCTTCATAAGGAATTCGGCAGCTCCCGCCTTCATTGCCTGGACCGTTGTGGGCACATCGCCGTAGCCCGTTATGAAAATAACCGGCATGTCGGTCCGTTCGACAGCGACGCGCTTCTGCAGGTCGAGACCGCTGATGCCCGGGAGAGAAACATCAAGTACAAGACAGCTCGGCGCGAGCGTTTTTGGGTGGTTGAGGAATTCGATAGCAGACGCGAATGTTTCCGGCTGCCAGCCTGCATAGGTGATCAACAGTTCGAGCGATTCGCGCACCGATACGTCGTCGTCAACTACAAACACAATCGGTGTGACATCCTCCCGCGATGATGACCCTGATTCATGGGCCAGAATTTGCATTGGATTTGCAGCCAAACTCATGTCTTGCTCCTTATTCCGTTCGCTGATGTGCGTTTCCGAGTGTCGCTATTTGGTCCAGAGCCCTGTCGATACTGGAAGCCGCTCGTAGTCCGTAGAAGCCGTCGTGTACCTCTTAAACCCAGGCTCTCTCCCAGGAGCGTTCCCATTGCCAGCAAGTGTGGACGAATTCCCGGACGTGCAAATCCCCAGATAGAGTTGTGCAATGGGTCTCTTTGTAGTCGAGGGGTACCACCCCTAAAGGGTGGGATTTGTTCACCATGGCCGAAGGTGCCGTGGGAGAGCGCCGGCCGGCGGAGAGGGTGTAAAGGCGCGCCGATCGATGGGGAAAGAGGTTTTGTCCGTGCCGCGAAGGATCAGGCAGAGCTGTTCCAGGTCTGACTGATCCTTCGGCTACGCACCCCGCGCGTGACACGCGGCATCTGTCACGCTTCAGGCGCGCAAACGGCCGTGCTGCTCTAGCCCGGGGGTTTTGCGAAGGATAGTCCTCGCTCTCGACAAACGTGACTTTGCGGCAGCAACGGTAATGCCTAGTTCCTGAGAAACAAACTTCGCTGAGTGCCCGTGAAGCTGTCTGAGTTCGACGATTTCCCGAAATCGGGGTCCCAGATGAAGAACGGCCAGTCTCATGAGTTCTTTTGTCTCACTTTGCACGAATAGAGTCTCTGGACTGTTTGCTCTCGGGTCGGGTAACTGCCAGGATTCTGCATCACTTCCGTCGTCGAGTGACACTTCGCGCCGCACCTTTCGCTTTCGCAGGATCATGAGTGACGAATTGATGGCAATCCTAGTGAACCATGACGAAAAGCGGCACCTGCCCTCAAACGTTTTCAGGTGAGTGAAGGCCTTCAAGAGAGCATCCTGGAGTGCATCCTCAGCGTCTTCCCAATCTTTTGTAATGCAGTGGATCTTTCGCAAGGTTCTCGGCGAATATCGCTCACAGAGCGTATTGAAGGCAGCGAGATCCCCGCCCTTCGCCGCGCTAACCAACATTTCGTCACTGCAAGCGGTCCAGTTCTCGTGGGCCGCCTGCTTGTCCTTCGTTGGAATCAGGGTGCTCATTTCGGACCTCCCGTGAAATGACCGATGGATACTTACCCGATGGCCCAAATCTTCGACCGGAAGTCAGTTCATATTGGGGAGCCGGGCAAAGCGGTCGACCCGCTCCCGGCGTGCCGATCACATCACGCTCTCCGCCTGAGTTGGCGGCTTCATTCAGCTTGCGGCTACCTCGCTGCGAAAACCGCTCGCCGGTCTTGGGATGAGGCGAATTCCTTCGGTCGACTGTTCCAGAAGCATCGTCTGCAAACATGCACCGCACAGCCAGTAGTGTTCAATGCGACGGGTACGTTTGCCGTCCCCGCCCACGTTCCGGAGAGGCACATCGAACACAAAAATGCGGCCCTCACGCAAGTAGTGGAGCGGTTTTGCGCATTGTGGATTGGCGCAATGATTCACCATGCCGGTTCTCTCCGTGCCGGCCGACGCCTTCAGCCACGCACTGTTGCGGTTCTCGCTCTTCCAACGAATACGGTCGGCGTCCCCGCCGGCCCCTCACCCGAACAACTTCATCTTGCGACTTGAGATGCAGTGTGAACCGTGGAACCAATGGTGGCACTTCTCAACTGCGCGGACGCCGGTGATATCCAATCGTGATCGAAACGGCCGTCTCGATGGTAGGTTCCAGTGTTGATTCGAAGCTTGAGTTGGCCAGTGCGCTGAGCGGTGGTCCCGATTCGTGCCGACGGCTACGCCCGTTCACCATGGCGGTACAGCTCACCCTTTGAGGGTGCGCCACCCCATGGGATAGGTCCATTGTACTTTGGTATCGATTGACGGCGATATCGGCAATATCCTGCAACGCAGCGGCAAACCAGGACCAATCGCCTCAGCCACGGATACAGGTATCGACCGATACTATCGTCCGATAGATTCGCCTCCACGCTTCCGGAGTTATCGCATTCAGATCACGTCTGGCATGCAGCGACGCAGAAGGGCGTATCGCAATGATCTTGTATCCGTAGGCAGTCGCGGAAATGCTTCAGAAAGAGCAATTTCGAGCATCTTGGGCTAGGATGTCATGGAGCTTGCGACGGAGGAACTTATGCGTGCGGATCGTGTAGAAGTCACCTGGGATGGAGCCAAAGCGAGTTGGCTGATTCGAATTGTAAATGGCGAAGAGGTCATTCGACGCCATTGCAAACTTCCGAGGGATTCAGGCGAGCAGGCGCTCCGAGCAGCAGTCCAGAAAGTCGTAACAGACGAGGGCTTTGAAGCGGACCCTGCGAATACAAAGATTCAAGCCCAATGATCTGCGCCTCGGATCTTCTCACCTGGTAAAGATAGCCTTGGGGCACATGGCGTGGACGCCCACGTTACCATCGACGAGCTGGGTGATGTCGACGTCTACGGCCACGCTGGTCAGCATGTACGCCTCATCGCGGCTCAGGTGCTTCTGCTCAACCAGGAAATTGATCATGTCGCGTACGGCGAGAGTCGTGGCTTCTTTCAGGTCTGGACTGAAACCCATGCTGATGTAGGCGGTCGGCGTCTCGGCTCTTGGCCAAAGCAGATGCTGGTCTTTGTGAACGACAAACCTGAAAGTGCCGGTGAGAAAGGTTTCGAGTGCCGTGATGTCGACTTCACCGTTGCCCTGGCCGGCATGCCCATCGCCCACTTCGAAGAGCGCTCCCTTGGCGTGCACAGGGATGAATAACGTGGTGCCGGCGACCAGCTCTTTGTTGTCCATGTTGCCGGCATGCATCCAGGGCGGAGCGCTGTCCACGCGACCCGCAGATTCCGGCGGCGCGACGCCCATGCTGCCGAAGAAGGGACGAAGCGGTATCTCGATGCCCGGAGCAAATTTTGCCAGCATCTTCTCCCGGTCGAGGGGGATGATCTTCGATCGTCCGTAAGGATAGTCGTTGGGCAGAAAGCCGCGCCCGGCCGCGAATCCGTTACACGCCCAGGGAACATCGAGGTCTATCTTCAAAATCTGAACTTCAAGTACATCTCCCGATTCTGCCTCGGCTATGTCGATCGGGCCGGTGAGAATATGGCCTCCCGGGCCTTTGTCCTTTACCTCGCGATAAATCTCCGCGTTGTAGGACGGGATATCCGAGGCAGCAACGCCTTCGCTGAGCAGCCGTTCGGTTGAGCCGCAGGTGGAAAGGGTCTGGACTCGTACCGTGTCTCCGGAGTGAACGGTGAGAACAGGCTTGGCTTTGGACGAGTAGTAGCCCCATACCACGGTGGAGGGCGTGGCAGAAAGCGTAGCTGGTGCTGTCTGCCCGGCGGCAAACGCTGCGAGCAGGAACGGTGCTGCTGCAGCCAAGAGACACTTCATCGATGGCTCCTATCGCTGCCAGCTACTTTGCAGCTGTTTTGTTCTCGAACAGGAAGAGTCCGCTTTTGCCGCCCACTGCGAAGTCGAGATTTCCGTCTCCATTAAAGTCGGCGACTCCGATCTCGATGCCGCCCCCGGTGCGGCCGCCATAATCGATCACATGCTTCGCCCAATCGACCGTATGAGTAGCAGGATCGAGTATCCGCTCATACCAATACACTCCCAGCGGCTCGCGTTCCCCGGGATCACGCCCGTTATGTGCCATGTAGCGCTTTCCGGTCAACAAGCCCAGGTTTCCAGTCTTGCGGAAATCCACGATCGTCACCGCATGCGCCTGCGACCAGCTGTCATCAATGACATGTTTGACCCATTTCCCATCGCTCGTGTGCTCGAGCCAGAAGATGCCGTATCCGTGTGCCATCGAGGAGATAATATCGGGCCGGCCATCGCCGTTCACATCGCGGACGTACATAAAGCCCAGGAGTTCCTCGAAGTGCCAATCCGGATGAAAGGTCCAATTGCTCTGCCGAGGATCGCGGGGAGCCTCCAACCAGCCTCGCGGAGTCAGGATGTCGTTGCGGCCGTCTCCGTTTACATCGCCAACACCAATGCCATGACCGTAACTGTGGTCGCTGACAATGTGCTCAACGATTCCGCCGTGCTTATCTCGTTCGTACCAGGCAAGCGGACGATTGTCTCCGAACTGCGGCAGAATCTCGTTGGCCTTCCCGTCGTTGTCAAGGTCGACCAGGAAGGAAAACTCGATGGGTGATCCGGTTGTGATGGGATGCTCTTTCCAGATTCCACCAGCTCGTCCGGGATTCTGCCACCACGCCAGCTTCTTGCTAAACCACCCTGAGGTGACCATGTCCACATATCCGTCTCCATCCACATCAAGGGGCAGCGTCGACAGATCATCGATGTAATTGCTGGTGTAATCAATCTCCCGGAAACGGTGCTTGATCCAACGTGGCGCCTCATACCAGTACTCGCCGGAGACCAGGTCGAGCTTTCCATCGCGATTGATGTCGGCGAAAAGCGCAGTTTCTGAAGCTCCAAGATCAATCGTGTGCTTCTCAAACGGGATGTCGTCCGGCCGGCTGGCGGAACGCACCGGGCCGGCTACCCACAGAAAAAGCAGAACGCACGAGGCAACGGCTGTTTTGAGGATCGAACGCGTTTTCATTTCAGTGTTCCGGAACCGTGAATTTGGGGAGGGACGGCATGGACGGCGTCGCAATTATATCCGAGGGCTTGTGGCAAGCCGATTCGCGACGTTTACGAACCATCCGCGGGCGGACGCTTGACTTCGCGTCCATAGTTGACCCTCTTAACGCAGGTGGACTATAAAGTGTGACGGACCTGCGAGCCCCGGTTCGCGGGTCTCATTTTGTTTGCGATTTTTCGTCAGTATCCGGGAATCCCGGATGAGAGGACGAGGATGATCCCGCCAGCCTTTGTGTACCTCAGACCGAACACAATTCCAGAAGCGATTGGGTTCCTGCAGCAGTATGGGGATGAAGCCAAGATCTTAAGTGGGGGCCAGTCTCTCATTCCCATGATGAAATTTCGCCTGGCCCGACCCGGCTATCTGGTCGATATTAACCGAATCTCTGGCCTGACTTACATCAGAGAAGAAGGCGGCTATCTGAAAATAGGCGGATTGACGCGCGAGGCCGACCTGGAAGGTTCTCCCCTTATTCGCTCGAAATATCCCATTCTTTTTGATACTGCACGCGTGATTGCCGACCCACAGGTGCGTAACATGGCGACGTTGGCGGGTAACCTGGCTCATGGCGATCCCGCCAACGATCATCCGGCCACCGTGATGGCGCTGGGTGCCCAAATCGTAGCGAGCGGGCCGAAGGGGGAGAGAGTTATCCCCGTCGAGAGCTTCTTCATCACCCTCTTCACCACTGATCTTCAGCATGACGAGATCGTGACCGAGATTCGCATTCCCATTCCTCCGCCGAGGAGCGGAGGAGCCTACCTGAAACTGGAAAGAAAAGTCGGCGACTTTGCCACCGCCGCAGTCGCCGTCCAACTCACCATGGACGGCGAAGGGACCTGCCAGAAGATAGGCATCGGCCTCACCAACGTAGGTGCGACCCCCATTAAGGCCGCGAAGGCAGAGGGGTTTCTGCGCGGAAATAAGCTGGACGAGCCCAATATCACCCAGGCGGCGCAACTTGCTGCGGAGGAGTCTCAACCCAGTCCGGACCTGCGCGGACCCGAAGCGTACAAACGAGGCTTGGTGAAGGAACTGACCCGGCGCGCCGTTGTTCGCGCACAGGAGCGAGCCGGTACATAGGAAAGGCGGAATAGGAATCTGCGATGGCGGAAAAACAGTTAGTCCAAATCAAGGTGAATGGCCGTCTTCGCGAGGCCACGGTCGAGCCGAGATTGTTGCTGGTCCACTTTATCCGCAATTTTCCTGGACTAACCGGCACGCATATAGGCTGTGACACTTCTCATTGCGGCGCGTGCACGGTTTTGCTCGATGGCAAAACCGTCAAATCCTGCACCATTTTTGCCGTCCAGGCCGATGGCAGCGAATTAATGACGGTAGAAGGTCTGATGCAAAACAGCCAGCTTCATCCGCTGCAGCAGGGCTTTAAAGAGGAGCATGGATTGCAATGCGGTTACTGCACGCCGGGCATGCTCATATCGTCCTACGCCCTGCTCAAGAAGAATCCCCACCCCACAGAGGAAGAGATCCGCTGGGGCATCTCCGGAAATCTGTGCCGCTGTACCGGTTACCAGAACATCGTCAAGGCGGTGCAGTTTGCCGCCGGCAAGATGGAAGAAGGAGGCAAGGATGGGCTGCCGAACATCGCCTGAAGTTGGTGGCATGGGCCACTCCATCAAGCGCAAAGAAGATCTGCGTTTCATCCAGGGCAAGGGCAACTATGTAGACGATGTGCAACTGACCGATATGGTCTACGGTCACATGGTGCGCAGTCCTTATGCGCATGCCCGCCTCAAGGGGATCAATACCGCAAATGCCATGAAGCTGCCGGGTGTTTTGGCTGTCATCACGGGAGAAGACCTGGCCAAGGCGAATCTCGCCTGGATGCCTACCCTGTTTTTTGACAAGCAAATGGTGCTGGCTACCGGCAAAGTCCTCTTCCAATCGCAGGAAGTAGCGTTCGTAGTTGCCGAGGATCCTTATACCGCCGCGGACGCCGCCGAATTGGTGGAGGTGGACTATGAGGAACTGCCGGTGCTGGTGGATCCACACAAGGCACTCGATCCCACCGCACCCATCTTGCGCGAGGATCGCGAACAAAAAGACAACCACATCTTTCACTGGGAGATAGGCGACAAACTCGCCACTGACAAGGTCTTTGCTGAGGCTGAAGTCAAAGCCAACGTGCATGCTATTTTCCAGCGTTGTCATCCATCCCCGCTCGAAACCTGCGGTTGCGTAGCCGACTTCAACCCCGCCACCGAACGCCTTACCATCTATCTCACCTCTCAAGCGCCGCATGCCCACCGCACACTCTTTGCCATTGTGGGCGGCATCCCGGAACAAAACATCCGTGTGATTTCGCCAGACATCGGCGGCGGCTTTGGTAACAAAGTCCCCCTCTATCCCGGATACGTTTGCGCCGTTGTCGCGTCGCTTACGATTAAACGGCCGGTGAAATGGATCGAATCCCGTTCCGAGAACCTGCAATCGACCGGGTTCGCGCGCGACTACCATATGACGGCCGAACTCGCCGCCACTAAGGACGGAAAGATTCAGGCGCTACGGGTGAAGACCCTGGCTGATCACGGCGCTTTCAATGCTGCTGCGCAACCCACGAAATTCCCGGCCGGCTTGTTTAGCATCTGTACCGGGGCCTATGACTACCCCACCGCTTTCTGTGAAGTCGACGGTGTCTACACCAATAAGGCGCCAGGCGGCATTGCGTACCGCTGCTCGTTTCGCGTGACCGAGGCTGCTTATCTGATCGAGCGAGCTGTCGACGTTCTCGCCCTGGAACTGAAGACCGATCCGGTCGAGTTACGGCGGAAGAATTTTATATCTCCGCAGAAGTTTCCTTATGCGTCTCCGCTGGGCTGGTCCTACGACAGCGGTGATTACGATGCCGCGATGAAAGTGGCGCTGGATACGATTGGCTACGACGACTTACGAAAAGAGCAGCGGGAGAAGCGCGAGAAGGGAGAGTTGATGGGCATCGGAGTGTCGAGCTTCGTGGAAGTAGTCGGCGCGGGACCCTCCCATACCTTCGATATTGCCGGTATCAAAATGTTCGATAGCGCCGAGATACGCGTCCATCCCACCGGCAAGGCTATTTGCCGCATGGGAACCAAAAGCCAGGGGCAAGGGCACGAGACCACCTACGCGCAGATCGTCGCCGAAGAGTTGGGTATCCCCGCAGCCGATGTGACGGTCGAAGAAGGCGATACTGACACCGCTCCCTACGGCTTGGGGACCTATGCCAGCCGCAGCACGCCAGTTTCCGGCGCGGCAACCGCCATGGCCGCGCGTAAGATCCGCGAGAAGGCGAAGAAGATAGCCGCTCATCTATTGGAGTGCAGCGAGCAGGATCTGGAGTGGGAGCCGGGCAAGTTCTCTGTCAAGGGCGCTCCCGGCAAGTCCAAAACAATCCAGGACATCGCCTTTGCCGCGTACACCAACATGCCGGCAGGTATGGAAGCCGGTCTGGAAGCGGTGGACTACTACGATCCACCCAATCTCACGTTTCCCTTCGGTACCTATATCTGCGTCGTAGATATTGATAAGGGCACGGGCGAGATCAAGGTCCGCCGTTTCGTGGCGGTGGATGACTGCGGCAACATTATCAACCCGATGATCGTGGAAGGCCAGATTCATGGGGGTCTCACCGAAGGCCTGGCCATCGCGTTCATGCAGGAAATCAGTTACGACGAGAGCGGCAATGTGCAGGGCGGGAGTTTTATGGACTACCTGATACCGACGGCAGTTGAAACTCCTCACTGGGAGACGGGCAAGACCTGCACTCCTTCCCCGCATCACCCATTCGGCGCCAAGGGTGTAGGGGAATCGCCTAACGTCGGTTCACCGGCTGCCTTTGTCAATGCGGTCGTTGATGCTCTTTCTCACCTGGGTGTGAAGCACATCGATATGCCGATCGCGCCCTGGAAGGTATGGAATATTCTCAAGGAGAAGGGTGTGGTGAATTAGTGTATGGCGATCCAGATTGAAAAGAGCTTTCAAGTCAAGGAACCCCTGGACAAGGTTTGGGCCCTGCTGAGCGATCCCAGGAGAGTTGCCACCTGCGTTCCTGGTGCAAAAATTACCGAACAGGTGAATGCCCAGACCTATAAAGGCACGATCAGCGTGAGGGTGGGGCCAAGCGCGATGGACTACAACGGCGAATTGGAAATTGTTCGCCTGGACCAGGAGAACCACGAGCTTGAAATGGTTGGCAAAGGAAAAGATGTAAAGGGCCGCGGCAGTGCTTCGATGAAGATGACCGGCAAAGCACGCCCATTGGAAGGCGGCGGTACAGAGGTGATTAGCACCTCGGAAGTGAATGTCGTTGGGATCCTCGCCCAGATGGGATCGCGGATGATCAATGAGGTCTCAAACATTATCTTTGCCCAGTTCATCAAGAACTTCCAGGCCACCTTAGAGCAACCGGGCGAGGCTGCACCGGCGGAAGCCGCGCCGATCAGTGCAGCTTCGCTGGCCTGGGCTGCGGCCAAAGGAGCGTTGCACCGCAACTCCTGAGGACCGGCCACCATGACAGTTCCACCCGCTCACCGCGCAGATGCAGCAATCGACGATCCGGATACTCTCATGCGGCACTTCGAGCGTCTGGGCTATATCGCGGATCGCTCGCTGGCAACTTCGATCTATCTGATTACCAAATTGCGCAAGCCTCTTTTGATCGAGGGCCATGCCGGGCTGGGCAAGACAGAAGTCGCCAAGGTTCTGGCTTCCATGCTGCAAACGCAGCTCATCCGGTTGCAATGCTATGAAGGACTGGATACCAGCTCCGCTGTCTATGAATGGAATTACCAGAAGCAATTGCTGGCCATCAAAATCCAGGAAGGCACAGGGCAAACGGTTGAAGAAAGAGAACGGCATATTTTCAGCCGTGAGTTCCTGCTGCAGCGTCCGCTGCTTCAGTCTATTCTCGATCAGCAGGCTTCACCTGTACTGTTGATTGACGAGATCGATCGAGCGGACGAAGCGTTTGAGGCGTTTCTCCTTGAATTGCTCTCTGATTTTCAGATTAGCATTCCCGAGATGGGCACCATCCGCGCCAGGCACATCCCCTATGTCATTCTCACCTCCAACCGTACCCGCGAGTTGAGCGATGCTTTGAAACGGCGCTGCCTCTATCACTGGATCGACTATCCGAGCTTCGAAAAAGAGATGAGGATTGTGCGCACCCGGCTCCCCGGCATCGAAGAGGAACTGAGCACGCAGGTGGTGGGGCTGGTGCAGGCCGTCCGCAAGTTGGATCTGGAAAAGCCGCCGGGTATAGCCGAAACTCTGGACTGCGCTCAAGCCGTCGTTTTGTTGGGTAAGCACCGGCTGGATGCAGATGTGATCGAGGACACGATAGGGTGCGTGGCGAAATCCATGGAGGATGGAGCTAAGCTCCGGGCAGTTGGAATAGAACAGCTTCTCTCCCAGATTACCTGATGCGGTGGGGACACGATGCGTCAAGAACAGTCCGTACAACTCGCCACCTCGATTGTGGAATTCTGCCGCTACCTGCGAACCTATGGCTTTTCCGCGGACACGCGCCAAACCATGTCCGCGCTCGAAGCAGCCAGGACAATCGTGGTTACAAACCGGCAATTCTTCCTCTCCGCGTTGCAAGCGACACTGTGTTCCAACCGCGAGGAATGGGAGCAGTTCCCGCAAGTTTTCCAGGCATTCTGGGCAGAATCCCAGCCCCGACCGCGATCCGCTTCCGGAGAATATAACGGGCCTTCGAAAGGTAACAGCCAGGAGCAGCAAGGCAGTTCTTCGGTTTTTCTCGATCGGCCCGGCAACCAGTGTGCCGCGCAGGACGGAACCAGCAAAGCAGCCTACGGCGCGAGTGCACAACAACGGCTGAAGAAGGTGGATTTCTCCGAGTTGCCAGGCGAAGATCTGAAGGTGCTGGAGGAGATTTCTTTACGCCTGTTGCGGCGGATGAGCCTGCGGCTTTCGCGCAGGCTCGCTTACAAAAACCGCGCGTGCCGCATCGACCTGCGCAGAACCATTCGGCGAAGTATCGCGCATGGAGGTGAGCCGATTGTTTTGGTGCACAAGGGCAAGGAGTCAAAAAGGAACAAGTTGGTGATCCTGCTCGACATCAGCGGTTCGATGAACTTCTACAGCTTGTTCCTGGTACGGTTTGCCTATGCTTTGCAGGGGCATTTCGAGCGTGTGCACACGTTTCTTTTCAGCACAGATGTGGTTGAGATCAGCGATCTGCTCCGCACCCCTCATTTGCCTGACGCTCTGCGAAGGCTCTCGAAGCGCGCGGCAGGTTGGTCAGGGGGCACCAGGATTGGTGAATCGTTGCGGCAGTTCAATCAGAACTACGGAAGAAGGCTGCTCTCGCGCGACGCGGTCTTCATCATCCTGAGCGACGGTTGGGATACTGGGGAGCCGGCGCTGCTGGCGGCACAATTACGAGCTACCAAACGGCGCGTGCAAAAGGTGCTGTGGTTGAATCCGTTGCTGGGATTAAAGGGCTATCAACCCCTTACCCAGGGAATGACTGCCGCGCTCCCCTATGTGGACGTGTTTGCTCCGGCGCACAACCTCGAGAGTCTGCTCGCATTGGAAAGGTATCTGTAAATGTTTGACGAATTTTTGAAGAAGGCTGAGGAGCTGGTAATGATCGGCGAGTCATTCGTCATCGCAACGGTAGTCCGCTACCAGGCGCCGATCTCCGGTAAACCCGGCGACAGAGCCATCATCTTCGCCGATGGAGAAGTGTGGGGCTGGATCGGTGGAGGTTGCGCCAGGCCGGTGGTGGTTAAGGAAGCGCTGAAGGCGTTGCAGGATGGCCGTCCGCGGATGGTCCGCATCAGCCCATCGTCCCCGGAAGAGGAAGGCATCGTGGCCTACAACATGACCTGCCATAGCGGTGGAACTCTGGATGTCTATATCGAGCCTGTTCTTCCCAAGCCGCACATTCTGATCATGGGCCGCTCTCCCGTTGGGCAAACCCTCGCAAGGCTTGCCAAGGTGGTGAACTACGCCGTTTCGGTAGCTGCCCGGGGCGCAGAGCAAGAAAGCTATCCGGAAGTAGATCGGGTGCAATCGGATCTGAACCTGAGCGGATTAAAGGTTGTCGGTCAAACCTTCATCGTAGTGTCCACACAAGGTGAGGGCGACGAGGAGGCGCTGGAAAATGCGCTGCGGACCGATGCTTCCTATGTGGCCTTCATTGCCAGCAAGGCGAAAGCGGCCAAGGTTCTGCAATATGTGGGCGAGCGAGGAATAGGAGCGGAGAGACTGAGCCAGGTGAAGGCTCCAGCAGGAATGAATATCGGGGCGGCATCGCCGGAAGAAATTGCGGTGAGCATCCTTGCCGAGATCGTCCAGATCAACAGGAGCAGGCTCACGAATCATAAGGCTGGCGGGAGGCTGCCGGTCGAGAAGGGGGAAGCCAGAGATCCGATTTGCGGGATGGCCGTTCCTATTGAGACAGCCAAACACATGGCGGAACACGACGGCAAGGCTTTCTACTTCTGTTGCGCCGGCTGCAAGCAGGCTTTCGAAAAGCAGCCGGAAAAGTACGTCCTCGCACACCTTTCCACCTAAATCGCGGCGCCGGATGCCCAATCTTAAACGGCACGATCCTGTATCAGAGTCGGCGACGATGTCTGTTGCAACTTGGCTTTTAATACATCCATAAATGCCTGCATTCCCGGTGAAATCCATTTGTCTTTGTGCCACAGGACATGCGTTGCGATTGTCATCTTTGCGCTGTGCCAGTTCATGATCGCGAACTGCCTCTTCCTTAGCTCGCCGGCGATGACGATCTCCGGCAAAAGGCCGATTCCCATTCCCGCGTGGACGCATTGTTTGATGGCTTCTACGCTGGAGAACTCGGTGATGTGTTGCGGTCTTACATTGGCTGAAGCCAGCTGTATGTCGAGCTTCTTGCGGTAACCGCAACCAGCCTCGGTCAAGAGCAGAGTCTGATCCAAAAGGTCCTTTGGATATACCTTCTTTGCGTTGGCAAGCGGATGATCCGGGGTTCCGAAAAGATAGACATCTTCGCTGCGCATCCTGATCGAACAAAGCTGCTCCCCATCGACCGAGTCTGACATGCTGATGGCTAAATCTATTTTGCCGGTCTCGAGTTCCACGGCGAGTGGTCTGTCCGACTCAGGGCGGAAGATAAGTTCCACCTTGGGATAACGCTTGCGGAAGAGTTTCAACACTTCGGGCAAACGATAGACCAGCACACTCTCAGGCGCGTAAATGTGCAAAGGGCCGGCGGGTTCGGTGCCAAACTTCACCGCGCGATAGCCCTGGTCCATGGCGGCTAGCGCCTTCTCCGCATAGGGACGGAAACGATGGCCTGCCTCCGTGAGGACGACCCGCTTTGCCAGCCGATCAAACAGGGGAGATCCGAGTTCTGCCTCGAGCGACTTGATCTGCGAGGTGACGTTGGATTGGACGGTAAACACCCGTTCAGCGGTACGCGTGAAGTTCAACTCTTCCGCCAGAACACAAAATGTATGAAGCTGCCGAACCTCCATTTGTCATCTCCTTTTGAGATCGACTAGATACTAACAATCTATTGGACGGATGTACAGCAGGAGCGGAAACTCGACCTATGATCCTCCTGCGGGTTCAGTATCGGCAGCATATTGGAGCGGTTCCTGGCATCTTGCTGGCCTTATTTTTGGTCTTCGGTCGTGCGTGCAGTGTCTCGGCGGCTGCTATCCCCGCACCGATCTCGAATGCTGAGCAATCCGGTACGGCGATCGTCTTCTATGCACAACCACAAATGAAGGAAGACCTGTGGCCGGCGTTATTTGAGGCACTGCGCGCGGATCTGGCTGATGGAGCCGGCGAACTGCCCGATGGGCTCGTTCTGGACAAAGAGCCCACCTTCGTTCGCGGCAGCGAGGACCTGCGGGGTGTCCTCTTCTCGAAAGTCATTTCAGTGAAATTATTGGGTCGCTGCGATGTGCTCCCGCAAACAGATCGTCCTGCGCTCAGTGGGCCGCTTGGTTGGGTGTTGCTGGTTTCGGGAAAGGTGCAGCCGTTCGTTTCCATCGATTGCAGACGTCTTACTCAAGTGCTCCGTTCGAAGCTCACCGGCTTAACCGTGGAAGGCCGCCGGTGTGCGGTGGCGCAAGCAATCGCCCACGTCCTGATCCATGAGTGGGTCCATATTGCGACACAAAGCTCCTCGCACGGTGCCCGCGGTATTGCGCAGGCAAATCTATCGGTGGATGAACTGATCGCAGGGCCCAAGGGCGACCACTTGTCTGGCTCGAATCGCTAGCCAGGATTGGAGTGGCTCCCCATACGCACTCATGTATTTGAGATGTTTAGCGTCAAGATTCCCACGAGATCGTCATCCTGAGCGGAGCGCCTGACATATTTATCGCGCGCCACAGCGCTAGTGGCGCGGAGTCGAAGGACCCCGGCGTGATTATCTTGCCGATGCCGCTCGAAGCTTTTCAACCACCATCGCAAGATGCTAGCAAGTTCCTGGATCTTGGCCCCAGAGAAAGGGCGTACCGGGTGCGTCCGATGCCGGCTTAGGTGGTTGAAAAGCTCCGAGCGGCGCGGGTAAGGTAAGCATCGCCGGGGTCCTTCGACTCCGCGCAGCTAGCGCTATGTCACACGATAAATCAGTGAGGCGCTCCGCTCAGGATGACGGTTTTGTGAGAATTTTGAGAAACAACACTTTAAAGAAGTCAGCGTTCCTCGGGCGTGGCCCTACTTCTCGGGCTGGCCCTATTTCTTTGGACGGGACTCTGGAGGCACCAGGCCGGCAACCCGGTAATAGACGACCAGCTGACCGTAGTGTTCTCCAGAGTGCTCGATGAAGCCCCACGCCTCGTCTGACATCCGTACTTGTTGATTAGGAGAGAACGGATCCACGACCAATTCGCTCATGCCCGCGTCGCCCTTTTCTTTGATTAGCGCGGCACCATCTGCGAACGACTTCTTCACGAAGGCCGCCACTTCGGCCTTGCTCTTGAATTGATCGCGCTTGGGATCCCCTGTGGGCACCTTCCGGCCAAGGATAGGGTTGATGAAGAAGTAGTTCGCGTTTGCCGCATGCAGCAGCTGCTGGGCAAAGCTACGCTGGGCGGGATTTGGCTTGAAATCGTATTTGTCCTCAGGAAAATCCTCGGCCATGGCGGTCAGCTTTCGTCCAATTTCATTCCAGTTATCCAAGAGAACCTTTGATGGGCTGTCAGGCGGCTTTGGCGTCTGGGAGTAAGCAGGCAGCACGCTTACCACGAAAGCAAGAGCAACTGCCACGAGTGCGTTCTTCATTTTATGTACCTCCATAATAAGTTCCTGAGAATCTACGGCCTCAATCGGCCACTGTCGAAGATGCCAAATACTGCTGGCGCAACTGCTCGTTCTTGACCAGGAGTTCTGCGACTAATTTCTGCAGGCGCGCATTTTCCCTCTCCAGGTATGCAGCCCGGCTCAACTCGTCGCTCGTGATCGTCTGTTGATCCAAAACAGAACCCTCGTTTTCCTCGTTTCCAACTGCCACGTGCGAGTTGTGAACTAAAAAGGAGAGAGCCCCTTTGCGAGTATTGGCAAAGGGGCCCATCGACCTTGAATGTTCTGGGTCGAACCTACTCGCCAATCGTAGTACTGCCCTCAACCTTATGCTTTGGCTGTGTATCCAAATTCGGCGTGGCGAACGTCTCATACTGGATGGTTCGCAGCACATGGTCCGATCCGGCTACATCAAAGGTCAGGCTGACTTTGGACTGCTGGTTGGTGGCAGGCACCATAATCCACACCAGCGGCTGGGTTGGCTTCCCGATTTCGCTGAGCGTCACCACAGACCTTGTCCAGTCGACTGCGACCGTATAGGACCCCGCCTTATAAGCATGGTGTTTGGCTACAAAGCTGAAGGGCACATCCACCGTTTTCTGTTCGGCTGCAAAGGCTGCTGTCGTGCAAAGGGCGGCGGACAAAAGAACCAGATTCCTGAAGCGCATTAGCATGGGATGTTCCTCCGAGAACCACGCTAACCCCGCACCATACCCTCACGTGTCAAATTGCCGTCGAGTTTTCGTCCAACTCTTCTTGACGTTCTGTTTTCAGGCTCCGCAACAAAGTTAATGGGAAGAAACCGCAGATCTCTCCACTGCGCTACGCTTCGGTCGAGATGACAATTCATCTTGGAAACAAACTGAGCGTTCCCAAACAAATTGTCATCTCGACCGGAGCATAAGCGGAGTGGAGAGATCTGCGGTTTCTTCCCATTAACTTTGTTGCGGAGCCTGAGTTTCCAATTCGTTGCTAGTTTGAATAGCTCTGATGCTTCATCAGTCCTGCAATCTGCTGGCGAGTCTTTTGTTCCGCCGCTTGCCGGTCGGGTTCGCTCAAATTCTCCAACAGCCGCAGGGCACGTTCCGTCAGTTTCACGCTCTCATCGCGCGCACCCCGCCGCATCGCGGTCTCCGCCGCTGCGCAGAGAGCCTGGGCCGCGCGCGTCCACTCCGCTGCCGCCTCGAAGTGCATGGCCAATTCGCTGGATACATCCAGTTCACGCCCGGCAAACAGCTTCTCCAGCTTCTCCGCCACCCGTAGATGCCGTTTGGCACGGCGTGCGGGCGATTGCCTGGCCCGCAGCACCTCGCGGTATAACCCATGGGCGAACACATAGAAAGCGGACTGCGTCCCGTCCGGCAATTCGTCGTGCCCTGCCGGATGCAGGAAATGCAGCCGGCGCGTCAGCTTCTCATACTGATCTTCGATGTCCTCCAGATCGCCATCCAATGCCGCCGCCGCCGCCCACGCAGGGAAAATCACCCCGATCAAGCTCGCAGCTTCGAGCAGGCGCTGGTCGGCTGCGTCCAGCCGGTCAATCTGCATCTCGATCATTTCGGAAAGAGCTGTGGGCACCCCCATGTCGATTTCCGCCAACGCCGACCGCAACTGCCAGGCGCCGGCTTCCTGCCGTATCAAGCCTTGCACGATGAGGTGCTCAAGCATGGCAATCATGAACAGAGGATTGCCCTCGCAATGCTGATGCACGAAGCTGGGCAGCCCGTTGGGAAGCGTCTCCTGTTTCAATTCCTGGACCAGGTATTCCCGCACAGCCTCCTTTTCGAGCGGGTGCAAGGACACATCCGCGCACAGCTTGTGGGTAACCAGATCCTGTTTTAGCCGCTTCAGGGGGTGCTGCCCTGCACTCACCTCCGCCGGCCGGTAAGACGCCAGCAGCATCAACCTGGCGGCCTGGCGGCGACGCGCCAGCGCCGAGATCAAATCCAGCGTCGGGAGGTCAGCCCAGTGCAGGTCCTCGAAGACAAAAACCAGCGTTTTCTCGGCAGCCATGGCTTCGATGGCATCGCAAATCTCGTTCAACAATCGCTCGCCCCGCGCCGTAGCGGCCACCGGCGCCGAACCATCCGTGTGGAGCGCAGCAAACTGCGCATACCAGCTCGGGGCCTTCTGCTGCAGCACTTGCACGTGTTTCTTGCCCTCGTTGGGGGAACAGAGCTGTCCCAGGGCTTCGATCACCGGATAATAGGCTTCCTTGCCGGCGAAGCCCTCGACACACTGGCCGCGCGCAATGCACATGTGGTCTTCGCTACAGCGTTGACGGCAGAACAGGTCGATCAACGCCGTTTTTCCAATGCCGGTTTCCCCGGTGATGAAGACCACCTGCCGCTCGCCCTGGGTGGCATGCCGTAGCAGTGCGCTGAGCCGTTCGAACTCCCGCCGCCTTCCCACGATGCGCCCAGACGGTGGCCCCGGAGCGTCAGCCGCGTATCCGCTGCCATCCTCGACCTGCGCCAGAAACCAATAGCCGCGCCCCGGAACAGTACGGATGAATCGCGGGCTCTCTATACTGTCTCCCAGCACCTTGCGCAACTCGAGCACATACGTGCGCAACACCTGTGGCTGCACATACGTCTCGGGCCACAGTTTGTCCAGCAACTCATCGTGCGTCACCAGCCTCTGGGGGTTTTCGACAAGATAGCGCAACACGGCAAACGGCTTCGGAGTCAGGCCGATCCGCGTGCCGTTTTGCCACAGGCATTCGTTCCTGGTGTCGAGTTGAAAGCAGCCAAATTGCTTCATTGGATATCAGGATGGATAAAGTGCTGATTCTGACTCTGAAAGTTAGACCCGTCGAAGAGCCGGCCGGCTACCCGCCTATCTCATTTTCCATGCTCATTCAGCATGTCTTGGTGAGTTCGTCTGCGTCGCGCTGGATCAGCGTCAGGCTCATGTCGTCGCTCATCGGGTATCCGTTGGCAAATTCCTGTACGGCCGCAAGCAGCATCATGAGGGTGCCGTGAGCCGACTGCTGCCTGGCCCGTGGCAATGCGGCGATCAAACGGTCCAGTCCAAACTCTTCTCCCTCGGGATTGCAGCATTCCACCACGCCATCGGAGTATACGACAAGCGTGTCCCCGGGTTCGAGCATCAACTCGCCTGATTGAAACTCCGCGTTTGGGAGAGCCCCCAACAGCGGGCCTCCGCTCTCCAATAGACGGACCTCTTCATCCTGGCCAAGCAGTATGGGCGGAAAGTGTCCGGCGTTGCAGTAAGTGAGCGCCCCTCGGTCGCAGTCCGTTTGTGCAATGAATGCTGTGACGAACGGCGCTACCGGTTGCAGATAGCACAGGTGGCGATTGATTTCCGAAGCGGTCGTCGACGGGTTAAAGTCCGGGCGGCCGCAGCTTTGCAAAAGGCCTGCCAGATGGGTGAACCACATGCCCGCCGCGACGCCTTTGCCGGCAATGTCTCCCAGCACCGCGAGCACCCTGGAACCATCCTGGGAGAAGGTCGTAAAGTCTCCGGAGAGGTAACGTGCCGCGAAGACCTCCCGGGCAAACTGCACGTCGCCGCAGCGCAATACCCGAGGGCCACTGAGTTTGCGTTGAATCTGCACCGCGTCAAAAAGCTGTGCATGGAGATCAAATCGCTCTCGCAAGAGCAAATCGATCCCATCCTTGGACGGCGCGGTCGATGGCCCTATCGCGCTCGACGACGTCATTAAGGAAGTGAACGTCCCGTACTTGAAGTCACCCGGTACTACGGTGTAGGTGTTCAAAATCCACCTCATTGCGATTGGGTTGGTTGTTCTATCCGACGAACCGGTATCCGGTTCCGTGCACGGTCAGAAAATACTGTGGTTGTTCCGGATCGGGCTCCAGCTTCTGGCGAAGACGCACCAGATGGGTATCCACCGTCCGGGTAGTGGGATAATTCTCGTAGCCCCACACGTCTTCCAGCAAACGGTCGCGGCTCAGCGTCTCGCCCGAATGACAAATGAAGTACTTTAGTAAGTCGAATTCCTTGGCTGAGATATCCAGAGCTTTGCCGGATCTGAGCACGCGACAGCGGCGCAGGTCCACTTCCACATCGGCAAAAGAATGCTGATCCTTATCTTTGGGCAAGACCGCCGTACGCCTGAGGACGGACTTGACGCGTGCCAGCAATTCGCGAATCGAGAATGGCTTGGTCACGTAGTCATCCGCACCGAGTTCGAGGCCTACGACCTTGTCCACCTCCTGGCCGCGTGCGGTCAGCATGATGATGGGAAGAGAAGCGCGTTTAGCGCGTAGTTGCTTGCATACTTCCAGCCCGCTCATGCGCGGCATCATCACATCCAGGACCACCAGGTCTGGAGACTCATCGAGCGCGCGCTCCAGCCCCTCGATCCCATCGCGCGCGGTAATCACTTCGTATCCTTCGAACTCGAAGTTGTCTCGAAGGCCGGCGACCATCGCCGGCTCATCTTCCACCACGAGAATCTTTGCCCGCCTGTGTGTCTCGAGCCGCTCTGGCTTCTCTTCCTGTTTCATGCTGACACCTGCTGAAGCGCTGGATTTTTTACTGGCAAAGTGATGATGAACTTGCTGCCGTGTCCGGGCGCACTTTCCACCGCGACTTGCCCACCGTGCGCCTGCACAATGTGGCGCACCAGGGATAGCCCCAGTCCGCTGCCTTTGGTGTTATGTACCAGCGGATCCCCGACACGATAAAACTTCTCAAAAATCTTAAGCTGCTCCTTGGCGGGAATACCGATTCCGTGGTCCACGACCTCAAGATTCACGTTTTCGTTCCGGCGGTAAAGATGGACCCCAAGGTACTTCCTGCCCGCCGAGTATTTCACTGCATTGCTCACCAGGTTCAGCAGCGATCGGGCGATTGCCTCGCGATCCACACTCAGCGGCGGCAAATTATTATCGATCTTCTGTTCGAGCTGAAATCCGTTCTGCTCCATCTCAAAACGATAGGATTCGAGCGTGCTTCGCACCAGGTCGGCGACATCGGTTTCGCGGAAGCTGTACTCTTTCTTGCCCGCCTCGATGCGACTGAAGTCAAGAATATTGTTGATCAGCGAAGTCAAACGCTCGCTTTCCTTGCGGATGATCTCGTAATACTCCTGATGCTTGTCCGCACTGGAGATGCGCCCCAGCTCGAGAGTTTCCGCATACAGGCGAATGAGCGCCAGGGGTGTTCGCAGCTCGTGCGAAACATTAGAGACAAAATCGGATTTCAATTTCGCCAGCGCCAGCTCGCTCGAGACGTTCCGGTACGCGAAGATCATTCCGGCACCGATCAGGAGAGACAGGGCGCCAAGCACCATGAAGGCGAGCCGCGTAATGTGACGGCTGATGTCCGCAATGGTGGTTCCTTGCGGGCGGATGCCCAGGACGAGCCCCGGGAAAACACCCATGAAGTCACGCTCCACTTCGGGAATCCCTCCATCCCAGCAAGCCGAAGCAGCCAGGGGTGTCTGTTCCTTTTCCTTTCGAATCGTCATCGCCAGGTCAGGGTGTATAGGATCGTTCTGTTTCCCACCCGGCATCACTTCGGCCAGTACGCGAGGGAAAAAATTGTCCTTCAGATAATCTTCATCGTAAGCAAATCCGGCCAGTGCCGGATGGTCTGGACTTGAGCCGCGGGGTATGAAGTACGCGAAAACCTCGTATACCGTTTTGTCACCTCGCGCCACGTGTTCCGGCATAAAGTAAACCCGGCGCCCTTCCGCGGCTTCAAAGCTCTTCACCCTTGCGATGTGTTCCTCGGACTCTATGTCGAACCAGGTGCCAATCTCGGCGGCCATCTTTTTGCTTTCCGCTCGAAAATCCGGATCGCTCATCCGATCAGGCTGGGATCGAAAGGTCATTTCGTCCTTTCCCGTCCAGATGAATGCGTGCGTGATGTCGGGATGCGTTCTCAGGAAATCGTCGAGTCCATCGCTGTCGTCGACCTTGGGAAATGTGGCCTGGGCACTCTCTGCAATTTCGAAGGCACGATCGGTAATTCGTTTCTCTGCAAGCGCCAGGGTCTGCCGGTAGTCCCTCTGTATTTCCGCATCAAAAATTTTGCCGCGCTGAATGTGCCGGAGGTAGAAGCCGCTGGCGATGACCAGCGCGGCCGCCGGTAGCGTCACCGCCAGCATAAAGACGAAAATCGGCGGCTGTTTGCGCCAGGGTCGAAATGGAAGCTTTACCATGTCCGTGCTTGGGCAGTTGGCCCGTATTTCGAGGATAAGGCTGGGACCAGGGCACTTTGTCACAATTAGGCAACAAATTGTAAAGACTTGTGAACGAATGCGGTCGCACGCTCGTCACCGTCATCGCAATCGGTTTCATTCTCTGATTTCAAGGGTTGGGGTTGCATCGTATCGCGATGAGGGACCACAACTCCCGTAACCGTCTGCGCAAGGTTCTGGTTTAGAGTAGGCAACAAGGGGCTACCACATGGCTGAAACGATCCGATTCGGAGTGTACGAACTGGACCAGGAAGCCATGGAACTGCGCAAAGATGGTTCCCCGATCAAGCTTCAGGAACAGCCTTTCAAGGTTCTGGCATTGCTGGCCGAGCGGCCTGGAAAAATCGTCACCCGCGAGGAGCTCCGGGAGCAGATATGGGGAAACACCTTCGTCGACTTCGATCAATCGCTGAATAAAGCGATCAATCGCGTTCGGGAGGCATTGAATGATAACGCGGCTACGCCAGAGTATGTGGAGACTGTCCCACGTAGAGGTTACCGATTCATCGCGCCGGTGAGCGCGTTCCCCGCCAACGGAATGTCGATTCCGCCAGCACCCGCAACCATAAACGCGATCATCACGAGCGAAAAGGAAGCTAGACGATCCTGGATTGTTCCTGTCGCCGCGATCGCCGTAGTGGCTTTGCTTGCAATCATCGGCATTGCGACCGCCTTTCGATGGAGGCAGCCCCGGAGCCCCGCCGTGCCGGAAGCGAGGCTCATCACATCCTTTGGATGGCAGCCCACGCTTTCGCGAGATGGCAAGCTGCTTGCCTACGTTTCGAGCGTTGGCGACGAGCCATCGCATATCTGGGTGCAACAGACGGCGGGCGGCGAAGCGATTCCAGTGACCGCAGGCCCGGAGTTCGATGACCTTCCTGACTTCTCGCCCGACGGCACGCGCATCGCGTTTTATTCCGCAAGAGGAGGCGGTGGAATCTACACCACCTCGACGCTACCAGGTGAACCGAGACTCCTGGTGGGAATCCCCAAGGCGATCTTTCCGCGGTTCTCTCCCGACGCAGATAGAATCCTTTACCTGCATGACCATAAGGCGTTCACGGTATCCGTGAATGGGGGTCAGCCTACCCCTCTGCCGGTCAGCGGGGACTTCATCATCTACTCTCCACCCTTCTGGTCTCCCGGGGGAAAGGAGATTCTTTTTTCCGGGAGCCCCCGCCGGGAGCCAAACCAGCGGCCGAATTGGTGGATCGGCCCGGTCGCGGCCGGCCAGGCCAGGATGGTTCATTTCCCGGGGTTTGAGCAGGACGACCAGTTTGACCCGTACGCGTGGATTCGGGCTGCGGACGAGCGCGAATGGATCCTTTACTCCATTACCAGACCTCACAGCTGGAAGCTTTGCCGCATCCGGGTTTCTGCTCGGGGTACGACCGATGAGGCTCCAGAAATCATTTCGTCCGGCAACGGCAGTTTAGGCCCGCTCGGGGGTGCGTCACGGGATGGCAAACTGGCTTACACAATCGTGAGCGGCAGCGCATCGATCTATCAAATTTCCATCAACGCCCGGGGCCAGAAATCGGCACCCACCCTCCAGTTACCTCTGCGCGAGGCTGAGTTTCACAACTCTCCCTCGGTCACTCATGACGGAAAGTGGATGGCATACGTCACGGACACCCCCGGCAAGCCCGACCTGGTCGTGCTGAGAAACCTGGAAACCGGCAGCGAGCACCTGCTGGACGACAACAACCAGGAGGCGGGCGGTGACGTCGTGACATCGATATCACCCGACGGATCAAGGGTGTTATTTGAACGCGATTGTAAAGAGGGCCTGTTTCACTCAGCCCGGGATAGACCCCTGCCGTGCGGCTACCTCGTCTCGAGCCAGGGAGGGGGGAGTGAGCGGGTCTGTCTGCGGTGCACGCCGCGCGGGTTCTCTTCCGACGGTGGGTCGGTTCTTCTGCAGAAGTACGATCCGATAAGCATAATGAAAGACCGGATTACCGAGCTCGGTCTGCGTACGAAAACAGAGCACGACTTCCTCAGTCATCCGGACTATCCGTTGTATCATCCGTTCTTTTCCTGGGATGACCGCTGGGTCGTTTTCAAAAAGATGCCGGCGTCGGTTTCTCCGGAGCCGCCCTCGCAGATCCTGATTGCCCCCGTCCGTCACGGCTTGCCCGGTGCGGCAGCGGAATGGATTGCAGTCACCGACGGAACGCACAGCGACGATAAGCCACAATTCTCCGCTGACGGCAATACGGTATATTTCACCTCCACCCGCGATGGCTATCTTTGCATTTGGGCGCAAAGGCTCCATCCTGTCACCAAACACCCTTTGGGCTCACCGGTCGCCTTTGAGCATTTTCACAACACGGCGGGTCACGATGCCTCGATCGACCAGATTGCTTCAGACCTGAGCGTAGCTCGCGATAAGATGCTGATTAACCTGCCGGAAATCCACTCCGCCATCTGGATGCTGCAGACTCCCCAGGCGCCCTAATGCCGGGCGGCCATCGAGGTGTGAGTGCTCAGGTCTATGGAGCGTCCAGTACCGTAGCGGCGCTTCAGTTCCTCGGCCTGCCGCGAGCTGAAATGAAAGCGGTTTTGGGCGATTGCCTGAAAGTCCTCACTTTTCCAGTCCGCTTTCATCAAACCCTCCGAGGCATGCGCATCGGAGCCCAGGAGAAGGTGGCCCAACTCGTGGGTGGCGGCGTAGGCAAGTACAAGCATCCGAGGGAGATTGGCATCTGCGGCGGCATCCTCGACCAGATCCAAAAAGACGCTGGCGTAGGTCCCGCCATCATGATCGGCAATTGACTGGCCGAGAGGTTGCCATCGGGCTTTCTTGTAGCGACTGGGCGCTGCGGCAACCACGCGGATCGTCACCTGCCTGGAACTCCCTTGCCGGCTTTCGCACGGGGTTGCCACACCAATTGCGCAAGCGTCCACTTCCGCCGATATTCCTTCCTCCGTGAGGATCCCCTGGGTACCGGCAAGGAATGCGCTTAGAGCGCCGGCGCTCAAACCGGAGTAGTCATAGACCTTCACCTGGAGCGCGACCGTTTGCCCGGAAACGCTCGTTGCGCCGGCCAGGCCCAGGAAAAGGAGCAAAAGGATGCAGCCTCGGTTCGACATGCGCCGAGACTGACGGGAATATCAATAGATCAAAATGGCCTAACGCTGACTTGATGATGACTTTGAGATTCCTGCGTCTGATGAGCCAGAGAATCACATCCGGATTGCCCGTTTACGGACAGTAATCGCTGAGCAGCAGGTTCTGCAATGGGGTGCTCATCCTGCGATATGGCGTCTGCCCAGGACCCCTGACGCGCAACCCGCTGTCATCGTGATTACCACCCCCGGCTCAGGATGGGAAATTCGTTGCGGAGCCCGCAGATACGTTCACACTTTTCGCTTCTTCGAGGTAGGGCTCTTTGCCCGCGCGGTTTTTCGCACATTGCAACCGCAGGAACGCCGGATAATCAGCTCAACCGGAAGCACAATCTGCTGGCCGGCATCCGCTCGCCGCTCTGCGCCTAGTCTCGCGAACAGTAAATCCGCTGCAACCCGTCCCAGATCATCCGCGGGTTGGTGGACGACCGTGAGGGCGGGGTGAAAAATATCGGCCATGTCAAAATCGTCGAACCCCGCCACCGCTACTTCTCCGGGAATTGACACCTCCATCTCCGAAAGCGCATGGAGCAAGTGACGCATCACCAGGTTATTACCCGCGAAGAACGCGGTCGGCGGCTTTGGATCCTTCATCACCGAGCGAAGCACGGCGAGAGTCTCCTCTCGTGATGCGCAGCTGAAGTAAGCCTCTGGAGCTAATCCAGCCTTTACCATGGCTTGCCGGTAGCCCTCATATCGGATTTTATGAGTGAAAGCCTTGCGCGAGAGACTCAGAAAGCAAATTCGCTTGTGGTGGTGTTTGATCAGATGTGCGGTTCCGATTCTTGCCCCACCCTTGTTGTCTACGAGCACGCTGCTGTATTGATGACCGGCGATCGGTCGATCGAGCGTGACAATTGGTGTCGAGGCGAATTCGTCGCGGGTGAGTTCAGACTTTCCTTCGGCTGCAGGAATAACCAGCAGCCCCTCAACGTGCCGGCGTAACATCGAGCCGGCCACCCGATACTCGACCGCTGGATCTTCGTCCGAAGTTGTCACGATGACCGAATAGCCGTGTTTATTCGCTACGACCGTGATTGCATGCGCGCACGTTGCAAAAAAAGGGTCATAGAAATTCGGCACAATGACGCCGATCGATCGGGATCGTCCGTCGCGCAGGGAACGCGCGGCCTCATTGGGCCGGTAGTTGAGGGTTGCTATCGCGTCGTGAACCCGCTGGCGCGTCTCCTCCGATACCGGTCCGCTCTTGTTCAGGGCGCGCGAAACGGTCATCAACCCAACACCTGCCAGCTTTGCAACGTCTCGCATCCGAGCCTTGGCCTGCATGTTCACCCTTTTCCTGAAGGTCAGATTCTAGCCCACCGAAATACAATTCCGGAATAGCACATCTTGTTTGTTGTTAGAGAGATCCGGGGGAGGGAAGTGGAGAAATCTCTGTTTGCAGGTCTTCTCTGGAGTGGATGCCATAGCGAGTTGGCGGTTACCGATGAGAACTGGTCGGAGGTACCTTCCACTTCAACTCAGCAGGATTCCAGGTGGTCACCTGAGCGGCCATGAGCCCATCATGCGTTTCATAGGCATCCGCTCCACGATAGGGCTCCTTGAGGAGGGGAGAGTCAGCACGCCACTGGACATTGATGGTATCGCCCACCACAAAGGTGTGCTCGGCGACTACTTTCAGGCCGCAGGTGCCTCCCTGCGAAGGTGGCTTAACCACTTGAGCGAACATTTGACCCAATGCCGCTTTGCCGCGCACGACCTGGCCATTTGGACCAAAGAACTCCACATTTTCCGGAAACTGGGCCATCAAGCGGGGCCAGTCACAGCCCGAGAAGGCGGCCATGTGTTCTTCCACCACCTTGGCCGGCGTCGGTTGACGTTTGAGCGGCGGCATCGTTTGGGCAACGAGTGGCCCACACAACAACGACAAGGCAGCCAGTCTGCCGGCGGCCAGGAGATGGGACGACAGAAACACAATTTTCATATGATTCACAATAACGCACTTCGCACAGAAGCGAAGGGTAAGCGCCTTAGAAGTTCAAAGCGAACGCGTAGAGAGAATCGCCGGAGGCGGCCAGGATGTACTGGCGCCCGTCGAGCATGTAGGTTTCCACCGCATTGGACACTTGTCCGAGGTGGGTGTGCCACAGCGGCTTTCCATTGGCCGGGTCGTAGGCGACCAGGTTACCGTTGGCGTCACCACCGAACAGCAATTTTCCCGCGGTCGTGGTCAAGCCGGTATTGCCGCCGCTCTCTCCGGCAGAGACCTGCAGATGCCGCCAGGCGATCTTGCCTGTCTTATAGTCGATCGCGGTTATGTATTTCCCTATAGATCCCACTCGCTGCTCCTGAATACCGTTGAGACCCTGCAACGCCCTGACGTTTGGTTCGGTCCGGTAGTAAACGGAATACACCTCGTCCGTGGAGACGTAGAAGAGTCCGGTTTGCGGATCGTACGTAGGCGGCTGCCAGTTTACGATCCCGTCGGAGTCAGGTGATACCAGGGCGCCACCGGGCGATGCGTCCTTCTCCGGATCACGGATGGGCCGGCCCGACTTGTCAATGCCCTTCGACCAGTTGAGGGAATCCGCATACGGCACAGTGAGTAAATGCTCGCCGGTGACTCGATCGAGGACAAAGAAGTAGCCGTTCCGGCTGGCATCGAGCAAGAGCTTGCGCGGCTTGCCCTTGAACTCTCCATCGACGATCACTGGAGTTTGCGCTGCGTCCCAATCGTGCGTGTCGTGTGGCGACGGCTGGAAATACCACGCCAGCTTTCCCGTATCTACATTCAAGGCGACGATGGAGGAGGTATAGAGATTGTCTCCTTCGCGGGTCGCACCGGAGAAAGCCGGGGTGGGGTTGGCGGTTCCGAAATAATAAAGATGCAGTTTGGCATCATAGCTTCCTGGAACCCATGTGCCCGCACCGCCATGGCGCATGGAATCCAGGTTCGGCCACGTCTCGGAGCCAGGCTCCCCCATCTTTTCAGGTTCGCTGTACCACTTCCATTGCAACTCGCCGGTTTCCGGATCGAAGGATTGCAGAAACCCGGGCGCATCCAAATCATCGGCGGTCCCCACAAGCAAATGGTTGCCGATCACTATGGGCGCGATGGTTGAGAAGTACTGCTCATTGAAGTCTGAGATCACTTTGTGCCAACGCTCTTTGCCGGTTTTGGCATCGAGCGACACCAGGTAGTCGTCCGGGGTCTCGAAGTACAGCCAGTCGCGGTACATGCCCATGCCGCGGTTCCCGATGTGCGTACCACCCTTGGTTTTCCAGTAGTAGTGCCATAGCACGGACCCATCGCGTGCATCGACCGCCCAGGCATTGTCGGGTACAGAGACATAAAGGATGCCGTTCACTTGCAATACCGCCCCAGAGATCCGTCCGGCACCGCGCACAGGCACAGCTTCATCGATTTCGCCGCCAATGATTGTGGGTGGGTTTTCCGAACCGCGTCTGGCAAACGGCCCGGTAGCGCCCGGTCCGGGCGTCAGGTGATTCACCCAGGCTAGTCCCAGATTTTTTACGTTGGTTTGATTGATCTGTGTCAGCGAACTGAAACGCCGGCCCGAATAGTCGCCGGAGTAGGTTGGCCAGGAATCGGTCGCGGGTTTGGTCAGCAACACCGGATCAAGCCCTTGCGCCGACAAAGCTGCGGCTGTTGAGAACAGCGCAATCAAGAAAAACAGATTTCTTGTCTTTGTCATTTCAGTGTCACCAGGTAGGCGGTCAGATTGTGGATGTCATCGTCCTTGAAGGTGTGCAGCATATCCAGGTGCGGCTGCACTGGATCTTTGACGACGACCTTCGGGTAGTCCCCATGGCGAGGGTAACTGTGATAGTTTCCGTTGTCATCGGTGAGAGAAACGATGAAATCATCGATTTGATTCAGCCTACCCTGCACTGTCTGTCCAGTAAGAAGCGTCACGGTGACCGTTTTCCTGGAGGTCTCTGACAACTCGCCTCTTCTTTCCCCAGAAAGAATCGCACCTTGCAAGGCGCGCGGGTCAGGGTATCTGGCGCCGATACCGGCCAGGTCTCCTGACACGGAATGGCAAGTGCTACATTTTCCGGCTCCGTTGAAGTAGGCTTCGCCCGCCTTGGCATCGCCCACCAGTGGATCGACCGTGCCGGTTGTTGCGGCGCGGCCGCCGACCGGCATGCTGTGAATAAAAGCGGCGATCGTCGATATCTCTTCTGTCGTGAGATCAAACTTTGGCATGCCTTTGTCGGGCCGGCCATTCTGAACGACCGTGGCGATCAGCTCCCCATCCTTATCGTCCAGTACCAGCTGGCTGCGGATCAAATTGGGGCCGCCTTCCCCGCCGCGAGCATCGGATCCATGGCAGAAACTGCAATTCGCGCTAAAAATCTGGCGGCCGCGTGCCACCGCCGCGGCGTCTGCCGGCGGCCTTACCGGATAAGCCGGAGGAGGGGCTACTCGAGGAGGGGGCGGTGTGGGGGCCGGGGGACTTGGCTGATTGGCACCGGGTTGCTGGGCCGGACCTGGAGCCGAAGGCTGTTGTGCTGCGAATGCAGCGGCCGTTAGCCCCAGTAAGATAAAGAAGACGATTTTCACCCGATGCAAAACAACCCCCAAGCTGAGATGGCAGCGAACGTTTTCTTACCTATCTTATCGTCGAGACCGGGTCGGGGTCCGCACTTTCCAACAACCTTGGCTGTATGGGAGTGAAACCGAGGGATCTGCGGTTACTCTCCCTCAGATGCGGCGCCGCTGTTTTTTAAGGGGATGTCTCAAGCGGCTGTTCAGCCAAGGCAAAAGACTTTCGTTCAATCGCAGGCAGGCGCAGTGCCAGGGTAATTGCCCGCAGAGCCATGAAAGCCAGCATGGCACACCACAAACCGTGATTGCCGAAGTGAGCCGTAAGCAGGATGGCCAGGCCGAGGTATCCGGCGAGCGAGATCAGCATGCTGTCCCGCAGCTCCTGGGCGCGGGTGGCGCCGATGAAGACGCCATCAAGCAGGAAGCTCCACACGGCCACCAGGGGCAGGACGATCAGCCAGGGAAGATATTGCCCGGCGAGCGAGCGAATCGCTTCCTGATTGGTGAAGATGGCGATGATGTTGCGGCCGAACACCAGGTACAGGAGCGAGAGGGCAGCGGCAACGGTGAACGCGGAGACGGAACTGGCCTTGAGCACCGCGCGGAAGTCGGCCACCCGTCGCGCGCCGATCGCCTCCCCGACCAGTGCCTCGGTCGCGTTGGCAAACCCATCGAGGCCGTAGCCAGCGATCCAAAGAAAGTTGATCAGCACTGCGTTCGCAGCCAGGACTGCGTTTCCGGAGCGGGCCCCGGTGCGGGTGAACCAGGCATAGGCTGCGACCAGACTCAGGGTACGCAGAAAGATATCGCGGTTGAGGGCAAACAGCCGGCGTAGGCTGTCGCCGTCGATCAGCTCGCTCCAGCGAACATGGCCAAGGCGAGCGCCGCCGGCCAGCATGAGGGCGAAGCCTAAGAAGCATCCGATCCATTCGGCGCTCATCGTTGCGGTCGCGATGCCGGCAACCGCCCAGTGACGCCATAACACCAGAGTCAGAGCCAGAACCACGTTGACGATGTTAATCGTCGCCTGCAGCAGCAAGGCCGCCCGGGCACGTTGCCGGCCCAGAAGATAGCCGAGGATGGCGTAGTTCGCCAACGCAGCCGGTGCTGACCAGATGCGGATGCTGCAATAGATCAGCGCGTTCCGATGTACCTCGGAGGTGGCGCCGAGCAGAGCCAGGGAAGCGGAGATCAGTGGCCGCTGCAGGGCGAGAATCAAGGCCCCGATGAGGAAGGCCGTGAGCACCGCGCGCCCGAAGTGGTGCATCAGCTGATCCTGATCTCCGGCCCCATGCGACTGCGCGACCAGTCCGGTGGTCGCCATGCGCAGGAAGCCGAAGGTCCAGTAGATGGAGTTGAAGAAGATGCCTCCCACGGCAACACCGCCCAGCACCGCCGGGCTGGGCAGATGGCCAGAGAGGATGGTGTCCACCATGGAGAGCAGCGGCTGGGTGAGGTTCGAAAGAATGAGCGGGATAGCGAGCAGGAACACTCGCCGGTACCAGTAGGACATTCCCATGATGTTGTCGATTTAGGGTTTCACATCGGCTGCGGTTTGGCTAACAGTCAAACTAGCGGATGCCAACCATTCCCTGCACGGAAGCAATCAGCTTTTGCGAATCAAAGCCCACACCGTTCTTGAAAACTGTTTCGACGTGCTCCACGGCCGATATGTCTTTCGCGGGATCGCCTGCGACCACCACCAGATCAGCCTGCTTTCCCGCGGCGATCGTGCCGACGCGGTTCTCCCGGCCCAGATACTTCGCGCCATTCTCCGTATAAATCTGGATCGCCTCCACTGGAGTGAAACCAGCCTCCACCAGGAGTTCCAGATTTCGCTGGTCACCGAACCCTGGCAGGACCGCCCCATAGCCCGTAGGGTCGCAACCCGCGAGCAGCATGCCGCCGGCAGCGGCAAACGCACGCTCAAACTCCATCTCCTTACTCAGCAGCATAGACTTCGGAGCGTTCACCGCGAGTTCCGCTATCCTCGAACGCGTCTCAAGTACGCTCGCCCAGGCTTCCGTCATCATGGAACTCTTTTCGCTCATCAGAAAACTCATTGGCGGACGGTTTGCCACGTCGTCCTCCAGCACCGCCAAGGTTGAAGTCACCGCAACATGGTGACTGACCAGGGTCTGGATCATCTTCTGCACTCGAGCGCTGCTCATGTCCAGCGACGCGTACATCCCTTCTCGCTCGCCCGGAGGACACTCGCTCGCTTTCTTGCCCGCGAGGAACTCGGCGTCTTCCACAATGCCGTGTTCCAGGTTATCGATGCCGAGATTGGCGGCCTCGGTAAATCCGACGGAGCAGAGATGCCCGGTAATCTTTTGTCCGTGACCGTGCACCGCGACGATGGCAGCCTTCAGTTCTTCGGGTGTAATCGTCATATAGGCCTTCCACGAGGTCACGCCTTCGGCCACCCAGTAATCGACCGTCCTGCGCGCATCCTCCGGCCCGTTGAGCGCGTGCAGTTGCAGGATGAGGGGTGGATCACCCTGCAGATAGGGCCCGCTGATATCCAGATCGGGGCCGGGTGTCCTTCCCGCATCGATAGCTTTCTTGATATTCAGATCGGTATAGGGTTCGATACTGCCCGTGGTGCGCGCCGTCGTTACCCCGGCAGCCAGATACAGACGCGGAGCAGTTTCGAGGGATTCGCCGACAACGAATTCCTTCAGGCTGGAGCCGCGTGGCTCGGTATAAAACAGATGCTCATGCATCCCGACCAAACCGGGAAACACGGTATGGCCATGGAGATCAAGAACCTTTGCTCCCGCAGGAATCGGAACGCTGTTCCCGGCCGACGCTATCTTTCCGTGGTCGATCACCAATGTCTGATCCGTGAGGGGAGCGGCGCCAGTTCCGTCGATGATCTCGACATGGGTGAGTGCGACGACCGCCTCTGAGATCGAAATGTAAGGTGCAAGCGGGTCGGACTGAGCTACGGTGATGGCAGAGGAAACAAGTAGGCAGGCAACCAGCAAGGAAAGTCGCGACATGAGCATCACCATGCAGGCCACTCCCGGTCAAGTCAAGCTGAAATCGCGATGGGATACAGTCCCGCAGGGACGGCTGTAGGATCGCGGGTGGCAACTTTTGTTGCACAAATTATTTCTGTTATCCCAATGAATTGTCATCCCGACCGGAGCGTAGCGTAGTGGAGGGACCTGCTGTGGCTTTTCTCAAGTTCTCACACAGACTCGATGGCTCTGGTCTACTCCCAGCCGTCCAGGTAATGCCGGGACTGAATGGTCGCAACCCAGATCACTTTCGGGAAGGCCGAGGGGCGCACAGCAGGTCCCTCCGCTACGCTTCGCTCCGGTCGGGATGACAATTCATTTTGAGGTCGGGATGTTCTTCGAGGTTCGGACATCATGAGGGCCTTCGCCTCAGTGCCGATGTGATACAAACAGGTGCTGGATAGCCAATTCCCATGCGCATCGTCGATCTCCGAGAAATCACACTTCCCATCGCCTCCCCGATCGCCAACGCCTACATTGATTTTTCAAAGATGACCTGCTCTCTGGTCGCCGTGGTCACCGATGTCATCCGTGACGGGCGCAGGGTCATTGGCTACGGTTTCAACTCCAACGGACGCTACGGTCAGGGTGGACTCATCCGTGAACGCTTTGCGCAGCGGCTCGTCGAGGCGAGCCCCGAACGTCTGCTCAGCGAGGCAGGGGACAACCTCGATCCGGATCGCATCTGGAACACTCTTATGCAGAATGAAAAGCCCGGCGGTCACGGTGAGCGTTCGGTTGCCGTTGGGACCATCGATATGGCCGTCTGGGACGCCGTTGCTAAAATCGCCGGCAAGCCGCTATTCCGTCTGCTCGCCGAACGTTATGGTGGTCAAGCTAATCCACGCGTGTTCGTATACGCTGCCGGCGGATACTACTATCCGGGCAAGAACCTGGAAGCCCTCCGCGCCGAGATGCGAAGCTACCTTGATCGCGGCTATACCGTGGTCAAGATGAAGATTGGCGGCGCCGCCATCGATGAGGATCGCAAGCGTATCGAGGCCGTACTCGCCGAGATTGGTTCCCGAGCCCAGCTCGCGGTCGATGCCAACGGCCGCTTCAACCTGGAAACTGCCATCGCCTACGCGCGCATGCTACGCGAGTATCCTCTGTTTTGGTATGAAGAGGCCGGCGATCCACTCGACTTCGCGCTCCAGGCAGCGCTGGCCGAGTTCTACCCCGGTCCTATGGCTACCGGCGAAAATCTTTTCAGCCATCAGGACGCGCGCAATCTGCTGCGCTACGGAGGCATGCGCCCGGATCGCGACTGGCTGCAGTTTGATTGCGCACTCTCCTATGGTCTCTGCGAATACCTGCGAACCCTGGAGGTCATCAAGACCGCCGGCTGGTCGCCGCGCCGTTCGATTCCTCACGGTGGCCATCAGATGTCTCTTAACATCGCAGCCGGCCTCTCGCTTGGTGGCAACGAAAGCTACCCTGATCTCTTCCAACCCTTCGGCGGATTTCCCGACAGCGTCCGCGTGGAAGATGGTTACGTGGTAATGCCTGAACTGCCCGGCATTGGTTTTGAAGGAAAATCCGAGCTGATCAAGGTCATGCGACAGCTTGCCGAGTAGATGAAAAAGACGCTCATTCCGCTCTGGCTTCAAGTGGCGATCGGTATCGTCCTGGGGGTTCTTGCCGGTATCTTCTTTCCCCACGCGGCGATCACACTCAAGCCATTGGGCGACGGTTTCATCAAGCTGATTCGCATGACACTCGCGCCGATCATCTTCGGCACGGTCGTGGTCGGCATCGCGCGCATTGGCGACCTGAAAGAGGCGGGACGCGTCGGTGCGAAAGCTCTGGTGTACTTTGAGATCGTCTCCACCCTGGCTTTGCTCTTGGGTTTAGTTGCCGCAAATCTCTTGCAACCGGGCCGGGGAATGAACATCGATGCGGCGAAACTCGACCCCTCCGCAATCAGCACCTATACCGCGAGCGCGCAACATCTGGGCGTCGTGCCGTTCCTGCTCAACATCATTCCTTCCAGTGCAGCAGAGCCTTTTGTCAGCGGCAACATGCTTCAGGTCATCCTGATCGGAGTGGTTTTCGGTGCGGCGCTCGCTCAGTTCCGCACGCAGGCCGCACCGCTGGTTGATCTCCTCGACCTTCTGCTCAAGGGCATGTTCAACGTCGTGAAGTTCATCATGTATCTGGCCCCGCTCGCAGCCTTCGGAGCCATGGCCTATACGGTTGGCCAGTATGGTATCAGCAGCCTTTTGCAGTTGGTCCAGTTCACGGTGGAGGTTTGGGCCGTCTCCCTTGTCTTTGTGGTCGTCGTGCTTGGCGTCATCTGCCACCTGGCCCGATTCAGTCTCCTCAAACTTCTGCGCTATATCGGCGACGAGATTCTCATTACCGCAGGCACTGCGTCATCCGAAGCGGTCCTGGCGCCGCTGATGGTCAAGCTGCAACGACTCGGCTGTACCGAACCCGTGGTCGGCATGGTCATGCCGGCCGGCTACGCGTTCAACGCGGACGGCACGGCCATCTACCTCAGCATGGGTGCGCTCTTCATCGCCCAGGCCACCAACACGCATCTCAGCCTGCGCGACCAGGTCGTCCTCCTGTTGGTACTGATGTTCACGTCGAAAGGGTCGGCCGGAGTTGCAGGAGCCGGATTTGTCACCCTCGCGGCCACGCTCGCGTCCCTGCACACAATCCCCGTCGCCGGCCTGGTTCTGCTCCTCGGTGTCGAGCGTCTGACGAACATTGCCCGAGCCGTAGTGAATGTGATTGGCAGCTGTGTCGCTACCGTTGTCGTTGCCAAGTGGGAAAGTGCGTTCGATCCTGAAATGGCGAATGCGGCTCTGAGCCCAGCAGAGATCGATGCGGGGTGATCCTGTTAGGCTAAGAGAGAGATCTTCTGTATCAATGAACGAAACCATCCTGATTCACTTCTCCGGCCGGGACCGGCCAGGGCTCACTGCAGAGTTGACCGCAATCCTGGCGAGTTTTGACACTTGCGTGCTCGATGTGGGACAGGCGGTTGTCCATGAAACGCTCTCTCTTGGCTTGCTGGTCGAGATTCCGCGAGGTGAGAGCTTTCGCGGCGTTCAGGACGCCCTGGTGGCAAAGTCGAGAGAACTGCGGTTGCAGGTCGTGTTCACATCCATTGCGAAGGCTGATCTGGAGGACTGGATCTCTTCGCAGGGCAAGGATCAATTTATCGTCACCGTCCTTGGCCGGGCAATCTCTGCAAACCATCTCGCCCGGGTAAGCGCCATTGTCGCTGAACATGGTTTGAATGTGGACCGGATTGAGCGCCTCTCCGGACGCTTGTCGCTTGCTGTGCACAGCCCAGATGCGAATGCCTGCGTCGAATTAACGTTGAGTGGAGATTCCTCTTCTGAGCAGTCGATGCGCGCGGCCTTTCTTGCTACCGCTCATGATTTGAAAATCGATATCGCCTTCCAGCGCGAGAGTATCTTCCGGCGCAACCGTCGCCTTTTTGCTTTCGATATGGATTCCACGCTGATTGAGGGTGAAGTCATTGATGAGCTGGCAAAATTGGCCGGCGTAGCCGACGAGGTCATGAAGGTGACGGAATCTGCGATGCGCGGAGAGATTGAGTTCCAGCAGAGCTTCCGGCGCCGGGTGGCGCTGCTTCGCGGACTTCCGGAGGCAAGAGTTCGCGAGCTGTTGGACACCATTCCTCTGGTACAAGGCGCGGAGCAGTTGATCGGAACGCTCAAGACGCTGGGGTACAAGACGGCGATCCTCTCCGGAGGGTTCAACTTCTTCGCTCAACACCTGCAGAAGCGTTTGGGAATCGACTACGTCTTTGCCAATGATCTGGACATCGCGGACGGGGTGGTGACCGGAGAGGTTCGGACGCCGATTGTCGACGGCGCGCGCAAGGCAGAGTTGCTGCGGCAAATTGCCGCGCTGGAAAATATTTCGCTCGACCAGGTAGTCGCGGTAGGGGATGGCGCCAACGATCTTCCCATGCTTGGCATCGCAGGTATGGGAATCGCTTTTCGGGCAAAGCCACTGGTGCGGCAAACCGCCAGCCATGCCGTCTCGTTTCTGGGATTGGACAGCCTGCTCTATCTGATAGGGGTGCGCGACAGGGATTTGCCTGACTCAGCCTGATATGCTGTGCGAGCGGGAAAGGGCCCAGGTTTTTGAGGAGACCCCATGCGGCGGAAAATGGCGCTACTCGCAACTGCCCCGTGCCTAATTGCCCTATGGATGACGAGTGCAAGAGCACAAAGTGCGGTTCCTGCCGGCGAACTGCCCGGCTTCCAGAGCATTCAGCTGGCCAACCTTCGCCGGGATCTTACCTACGTCAGCTCGGATGAATTTCAAGGCCGGATGAGCCTCCGGCCGGGCGATGAACTCGCCATAAAATGGATCGCAAGCCGGTTTGCGGAGGCCGGTCTGACGCCGCTCCTGAAAGATGCCGCGGGCAAACCCAGCTACCTGCAGCCCGTCCCCCTGGTTGAATATATTCCGGATCGCACTGCCTCCAGCATCACCCTCATGCGGGCTGGCACGAGGACGGTGTGGCATGCGCCGCAGGCAATCGGCAACTATAAGCACGCAGTCGATTTGACCGCGCCCGTTGTGTTCGCCGGCTTCGGCATTACCGCGCGCGAGCTTGGCTATGACGACTATGCTTCCATCGATGCCCGGGGAAAGATCGTACTTATCTTCGATCATGAACCGCAGGAAAACGATCCTCAGTCGATCTTCAACGGGACGGGGAATACACGCTACGCCACGGCTCGGGTAAAAGTTCTCAACGCCCAGGCGCACGGGGCGGTGGCCGTGGTTATGGTCGCAGAGCCGAACCGCAAGCACCTAACGAATGCGGAGCGATCGGCGCGGATCGGATCCAGTGCCGTCCGCCCGATTCCTTTGCCTTTGCAGGCGATTGAGGAGGACGAGATCCACATTCCCTTAGCAGTCGTGTTGGATGCGGTCGCGGCGCAGCTCTTAGCCACCTCCGGAATGACGGCGAGCGCCGCGCAAACTGCCATTGATCGGGACCTGAAACCACAGTCCCGAAACCTATCCGAAACGACGCTCACGCTGCATCTGCGAAATAGCTCAGAGCGCACGGGCGTGAGCAACAACGTCGCCGGACTGCTTCGCGGCTCCGATGCCCGCCTTGCACCCGAAACCATATTAATCACGGCACATCACGACCACGATGGCATGGCCCCCTGCGCTGATCCGGCGCATCCCCCGCTAAGCACACCGCCCGATCCTCATCCCTGCCCGCAGATCTGGCGCGGCGCCGACGACAACGGCTCAGGGACGATTGGCGTGGTGGCTCTGGCCCGTGCGTTTGACGCTAATCCCACGAAGCCCTCGCGCTCGATTTTGTTCGTGGTGTTTGCCAGCGAGGAACGCGGGCTGTTAGGTGCCTATTGGATGGCGGCACATCCGCTGCGGCCGCTCGCCACCACCCGGGCGCAAATCAATTTCGATATGATCGGCCGTGACGAGGCACCCAGCCCGCAGACAGACGGTCTCATCGAAATTCCGCGGGACACGACCAATCGGCTTAATCTCATCGGTGCGCTCTACTCACCCGACTACGATCGAACTGTCAAGCAAGAGAACAAGGCGATCGGCCTCACCCTGGATGACCGCTTTGATCATGAGTCTGCGCTGAATGTATTTTTTCGCTCCGATCAGTTTCCATTTGTTCTACATAACATCCCGGCGTTCTGGTGGTTTACAGGTTTTCATCCGGACTATCATCACACGACGGATACCGTGGATAAGATCGACTTCACCAAGATGCAGAAGATTCTCAGGCTTGCCTATTTGACAGCGTGGCAATTTGCGACCGAACCGACGCCACCTCGCTTCGTCCAAAACCCATCGGGAGTGAGTGCCGGGTCAATTAAAGCCCCTTGAGGAGTTAGAAAAACAGCAGGTCACTACGCTATGCTCCGGTCGGCTTTTTGCTTTGTATCAGGGCACGACTTCAGTCGTGCCGCCCCGGCCAAAATGGTCAGGGCTTTAGCCGCTGCCACCGTGAAATCCACACGAAATTCTTATGGAAAAAAGCGCAGGGGCTAAAGCGTCTGCGTGAGGACCCCAGAATTTGGGAAGCCCTAGGGGCGCACCGCAGATCCCTCCACTACGCTACGCTCCGGTCGGGATGACAATTTTGTCTGGGAACGCTAAGTATAGTTTCCAAGATGAATTGTCATCCCGACCGGAGCGTAGCGTAGTGGAGGGATCTGCGGTGCGCCCTTCGGGCTTCCCAAATTCTGGGGTTCACTCAGCCCGGAGAGCTTCTACCGGATCCACCGCCGCCGCACGGCGAGCCGGCAGGTAACTGGCGAGCATCGCAGACACTGCCAATACGACCGGTACCGAAACGTAAGTAAAAGGGTCGAGCGGACTCACGCCAAACAACAACGATTTCAATAGCCCCATCAATCCGGTTGCCGCGACCACACCAACGGCCACGCCGATTCCCGTCAGCACCAATCCGGAGCGGACAAACATCCACCGCAGCCGCGCTTGTTGCTCCCCCAGCGCCAATCGGATCCCGATCTCGCGCGTGCGTTGTGACACCGCATACGAGATCACACCATAGATGCCGATGATCCCCAGGATGAATGCCATCGTGCCTGCAATGCCAAGCATGATCAGTGTGAATGAAGTGCGTGCCAGCGATTGGCTATAAATCTCCTGCATCGTTCGCACCGCCGCCACCGGCAGGCTCGCATTCACTGACCAAACCGCTTGCTGGATCTCGTTGACGAAAGCCTCAGTCCCGGCGCGATCGCTTCGCACCGCGAAGGCAGCTCCGCGTACGGCATCGAATGTGTTGGGCCCTAAGATACCCTGCGCCATCGAAGGCCAATACACGATCCCAGGCGCCTTCTCCTGGACGCCGTTCACGTGGACGTCCTCGACGACGCCCACCACTTCGAACCACGGCGGACTGAACTCGCGCAATCGCTTGCCCAGCGCAGCTGCGGGTGAGCCCCACCATTCGCGGGCAAGACTTTCGGAAATGATCACCACCGGCCTTCGCCCGTGAATGTCTGTCCAGGTAAGCTCGCGCCCGGCAACCATCCTTGTTCCCAAAGTATGGAAAAATTCGGGGGCAACATATTTGAACAGCCGCATGGGCGTGTCCTCACCTAATTTCTTCCCCTCAATTTCAACCCCGTTCCAGTTGGCCAGAATTCCTTCCATTGGCATTGAGTCCGCGAACCCCACCGAGGTCACGCCCGGAATCGCTGCCAATTTGTCGACAATATTGTTCTGCGTGCGGGTAACCAATTCCGGGTCCGCTATCAGGGAAGTCGGGATAGAAATGCGCATGGTCTGCAGATGCTCCGCGTGCGCGAATCCGGGGTCGACAGTCCGTAGCGCCTGGAAGGTGCGTATCATCAGCATGGCACTCACCAGCAGGACCATAGCCATTGCCACCTGCGCCACCACGAGTAGATCGCGGGAGCGTTGCCGTTCCCGGCTGACGCTCGCGGTTCGTCCCGCGCCCCGAAACGCCGTGGGCATCCGGCGACCCGCATATCGCAGAACTGGAATCGATCCGAATAGCAGCCCGGATAAAACTGAAAGCGCCAGGGTGAAGCCCAGCGATCGGCCATCGAGAGAGATCTCGCCCAGGCGTGGAAGATTAGCCGGCCCAATGGCCACCAGGAGCCGCAGACCCTCATAGGCGGTCCCAATTCCGAGCACACCGCCGATGAGTCCCAGGGTCACACTTTCCAGCAACAGTTCCCACGCGATTCGTCCCCGTCCGGCGCCGAGCGCTGCCCGGACGGCAAGCTCCTGCTGCCGGCCATCCGCTCTCACCAGCAACAGGTTCGCCACATTGGTGCAAGCAATCAGCATCACCACGCCAATGGTGGCCATGATGACCCATAGCACATTGCCAACATTGCCAATGACTTCCTGTTTGAGCGGGCGAATCGCGGGCGTGATTCTCCAGGTCTTCTCATAAAAGTGAGAAGGTACTCCTAGTGACGGCCAGGACTCCTCCCACATAGGCAGCATCCGCTTCACGTCCTCATTCGCTTGCGCGATCGGAATTCCCGGCTTGAGCCGGGCAATTCCCTGGAAACCGAAACCGGCCAGTTGTTGCTTGTTGCGGTCAAAGGCGAACGGCACAATCACATCGAAATCGGCATTCACCAACTCGAATCCCTTAGGCATGACGCCCACGATTTCCCGCGGCTGCGCATCGATCGCAATGCTGCGCCCGATCACGGATCGATCCCCGCCGAAGCGGCGCTGCCAGTAGCCGTAGCCAAGCATGACGGCTTTCCGGCCATGCGGATCCTGATCAACCGGCAGGAGCCAGCGGCCCAGGGCAGGCGGCACACTGAGCGCCTGGAGCACACCGTCGCTGATTAAGGCTGTGTGCACTTCATGCGGCTGGTCGATGCCGGTGACGTTCGCTGTCCCCATGTTCCACACACCCAACGATTGAAACGTCCGGTTCTGTTCGGCGAAGGTGAAATACATGGAGGACGAGAGGCGGAGACCACTGGAGAAGTCCGCCAGCCCTGCGGCCCCGGGAGCGATCAACCGGACTGCTACCAATTGTTCCGCATCCGGATAGGGCAGAGGCTTGAATAAGACGCTGTTGACTACGCTAAAGACTGCGGTGTTCGCGCCGATTCCGATAGCCAGGGTCAGGATGACCGTTGCGGCGAAACCGGGTGATTTTCCCAGCCGGCGGAATACCAGCTTCAAGTCTCTCCCCAGCGATTCCACAAACGGCAACTGCCACACTTCACGGCTGCGTTCCTCAAGCAGAGTGGAATTTCCGAAGGCGCGGCGGGCCGCTTCCTGCGCCTCTTGCCGGCTCATGCCCTCGCTGATCAACTGCTCCGTCCGTTCTTCGAGGTGAAGCCGCATTTCCTCGGCAAGATCGCCGTAGATCTTACGGCGACGGAAAATATCGGGTAGCCAGTTCATAAGAAGACCCTCCTAGTTGGCCGGGGATTTTTCCAGATTGAGGACTAAGGTGACGCCTTCGAACATTCGTTCAAAGCTGGAAATCTCCTGCTCCAGATGACGCAACCCGGCAGCAGTGATCTGGTAGGTCCTCACCCGGCGGTTGGTGGACGAGACCCCCCACTTGGCCTTCACCAGATCTGACTTGAGCAACCGCTGCAGCGCCGGATAGAGCGAGCCTTCTTCGACCTGCAGCAGATTATTCGATCGCTGCTGGATGTGTTGTACCAGCGCATAGCCATGGGCAGGCTGGCGGCGGAGCGACTCGAGAATCATCATTTCGAGCGCTCCCGGAAATAGGTCGCGGGCAGGAGATTTGGTCATAGGCCTTGTCGCTACAGGCATAGACTAAACAAGTATGGACATGGCGTCAAGTGTTTGCTCAATGACAGCGGCTGGCCAATAATGGTGGCGATCGGCTGCTTCTGGAATTTATCCAGACGCAGCAAAGGAGAGCAAATGGCGCTGGTTTCTTTTGCAGCTGATATCAAACCGTTGTTTCGACCGGTCGATGTGAAACATATGAACGTGCACGGGATCAACCTGGATGACTTTAAATACATGTCTGATCCCGCGAACAATTACAGCAATGCGGAGGCCGTGCAGGAGACGGTATCTCCTCAGGACGGAAAACCGCCGTCGATGCCCCCGGGAGGGCCCTATTGGACACCTGAGCAAGTAGCGCTGTTCGTAAAGTGGCGCACCGACGGGTATCAACCCTGAGGTTAGGTGTTGGGCGGCGCCGTACCGAGCGGCGGCCGGATGAGAACAAATACGCAGGCGGTGGCGACCAGCGGCATCAGCCCGGCGGCCAGGAATGCAGGGGCGTAAGAAAATCGATCGACCAGAATGCCCACCGCAAAGGTGAAAGCCACACTCACCAGGCCGGCCGCCAATCCGCTGAGCCCGGTTACGGTGGCCACCACATCGTGGGGAAGCAGGTCTGAGGGCAGCGTCAAGCCCATGGTGGACCAACTGGCGTAGCCCCATAGCGCGATGCAAATCAAGGCCAGCGCCAGGAACACGCTGTGAACATGGGCGGCGGGGATCCCGGCCAGTATGGGCAGGCAACTGACAGCGCAGACCCATAGGCGAGCGCGCACCACCGACAAGCCCCGGCGGATGCAATAGCCGGAGATAAAGCCACCGGTAAAGTTACCAATATCGGCGGCGACAAAGGGCATCCAGGCAAAAAGGGCGATGCGTTTGAGACTGAAACCACGCGCATCGCTCAGGTACTGCGGCAGCCAGAACACGTAGAACCACCAGATGGGATCCGTCAGTGCGCGGCCCAGCACAATACCCCAGACATTGCGGTTGGCGGCGAGATCGAGATAGCGTCCCAGGCCGCGCCTCGCCGAATCACGAGGTGTATCCTGGCCGGCGTGTATCAACGCCACCTCCGCGGGCGTCACGCGCGGGTGACGGTCCAACGGATGGTAGACCCGCAACCACATCGCCAACCAGACAAAGCCCAGCACCCCGGAAAAAATAAAAGACCAGCGCCAGCCAAACTCGATCGCGATCCAGGGAATAACCAGGGCCGCCAAAGCGCCTCCGACGCTCGAGCCGCTATCGAAAATCGCGACAGCGACACTACGCTCCTGGCTGGGAAACCA
>JBEKNJ010000018.1:0-94443 GCA_049522955.1 Acidobacteriaceae bacterium
ACCGGGACGGCGAAGCTGCCCGAAGGCACGGAGATGGTGATGCCCGGGGACAATGTCCAGCTGGAAATTGAATTGCATACTCCAGTGGCCATGGAGAAGGGTCTGCGTTTTGCCATCCGCGAAGGCGGCCGAACGGTAGGCGCCGGTACCATCAGCGAAATCATTAAGTAGTGGAAGCAGGAAACTCAAGATGGTAGGACAGAGAATTCGCATTCGCCTCAAGGCATACGATTATCGGGTGCTCGATACCTCGACCGGTGAGATTGTCGAAACCGCCAAGCGTACCGGCGCCCAGGTCGCGGGCCCCATTCCGTTGCCGACGGTGAAGAACAAGTACTGCGTGCTGCGTTCCCCGCACGTCGACAAGAAATCGCGCGAGGCCTTCGAGATCCGCACCCACAAGCGGCTGATCGATATCCTCGAGCCCACGCAGCAGACCATCGATGCGCTGATGAAGCTCGATCTTCCGGCCGGCGTTGATGTAGAGATCAAGGCGTTCGAGAAGTAAGGAGAGCAAGATGTCGGTCACGGGAATTCTGGGCAAGAAAATCGGCATGACGCAGCTGTTCGATGATCGCGGTGAAGTACACCCGGTCACCGTGCTGCAGGCAGGTCCCTGCGTGGTGACCCAGCTAAAGACTTTGGCTGGCGACGGCTACAGCGCAGCGCAGATCGGCCTGATCGAGTTCGTCAAGGGTGGCAAAGTGAATAAGCCGATGGCTGGACACTTCGCCAAGAACAACGTTCCCCCGGTCAAGCTGATGCGTGAGGTTCCGCTCGAGACAGCAGACGGCGAGAACGGCCTGAAGGCTGGCGACAAGGTCCTGGTGGACATTTTCGAGGAAGCCAAGTACGTCGACGTCATCGGCACCAGCAAAGGACGCGGCTTCGCCGGCGTGGTTCGCCGCCATCATTTTGGCGGTGGTCCCAAGGCACACGGACACATGTTCCAGGTGCAGGGTTCGATTGGAGCATCGTCGTTTCCTTCGCGCGTATTTCCCGGGCAGCGTATGCCGGGGCACTACGGAGCGAAGCAGATCACGGTGCGCAATCTGCGCATTCGCGGTATCGATCTTGACGAGAATCTTCTGATGGTCGAAGGTGCGATCCCTGGCCCTCGCGAAGGCTACGTCATGATCTCCAAGTCCAAGGCACCGCCGCGTGAGCGTCGTGGCTTTGGCGGCGGCGGCACAGTCGATCCGCTGAAGGCCTCGAAGAAGGCGTCTGGCGGCAAGCCCTCAGGCGGCAAGAAGAAGTCGTAAGACTTTGTATCAAGGCGCGGCCTGAGGAGTTTGTACGGCGCCGGCTTTAGGGCTTTGTATCAGGGCACGACTTTAGTCGTGCCGTAAGTGCAGGAAATATTCGGGGGCTTTAGCCCCTGAGGGGCGATAAGGGTTTTAACCCGCCCTCTTAAGGAAATGCATATGGCAACGATTGATGTAATCGATCTGGGTGGCAAGACGGTTGGCTCGCTGGAACTGGCGGACGAGATTTTTGCGCCCGACCAGATCAACGAAGCGCTGCTCTGGGAAGCGGTCAAGCACTATCGTGCGGCACTGCGCCAAGGCACCGCCGCCACCAAGAACAAGAAGCTGGTCTCCGGATCGGGCAAGAAGTTGTGGAAGCAAAAAGGTACTGGCCGGGCTCGCGTCGGTTCCGTGCGGTCGCCTATCTGGCGCCATGGCGGCACCGTGCACGGACCCCAGCCGCACAGTCACGATTACGCTTTTCCCCGCAAGAAGCTGCTCGGCGCTCTGCGTTCCGCTCTGGCTTCGAAGCTGGCTGACGGCAAGCTGACCGTAGTCGACACCCTGGAGTTGGCGAACGCCAAGACCAAGGCCTATCGCACGGCGCTGGACAAGCTCGACGCCAAGCGGACGACCCTGCTGGTCGAGGCCGGCCAGGAACCAGGGCGTAACCTGGCTCTCGGCGCGCGCAACCTTCACCGGGTGGAGTTGATGGTGACCAAGGAAGTGCACCCTTACGATCTGCTGCGCTACGAGCGAGCCATCTTTTCTCGGGCTGCGATCGAGCAATTGCAGGGGACGTTGAAGAAGACCGTGTCCCGGCGCAAGCATGCCGGTTCGGAGGTGGCCTGATGCCGACTATCTATAACGTGATCAAGCGCCCACTCATCACCGAAAAGGGTTTAGGCGTGAAGGAAACGGAGAGCACGCTGGTATTCGACGTGGCTCCTAATGCGACCAAGACCGAAGTCAAGCAGGCGGTCGAGACGCTGTTCAAGGTGAAAGTACACAGCGTGCGGACGGCTAACTTTCTGGGCAAGGAACGCCGCCGGGGCAAGTTCTCCGGTTTTCGCCCCGATTGGAAGAAAGCCTATGTTCGTCTGCAGCCGGGCGAGAAGATGCCCGACTACGTCAACGCGATGTAAGTGAGCTAAAAAGATGCCGATCAAGACATACAGACCGATCACACCCACGTTGCGTTTCCAGACATCTCTGGTAAACGACGACATTACGACGAATCGCCCGCACAAGCCGTTGCTGGCAGTCAAGCAGCGCACCGGCGGCCGCCGTAATTCCGGCGATTTGACCATCCGTCACCATGGCGGTGGCCATAAGCAGAAACTGCGCCTGATCGACTTCAAGCGGGACAAGTTTGGCGTGCCGGGCAAGGTGGCTTCGATCGAATACGATCCCAACCGCTCCTCACGCATCGCGCTGGTGCATTACCTCGATGGCGAGAAGCGCTACATTATCCAGCCGGTCGGCCTGAAGGTTGGGCAGACCGTGATGAGTGGTCCCGAGGCGGACATCCTGGTAGGCAATGCATTGCCGCTTAAGAACATCCCCTCCGGCACCACCGTGCACAACGTCGAGCTCCGGCCGGGCAAAGGCGCGCAGATGGTACGTTCCGCCGGCGCATCAGCGCAGCTGGTAGCCAAAGAAGGCGACTACGCGCTCTTGAAACTGCCCTCCGGAGAAACCCGTCGGGTACTGGTCGCGTGCATGGCGACCGTGGGCCAGGTAGGCAACACCGATCACGAAAACGTATCGATCGGCAAGGCGGGACGGAACCGTTGGAAGGGAATTCGGCCCAGCAATCGCGGTGTGTCCATGAACCCGGTCGATCACCCGCACGGTGGCGGCGAAGGCAAAACCTCGGGAGGCCGTCATCCGGTCACCCCGTGGGGACAGCCGACCCGCGGTTACAAGACACGCAACAACAAGCGGACGGACACGTTTATCGTCAGCCGCGCGAAGAAATAGTCAGGAGCAGCGAAGCATGGCACGTTCGACAAAAAAGGGTCCGTTTATCGATACCCACCTGATGGTGAAAATCGATGCGATGAATGCGGCGAATGACAAGAAGGTCCTTCGCACCTGGTCGCGCCGGTCGACCATTCATCCCGATATGGTGGGACACACCATCGCGGTGCACAACGGCAGAAAGTTCATTCCGGTCTACGTGACGGAAAACATGGTAGGGCACAAGCTGGGCGAGTTTTCGGCTACCAGGACGTTTAAGGGTCACTCGGCAAAGGCTGCTGAGTCCTCCGCCAAGCCTCGCTAAAAAGGGAAGAAGCCAATGCAACTGGAAACACAGGAATTCCGGGCCGAAGCGAAGTTTCAGCGGGTATCGCCGCAGAAAGCTCGCCTGGTGCTGGAGCTGATCAAAGGTCGCCGCGTGGGTGAAGCACTGGAGACCGTCGCGTTCACCAAGAAGGGTGTTGCGCCGCTGGTCGAGAAGGTGCTGCGCGCGGCCATTCAGAACGCGAACTATCTCAGCCAGGAGCGGGATCTGGATGTGGATGTAGACAACCTCTACGTCAAGACCGCGCTGGCCAATGAAGGACCACGCATGAAGCGCATCCGTCCCGCGCCGATGGGACGGGCCTTCCGTTATCAGCGCCGGATGGCACATATCGTGATCTCGGTCGCGGAGCGCAAGCGCGCCGCGCTGGTCGAGACCGCTGATTCGGAAACCGCGAAGCCGAAGAAGCGCATGCTGAAGACCGCGAAGAAGGCTGTTGCTAAGAAGGCCGTGGCCAAAAAGAGCGCGGCAAAGAGCTCGAAGAAAGCCGCAAAGTAGGTTCGAGGAAATTATGGGACAAAAAGTTCATCCTTACGGCTTTCGACTGGGCGTCAACAAGCCATGGCGGTCACGCTGGTTCGTGGAGCGCGACTACGACAAGTTGCTCATCGAAGATGTGCACCTGCGCGCGGAGTTGAAGGAGAAGCTCAAGGCAGCGGGTGTCAGCTCGGTCGAGATCGAGCGTCCGGGCAACAAGCTCCGGCTCATCATCCGCACCGCGCGTCCGGGCATCGTCATCGGCCGCAAAGGCGCCGAGATCGAGAAGCTCAAGACCGATCTGCAGAAGCGCACCAACCGCGACGTGTTCATCGACATACTCGAAGTGAACAAGCCGGAGCTGGACGCGCAGTTGGTGGCCGAGAACATCGCCCTTCAGCTGGAAAAGCGTGTCGGCTTCCGCCGCGCCATGCGCAAAGCAGTTGATTCCGCGCTGCGCTTTGGTTGCAAGGGCATCAAGGTTCGCGTCTCCGGGCGCCTGAACGGCAACGAGATCGCGCGTTCCGAGTGGTATTTGCAGGGGCGGTTGCCGCTGCACACTTTGCGTGCGGACATCGATTATGGGTTCGCGGAAGCGCGCACCACCTACGGCGTGATCGGGGTTAAGACCTGGATCTATCGCGGTGACATTTACGAACAGAAGCGCCGCCAGCCACAACCGGCGGGCACCAGCGGGGTGTTTTAGTCATGTTGATGCCAAAGAAGGTCAAGTACCGCAAGCAGCAGCGCGGTCGTATGAAAGGCAAGGCGTGGCGCGGCTCCGAGCTTTCCTTTGGGGACTACGGGCTCAAAGTAATGGAGTGCGGCTACATCACCGACCGGCAGATTGAAGCCAGCCGTGTGGCCATGACCCGCTTCATCAAGCGCGGCGGCAAAATCTGGCTGCGTCTGTTTCCCGATAAGCCGGTGACCAAGAAGCCGGCCGAAACCCGTATGGGCAAGGGCAAGGGCGCTCCTGATCATTGGGTCGCGGTGGTTCGTCCGGGCAAGGTGCTGTTTGAGATGGAAGGGGTCAACCCGGAAATCGCGGCGGAGGCCATGCGCCTCGCGTCGAACAAGCTGCCTCTCAAGACCCGCTTTGTGATGCGCCATGACGTCAAGCCCACAGCAGTAGCCAAGTAGAGAGAAGAGCGATGGAAACGGAAAAGATTCGCAACCTGAACGATGATGAGCTGGAGCGGCAGGAAAAGACGTCGGCCGAGCAGCTCTTTCGCCTGCGCTTCCAGATGAAGCTGGGGCAAAACGAAGGCGTAAAGAAGCTGCGCGATCTGCGCAAGGACGTAGCTCGCATCAAGACCATTGCCCGCGAGCGGGCGCTGGGTCTGCATGGCGCGGCGCTGAAGCCGGCCGGCGAAGTGGCTGCCAAAACAAAGAAGGCCAAGCCGGCCAGGAAGGGAGCTCGCTAAGTCATGGCAGAAGCTAAAGCAGAATCAAGGCGGACAGAAAAGATTGGCAACGTGATTTCGACCAAGATGCAAAAGACCATCGTGGTCGAGGTGGAGATGCGCAAGACTCACCCTAAGTACAAGCGTGTGATCAAGCTGAGCAAAAAGTTCTACGCCCACGACGAGCAGAACTCGGCTCACGTCGGCGACGTGGTCAGGATTCGTGAAAGCCGGCCGCTAAGCAAGCTGAAGCGCTGGACGCTCGAAGAAGTCATTCGTCGTTCCTCGCTGCCGCAAGTCGAAGAGATCGCGCAGCCGGTTGTTTAGGTAAACCTGTTCCGGTTTGCCCTGCATCACGGCACGACTTTTGGATGTTAAGCGAGCACATCGGTTGTAAGGCCCTGTATCAGGGCACGGTTTTTTGGACGTTGAGCGAGCACATCGGCTGTAAGGCTTTGTATCAGGGCACGACTTTAGTCGTGCCGTGACGAGTGGGCCCACGAGGGGCTTTAGCCCCTGCGGATTTTGAAGGGTACGGCCTTTAGGCCGTACGTAACAACTATAGAATCAATGCGGCTTTAGCCGCTGAGGGCAGCAATTTCGCTGGCTATCGAATTTTTCCGCAGCCGCTTTAGCCCCTGCGGGAAAGAGTCGTAAGGAGAGACGAGTATGGCAGTGCAAATGAGAACCATGCTGGAGGTAGCCGACAATTCCGGCGCACGCAGGCTGCAGATGATTCTGCCCCTGGGTGGCTCGAGCGGCAAGAAGGCCGGCCTGGGCGACGTGATAACTGCCTCGGTCAAGGAAGCGTCTCCCGACGGCCAGGTCAAGAAGGGCGTCGTCGTCAAGGCAGTGGTGGTACGCACGCGCAAGGAATATCGCCGCCGCGACGGAACCTACATCCGCTTTGACCAGAACGCCGCGGTCTTGATCAACGATGCGGGGGAGCCGGTAGGCACACGCGTGTTCGGTCCGGTCGCCCGTGAACTGCGGGAAAAGAAGTTTTTAAAGATTGTGTCGCTGGCCCCGGAAGTTATCTAAGAACCGGGCACTGGAAGCGAGGAGCTTATGGCATTGAAGTTACAACGCAACGATACGGTGGAAGTGATTACCGGAACCGACAAAGGCAAGCGGGGGCGTGTTCTGCGCGTGCTCGGCGATAAGGATCGGGTTCTGGTGGAGCACGTCCGCATGGTCAAGAAGCATGTCCACCCCAATCCGCAGCGCAATATCAAGGGTGGCATCGCCGAGCAGGAAGCCGCGATCCAGATCTCCAACGTGATGTTGGTCTGTGGATCCTGCGGGCCGGTACGCGTCGGGCACAAGTTTGAAGGCGACACCAAGGTTCGCGTGTGCAAGAAGTGCGGCCAGACTCTGGCTGCGAAAAAGAAGTAGATCACGCAACGGTACACGGGCAGAAACTGAGCCCACTCCGGGACCGTGAAAAGAAAGAGACGGATTTATGGCGAAAGTAAACGCGAGACTGAAAGAAAAGTATCACCAGGAAATCCGGCCGGCTCTGCAGAAGGAGCTTGGCCTCAGCAACCTCATGGCTGTTCCACGCCTGGAGAAGATCGTTCTGAATATGGGCCTGGGCGAGGCCACGCAGAATGTAAAGATCATGGATCCGCTGGTAGCTGATCTGGCCTCGGTAGCCGGGCAAAAGCCGGTGACCACCAAGGCCAAGAAGTCGATTGCCGCCTTCAAGGTGCGCGAGGGCATGCCCATCGGCGCCATGGTGACCTTGCGCGGCGACATCATGTACGAATTTCTCGACCGGCTGATCTCGGTGGCCCTGCCCCGCGTTCGTGATTTTCGCGGCGTATCCACCAAGAGCTTCGATGGACGAGGCAACTACACGCTGGGCATGCGCGACCAGCTGATTTTCCCCGAAGTGGACTATGCGCGCGTGGAGAAGTTGAAGGGCATGAACGTCACCATCGTGACGACAGCCAAGGACGACAACCAGGCGCGTGCCCTGCTCCGGCAGTTCGGCATACCCTTCCGTCAGACTGCGTAAGCAGAGAGGATTTAAGAGAGACGAATGGCAACCACAGCGAAACGAGTTAAAGACGCCCGCAAGCCCAAGTTTTCCAGCCGCCAGCACAATCGCTGCAAAATTTGCGGCCGGCCGCGCGCCTACCTGCGCAAGTTTGGCCTTTGCCGCTTGTGCTTCCGCCAGTTGGCGCTTCGGGGCGAAATCCCCGGCGTCGTTAAGTCCAGTTGGTAAGTAACAGTTCCCGGTGTAACAAGAACATTCCCGCTGGTTCTGCGGCCTTGGATAATCCAGGCCGGAGCGAACGGGGAGTGGAGGAGAGAGAATGAGTTTGACCGATCCAGTAGCCGACTTTGTGACGCGCATCCGCAATTCCATCCGTGCGCGCCACCAAAAGCTGGATGTTCCGGCGTCGAAGCTGAAGACCGAGATTGCCCGCATCCTCAAGGAAGAAGGCTACATCGCCAACTACAAGGCAGCGGAAGAGAATGGCCGCGCAGTACTGCGGGTCTATCTCAAGTACGGCGCCAACAACGAAGCCGCCATTCGCGACCTGTCGCGCATTTCGCGCCCGGGCTGCCGCGTCTATGTCGGCCGCGATGAAATCAAGCGGGTGCAGAGTGGCCTCGGCATCAGCATCATGACCACGCCCCGGGGCGTAATGACCGGCCGGCAGGCGCGGCGCGAAGGCGTCGGCGGCGAGATCCTCTGCGAAGTCTGGTAGAGCGTCCCAGGAGATAGATATGTCACGTATAGGTAAAAAACCGATTCCGCTGCCCGCAAACGTGAAGTACACCGTGCAGGGCAACACCGTGTTGGTCGAGGGGCCGAAAGGCAAACTGACCGCCATGCTACCCACGGGCATTTCGCTCGAGAAAAAGGACGGCACGCTGCTCGCGGTGCGCGAGAAGGAAGAGCTGGCAGCGCTGCATGGCCTGACTCGGGCACTGGTCTCGAACGCGGTCGAAGGCGTGACCAAGGGCTGGACCAAGGAGCTGGACATCGTCGGCATCGGCTATCGCGCCGAGCTGAAAGGGAAAGGCACCGTTGTCTTTACCTTAGGCTTCTCGCACCCGATCGAGTTCCCCTTGCCCACGGGCATTGACGTGGCGATTGATCCCAAGCAGACGCACCTGACGGTAAGCGGCATCGACCGGCAGAAGGTAGGCCAGGTGGCCGCCGACATGCGTTCCCTGCGTAAGCCCGATCCCTACAAAAACAAGGGCGTGCGCTACATGGGCGAGCGCTTGAAGAAGAAGGTCGGCAAGACCGGCGCCAAGTAAACCGAACGGGGCTGCAGGGCAGCTCCGCCTTTAGGAAAGGAAGACCGTTAAATGTTACCGATCAGACAGAGAAATGTAATTCGCCAGCGAGTGCACTTTCGCATTCGGCAGAAAATGCAAGGCACGGCGGTGCGTCCCCGGTTGAACGTATACCGCTCGCTGAACCACATCTATGCCCAGGTCATCGACGATGCCAAGGGGGAGACGCTGCTTTCCGCCTCCAGCCTGGCGGCCAAGGTAAAAACCGGCGGCAACGTGGCCGCGGCCAAAGAAGTGGGCAAGCTGGTGGCCGAGCGGGCGATCGAAAAGGGAATCAAGCGGGTTGTTTTTGACCGCGGCGGCTATCTCTATCACGGGCGCATCAAGGCTCTGGCGGATGCGGCACGCGAAGCAGGTTTGGAGTTCTAGGAAGGGTCGGAAAAGAGCATGGCAATACTCAAGCGGAAATTGGACGCCGGGCAGTACAACCTGAAAGATCAGGTGGTGTCCATCAATCGTGTCACCAAGGTGGTTAAGGGCGGCAAGAACATGTCCTTTGCGGCGCTGGTGGTGGTCGGAGATCCTTCGGCCGGTGTCGTGGGCTTCGGCTCGGGCAAGGCGAAAGAAGTACCTCAGGCCATTAGGAAAGGAATCGAGGCAGCCAAGAAGAACCTCGTGCACGTGAACCTTTCCGAGACCACCATTCCCCATCAGGTATTGGGTCGTTTCGGTTCCGGCCATGTGCTGTTGAAGCCGGCGCCGGAAGGTACGGGCGTCATTGCCGGCGGAGCGGTGCGGGCGGTCATGACCTCGGTCGGAGTGCAAAACATCCTGACCAAGAGCCTGGGCTCGGCCAATCCCCACAATGTGGTCAAGGCCACCTTCGATGCGTTGGTGCAGTTGCGCGATCGCGGCGAAGTGGCTGCCGCTCGCGGCAAGCAGGTACAGGAGCTATATTGAGATGGCAGACACTCCGAAGCAAGCTAAGACGATGATGCGTCTGGAGTACTACCGGTCCTCGATTTCCACCCCGGAAAAGCATAAACGGGTGGTCAAGGGCCTGGGCTTTACCCGGCTCAATCAAGTGGTAGAGCGTGAAGATACGGCTTCGATTCGAGGCATGGTGAAGGCCGTGCCGCACCTGGTGCGGATCGTAAAGTAAGCCGAAAAAGCGAGTCGGCTGCACCAGGCCGGCGTTGAGCGAGGATACTATGGCAAAAAATCTCTCTAATTTAAGGGCGCCCAAGCAGGCCAACACCGGCAAAAAGCGTGTCGGCCGCGGTATGGGTTCGGGCATGGGCAAGACTTCGACCCGAGGCCACAAGGGACAGCGTTCGCGTTCCGGTTCCCACATGATGCGCGGTTTTGAAGGCGGCCAGATGCCCCTCCATCGCCGCTTGCCCAAGCGTGGCTTCACCAACATCTTCCGCACCGAGTACTCGGTGATTAACCTGAGCCGCATCGCCGAGCTGCATGACGAGTTGGGCCATGCGGAGTTGACGCTCGAAGCCTTCACCGCCAAGGGGCTGCTCAAGAAGCGCAACGGGCTGGTCAAGGTGCTGGGTGATGGTGAGCTGACGGTTGCGGTGACCGTGCACGCACACAAATTTTCCAAGTCGGCCCAGGAAAAGATCGAGAAAGCCGGCGGCAAGGCAATCCTGGTAGCCTAAAGCTCCGGAACTGAAGGGGACGGCCTTTAGGTCGTCCATTGCTTCTTCACAGTCGATGCGGCTTTAGCCGCTGAGGGAACGGTCCCGGCTTTAGCCCTTGGGCCCATCCCTGAAGGGTACGGGCTTTAGCCCGTACATTAGTCCGCCAGATGAAGGGGGGCTTTAGCCCCTGAGGCACCGACCATATGTTTGAGAAGATTCGTAACATCTTCCACATTCCCGACCTCCGCAAGCGTGTTTTGTTCACGTTGGGCATCCTGGCTGTCTACCGCCTGGGCTCCCAGATACCCACCCCGGGAGTCAACCTCAAGCTATTGGCGCAATTCTTCGACCAGCAGGCAGGCAGTGCGCTCGGCCTGGTCGACCTGTTCAGCGGTGGAAACCTTCGCCGCCTGACCATCTTCGCCCTGGGCATCATGCCTTACATCACCGCCTCCATCATCTTCCAGTTGCTGACCGTGGTTTACGAACCGCTGGCCAAGCTGCAAAAGGAAGGCGAACTGGGTCGGCGCAAAATTACCCAATGGACCCGCTACGTCACCGTCGTCCTGGGGGCGGTACAGTCGTTGGCCATCGCCCTGACCCTGTCTCACGGCTCAGGCGGTGTCTCCTACGTGTTGAACCCTGGTCCAGGCTTCATTCTGATGACCATGGTGACCCTGACTACGGGCACCGCCTTCATCATGTGGCTGGGTGAGCAGATCACCGACCGCGGCATCGGCAACGGCATGAGCCTGCTGATCTTCGCCGGCATCGTCGTAGGCCTGCCGCGCGGCATCCAGGATCTGATCGACAAGGCGCGCACCCAGGCCTGGGGCTCCTTTACCATTCCCGCCCTGGTCATTCTGGTGGTCATGATGATCGCCATCGTGGCCTTCATCGTCTTTGTCGAGCGCAGCGAACGTCGCATCCCGGTGCAGTACGCCAAGCGGATTGTCGGGCGCCGCCTGATGGGGGGACAGTCCACCCATCTGCCGCTCAAGGTCAACTCCGGCGGCGTGATGCCCGTGATCTTCGCCAGTTCCATCCTGTCCGCGCCCCTGCTGTTTGCCAGTTCCAATTTCGTGCGCAACAGCGGCTTCCTGACCCGTGTGTTCGACGGCCTCCGCCCCGGCGAACCCTGGTATGAGCTGCTTTACATCGTAGGCATCGTTTTCTTTGCCTACTTCTACATCTCGATCGTGTTCCGTCCCGATGACATTGCCGACAATATGCGCAAGTACGGGGGGTTCATTCCCGGCATTCGCCCCGGGCGCCGTACCTCCGACTTTGTGAACGACGTGCTCACCCGCATTACTCTGGTCGGCGCCCTTTATCTGATCGTGATCTCGCTGATCCCGCAGATCCTGATCAGCGGCATTCACCTCAACGACCTTTGGCTGGTAGGCGGATTCTTCGAAAAACTGCCCACCTGGGTCACTCACGGATTGAACGTGAGCTTCTACTTCGGCGGTACCTCGCTCCTGATCGTCGTGGGCGTGGCGATGGATACGGTCAACCAGGTAGAGTCGCAGCTCATCATGCGCCACTACGATGGCTTCTCCCCGCGTAGCGGCCGGGTGCGTGGAAGGCGGTCGTGGTAAAGGCGTCGGCGGGCGTCCAAGCCCAACCGGAAGCCCCATCCTGGAAGCAAATTATCCCCGGTCCCATGTTGTTCATGGGGGCGCCGGGCTCCGGCAAAGGAACCCAGGCCAAGGCAATCATGGCTGCCTGGGGCATTCCCCAGATTTCCACCGGCGACCTGCTCCGCGACCACCGGACACGGGGAACCGCTCTGGGGGCGCAAGCAACCCAATTGATGGATTCGGGCAAGCTGGTCCCCGACGATCTGGTCAACCAGATGGTGGCGGAACGGGTGGCCCAACCCGATACCGCCCGGGGCTACATTCTGGACGGGTATCCGCGGACTTTGGCCCAGGCGGAATGGCTGGATAATAGGCTGGCAGCAGCCAACCCACCCGGGCTCCCATTGATTGCAGTAAGCATCCAGGTAAGTTATACTCAGTTGTTGCGTCGTATCACGGGTCGGCGCAACTGTCCAACCTGCCAGCGTATTTACAACGTTTACCTGCAGCCGCCGAAATTCGATACGGTATGCGATGTTGAAGGCACACCGTTGGTCCAGCGTGCGGATGATGTGGAAGCGGTTTTCCATGAGCGGATGCGGACTTATGCGGCGCTGACGGCGCCGGTTGTGGAGCATTATCGCGCCAGCAGCCGGTTCGTCGAAGTGGATGGCGAGCAACCGGCGGGCGAGGTAATGGCGGGCATTATGGCCGCCGTAACGCGACTCAGATCCGAGACTTAGAAAAGAGAGTAGAACAGGCCAATGGCCATCATGATCAAGACGCCGCAGGAGATTGAAAAAATGCGGCGCAGTGGAGCGGCGGTTCGTGCGGTGCTGGAGCATGTCAGAGCACTGGTCAAGCCCGGGGTTACGACCCTCGATCTGGAAAATGCGGCGGAAAGCAAGATGGCCGAATTGGGAGCCACCTCTGCGTTCAAGGGCTATCGCGGTTACCCCTGTGTGTTGTGCACCTCGGTCAACGAGCAGGTGGTGCACGGCATTCCCTCCAGGGAACGGGTGCTGCGTGACGGAGACATTGTTTCTATCGATTGCGGCGTGGTGTTGGACGGCTATTACGGTGACTCGGCGATCACGGTTCCCGTGGGATCCGATGTAGCGCCCAAAGCCAAGCGCCTGCTGGATGTGACCAGGGCTTCACTCGAGACCGCGATCAAGGTCGTGCGGCCGGGAGCGACGCTGGGCGATATCGGCGCAGCGGTGCAGGAAGTTGTGGAAGCGGACGGGTTCAGCGTTGTCCGCGAGTTTGTGGGCCATGGCATTGGGACCCGGATGCATGAAGATCCGCAGGTTCCGAACTACGGGCAGCGGGGAGTCGGAACCAAACTGCGTGCAGGAATGGTTCTGGCGATCGAGCCCATGGTGAATGTCGGCAAGCCGGGGGTTCAGGTATTGAGCGACGGCTGGACGGCGGTCACTGAGGATGGAAGCCTGAGCGCTCACTTCGAGCACACCGTGGCGGTGACGCCCGAGGGCGCTGTGATTTTGACGCAATAGGGAAGGAAGCCGGCGGGATAGCCATCGCGGGCAGAATCGGGATAAGGATTGTCGAAGGAAGACGCGATTGAGGTAATGGCAACTGTGGTTGAAACGTTGCCGAACGCGATGTTCAAAGTCGAGCTTGAGAACAAGCACCAGGTTCTGGCGCATGTTTCGGGACGTATGCGGAAGAATTTTATTCGCATTCTCCCCGGCGACCGGGTAGCGGTAGAGCTGAGTCCGTACGATTTGACCCGTGGCCGCATCGTTTACCGCTACAAGTAGGAATTACAAGTCAGGAGCAGTAATGAAAGTTCGAGCATCGGTAAAAAAAATTTGTGACAAGTGCAAGGTCATCCATCGCCGCGGTGTGGTGCGGGTGATTTGCGAGAACTCAAAGCACAAGCAGCGCCAGGGTTAAAGCCTCTGTCGGTTGCAGCAAAATCAAGGATGTTTGAAGGGTACGGCCTTTCGTGCCGTAGCCGCGCGAAATATTTCCGGGCTTTAGCCCCTGCAATATGAGTCGGGTAGCAACAGGCACCGAAGAGGCTAGTTAGCCATAAAGGCTTGCGTTGAACCTCTCCGGCACCCTTAAAACACGAACTTCTGTCCCGCGGCGAAGCTGCAGGGCAGCAAAAAGCACTAGATAAGGATCATGTATGGCACGTATTGCTGGCGTCGATTTGCCCCGCCACAAGCAGGCAAAAATCGCGCTGACCTACATTTTCGGTATCGGTAACCCTCGGGCGCTACGCATCCTGGAGACGGCCAATGTGGATCCCGTCAAGAAGGTTCAGGATCTGGGCGAAGACGAGGTAAACCGCATCCGCCAGGTGATTGAGAACGAAGGCCAGATCGAAGGCGATCTGCGCAAAGATGTCTCGATGCACATCAAGCGGCTGATTGACATTCAGTCCTATCGTGGTCTGCGCCATCGGCGCAACCTGCCAGTTCGCGGCCAGCGCACTCACACCAACGCGCGTACCCGCAAGGGACCGCGTAAGGGCACAATCGCAGGCAAGAAGAAAGCGACGGCGAAGACCTAATGGCGAAACCAGAGCAAAAAAAAGAGGGCGCCGGCAAGGCCGCCAAGAACAAGAAGTTCAAGAAGCGCGAACGCAAGAACGTTCCTTATGGATTGGTCTACGTTCAGGCCTCGTTCAACAACACCATCGTGACCATCACCGACGGCCAGGGCAACACGCTTTCCTGGAAGAGCTCCGGTTCGCTCGGCTTCCGCGGATCGCGTAAGGGTACTCCCTTTGCCGCGCAGCAGGCGGCGATGAACGCGGCCAACCAGGCGCGTGACCATGGTCTGCGTTCGGTGGATGTGCGGGTAAGCGGTCCGGGTTCCGGCCGTGAGTCCGCGGTGCGCGCCCTGGCCGCAGCGGGGCTCGACGTTCGCTCCATCCGTGACGTTACGCCGATCCCACACAACGGTTGCCGTCCACCCAAACGCCGGCGCGTATAACAACTTTTTTTGCTGGACCGGGACGAAGGATTGAATCCGTAAACCGGTCGGCCTCTGAAGCAAGGAGAATTACGTGGCAAGATATACTGGACCAGTCTGCCGCCTTTGCCGTCGCGAAGGCATGAAGCTCTTTCTGAAAGGCACCAAGTGCTTTTCCGAGAAGTGCCCCATCGAAAAGCGCAACTTTGCTCCTGGCCAGCACGGCCGCGACCGCAAGCCCAAGATCGTAGGCTACGGTCTGCAGCTGCGCGAAAAGCAAAAGGCCAAGCGCATTTATTTCACCCTGGAGAGCCAGTTCCGCGCCTATTACGAGAAGGCATCGCGCGCCCAGGGCGTCACCGGCGAATTGCTCTTGCAGCAACTCGAACGCCGGCTCGACAACGTAGCATTCCGTCTCGGATTTGCCAGCTCCCGGCGTCAGGCGCGTCAGATCGTGCGCCACGGCCACGTGGAAGTGAATGGCCGCAAGGTGAACATTCCTTCCTTCCAGGTAAGCGTAGGCGACGAGATCAAGATCCGCGAAGGCAGCAAGAAACTTACAGTACTCGAAACCTCGACGGAATTTGCGAGTCACCAGGTAGCGCCCCGCTGGCTACAGGTCGACCACGCCAATCTTTCAGGCAAGGTATTGGCGCTGCCCAAGCGTGAAGACGTGAATCTGCCGGTTAACGAGCAGCTGATCGTCGAACTGTACAGCAAGTAAGACGTAGAGCAGCAGATTTAAAAACCGAAGGAGCAACGAGCACGGCCGTAGCAGAATGCTTCGCGACGCTTGCCGTGCATGGAGAGGAACACAGATATGCTTTGGAGAGGATTCCAAAAACCCAAACGTCTCGCAGTCGATACGGACACGCTCACCGAGAAATACGGAAAGTTCAGCGCTCAGCCTTTTGAGCGCGGCTTTGGCACCACGATCGGAAACGCGCTGCGCCGCACCCTGCTCTCATCGATCGAAGGCGCGGCAGTCACCGCGGTCAAGATCGAAGGCGTGCTCCACGAATTCCAATCGATCACTGGCGTGGTGGAAGACGCAACCGACATCATCCTGAATCTCAAGCAGATTCCCTTCAAGTTGAATGGCGAGGGACCGAAGGCCCTTTATCTCCGTGCGGACCAGCCGGGTGTGGTCACCTCCGGCATGATCGACGCCGACGGAGACGTGGAGATCCTGGACAAGGATGTCTACATCGCGACCGTCAGTGAAGGTGGCAAGCTGGACATGGAAATGCGCCTCAAGCGCGGCCGTGGCTATGTTTCCGCCGACAAGAATTTCGATTCCGACCTGGGCATCGGCTTTATCCCCGTGGACTCAGTCCACTCCCCTGTGCGCAAGGTCAACTACACCGTGGATGCTGCTCGTTTGGGTCAGATCACCGACTACGACAAGCTGACCATTGAAGTCTGGACCAACCGTTCGGTTCTGCCCGCTGATTCGCTCGGCCTCGCGGCCAAGCTGCTCAAAGATCACATGAGCATCTTCATCAACTTCGAGGAAGAGATCGAAGCCGAGAGCGCGCACGACGAAGGCCGCATGCAGTTGCGTAACGAGAACCTCAATCGCTCCGTTGAGGAGCTTGAGTTGAGCGTGCGCAGTTACAACTGCCTGAAGAACGCGAACATTCAGACCATCGGCGAGCTGGTTCAGAAGACCGAGCCGGAGATGCTCAAGACCAAGAACTTCGGCCGCAAATCCTTGAACGAAATCAAGGAGATTCTGGCGCAGATGGGCTTGTCCCTGGGTATGAAGATCGACGAGCACGGCAACGCGGTGCCTGGACCGACCAGCGTACTGCCGGCAGCGACCCTGGCGGCGAGTTACAACCGTTACGACGATGAAGAGGACGACGACGAGGAAGATCTCGAAGGCGTAGATATTCCTCTCCAGTCCGAGCCGGAGAACTTCTAAAGCGGAGTGGCCGGTGAGTTCGCTCACCGGCCACCGCTCAATTTCGCAGGAAAGAGAAACACATGCGCCATCGCAATGCAGGATACAAACTAGGACGAAACACCAGCCACCGCCGCGCGTTGTTGCGCAACCTGGTTACGTCCATTCTTCTCGAGGACCGGGTGGAGACCACCATTACCAAGGCCAAGGCTGCGCGTCCTCACGTAGAAAAGCTGATCACCTTGGGCAAGCGGGGCGACCTGCATTCCCGCCGCCTGGCCCTGTCGTATCTGCAGACCCGGGAAGCTGTTTCCCGTTTGTTTGATACCGTGGCGCCGCGTTACGGAGATCGTGCCGGCGGCTATCTGCGCATCGTGCGCACCGGCTTCCAGAAGGGTGATGGAGCCGAGAAGGCCTTCATCGAGCTGTTGGGATCCGAGCACGAGTTGGATGAGAAGCGCCAGAAGCGTGCCGAGGCACGTGCCAAGCGCCGCGAAGAAATCGACAAGGCAATGTCCGCGGAGCCCCCAGCCGACGGCAGCGGAAGCCACGCCTAAGAAACAGCACTACGCTCGGTCGGGATGACAATTCTGTTTGGGTACTGGCATCCCAATCCCAAGAAGAATTGTCATCCCGACCGGAGCGTAGCGCAGTGGAGGGACCTGCTGTTCTGTCATCCACTATCCGATTCCTAATGGAAGCGCCCCTCTCCCCTTTGTCATCCCGACCGAAGCGAAGCGTAGTGGAGGGACCTGCTGTTTTTCTTCCAACCTGCAGACACTCCCTCAACCAATCTGCAGGACAATCTTCCCCACGACATGCCCCTGTTCAATCCGCCGGTGTGCCTCAACCACCTCTTTAAGTGGAAACACCTCTGTCTTAAGAGGAATCTCTCGTGAACCAATAGCCGCATTCAACTTCACGAATGCGTCATGAGACATCGCCCCATCAAAAGCAATCCCGCGATGGCCATTCAAGCGTGGTTCAGGCTCGACCCCATTTGGATACCCAACAGGCGCCCTCGCCTTGAGATGCGCCAAAAAATCATGAAGCGTGTCGCCGTTGGCTGTAACCAGGCAAGCATCGAACCCTGCTTTCGCCGCGCGCTTGATAACAGCCTCGTGTTCCGGCGAACTCGGATCGATGGTATGTTCAGCCCCCAGCGAACGAACATATTCCTGCGCGTCCGGCCGAGCGGTGCCCACGACCACAGCCCCTTGGCCGCTCGCCAGCCATACAGCCAACGAACCAACGCCACCGCTGGCGCCGAACACTAACAACGTCTGTCCGCTCGCCACTTTCAGCGCTTCGAGCCCGGACTGAGCCGTCAACGCAATGCAGGGCATGCCCCCGGCAACCACCATGTCAACGTGTGCCGGAACGCGCGCCACTCGATCCGCAGGAACGCTGACAAACTCCGCGTGGAACCCGCCTGTGCTATTGCCGTAGCTGTAAGAGAAGACCGGATCGCCAACGCTCAGATCTTTCACATGGGAACCGATCGCGGCAATTGTCCCACTCCCGTCAGCACCGAGGATCGTTCCCGGTTTCACTGCTCCCCAGGCGCCTGCGCGTTGCTTGGCGTCCCACATGCCAACCCCGGCATATGCAAGCGCGATGATTACGTGGTTAGCAGCCAGGGTAGGCACAGGCACGTCTTTAATGTGCAACGTGTTTGGCGGTCCTGCCTTGTCGACAACCACTGCCTTCATGACCTTGGGAAGTGCTGAGAGGTTCGTCATCGCCTGTCTCCATTGCTGAGTGCGAGGTAGATAGCGCTCAGATCGTAGGACCCGAAATCCTGCTCCGCATCCGACCACGTTTTGGCGATCTTATTTAGGACCGGAAGCCGCGAAGGCCCGTCTCCTGCGGCTGCGAGCGCGAGCATAACGTCTTTGTGTGCCCAACGCAGTGGGAACTCCGTTTCTGCGGTGCGCTTCTCTCTGATCTTTACCAGCTTAGCGACCGCCCACGCCGGAACCAGTGGACCACCTGAGACCAGCGCTGCGAAGCGCCCTGGTTCCACGCCAAGATCATCCTCAAGTACGGATATCTCTGCAACATCCTCCATGAGGATTCCCATCCACGCGTTGAACAGGAGTTTCATGCGCGTTCCCTGCCCCACTTCCCCGAGCCAATGGGTTTGGGCAGCCACCGCATCGAAGAATCGCTGCACTGGTTCGCCTGCACGGGTTTGGTCCCCCGAGGCAAGAACCATCAGCTTTGCTTGTTCTGCAACAGTTTTGCTACCGGAAACCGGCGCATCGATAAACACAATTTCGGGTCGTGTTGCAGCAAGACGCGAGGCTTGATCCGTGCCCTCGACGCCAATGGTTGACATCTGTATCCAGGCCGCCCCTGGCGTCATAGCCGCAAGAGCTTCGCGATCTTTCATGATGCTCAGCACGGCAGTGGCATCCGACACCATGGTGACCACGACCTCAGCATGCTCAACCGCCTGCCTGGGAGTCTGCGCAATCTGAATATTGTCTGAAGGCACCGTGGAAGCACGCTCGGCCGACCGGTCCCACCCCGTGACATGCAAGCCGGCGCGGGCAGCGCTACGGGCCAGCGCCGCTCCCATGATGCCCAATCCGAGAATGGCAACATTTGTACTCATGTAACTAAGATGCGGCGCCCGGCGCTTGGACGCGCCTGTGACATCCTGGAAATTAGACTTAGCGTTTCCAGACAGAGTTGTCATCTCGATTGGAGCGAGCCATCGGCCTGCGGCCTACCGATCTTCTACTCAATCTTTTGTTCGTTCCTCACAGAAGTGTCATCCCGACCGAAGCGGAGCGAAGTGGAGGGACCTGCTGTTCTGTCATCCACTATCCGGCTCATAATGGAAGCGCCTCACTCCCCCTTTGTCATCCCGACCGGAGCGAAGCGAAGTGAAGGGATCTGCAGTTCTGTCATCCACTATCCGGCTCCTAATGGAAGCGCCTCTCCCCTTTTGTCATCCCGACCGGAGCGAAGCGAAGTGGAGGGACCTGCAGTTCTGTCATCCACTATCCGGTTCCTAATGGAAGCGCCTCACTCCCCCTTTGTCATCCCGACCGAAGCGTAGCGAAGTGGAGGGATCTGCAGTTCCGCGGACCCCTCTTGGAAATGTCTTCGACCAATGCGTAGCGTAGCGGAGAACCCGAAACCCTACTCCACGTGGTAGTTAGGCGCCTCGCGGGTGATGATGACGTCGTGCACGTGACTCTCCCGCAGCCCGGCGCTCGAGATCCGAATGAAACACGACTTCTCCTGTAACTCCTGGATAGAGTTACACCCGACATAGCCCATCCCCGACCGCAATCCACCCACCAGTTGGTAGACCATAGCCTCAAGCGGCCCCCGATGCGGCACCCGGCCTTCGATCCCTTCGGGCACGAACTTCGCCAACCGGTTTTCCCCGTTGCGTTCCCGTGCCACAACCCCTTCGGTCGAGGGCTTTTCCTCAATATCGCCCTTCCCCTGAAAATAACGCTCACCAGAACCCTGCGACATAGCAGACAGAGAACCCATGCCACGGTACGTTTTGAAACTACGGCCCTGGTAGAGAATTGTCTCCCCCGGGCTCTCGTCCACCCCGGCGAACAACGAACCGATCATCACCACGCTCGCGCCTGCGGCAATCGCCTTGGTTACATCCCCCGAGTACTTGATTCCCCCATCGGCGATGACCGGAATGTTATGCACGCGCGCTGCCCGGTAAGCTTCGCTGATTGCGGTAATCTGCGGCATTCCAGCGCCGGTAACCATACGCGTGGTGCAGATGGACCCCGGCCCGATGCCCACCTTCACCGTATCTACTCCTGCCTCGATCAGCGCCTTAGCCCCTTCGTAGGTAGCCACATTACCCGCCATCAGGTCGACGTCAGGAAACCGCTTCTTGACCGCGCGAACCGCCTCCAGGACCCGCGACGAGTGACCGTGCGCCGAATCGATGGACAACACGTCGACCCGGGTGCGGACCAACTCAGCCGCACGCTCCAGAAAGTCTCCGGTCGCGCCAATGGCCGCGCCAACCCGCAGGCGTCCCTGGTCGTCTTTCGCCGCGTTGGGATACTTCAGCTTCTTCTGGATGTCTTTGACCGTGATCAGACCCTTAAGCTCATAATTCCCATTGACCACCAACAGCTTCTCCACCCGGTGCTTGTGCAGGATCTTTTCTGCCTCTTCGAGAGTGGTACCCACCGGAACCGTGATCAGGTTCTCTTTGGTCATGACATCGCCGATCGGGATGTCGGTGCGGGTCTCAAAGCGCAGGTCGCGGTTGGTGAGAATGCCCACCAGTTTCTTGCCCTGGGTGACCGGAACCCCGGAAATCTTGTAACGCCGCATCACCTCCAGCGCGTCTGAGATAAGTTGTTGCGGCTCAATCGTAACCGGGTCGACAATCATGCCGCTTTCGGACCGCTTGACCTTATCCACTTCGCTGGCCTGCTGCTCCACCGTTAAATTGCGGTGAATCACGCCCAGTCCACCCTGTTGGGCCATGGCGATGGCAAGGCGCGACTCGGTGACCGTGTCCATGGCGGCAGAAAGCAGAGGGGTATTGAGAGAAATAGAACGCGTAAGCAGGGTCTGGGTACTTACTTGTGCTGGGACAACATCGCTGTATGCGGGGACGAGGAGAACGTCGTCAAAGGTAAGAGCTTCCGGTACGGGTGTCTGGATCATAAATGTCGCTACTGTTAATCCTATAACCTACAGTAGAAAGCATGCCGAACCGTTGAAATTCACCGGAAAACGGCGTAATCTTAAGAAGCAGACGAATTTGTCCCATGGCTTCGCCTTAAGCGCACAGCGGAGAAACACGGAGAAATGAGTGGGCGAAAGCCCACTTTTCTTTTGCTGCGAAGCACTTCATCTTGAAGCGGCAAATATGGCATTAAGCATTGAGCAAATCCGCCGTGCGGCGGATCGGGTTGCGGCATCGCACGGGCTGGACGTGGTGGAGATCGAATACCTGGGGGGCAGCAAGCATAGGGTTTTGCGCGTCTTCATCGAGCAAAACGCCGAACAACGCGCCCGCCGGGCCGAGCAAGCCGGCGACCAAAACCTTCTGGAACACCTGGGAGCGGAAGGCATCGCGCTCGACCAGCTAGCCTGGGTTACGCACGAGGATTGTGAACAGTTCAGCAGGGACTTTGGCACTCTGATCGACGTCGAGGAGTTGGTACCGGTAGACGACTACACCCTGGAAGTCTCCTCGCCGGGGTTGGATCGCAAGCTGGCAACACGGGCCGATTACGAGCGCTTCCAGGCAAGTCCGATCAAGGTCCAGACCTTTACTCCGGTTGCGGGCAACCGGCACTGGCTGGGGAAGCTCACAGAGGTAAAGCCCGAAGGAATTGTGCTTGACCTGACGGCAAAAAAGCACAAGGGGAGCAAGAAGGGGCCGGCCCCGGTGCAGACCGTCGAGATTGCCTTTGCCAATATTGAAAAGGCCAATCTGGCTCCGGAAATTTAGAGCAGACAGGTAAAAGAGAAAACCATGGCGAGTGTTCTTTATCAAAGTATCGAAGCGTTAAGCCGGGACAAGGGAATTGATCCGCAGATTGTCGTTTCCGCAGTGGAAGACGCCATTGCGCTGGCCACACGCAAGTACTACAAGACGCAGGAGAACATGCGGGCCGAGTTGGACCGGGAATCGGGTGAAATCCGGGCCTACGTCTACAAAACCGTAGTTGAGGCTCCCGAGCAGTTGGAAGATCCGGTCAACCAGATCACCCTCGACGATGCCCGGGCGCTTGCGCCCGAGGTGGAGACCGGCGGCGAAATTCGCTATTACAAGCCGACCGACGTGCTGGGCCGCATTGCCGCCCAGATGGCCAAGCAGGTCATCTTTCAGAAGGTCAGGGAAGCCGAACGGGACACGGTCTACAAGGAGTATGCCCATCGTCTGGGCGAGGTACTGAACGCCACCGTGAAGCGGCTTGAGCTGCAGGACGTCATCTTCGACCTGGGCAAGGCCGAAGCCAGGATGCCCAAGCGGGAACAGTCAAGATTGGAACAGTTTGCCATCGGGGAGCGCGTACGCGTGGTGCTGCAGCGGGTGGACCGCGCCGCCAAGGGTCCCCAGGTCATCGTTTCCCGTGCCGTGCCGGAGCTCGTGCAAAGCCTGTTTCAAAGCGAAGTGCCGGAGATCTACGACAACACCGTGGTCATCCGCGCCATCGCTCGGGAAGCCGGCGAGCGCACCAAGATCGCGGTGCTGTCGCGCGACAAGGATGTGGACCCAGTGGGTGCCTGCGTGGGCATGAAGGGAATGCGGGTCCAGTCCATCATTCGCGAGCTGCGCGGCGAGAAGATCGACATCATCGAGTTCAGCGAGGAGATCACCACTTTCGCGGAAAAGGCTTTGCAGCCGGCCAAGGTGAGTCGTGTAAGCATCACAGACTTAGGCGAGAAGCAGATCGAAGTGATTGTCGACGACTCCCAGCTTTCCCTCGCCATCGGCAAAAAGGGCCAGAACGTGCGTTTGGCGGCCAAGCTGCTTGGCTGGAAGATCGACATCAAGAGCGAGGAAGAGAAGCGCCAGGAAGTCGAGCAGCAGATGCAGGCCATGAGCGGTGGGCCTTCCACACCCATCGAGCAGGTAACGGAGCTGGGCGAGCAGATCATCCAGAAGCTGGTGGTGGCCGGCATCACCACCGTCGAAGCACTGGCCGACATGACGCCTGAGCAACTGGAAGAGATTCCAGGCATTGGGGAAAAGACGCTGGAAAAGATCAGCCTGGCTGTCCGCCATTATTTCGGCGAATACGAGCCTGGCGAAGAGCGTCCCGCGGCAGGAGGAGCAGTGGCCAAATCGGACGAAGAGCTAGTCGCAAAAGCCAGGGCAATTGAAGATGCACAGTCTGCGGAGGAAATCGACGCCCTTACCCTCGATCAGGAAGGGGAGCGGGAAGCTCCGGACACCGAGGACGGGTCCGGTCGCATCAGCGATGATGTAGCCCGGATGCGCCTGGAAGAATTGACCGAATCAGGCCCGGATCTCGACGATATCGGGGGCGTTTCCGAAGCCCCGGGGCGGGAAGATACCAGCGAGATCCTGGCCAGCCACGTGCCCAACTACGAGATAGCCAGATCCGAGACTGTGGATGAGGGGAACGTGGAAGAAGCCAGCCAGGAGACCCGGCAGGATTCGAAGGTAGACGAAGGTGGCGTTTAGTTGGTTAGGCAAAATGATTGGAAGCGCGTGGTTGAGTAACCACATTCCACGTTTTCAGAGGATAATAATAATACCTGTCAATCCCACGGCCGTGAGGGCGCAATGAAAGTCTGATTGGCAAAGGGCACGACACAAAGGGACGGATGAGCAAAGTTCGGATTAACGATCTAGCACGCGAACTGGAAGTAAAGAGCAGGGCGATCCTTGACTCCTTGACAGCCGTCGGCGTGACCGAGAAAAAGACGCACTCCAGCTCGCTCGAAGAAGACGAAGCAGAGCGGGTGCGCCAGCACTTTCAGCGCACCGGAAGAAACGGCGCCGGTGCGGCCAGAGTAGAGAGCACCGAGCCCAAGCAAAAGATCGACTGGTCGCGAGTATCTAAGCCAGGGGACGTCCTCAAGGCGATTCAGCAGCGGAAAGATGAAGCCGCGGCCATTGCCCAGCGGCCTCCCGTTCCTCAGACCCCCGTAGCAAGGCCTTCTGTTCCCGCCCAGCCGGTGGTTTCCGCCTCGCCAGTAGCTAGCCCGGCACAAAGGCCGGTGGCTGGCGCACCCCCAGCGGCTGTGCCGCCTCGGGCGCCCGTAACTGCACCGCCGGCCAGCCCAGCGCCGCCGCAACCGGCCGCCGCAAGCCAGGGACTATCGGGGCAGCCCCGGACCAATTTGGGTGCACCAGGCGTGCCCGGTCAGGGTCAACAACGAACTCCAGCGCCTCCTCCGCCGGCGCCACGTCGAATTGTTCCCCAGCCCCGGCAGGAGCCGCGGATTGTGGTCGCTCCGCCACCGCCCGCACCCGCCATTGCAGCCAAGCCACCGGCCGGGCCGGTGGTCGCGAAGCCGCCAGTTTCGGGCGTGGAAGTCAGGCCACCAGCGTCAGGCCCCGGCATAGCCCGGCCTGCCGTCCCGGCGCCAGAAGTGCGTCCGCCTGCCTCTAATCCGGGTGTAGCTGCTGCTGCCCCTGTGCAGCCCAGGCCGCAGGCGCCTTCCCCGCTGCCCCCACAGATGCCCAGTGCGCCTGAAATCGCAGCCGCGGCTGCCAGTGCGGAGGCTTCTCCGGTAGTGGAACCGCTGGCGGCGCAAGCCCCTCCGCCGCCCGCTCCGGCTGCGCGGCGTGTGATTATGCCCCAAACCGGTCCCCGGCCGGTGTACACGGCTCCGCCTCCTCCGCCAGTAACCCAAGCCGCCGCACCTTCCTCCAGCGTTCCCCAGCCACCAGGAGGGGTCATCCAGAGAGGACGGCCCATCTTCGATCGTGGCCGGCCCGGCGGCGGACCAGGAGCTGGTGGACCAGGGTACAGCCCTCGCACACCCCAGGACGGTCCTGGCGGTGCGCGCCGGCCTATGCACCCGACACGGACCCAGCCCGGTGGCGCTCCCGGCCCTGGTGGACGTCCCGCTTTTGGCGCCCCACGGCCCGGCTTTGGTGCTCGTCCTGGATTTGGCGCCCCCCGCCCTGGTGCGGGTGGTGCGGGTGGCTTAACGCCGCCTCCAGGGGAAGCTCCGCGCCCGCAGAGGGCCGCTCCGCAACAGCGTCGCGGACGCCAGCAGTATCCAAAGACCAAGGAAGGCCCAATGAAGGGCTTTGCCCCTCCGCCACGTTTCGGCGGAGCCCAGATTCCCCAGGAGCCGGTGCCCATCACCCGTACCATCACGGTGACAGAAGGCATCAGCGTAAAAGATCTGGCGGAAAAGCTGGGAGTGCGCGGCAAGGATCTCATCGCATCCCTCCTGATGCGCGGCGTCTTTGTCACCGTCAACCAATCGCTTGATGCTGAGCTGGTGAAGGATGTGGCTGCCCAGTTCGGGGCTGACACCCAAGTCATTACCTTCGAGGACGAGATGGCCAATGAGGCCCTCGAAAACCTGATGAAGGATGAGGACGTCAGCGAGATCGAAGTTACCCGGCCGCCGGTAGTCACGGTCATGGGTCACGTCGATCATGGCAAGACGTCGCTGCTGGACGCCATCCGGGAAACCGATGTCGCTTCCGGCGAAGCCGGTGGCATTACGCAGCATATCGGCGCTTACAAGGTTCGCATTGCCAAGCAGGATTCACCTGCCTTCGGCCGCGAAATCGTCTTCCTCGATACTCCGGGTCACGAGGCCTTTACCCGCATGCGTGCGCGCGGAGCCAAGGTCACTGACATCGTGGTCATCGTGGTTGCGGCGGACGATGGAGTCATGCCACAAACCCTGGAAGCGGTGGATCACGCCAAGGCCGCTAACGTGCCGATCATTGTTGCCGTAAACAAGATCGACAAGCCGGACGCACAGCCGGACCGTGTGAAACAGCAATTAGGCGATCGCGGCCTGGTGCCCGAGGCGTGGGGAGGTTCCACCGTATTCGTCGATGTCTCGGCGAAGAAGAAGCAGAACCTCGACCTGCTGCTGGAGATGATTTGCCTGGTCGCGGATCTGGGCAATCTGAAGGCCAGCCCCGATCGTCCCGCCGTAGGCACGGTGATCGAAGCCAAGCTCGACCGTGGACGCGGCGCCGTAGCCACCGTGCTGGTACAGAACGGCACGCTGCGCGCGGGTGACAGCTTCATCATGGGCAATACTTTCGGCAAGGTGCGCGCCATGTTCGACGATCGCGGCCGTCCGACGCAGGAAGCCGTGCCTTCCACGCCGGTTGAGATTCTCGGTCTCGAAGGTATGCCGGACGCGGGCGACACCGTTCTCGTGGTTGCCGATCGCGATAAGGCCAAGGGCATTGCGCAATACCGCAAGATGAAGGAGCGCGAGTCGCAACTCGCGAAGTCTTCGCGTGTGTCATTGGAAGGCCTGGCAGAGCAGATCAAGCAGGCTGGCGTTAAGGAACTGCCACTGATCCTTAAGGGAGACGTGACCGGCTCGGTCGAAGTTCTGGCCGACTCGCTGCAGAAGATGTCGACCGAGAAGGTGCGCATTAAGGTACTGCACACCGGCGTAGGCGCCATCACCGAGAGCGATATCCTGCTGGCTTCGGCTTCGAACGCGATTGTCATCGGCTTCAACGTGCGCCCGGAGCGCAAGGCAGCCGATCTGGCAGAACAGGATGGCGTCGAGATCCGCTTGCACTCGATCATTTACGAGTTGCAGGACGAGATCAAGAAGGCCATGCTGGGCTTGCTCGAGCCCACCATCAAGGAGAACTATGTCGGCCGGGCCCAGGTGCTCAACATCTTCAGGATCCCCAAGGTGGGCACCATTGCCGGTTGCCGCGTGGTCGACGGCTCCATCAAGCGCGATGCGGAAATTCGCCTCATGCGCGATGGAGAGCAGGTCTTCAAGGGCAAGCTCTCGTCTCTCAAGCGCTTCAAGGACGATGCCCGCGAAGTGACCAACGGCATGGAGTGCGGCATGGGCATTGCCAACTTCAATGACATTCAGGTAGGCGATACCGTTGAGGCCTTCGTGACCGAGCGGGTTGCTGCAGAGCTGACCGCACAGTAGTCGGCTCATGAACCTGGAACAGATCCAGACCGCACTTCGTGACCAGCAAGTCGATGGCTGGCTCTTCTACGATCATCATCACCGGGATCCGATTGCTTATCGGATCCTGGGGTTGAGCGACTCCCTGCATGTCTCGCGGCGCTGGTACTACTTCATTCCCGCAGACGGTTCCCCAAGCAAGTTGACCCATCGAGTCGAGAGCGGGAAACTGGCGTCCCTGCCCGGAAGTGGGCAGGTCTATTCATCGTGGCAGGAGTTGGAAGACGGCCTGCGCACCATGCTTGAACCGTATCAGAAGCTTGCCATGCAGTACTCGCCGCGCAACGCCATCATGTATGTATCTATGGTGGATGCAGGAACAGTTGAACTGCTGCGGGAGATGGGCAAGACCATCGTCAGCTCCGCCGATCTGGTGAGCCGCTTTGAAGCCGTCCTCACGCCAGAGCAGATTGCCAGCCATTACCAGGCTCAGAAAGCCATTGATGAGATTGTCCGCGAGGTATGGAAGTACATTGCTGCAAGGCCCGTAAATGAATATGAAGTGATGGTGTGGTTGCGTGAGGCGATGCGGCGGGCTGGAATCGCTGATGGTTATGGACCCAACGTCTCCGTGAACGCCAACAGTTCCGATTCCCATTACGAGCCCACCTCGGCCAGCTCCAAACCTATCAGGCAAGGAGATTTCCTGCTCATCGACATCTGGGGGCGTATGGATCGTCCGGATACTTGCTTCTACGACATAACCTGGACCGCCGTGGTTGGCCGCGAGCCAACGGATCGCGAGCGCCAGGTTTTTTCGGTAGTCGCGCAGGCCCGAGATGCGGCCATCAAGACCGTGCAGGACGCGTTTGCGGCCGGTCTGCCAACCGCCGGATGGCAGGCGGACGATGCCGCCCGCGCAGTGATCCGCAACGCCGGCTTCGCAGAATACTTCACGCACCGGACGGGGCACAACATCTCCATCGAGATCCATGGCAACGGGGCAAACCTCGACAACCTGGAAACTCATGACGAGCGTCTGATTCTGCCTTATACCTGCTTCTCGGTAGAACCAGGAATCTATCTCCCGGAATTCGGTGTGCGCAGCGAAGTGAACATGCTGACCGAGCCGGGGCATGCCGTAGTAACCGGTCCCATCCAAACCGAACTAGTGCGTATCTAGCAAAACAGCAGGTCCCACTAGCCAACTCAAATGGGAGCGCCCCTCTCCCCCTTGTCATCTCGACCGGAGCGAAGCGTAGTGGAGAGATCTCTGTGTTGCAGGACCCTCCTGGAAATGTTTTAGAGGAAGCCTAGTGGCGGATGAAGTACATGAGCCAGCTGGCCACGATCACAGCCGCTAAAAACAACACAAAGCAATAAGCGCCATAGCGAACCATCGCTTTAGGTGTACTTCTCTGCGTAATACCGAAGATGGTCGAAGCAAAGATCGCAAAGAGAATAACCGTGGTGAAATGGGAAGGCGCGATGGTCATGGCTTTCTCCCGATCGCGATACTATGCGCGTCCACCGCTGAAATCAGGTTCAGCAGTCCCGCGACCACCACAAATTTTGCGCCATAATCTGCCGTCACCACCTGCACCGGAGCCTGGCCCAGTCCAAGGGCATGGCCCACCATATAAAGCAGGCCCCCTCCCAGATCACCGAGAAATCCCAGCATGTCCAGCAGGTCGGCAGTATTAGGTGCGTAGAGCCTGGCGCCCATCATCATGCCAAGCACAAACATGCAGCTGATCGAAGCCAATATCAGGAGGCCGCGGCCCCAACGTTTGAGCAAAAGGTGTCCAGCCCCAGGAACTAGCCAACCCGCAATCAGTGCCATGTATCCCAACCGGCTAGCTTTCGAGTCCGCCGCTCGCTTCGCCGTATCTGCTTTTTGCGCCATCACTTAAGAATACACAAATCCAGCTAGGTTCGGGTTCTCCCGCGGCGCTCCCAAACCATCGCGTCGAAGGTTTGCCGGGTCACGAATCCGCTACGGTGATAGAGCGCAACCGCGTCGGAATTTTGCCTCGTTACGGTGAGCGTAAGCGCCTCAAAGCCGCGCTTGCGGAGAGCGCGCGAGCAGTCAGCCAGAAGCCACGCCCCTAGACCCCGGCGGCGATACTGCCGGCTCACGCAAATCTGGGTTACGTGGCCGACATCTTCGCGTACCCGCGAGCAGAGCAGCAGCGCCGCGATCTCATCGCGGCCGCGGTAGGCGAGGACGCGCGAGGAGGAAGGGTCGAACAGCCCACAACCCGGAAACCGGACGATATTGTGAAGAAATCTCAGGGAACCGGAAACAGAGCGGTACTGATCGTTGATGATGCCATCCAGATGGCCTTCATAGGCATGGGCGATAAGATGGCCGGCGGCGGAAAAATCGCTGTCTTTCCAGGAGCGCAACTCCAATTCACTCATGCGCCCGGCTGGCGGCCCTTCGTCAAGATTGGCGGATCCCAGCTCAAGCTCCATGAACAGTCTTTCGTATATCTCAAATCCGGCGTTGCGAAGAGTTTCCGTATGAGTACCATGCGGTCGCAGCAGCAGTTGCGATTCGATGCGTTCGACCCCGGGGGAGTGCTGCAGCAACTCGATCATATGTTCGAGCAGCCGCCGCTCCACGTCTGCCGTTAACTCCGGATTGTCCGCGGACGGGACGGCGAAAACATCGCCCACCAGTGCCTTTTCGCTCTCATAGACGCAAAAGACATAACCGCAAATCCGGCCGTTTTCGATGGCCACATAACCGGGCAGAAGACGGGAGTCGAGGTATTGCAGCAGAAGGTTGGCGGAAGCATGGAAATCCCAGCGCAGGCGCTGATTCCAGACAAGACTCTCCGCCTCCAGCACCGGCTTCAGGTTGCTGGCGGAGAAGTGCCGCAGATCGAGAATTTCCAGGTGCAGGGCCGGTGTCATCCCGAACAGGAGTGTACGGCACAAAGCCATAGCATGGAAACCCAGGGCCTTTGTCACCCGCTTCTAGGGCTTGGCGAAGACCTGGTAAACCGCAAGGTTTTGTGCGGGATAGGAGAAGAGGGGCTGGTAGGATCGCCCGGCAAGAAAACTATGCAGCTGGCCGGCGTAGATTTCACGGGTGATGAGGATGTGCTCTCCGGGAGGGATGCCGTCCTGCTCGTAATTTTCGACCTGGTGATTGCGGTAGAAGGAAAGCCCATATTCGACGTCGCGCCGAACCCTATAGACCGCGACCCCTTCCTTCGGCTTGGCAATCTGGCTGATGATGGCAGCCAGCGGCCGGGCAGAGTAGGCGGCGTCGAGCAAGCGGATGTTTTTCTTGGTGGCGGAAAGGGCAGGCAGGCCAAAGAATGGACCTATACCGAAGATAAACAGCAACATGATGACCAGCGGGATCATGGTGGCCACGCGCAGGCGCTTGACCCCAAACCGCGCCACAACAACCCCGATCAGAAGTGCGGCAGCCAGGCCGCTCGAAACCGCCGGCAGCAGAATCGAGAGGGGCGTTCTCCCTCCGGGATGGCTGATATGCCATGGCAGCAGCAGTACCAGGATGATGGTCACCGCAGAGAGCGCGGCATGCAACAAGAGCAGCCAACCATCCAGGCCTTTGTGGCGAATGCGGTTAATGTAATCGCCGGTGAGAATCGTGAGCGGAGGAATCGAGGGCAAAATGTAGCCCGGCAGTTTGGATCGGGAAAGAGAAAAAATGATGATCGGGAAAAGGGTCCACAACACAAGAAATTCTGGAAACGCATCCCCCCATCGGCTATGGCCGATGTAATGGTGCTTGGCGAGTCGTGCCCGCCACTCCGCCACCGATTGTTGAATCGCCTCCACCAGCGCGCGCAGGGCGATGACCGACCAGGGCATCAACGCAAGCAGCAGGATAGGGAGGTAATACCACAGCGGCTGCTCGTGCATGTAGCGGTTGGTGGCGAAACGTTCCAGGTTGTGTTCGAGGAAAAAGATGCGTAGGAAATCGGGATTGCGGTGCTGTACCGCGATGTACCAGGGCAGCACCATGGCGAAATAAAGCAGCACCCCGGGGATCCAGATCGTGCGCCGCAGCAGCGACCACTCACGCCGCAGTGCAGCGAAGCTGAAGATAATGCACCCTGCCATGACCGGCGCCACCGGACCTTTCGCCAGCGTGGCAATGCCGACGAAAAAGTAGAGATCGAAGAGCCAGAATTTCTTGTCGGTCTCATACCAGGCATACCAGCCGAGCATGCCGATGCAAAAGGGCGCGGCCAACTGCATATCAGTCGAAGCTCCGCGAGCAAACCCGACGATGCCGGCGCAGGAAGCCGTAATCAATGCCGCATCCAACTGGCTTCCCGGGCGGAAGCGGCGCAAGTGCAAATAGATCAAGGCAACGAGGATGAAAGCGAAGCTGGCGGAGGGGAGCCGCGCCGACCAGTCGTGCACCCCAAACTCAAGGAAGGCAAACATCGCCCGCCAGTAATATAGAGCGGGCTTTTCCAGCCAGGGATGGCTCCAGAGTACCGGAGTGATGTAGTCATGCCGGTAAAGCATCTCCCGGGCCACCTGCGCGTACCTGGGTTCATCGGCTCCAACCAGTCCCAGCCCATCTCCGCCGAAGACCGGCACCAATCCATAGAATAGGAAAAAGGGGGTGAAAACGAAGAGGCTGGCCGCCTCCAGGGTGTCGTGCAGGGCAGGGAACCGAGCTTTCAAAGCGGCCAGACCGGTGCCCGGCCGATGGATTACTCGAGGCGTTTCCACCATTGCTTTGTTCTCAGCCATCGATTCTGCCAGGCAGGGACCACGACTTAAAGGGAGCTACAACAAGCACAGGCTATCAGATTCAGCGTCCAGGCGAGAGTATAGCGCGCCGTCCGATTCCGCAGCACCAAAATGCGTAACTCCCCAAATGCGTAAATCAATAACCCGCTGCCGCCGTCGCCATCTCCTTGCGGAGATCCCGCAGGATCCGTTCCGTGGCCACCTGGAGCGGGCCCTCAAGGGTGCAGCCGCTGGCATTTTCGTGACCACCGCCCCCAAATCGTTCTGCGATAGTAGCCACGTTGACCCGCCCCTTGCTGCGCAGGCTTAGGCGTACATGATGGTCCCTTAGTTCACGCAGGAAAACGGCAACCTCGATTCCTGCAATGCCGATGGCATAGTTAACGATCCCTTCGCAGTCTTCCTCCACGGCATGGCTACGATCCATATCGTTTTCAGATATCCAAAGCCAGGCCAGGCGTCCGTCGTGGTGCAGGTTGGCCAGCGCAGCACCCAGCAAAAGCATTTTGGCAGGTGGGTTAGAGAAGTAAACATCCTGGGCGATGAGCACTGGATCCGCTCCCTGGCGAACCAGGTTCCGTGCCACTTCGAAGGTGTGGGCGTCGGTACCCTCGTAACAAAAAGAACCGGTATCGGAAAGCACCGCAGTATAGAGGCACGTCGCCATCTCTGGTGTAATGTCGATACCGGCAGCGCCGGCGAGTTGGTAAACCATCTCCGCGACGGCGCAGGCACTGCTGTCGATCCAGTTCACGTTGGCAAAGGGACGGCCGCTGGTGTGGTGGTCGATATTGATCAGGAACCGATTTTCCAGGCCATCGAGGCGGCTGCGTGGGATGCCGTCACACTCCAGCAGGATCACCGTGTCGTAGTTGCCTTCCACCCGGCTCCAATGCCTGACTAGGGCCGCACAGGGCAGCGATCGGTAGATGACTGGCACCCGGTCGCTCAGCGCCATGTCAGCCTGCTTGCCCATCCGCTGCAACATCATCCAACAAGCCAGCAGAGAGCCCACTGCATCGCCGTCGGGCCTGGCGTGCGCGGTTACCAATAGGCGATCGGCCCTGGCAATGGAGCTCAGGACCGCGTCGATCATGGAATGAGGTTGCGGATTGGATTGCGGATCGGATCGCATGTGAGGGGCGAAAGGCTGCTGCTACTCCTTGGAGGTCGCGGTGGTCAGGGGCTTGGGGAGAGCCTCCTTCTTATCCGCTTTCTGCGTCTTTCTGGTACGGCCCAGCAGCTCATCGATCCGCAGCTTGAGATGTTTGGACTTATCGATCTGGAACGACAGTTCAGGAACGTGCCGTACTCCCATCCGCTCCAGCAATTCGTGACGGATAAAGCCGCGAGCAGCGGTTAGCGCCTCTCGTGTCTTCTCTTCCTCTACTTCGCCGCCATCGACGGCAATGTATACCCGTGCCGACTTGCCGCCCGGGTTGATAACCACTTCGCTGACATATGCGAAGCTGATTCGCGGGTCACCAAGTTCGCCCGCAATCATGGCGCTGATCTCTTCGCGCAGCGTTTCGGCTACGCGGTCTCGATGGTACTTTCGTGCCCGTGGTTCCACCATGAAAATAGTCCTTAGCTAAACCTTTAAGGTTATCAGAAAAGCCCTAATCCTCCGCATCCTCCTCGAGGAAGGTGCACCAGGAATCGGCTACCTGGGCGCCCAGGTCATTGGCGATGCGCACTGCCGCGTTCTCAACCTGCCGCATGAGGCCGGAAAGGTAATCACGGGAGCGGGAAATGGCAGTTACTCCAATGGTCGCGGATTGCCAGGTGACCGCCTCATCCAGCTCAGCAACTGAAATATTGAACCCATGACGAAGCTTCTCCTTGAGGCTGCGGACAACCTGGCGGCGGTCCTTCAGCGAGTGAGCCTGCTCGATAACCAATTCGAGAGTGAGCGAAACAACGGCCATGGTTACGCCAACGCGACCTCCGCCGCGGCTATGAACTCAGCCGGCTTCATCGCCGCCAGCGAGCTGCATTGGATCAAACCCTGGCGGCAGGAGCTGTCACCCCTGAGTTGCAGGCATGGGGAACATTCCGGCTGGTGGAAAAGGCTGCTGCTTCTCGCTCCGGTGGGCCGGAAGCGGTGCGGGTGGGCAGGACCAAAATAGCCGATCGCCGGCACGTCGTAGAGCGAGGCCAGATGCAGCGCGAAGCTGTCGGGAGCAATCACCAGGTCTGCAGCTGAGATCTTCTCGAATAGTTCGAGCACCGACCCTTGGCCATAGGCCAGGACGCGCGGGTCCGAAGCGAAGTCTTTCACTGCGCCGCTTGCGCCATGGACCACGATCGTGTGCTGGGGAAAAGCCTGAAGCAGCCCGCGGAGGATGCCCGTCCACTGTTCATTGCTGAGCTGTCTTGCTCGCCAACCGGCTTCGGTCGCGCAATAAATATAGGGTGTGTGAGGCCGTCGGGCTGGTGGCGACGCATATTGGCCGCGATAGGAGGCGAGCGGCCGGCCTTGGCCCTGCAGATCCAGGAGTTCGAGCTCCACCTCGCTATCGTGTTTGTCTTCCGGCCGGCGAATCCTGCCCGGCCGGTAAACGGCCTTCACGATCGTCGACAGCCAGGGGCGAACGCTTCTCCACTCGAAAAATCCGCCTTCCGCATAGAGACGGCTAATTCCCTGAATCCACCCTGTTTTCCGTTTACCCCTCACTACCAGGGAGAGGACCAGCGTAGTACGGCTGTCGTCCAGGGCGAAGACCAGATCGGCCCGAGGCATGGCAACCAGTGTCCGCAGCATAGGCAGCTTTGCGTCGCCGTGGTCGACCACGATCAATTTCAGCCGTGAGTCCATCAAGGGATACACCTGGCCGCCCTTACGGTTGGTAACCATGGTGATCTCGGCGTTCGGATACTTCCCCGCGAGTTCGAAGAGAAAAGGCGCCTTGAGTACGTAATCGCCAAATGTGCGAAAGCTTAGCAGAGTAATGCGACGAATGGTGTTGTCGGGCACGGTGTTAGCCTTGGTAATTATAGTGTGCTGCGTATTTTTGGATCGCGACGGCGTTTTGAACCGTAAGCTGCCCGAGGGCGCTTACGTCAGCGACTGGGCGCAATTTGAATGGCTGCCGGGAGCGGTCGACGCGATTGCCCGAATGAACCGTGCGGGCCTGACCGTGATCGTGGTCTCCAATCAGCGCGGCATCGCCTTGGGCCGCCTCACGCATGCCCAGTTGGAGCTGATTCACAGCAACATGCAAACTGATCTCGCGCGGCAGGATGCGCGGTTGGACGCCATCTACTACTGTCCTCATGACAACGGCCAGTGCAATTGCCGCAAGCCGGACGCCGGCCTCTTTGAGCAGGCCATGAAAGACTTCCCCCAGGTCAAGGCGGAGAGCAGCGTGGTCATCGGCGATTCCCTTTCCGACATGCAAGCGGGGCAGCGGCTGGGCATGAAAACCATCTTCATTGAGGGAGAGGCGGACCGTCAGAAGCCGGGAGCAAACGCCGCCGCAACGCTCGCGGATGCCGTCGCCGGCTCCCTGCTGGAAGCGGTTCAAACCCACCTGAATCTTTAACCGCACCATTGCCCTTCAGGGTCTAAGGTCGGAGCGAAGGACGGGTGCCCCAGGTTCGCCAAAGCGTACCTGGGCCAAAAAGACGGGCGAAGCCCAACGATCGCTCTCGCCGAATCAGCCCCGAAGGAAAGTTTAGGAGCCAGGAACTCGCCCCTCGGCCGCCCAAGCGGATGAAAAACAGCTTCGACTGTTCTTCTGTACGTTACTAACAGAATTGTCATCCAGACTGGAGCGTAGCGTAGCGGAGCGACCTGCTGTTTGCTTCAATCCAGTCACCCGACGCTCAATGGAAGCGCCGCCCTCCCCTTTGTCATTCCGAGGCGTAACAGTCCACTCAGGCGAATGGAAAAACTGCTTTATTCGTTTTGTCCGTTCCCAAACAGAAGTGTCATCCCGACCGAAGCGTAGCGTAGCGGAGGGACCTGCTGTTTGCTTCAATCCAGTCACCCGACGCTCAATGGAAGCGCCGCCCTTCCCTTTGTCATCCCGACCGGAGCGTACCCGGATTTCCTGCCACGCAGCACTGGACAAGGCCCCGGGTGCGCCCTTCCGTAAAGAAGGGCGCAGGAAGTACACCAACGCCACAAAGGTAAACAGGAAATCCGGAGTAGCGGAGTGGAGGGATCTGCAGTGCGCTACTCGGGCCGCCCAAATTTCTGAGGTCTCCCAAACACTGTTACTGAAGACTCAGTTGCATCAAACCGCAGCCGCCTTTTCCATCCGGCCAACGCCTTCAATGGCCTCTTGGAAGTACCCCGCCACTCGCCGTCCGTAATGCAGCCACGTATAGTTCTCAGTCACAGTTTTCATTGCGTTTCTGCCTATCGATTGCCGCAGGCCTTCATCCGATGAAATCCGGGCAATGGCGTCTGCGAGAGACTCAACCTCGCCCGCCCGCACATAGATCGCACTCTTTTCATGCTCCAGCGGTAAACCGCAATTCTCTGTCGTGACCACCGGTAAACCCGCGGCAGCGGCTTCCATTGCCGAACGCGAAGAGCCCTCAGCAAACGTAGGGAAGACGAATAGATCTGCTTCCCCCAGCGCCTCGGCCACCTGCTTCAACGGCGCAAAGGGTGTATGGGTGAAAAATTGATCGTCGCCGGGTCCCAGACACGCCGCCCCATTGCCAAGATTCCCAATCAACTGCAGACGAACATCCAGCCCAGACGCTCTGCAGCGGCGAATAGCCTCGAGCAAAATCCGCACACCCTTGCGAATATCGAAATTCCCGGTAAACAAAATACGCACGGGGCCATCGATGTGGTAATCGCGCTTCAGATCGAAAAAGTCTTCTCGCACTCCCAGGTAGGCGACCCGCACCTTGTGCGCAGGGTAGCCCTGTTGCAAAAAAGTTTTCTTCACAAAATCGGAGTTGACCTGCAGCAGGTCAGCATCGTCGCAATCCCGCAACACCAGCTTCCACAAGTCCGCGCGCGGGTCGTAGCCGGCGGGCATCCCGAAGCGGGCAAACTCTTCGCGCAGGGCCTCATGCATGAAGGCGGGATGGGCAATCGAATGATCGGTAACGATCGCCAGGCCGTTTCTGCGAGCTCGCCGGATTGCGCCGGATTGGCCTGCTCCGCTGCGGACCAGCAAGACGTCGGCATCTTTCAGGTACTTGCGGCTGCCCCAGCCGGCCACACGGAACTGCATGCCGTACGCCAGATCTAGCGGGATAACTCGCGTACGTTGGACCAGTTTGATAAAGGTTCCAGCGACCTCGACCCAGGCCACAGGAGTGACCGAGGCACCCGGAATCTTACGCGCCGCCATGCGCGCCGCCAGGTGCTTTTCTCGCATGAGCTTTCCCACCATGTTCACCAGGGCGGTCTGTTTGTCAGTGGGTACCCAGCCGGTGAGAAAGTTTACTTCGACTCCCGCGTCAGCCAGGGCGCGCGCTGTTTCATGGAAGTAAAGCTTGCCGAATCCCGTGGCAACAATTGCTCTCACGCACTACTCTTCGACATCTACACGCGATTGGTAATAGTCGTTGTATGCGCGGCCGTAGTACTCGGCATAATCGGAGGATTGCAGGTCGACCGCATTCAAGACCACGCCCAGCAGATGAGCTCCGGAACGCAATAGGATTTCGCTGGCCCGCGCGACCACATTTCTCGAGGCCTGTCCATAGCGCAGAACCAGCACCACACCGTCACTAATGGACACCAGCACCGCAGCGTCGGTTACCGTCAGAACCGGCGGGGTATCAATCAGGATGAAATCGTAGTCGGCGCGCAAGCCCTCGACCAGTCGCTGCATCTGCAGCGAGCCGAGCAACTCAGCGGGCATGGGGGCGATAGGGCCTGCAGGCAGGATATGCAGGGTAGGTACGGACGGCACGGAAGTGATGGCATCCTGCAAGGAGACTTTGCCGGTTAAGACCGAGGTAAGCCCAACCTTGTTGGAAATCCTGAAGCGGAGATGCACGGACGGCCGTCGCAGATCAGAGTCGAGCAAGAGTACACGGGCGCCATTGAGCGCAAACACGATCGCCTCCAGGGTGGTGATCGATGTCTTACCCTCTGAGGGCTTGGCGCTGCTGATCAGAATCACCTGGGGCGGTGTGCCCGCGCGGGAAAGCAAAATCGTAGTGCGGAGCGACCGATAGGATTCCGCCAGCCGCGACCAGGCGCCGGGAAGCGGCGACGTAGCATCCCGGACAAATGTCTCCGGCGACAGCAGCTTGGAATCGACCTGCGGAACGACGCCCAGCATCGGTAGGCCAAGCCGTTCCTCAATGTCATAAATGGTCTTGATGTTGGTATCGAGCATTTCCACCACGAACGAGAGAAGCAAGCCAAGCCCGAGCCCGCTGAGCAGGCCGAGCATCAGGTTAACCGACCTGCGTGGGGAACTGGGAAAGTCGGGAGCGTCGGCCGGGTCGATACGCCGGATGTTGGTGGAGTGCAGACCCGCGATGATGCCGGCCTCCTGGAGCCGCTGTTGCAGCCCGTCGTACAAGGCTCGATTGGCTTCGTATTCCCGGCGGGCGAGGGAGTATTCGACGGCCTTCGAGTTGCCATTGTAGGCGCTGCTCTTTTCCTGATCCAGCCGGCGCTGCAACGCCGCCTGATTCTCCGTGGCGGCGTTCACTTCCTGCTGCGCCCGGCTCAGGGCCGTAGCTTGCTCGACCTTCATACTTTGCTCAACTTCGGCAATTTCGGCGCGGTTCTGCAACACCCGCGGGTTCTTGGCGCCATAATTGGCGTTCAGGCTCGCATTGTCCGCTTCGAGCGCGGTCAGTCTTTCCTTCAAGCCCATCAGCACCGGATCGCCGCTCAACGTTGCCAGCACGTCGGGCGGCGCACTTTGTAAAGTAAGGAGTTTGGCTTGGGCAACCAGCCGCTGCGCCTCGGCCGAGGTCACATCATGGTTGATATCCACCAGCCGGGAAAGCACGATGCTCTGCGTCTGATCGATGCCCACCAGGCCAATATCCTTCTGCACCGTGAGCATGTGTTCTTGGCTGGCCTCCAGGCGGTTCTTCAGATCGCCTAACTGTTGCTGCAGCCAGACCGAAACCTCCTGCGTGGCAGCATAATTTTCGCTGAAGTTGTGCTGCACGTAGTTGTCGATGAGGGTATTGCAGATGACCGCGGCAAGCTCAGGATTACGCGCGGTAAAGCTCAGATCGAGAATGTTCGTGTGCCCGAAGCGCTCGGCTGCCAGGCCGCCTTCGAAAATCCCAATCAGAGCGTGCCGATCCCTAATCTTCGATAGATCCCAGACGTGATTCGATCCCAACGGCAGAAAATCCTTGTTTTTATCGAGATGCAGCGTCTGGATGGTTTTCATCGCCAGCGTCGAACTCTTCAGGATTGCGATCTCCGTGTCCAACTTGGTGACGTCGATGTAGCCGCTGTCATAGCCTGCGCCCGTATCGACCCGGAACTGATCGGCGGTATCCTGGGTGATCTCGATGTTGGCCACAGACTTGTATTGATTCGGAGTTCGGGCATTCTCTATGTATCCCGCACCCGTGCCCAGCAAAGTGCAAACCACCACCAGCAAGATATATTTCTTGCCAATCAGAAGGAAGTGCTGCAGAGTCTGACCGTCGTTCAGTCCCAGGCTTAGAAAGGAACGCTCGGGCGTGCGGGGTTCTCGGTACTCGGGTACTACGGCCGGTTCCGATGGTGGGGGATAAATACTCATGCGCTTGGAAGTTCACCGAATCGGTAGATTGAAGATGCCCAGTGGTGGACGTCTCTCGACCTTAACCTCCACCTGCAGGAAAGTGGCCGGAAGCTTTCCTGGAGCATTCTCACTATCGGTGTCATTGAGACAATAGCGCTGAACGCGGTCGCATCCCACCAGTGCACGCTGATAGCAAAAATCCTCTAAGACTCAAATTATAAGATGCTGCAAGGCCATTCACCAATCTTTCTCGCGCGGTGAACCAGCGTGACTAAACCGCTGGCTCTCCACGCTAACTCCCGCGCATGCGTCCCCGGATCGCGGACTCGACCGCGCCGGGATGGGTAAGGATACGTTCGATACGAAACAGGTAGCCGCGCAGTGTATCCATGGCCGTCCATCGCCTTCCGCGGGTAAGAGAAAACATGCGATCGGCGTCGGCTTTCATCATTTCACTGTGCCGCCGCGACCCGGTGATGGATTTGGCATGGATGCGAAACAGGGCCAGATCCTGGTTAAGATATTTGATCCTGGCGCCCTGCCGAACCATGTCCACCAGCAGCTCACCATCCCAGCAGGAACGATTGTTTACGTTAAATCCCCCCACGCGCTCAAACGCGGCGCGGCGGAAAAACGTCGCTTGCTGCAGCCAGGTCGCTCCTCCGTAGAAATAGCGATCCACGGTGAAACCGGCTGCCCGGATGCGCCGAATACGCCGGCCAACGGCATCGACAATAAAGCCATTGCCCATCACTACATCGAAATGGGGATTCCGCTCGAAAGCCTCACTGACGCCTCTCATCGCTCCCGGCAGCAGCACGTCGTCGGAGTTCAGAAACCCGAAAATGTCACCCGAAGCGTGTTGAAATCCCTTGTTCAACCCGTCGGCGGCTCCCTGGTCGGGCTCGAAAATCACGCTCGACAGCCGGCTGCGAAAGCTTCCGATTAGTTCCCGGCTTCCATCCGTTGAACCCGGATCCACAACGATGTATTCGATCGCAGGGTAATCCTGCTGTAGCACCGAGGTGAGGGCTTCCTCCAGGTACTGTCGCTGATTGAAGGAGATGGTAACCACACTGAACTTCATTGGCACTTCACTACCATGGGCTCTTCGTGGAATGAAAATGTGGAGCAACGTTCTAATGAAGATAGAAATATGCCTGCGTAGCGAAACCTATCGCGGCGACCAACGCAGTTTTCCCAGCTGCCTTGAGTGTGCTTGGCGGAATAAAGAGGATGTCGTCCGGCTGCATGGTAATATCCACCGTGCGTCCTCGCAGCACGTCTTCCAGTTTGACCTTTTGCACCACCCGTGTTCCGCTGCCGGAACTCCTTAGCAGAAGGGTCCTTTGCGTATAGGAGTTTGGCTTGGTTCCCTGGGCCAAGGCAATGACTTCAGAGAGTGTGGTGTGATTGGATTCGCACAGCGGAAACGCACCCGGCCTGCCTACATTGCCGCCCACGTAGACCACGCCGCAACGGCTGACCAGGATGGTTTCTCCGGTTTTGATTTCCAGTTCGGCATTGTCATTTTCGCGCAGCGTTGGATCCCATAAGACCGTGGTTGGATTTTTCATCGAGCCGGCCGCGAAGATCTCAATCACATGCCCCGCCGAGGTGGTCACACCCCCCGCTTCGGTCAACAGATCAATGAGCCGCTTCCGCCCAGCCAAGTTGTAAATGCCGGGAGACTTTACTTCGCCCATCACGGTCACGCTGTAACCGAACTGTTGGGTGGTGACGATTACGCGTGGATCGCGCAGGATTTGGTTTTGCACAAACAGCCGCGCGATGGCCTTTGCCGCCTCGATCGAGGTCATCCCTTCTATGTGAAACAGGCCCGCGTACGGGATGGCGATCTCCCCAGAGGATGAGACCGGCATTCTCACCGAGTACTCCGGGGCTTCGAATATCTGTACTTCTACGATATCTCCCGAACGAATGGGGCCAAAGCCCAGCCCGGCCGAGGATGACGGGCCGTTGGGCATCGTGTAGATCCCCGATCGAGCCCCAGGCGTGTTCGATTGCGGCGCGGTCGATTGAGGAAAGATAGGCGCAAGCGGTGTATTCCCAGCGGGATTGCTGGGCGCGGGCGTGATCTGAATCGGCGCTGAATTCTGCGAAGAGATGCCGCCGCTATCGGAATTTTGTCCCTGGGCCGGGGCCGCGCACAGAGCGGGCAGCAAGATGCCAATGGCGCTTAGAACGGCAATCGTTGCCCAACCAATTGGGTAGCAAATTCGCAAGACAGGCGGCATCGCGAAAACAATTCTCCTCTAGACCTTTCTCACACAGTAACAGGAGAAATGACCGAAATCATGCATGCGATCACTGTGGAGTTCAACTCATTACGTGGCGCAGCTATGGGGCAGTGCTGTCTTGCTCGCGTCGCACTCTCCGCTTGATGGGTTTTGCCGGAACGCCGGCGTAGACCGTCCAGGGCTCCAGGTCTCGCGTGGCCACTGAACCGAGGCCGAGTACCGCTCCCTCGCCGACGTTCACTCCCGGAGAGACAGAAGCGCGCGCGCACACCCAGGCGTAGGCGCCCACACTCATGGGGAAGGAAATGAGTGGGAAGGCCGGGTCGTTGTAATCGTGCGTGGCGCCACAGATGTAGGCCTGTTGCGAAACGATGGCGTGCGACCCCATGGATACCGGCGAGGGGTTATATATCTCCGCCTCATCGCCCAGAGATGCACCATCGGCGCACACCAGATTCCACGGAGCCCAGATCCTTGACCTGGGATAGAAATGACAGTTTGGCCCCAGCGTCGCGCCAAAGCAGCGCAAGAGAAAAGCACGCCACGCATGAAAGGGCCGGGGCGATGGGCGATACAGAAGAGCCCACACTATGGACCAAGCCAGCCTCCCCATACGGTTCGGCACGGAGAACGAAGGTTTGAGGTAGGGGTCGGCGGATTGGACGGCTCGATACATCTTTACTTCACGCTCACGCCCGGTCATTCTCCTCAACCAGGAGGTAGCCTTAGAAGGATCCCGCAACCAGTGCGGGCCGCCTTACCTGACCCGGAAGAGAATACCGAAGCTTAGAGTATACGGCTTGAGCTTGGTGTCGATGTAGACACCCGGCTGCCCAGGTAAAAATCCCGGGGGATAGTAGTGATTTCCCAGGTCCCAAAGCTGGTACTGAAAGTCAACCATGCGAAAGTTTACCCGCCGGCTCTTGTGATAGTCCACGCCGCCGCCAAACTCATAAACGATGCTGTTGTCGGTCTGGCCCGAGCTGTAGGTGATGTTCCCCGGGCCGATAAGAAAGTCGCCATAGGGGCGGAATTTCTTATAAATGTAGTGAAGCTCGGGACCGACCACGAACGTTCTTTGTTTGCCGTACTGACCCGTGCTGTAGGTGAAACGCGCCCCGACCGCGGGCTGGCCAAACACGAACCGGCCCAAACGGAAATCAGCCCCGGCGGAAAAACCCTGGTTCCAGCCATCCGCATCGTTAAAGCTACTCGGCGGCGGTGCTTTGGGCGGATAGTCAAGCGTGGAATTGAAGTCAGTCTTTACCAGGGTATAGGTTCCATAGACGTTGATTTGACTTCCGCCACCCTTGATCGCGGGTACCACCTGGGCGTTCAAGGCATTCGGCAGTATCGCTCCCGCCACGAAAACTGCGGAAGCTAGTGCTCTAGAGAGAAGTCGCATGTTAGCCGCCCGTGAAATCAAATGTTGATCCTTCGGTGTCTGGAGATATTGAAAAGCCAGGGCAAAAAGTGACCCATTCGCTCGTTGTTTCAGGCTTCCATCTCATCACGCACAGTACAGACAAAATTAGAGCATGCGCTGCATCCAATCGTTTCTACCAAGTAACCTCGCTGGTTACAAATCCAACAATAGTTGCAGCGCTAGTACACAATATGATGCCCCGAAGGGCGGCTCGCAGGGTGTCCCAATTTGGGACTTTTACAGAGAAATCCGCCTTCCCAAACTGGAAGACACAAAGCTCTTGCAGAGTTTCTCCGCACGACAAGCGAGAGTTCGCACCTTCTTGAACAGCTCTCCTGCCGGTCCACGTTCAGGGTAATCAAAACGTACTCTTCTGTCTAGAAGAGAAACAGCCCATGTTCCATATCAGAACAGCACTCACAATTAGCGCGCGAGGTACTGCATCCATTCGATACGAACGGAACGAACACCCATCGTGGTAGGCTTTACACGGCGATAGCGTGCGAAGCAGTAACAGCTTCCTTCCACGTGACGATAAAATCAAACCGGAACCTTTCAGGGTAATAGCACGAAGAGTACGCAACACGTTCTCAAATCTCACCAGGGTCGCTCAACCTGATTCGGGCGCCTTGCTCCAGCGAGAATGCAACGTTCCATAAAGGATCTCTCCTGTTACCGTGTTGTTGATGGGGCAGGCAACCCCCCAGGGGAGGTGCGCCTCATCGTTCCGTCGTCTTCGATCGTAAGCAGTTGGAGTGTTCATGCCTAAAACCGCCTTACTCATCGGCGCCGGGCCCGCGGGGCTCACGGCCGCCCTGGAGTTTCTTCGCCGTTCCGATGTGCACCCCATCGTCCTCGAGGCCAGCCACGAGATTGGCGGCATCTCGCGCACCATCCGGCATAACGGCAATCGCATCGATATTGGGGGGCATCGTTTCTTTTCCAAGTCCGATCGCGTAATGAACTGGTGGATGGATTTGATGCCGCCTGAGGCGAGCGCGGATACCCAACATGCGCTGCGCCACCAAAATAAATCGCGAACTCTCAAAACCGGTGACTCCGCGCCAACGCCCGAGACCACAGACCTGGTGATGCTGGTTCGCCCGCGCAAGAGCCGCATCTACTTTCTGCGCCGGTTCTTTGATTACCCCATCAAGCTCACCGCGGATACGCTGGGCAAGCTTGGCCTGGTGCGCACGTTCAAGATCGGTGTCAGCTACCTGATGGCCAGGCTGTTTCCGCGCAAGGTGGAGAAGTCGCTCGAAGATTTTCTCGTCAACCGCTTCGGCCGCCAGCTCTACCTCACCTTTTTCAAGTCTTACACCGAGAAGGTGTGGGGGGTTCCCTGCGAGAGCATCAGTGCCGAGTGGGGAGCACAGCGGATTAAGGGACTGTCGCTCACCACCGCCATCCTGCACTTTCTCAAGAAGGCCTTTGCTTCCCGCAAGGATGAGGCGATCCAGCAGAAGGGCACCGAGACATCGCTGATCGAGAAGTTCCTCTACCCGAAATACGGCCCGGGTCAGCTTTGGGAACACGCAGCCGACCAGATTCGCGAGCAGGGGGGAGAGATTCTTCTCGGTTGGCGCGCGACCCGCCTGTTCGTCGACGGCGATGCGATCACTGCTGTCGAGGCAGTCAGTGATACCGGTCAACGGCGCCGCTTCGATGCGGACTATGTCTTCTCCACCATGCCCGTACGTGAACTGATCGACGCCATGGACACCCCCATCCCCAGCGAAGTGCGGGAAGTGAGCGACGGTCTGCAGTACCGTGACTTCATTACGGTGGGGCTTCTGGTTGACCACTTGACGGTGCGCGAAGCTGACGGAGGTCCGCTCAAGGACAACTGGATTTACATTCAGGAGCCGGATGTACTGGTAGGGCGGTTGCAGATCTTCAACAACTGGAGCCCATACATGGTCGCCGACCCCAGCAAGACCTGGATCGGCCTCGAGTACTTCTGTTATCAGACCGACGCCTTATGGAAAATGGCGGATGAAGATCTGAAAAAATTTGCCGTCGCCGAAGTGGAAAAGATAGGCATCTTGCGCGCTTCCGACGTCACCGATGCCCATGTAGTCCGCGTTCCCAAAACCTACCCGGCCTATTTTGGTACCTACGACCGATTCCATGTCATCCGCGAGTTTCTCGATCGATTCCACAATCTGTACCTGGTTGGCCGAAACGGAATGCACAAGTACAACAACCAGGACCACTCCATGCTCACCGCCATGACGGCAGTCGATAACATCATCGCCGGGGTCCGCGACAAGGACAACGTCTGGTCCATCAACACGGAGATGGAATATCATGAGGAAGAAACAAAGGATCAACCACAGGCCTCCAGCTCACCCACCAAGAACATAGACAGCGTAGGGGCCACTGTTTAGTCTCCGGATTTCCTGCAAGGCTTCGAGGATGAGTGACTTCACACTGTACTCTTTAAAGAAAGCCGCAGACTTGGCCGTTAATGTCGGCTGAAGGGAATTTCGAACGGGTTTTTCTTGTTTATAAAGAGAGAAAGGCTGCTGGAGATAACAGTCCAGGGCTTACTCCGCGGCGTCTCGACCGCAGTTTCGTATCAATCTTGCACGATTTGACTATGGCTTTCCCCCAAAATACGTAGTTACATCACCACATTGATGATGAGACGGAGTCCAGAAACAAGATGAGCGAATCCATTGCAATCACCGTGGTTGGATCGGGATACGTCGGTCTGGTAGCGGCCGCATGCTTTGCTGAAATCGGCCACCGGGTCTTATGCGTCGACAATGACGAGGACAAGGTAAACAAACTCAACCAGGGTCTGGTCCCGATTCACGAAGAGTTTCTTCCCGAGTTGCTGGGCAGGCATCGGGCCAGCGGCCAGGTCCAGTTCACCACCGACCTTGGCCATGCCACGCAACAGTCGCAGGTCATCTTTATCGCCGTGGGCACTCCGCAAAGTGAGACCGGCAACGCCGATCTCTCTTATGTGGATGCGGTTGCCAGCGAGATTGCCCGTTCCATCCACTCCTATAAGGTCATCGTCGAGAAGAGCACGGTGCCGGTGTACACCAACGACTGGATCCGGCGCACCATCGAGCGCAATGGCGTATCGAGGGCGCTCTTCGATGTCACTTCGAATCCCGAGTTCCTCCGCGAGGGCACCGCGGTTAAGGATTTCCTTCATCCTGACAGGATTGTGCTTGGCGCCGACAGCGAAGCGGCCGCCAGCCTGTTGGCCGCCATTTATGAGCCGCTCACTTCAGGCAGCTACTACGAGCGCTCCGATGCCGTCCCCGGCCATCGGTCCCTCGCCGATCTGCCGCCGATTCTGCAGACCTCAACCAAGGCTGCTGAGATCATCAAGCACGCCTCCAATGCCTTCCTGGCCATGAAGATATCGTTCATCAACGTGGTCGCCAACCTGTGCGAGGCGGTGGACGCCGACGTAGAGGATGTGGCCCGGGGCATGGGCATGGATAAGCGGATCGGCAAGCGATTCCTGAGTGCCGGCATCGGCTATGGGGGCTCGTGTTTCCCCAAGGATGTAGCAGCGTTTCGTTACGTCGCGCAGCAGTTGGGTATCGACTTCAGCCTGCTTGAGGAAGTGGAAAAGATCAACGAATTGCAGAAAGAGCGTTTCTTTCAGAAGATTCGCTCCGCCCTGTGGACCTTGCGCAAGAAGCGTCTCGGTGTGCTCGGCCTGGCCTTCAAGGGGGGCACGGACGACATTCGCGAGTCCCCTGCTCTGGAAATCATGCAAATGTTGCTCGACGCCGGAGCCACGATCTGCGCCCATGATCCCGCCGCCATCGAACGGGCCAAGCTGGAAATGCCGCCTCACGCCAACCTGCAATACACCGACGATCCCTACGCAGCGGCCGACAATGCCGACGCCTTGTTGATCCTCACCGACTGGGCGGAATTCACCCGCCTGGACCTCAAGCGGTTGCGCTATACGCTTCGTTATCCAATCGTTATCGACGGCCGCAATCTTTTCGACCCCTGGATGATGCAGGAACTCGGTTTCACCTATCTCAGTGTAGGCAGGCCCTCCCAGCACACATCGGTCGAATCCGCATCGACCAAACGCTGGCCCTAACCGGGAGGGACGCTGAAAAGCAGAGCGTGCTATTGACGGTTTTGTAGCACTTTCCGCCTGCGGTACGATCAACTCTAAGACGGGGGAAACCTTATTTTGACGACTCATCGTGTCCTGGTCACCGGCGCCGCCGGCTTCCTCGGCTCTCACCTGTGCGACGCCCTTCTTGCCCAGGGTCATCAGGTGGTGGGGGTGGACAATTTCGCCACCGGGCGCACTGCCAACCTGGCCGGCCTCAAAAATGAATCGCGATTCACCCTGGTGGAGCAGGATATCTGCCAGCCCTTCGACCTGGGGCGCATTGATTATCTGTTCAACTTCGCGTCTCCCGCCAGTCCCGCCGATTATGCGCGGCTCGGTCCGGAAACACTGAATGTCGGTTCCCAGGGAACCAGAAATGCCCTCGACCTCGCGCGCAAATACCAGGCAGGTTTTCTCCACGCCTCCACCTCTGAGTGCTATGGCGACCCCGATGTTCACCCGCAGACGGAAACCTACTGGGGTCGCGTCAACCCGATTGGACCACGGTCCGTTTACGACGAGGCCAAGCGATTCTCCGAAGCCCTCATCATGGCCTACCACCGCTATTACAGCGTCGACACCCACATGGTCCGCATCTTCAACACCTACGGCCCGCGCCTCCAGCCGACCGATGGGCGCGTCATTTCGAACCTGATGATGCAGGCGCTGCTCGATGAAGATCTCACCATTTACGGAGATGGCACTCAGACTAGAAGCTTCTGTTATGTGTCCGACTTGATCGCCGGTATTCTTCTTCTTTCCCGTTCCGGCGAACATCTTCCGGTGAACATTGGGAACCCGGTGGAGTGGACGATTAAGGATTGTGCACGTGAGGTTTTGGCGGTCACTGGCTCGCGGAGTAAGATTCGTTATCAGCCCCTGCCGGTTGACGACCCCATGCAGCGCTGCCCCGATATCACGAAGGCAAAAACTCTGCTGGGGTGGGAGCCGAAGATCCCTCTCCGCCAGGGTCTGGAGCTGTCCCTCGATTATTTCCGAGCCAGCCTGCCCACGCGAACCTAGCAAGAGGTTAAGGATGCTGAACGATTCGTCGCCCATTGTTGTAACCGGGGGAGCCGGATTCATTGGGTCGAACTTCGTACTGGATTGGCTCGCACTGGTCGGTACTCCGGTTGTTAACCTCGACAAGCTCACGTACGCCGGCAACTTGCAGAACCTGGTTTCGGTCGAGCGGCATTCATCGTATTTCTTTGAGCACGGCGACATCTGCGATTCACCGTTTGTTGATCGCTTACTCGACCGGTATCAACCGCGCGCCATTCTGCATTTTGCTGCTGAGAGCCACGTAGACCGTTCTCTCTCCGGGCCCGAGGCATTCGTCCGCACCAACATCGACGGTACCTTCCGCTTGCTCGAAGCCACCCGGGCCTATCTGGCGAAGTGCTCTCCGGAAGACCGGCAGAAGTTTCGCTTTCTCCATGTCTCGACCGACGAGGTCTACGGCACGCTTCGTCCTCAGGACCCGCCGTTTGAAGAGACCACCGCCTACGCGCCCAACAGTCCCTATGCGGCCTCCAAGGCAGCCTCGGACCACCTGGTACGCGCTTACGTTCATAGCTACGGCTTGCCCGCACTCACCACCAACTGTTCCAACAACTACGGCCCCTATCAGTTTCCCGAGAAGCTTCTGCCCCTGATGATCACCAATGCGGTAGCCGGCAAACTGTTGCCGGTATACGGAGACGGCCGGCAGGTACGCGATTGGCTCTACGTCGGGGACCACTGTTCCGCTCTGCGAGCGGTGCTGGAGCGCGGCAAGATCGGCGAAACGTACAATATCGGCGGCTGCAATGAGCAAGCGAATCTGGATACGGTGGAGCTGCTCTGCAGCTTGCTCGACGAGATGCTGCCCGCGTCGGCCCAACGGCCGCACCGTAACCTGATCAGCTTCGTGGCCGACCGGCCCGGCCACGACCGGCGCTACGCCATCAACGCGGCCAGGATAGAACGCGAGCTTGGTTGGCGGCCCGCTGAGACGTTTGCTTCCGGCCTGCGGCGGACGGTTCAGTGGTATCTCGAGCATCAGGACTGGGTAGAGCAGGTGACCACCGGTGCCTATCGCCAGTGGATCGATCTCAATTACGCGCACCGCGGAGGCGCGGCCCGATGAAGGGCATCATCCTCGCCGGTGGTTCAGGGACCCGGCTCTATCCCGTGACCCACGTCGTCTCCAAGCAATTGCTCCCCGTCTACGACAAACCAATGATCTACTATCCGCTGTCGGTGCTTATGCTGGCCGGCATTCGCGAGGTGTTGATCATTTCTACGCCGGCGGACACCGCGCTCTTTGAGCGCCTTCTGGGCTCCGGCGAGCAGTGGGGCATCTCCTTTCAATATGCCGTGCAGCCTTCTCCGGATGGGTTGGCGCAAGCCCTGATTATTGGCGAGAAGTTTATCGGCGGCGCGCCGTGTTCGCTCATTCTTGGGGACAACATTTTCTACGGTCACGATTTCGCCCACAGTCTTCAGGCTGCGGCGCAGATCCAGGACGGCGCGGTTGTGTTTGCCTATCCGGTCTCTGATCCGGAACGCTATGGGGTGGTCGAGTTCGACGCTTCCGGCCGTGCCTTATCGATCGAAGAAAAGCCGGACAAACCGAAATCCCGCTATGCGGTCACGGGACTCTACTTTTTTGATGGCGAGGCCTCGAGTATAGCCCGCAAGATTGCGCCGTCTGCGCGCGGCGAACTGGAGATTACCGATGTCAATCGCTGGTACCTGGAGCGAGGCAAGCTGCGTACCCAGGTCCTGGGGCGGGGCTTCGCATGGCTCGATACCGGGACTCACGACTCGCTGATCGAAGCTGCAATTTTCATCGAGACCATCGAGAAGCGGCAGGGACTCAAGATTGCCTGTCCCGAAGAAATCGCTTATCGCCTGGGCTGGATCGACGCCGCCCGCCTGGAAAAGCTGATTGCCAGGGTAGCCAAGAGTGGCTACGGCCGCTATCTCCGCTCTGTTCTCGATGAGCGTGTTTTCTAGAGTGATGTCCTGCATAAAGCTTTCGATTGGCATGGAACGATCCGCCTTATCCATCCAATTCAATAGCAGAAATGCCGTCCCTTTTTTCGTTCATTTGTTCGTTCCTGCCAGAAGTGTCATCCCGATCGTAGCTAAGCCGTTCTTTGTTCGTTCCTAACAGAGGTGTCATCCCGACCGGAGCGTAGCGCAGTGGAGGGACCTGCTGTCATCATCCGCATGATCAAATCTGAATGGAAGCGCTGCCCTCCCCTTTGTCATCCCGACCGTAGCGAAGCGGAGCGGAGGGATCTGCAGTGCGCCCCTCGGTCTCCCCGAATTTTCCGTTAAACCCAAACACCCACTGAAGCGGCCCACTATGGTCGACCGCGCAACCCCGCCAGAAAATCCTCGACCTTCCGCGTATTCAATACATCTTCTTTAGTCAGCCACGCGCGCCGCAGCTGCCGAATCCCATACTGCATCGCGTCCAGGTGGCTGATGTGGTGCGAGTCGGTATTGATCACAATATTGCAACCCAGCTCGCGCGCGCGCCGCAAATCTATGTCGCATAAATCAAGCCGGTCGGGATAAGCATTGTGTTCAACCGCCACACCCACCTTTGCCGCTTGCTTGAGCACGGCGGTTAAATCCATTTCGTAACTGTCCCTGCGCAGCAATAACCGCCCCGTCAAATGTCCAAGAATCCGAATATAGGGATTCTCCAAAGCCTTGAGCAGCCGCTCCGTCATCTGTTCTTTAGGCTGCTGAAAAAGAGAATGAACGCTGGCGATCACCACATCCATCTGCGCCAGGACCTCATGCGAGAGGTCGATCTCCCCATCGCCCAGAATGTCGACCTCAATCCCGGTCAGCACCCGGATGCGGCCTTCCATCTGCGCATCCACCTCACGAATCTGTCTAATATGCTCGAGCGCACGCTGGTCATCGAGTCCGTTGACCATGGCCAGATTCTTGGAGTGATCGGTGATCGCAATGTATTCGTAACCGCGTGCGATACCTGCTTCGGCCATTTCCAGGATGGTGTTCTTCCCGTCCGTGGCCTGTGTATGCATGTGCACATCGCCGCGCACATCAGCGACGTCGATCAGTTGTGGCAGGCGGTGTTCCGCGGCCGCTTCGATTTCGCCCTGGTTTTCGCGTAGCTCCGGGGGAATCCAATCCATGCCCAGCGCCCGGTAGATTTCCTCTTCGGATGCGGAAGCTACCACCGCGCCGTCGTCCAAACGTGCCAACGCGTATTCGCTCAGGGTATAGCCCCGTTTTAGCGCCCGCTGGCGCAGCGAAACATTATGCATTTTCGAGCCGGTGAAGTATTGCAGCGCTGCCCCATAAGACGCCTTCGGCAACAAACGCACATCGACCTGCAGACCGCTGCGCAAACGAAAACTCACCTTGTTCTGGCCTTTGGCTAACAACTCGGCGATGGGAGGATAGGCTGCCGTGTAGTCGACCGCAGCGGCAACCGCCTCTTCGCTGCAAGCTGGACCGGTCACCAGCAGATCCAGATCGCCAACGGTCTCCCGTCCGCGGCGTAGCGAGCCCGCCGGTATGACTTGGTCGATGCCCGGGAACTGTTCCAGGTAGAGCGTGACTCGTTCCGCTGCGGCGCCAGCGTCGTCGAGCAGAAAGCGGCCGCTGTTTTTGCGATACTCTGTGATCCCGCGCGACAGCTTGTCGATCAGCTTTTGTCCAAAGCGTGGCAGGTTGGCGAGTTTTCCCGCGTCGATTGCGGCCTGCAGTTGTTCCACATCGCTTACCTGCAACGCTTCCCAGAGCAGGGCTACCGTCTTCGGTCCCATCCCTGGCAGCTTGAGCAACTCCAGCATGGTAGACCGGTACTTCGTCAGCAGCTCATCGCGCAGCTTGAGGCTTCCGCGGGTTTCGATCTCCTGGATGTTTGCCGCCATGCCTTTGCCGATTCCTTGAATGGCAAGCAGGCGCTCCGGCTCGTTGACGAACGAGCTCAGTTGCTCAGTACTATTCTCAACCGCTTCTGCCGCCCGCCGGTAGGAACGAATGCGGAAAGGATCCCCCGCCGCAATCTCCAGCAGATCAGCGGTTTCTCCCAACAATTGCGCAATGGACCTGTTATCCATCCAAGGCACATTAAATCATTTCGCGGTTACGAAACAGAGGTACACGAGTCCGCGTCAGCGCGCCCTCCACGGCGTACGTCTGGTGCGGACTCCGATGTGCACCGGGCGCCCGTTCGGCTCAACTAATTTAGGCTACTTCCCGAACTCGAGTTACGGAATCGGCTTGCGGGCCCTTCTGTCCCTGGACGATGTCGAATTCGACCTCGTCACCCTCCTTGAGGCTCTTGTATCCATCGAGTTGAATCGCGCTGTAGTGAACAAACACGTCGGGGCCGTCGTCCCGGCCAATAAAACCATAACCCTTCGCGTTGTTGAACCACTTGACTTTGCCTTTGTATTGAGCCACGAGCCTGTCGACCTTCCTTGATGCGGATCCGAGCATGAGGAGAACAAACTGCTCTCCTTAACAGACGCATCACAGGCCAGAATGGTTTTCCTCAAAATTGTCACCCGAATTTCACGCCAATCGGACGCACCCTTCTCGGAAGGGGCAGAACGAGTCTCTTATTTTCTGTTACTTTTCTTCTCAGCCTGGCGCAGACGGGCATAAAGCATGACTGAAATCAACGTCTTACCATCGTAGATCTTGCCTTTTTCGATCATGCTAAGCAGCTTGGACAAGGGCATCATTTCGATGTCAAGTTGCTCGTCGTACTCCGGCTGTGCATCGCCCAGGGTCAGTCCCTCGGCGATAAACACCTGCATCCACTCACCCAGAAAGCCGGGGCTGGCGAAATAGCGAACCATTTTTCGCCATCGTTTCGCCTTGAAGCCGGTTTCTTCCAGCAGCTCGCGTTTGGCCCCGGCCAGCGCATCCTCTCCCTCTTCCATTTTTCCCGCGGGAACCTCCAGCAGATATTCTTTCGCTGCGTGGCGATACTGGCGCTCCATCACGATCATGGGATCTCGCTTGTTTTTCGAATCGTCGATAGCCAGGATGACGACCGACCCGTTGTGGCGCACCACGTCGCGGCTCACCTCCCGGCCGTTCTCGACGATCTCGTCGGTGTACACGCGGAAGAGCGGACCTTCGTAACTCAGTTTCGACGAGATCACTTCGACTTTGTTCTTGCCAGCTGCTTTTTTCGCCATGCCACTCCTTCAACTTGCCGGACAATTTTAAAGTACCATCCGGTATGCGGCGCAGCGTCTCCATCATTGGACCAGGCAACTGGGGCAGCTCTCTTGCCCATGCTCTCGTGGTCGCCGGAGTTGTGCTGGACGAGGTGATCGTCCCCTCCGGGCGCTCTGGGCGTCGTTATGCGGCGTGGGCCCGCGCCTTGCCGCGCACCACGCTCGATCGCGCCCGGCTGGAAGCCGATGTCCTCTGGCTCTGCGTGCCCGACGCCGCCATTACGCACGTGACCCACCGGCTGGTTAAGCAGGTCGTCAAGCGGCTTGGGGAACGCCCCCTCGAGGGGCAAATCGTTGTCCATTCCAGCGGCGCGCTCAGCTCCACCGTGCTGCAGGAGGCAGCCCGCGCCGGCGCCTCCGTGGCCTCGGTGCACCCGGTGATGAGCTTTCCTACCCGCAGCCCGGTACCGCTTGAGGGGGTACCATTTGGCGTCGAGGCGGATTCCTCCAGCCGCCGTATTCTTAACGCCATCATTCGCCGCATCGGCGGCCGTCCCTTTGCCGTCAAGACTGCAAACAAAGCGCTCTACCACGCGATTGGGATGCTGTCATCTCCGCTGCTGGTCAGTCACCTGGCCGCGGCCCAGCAAACGGCGGCGCTCGCCGGATTCACCTCGCGGGAGGCACGGCGGTTGATAGAGCCTATCGCTCGGGCCACCCTCGACAACTTCTTCCTCAGGGGCGCCGGCAAGAGCTTTAGCGGACCGATCGCCCGGGGGGACGCGCAAACAATTCGTCTGCATCTTCAGGCACTGGAGCCCCATCCTATCCTCGCGGGTGTGTATCGCTCCCTGGCGCTCCATGCGCTGGATGCTTTGCCCGCTCCCGGCAGAAAAGAGCTCCGTGCTTCGCTCCTGTCGAAATGATGAGAAACTACAACGGGGCCTCGTAGGGGACGAATGGCGATGACGGAAGAAACGGCCGTGAAGACCGAGTGTTATCCCATCTCGCTTTTGCCTGGATTGAGCCGGCTGTTTCTCGACTTCTCGGAGCGCCGTGAACCCCTTTCGCCCTTCTACCCGGCCAGCGCCTACTCCACCCAGTGGATGACCACGCCTTCCGTCCTTCCACCCTCTCATCGCGAGGCACTTTGCGATCTGCTGGAGCAGCAGAATCGCAGTTTTGGCGCGGCGGATCCAGTGTTCCGGAACATCGAGCGGTTGCGCAACGGCGCCGGCGCGGTAGTTACCGGGCAGCAGGTGACCCTGTTTGGTGGCCCTCTCTTTACCATCCTCAAAGCCGCGACCACGATTCGCAAAGCAAAAGATGCCTCCATCGCGGGCACTCCGCACGTGCCGATTTTCTGGTTGGCGACTGAGGACCATGACCTGGCCGAAGCGGATCACGTTACGTTCCCCGATAAACACGAGCTGAAAACCTTACGCTTGGCCACAGAGCATCCGAACGGCTCAGCTGTGGGCAGCGTGATTCTGGGGAAGAATGTCGAGGAATTGGTGGCCCAGGCGGCCGAGATCCTCGGCCCGGGCCCGGTGCTTGATCAACTTGCCGCGTCCTACCAGCAAGGGCGGACGTTAGGCCAGGCCTTCGCGCAATTTATTTCTCATACGTTTGCCGAGCAAGGGCTGGTCGTGGTGGACGCTTCCTCCCGCGGTTTCCATGCTCTGGGTAGCGATATCTTTCGCCAGGCAATCGTGCGCGCCGATGAACTACGGGTGGCCATCAACGATCGGGATCAGCAGTTGGCGGCTGCCGGCTATCACTCTCAGGTACTGGTTCCGGCGCATTCTAGTCTGCTCTTTCTCTTTGACAAGGACTCTGGTGGGCGGGTTGCGCTCCGGCGAACCGCGGATGGCGGATGGCAAGCTGGGAGACAGCCCTACTCCACTGCCGACCTGCTGGCGATTCTGGATGCAGAACCGGAGCGCCTTAGCCCGAATGCTTTACTGCGGCCGGTTTTTCAAGATGCGATTCTGCCTACGGGGGCCTATATCGGCGGGCCGTCCGAGGTCGCTTATTTCGCTCAGTCGCAGGTACTTTATGAGCGAATTTTGGGCCGCACCACGCCCGTCCTCCCGCGTCTGTCCGCGACCCTCATCGAGCCTGCGATAGCCGGTCTGTTGACCCGGCACGACGTTTCACTGCCCGATGTCATCCAGAGCGCGTTGAAAGATCCGTTGGAGCTGGCCCAGCGCCTGGGTGCGCGGGCGATCTCGGTAGTAGGCAAGCGCAAGCTCGCCGCCGCTGGGCAAGCTCTCGATACGGAACTTTCGGCCCTGGCTACTTATATGCATTCCCTGGACCCCGGTCTGGGTCGGGCGGCGGACGTCAGCAGCTCCAAGATGCGCTATCAAATGAACCGGATGCGTCGTCTGGCGGCAAACTATGAGCTCCGGCAGGACCAAACCCTGGGTCGCGACGCCGGCCTGATCGCGCTCAATCTTTTTCCCAATCGCCATCCCCAGGAGCGAATTCTCGGTGCGGCCTGGTTCCTTTCCCGCCACGGTGAAGGCCTCCCAGAATTGCTGGTGGAGCAAGCCGGTCAGCAATGCCCAGGCCACAAAGCCATCTGGATCTAAACCAAACTTTCAGGCAATTGACGGGTGCCCCACGTTCGCCAAAGCGTACTCCGGATTTCCTGTCGAGCTTGCTGGCGTTGGCGAACTTCATGCGGCTTTCCTTAATGAAAGCCGCATACGCGGGTGTTGGTGGAGCCTCGTGCAGGAAATCCGGATACGTGGGCCGAAAACGATGGGCGCAGCCCAACGATCGCTTTCGCTCCATCGACAGGCATCTTCCTATCAATAGCCCCAGCTCGATACCAGACCGACCCACAAAGTCCCGGAGGGACGTCTGAAAGTAGCCCAGCACGTAGTGCTGGGTCAGCTTCGACAATAGAAATTAGTCCCGCCAGGGACGGCTGAAATCTTCCCCCCACAGGCCCTACGGCCTAAATGTTTTAGAATGTTGGCAGCGATGAAGTCACACCCGGCCAAGCCGTTCGATGTCACTTGTCCCGATTGCGGGGCGATCCTTAAGATCGACCCTGAGACCAAGGCAATCCTCTCCCACACCTCGGCGCCTCGGAAGCGAACCTTCGAGGATTTCGAAGCTGCCGCCAAAGCCATGCGCGAGCAGGACGAGCGCAAGGAAGACATATTCCGGCAATCCGTCGAAGCAGAAAAGAATAAGCAACAATTGTTCGACAAGCGATTCGAGGAAGCATTGCGCAAGGCAAAGGAGACTCCCGGCGAGGGACGCCCTCTGCGTGAATTCGATCTCGACTAGTTATTTCTCGCATCTATAACAAACAGTGCACGCGAAAGAGAGACAGCGATGGGGATCACACACATTCCGCAGCAAGTAGTTTCGACCGTACAAGACGCCACCGACAGCTTGAGCAAGCAGGGAAGCCGCCTCCTCGATCAGGGATGGGATAAGAACTGGGTGCGCACAGTGGCCGCAGGTTCGCTGGTGACCGGGGCCGTTTTGCTGGCCAGCGGCAAGCGTAAGGCCGGATTGGCCATTGCTGCCGCCGGAACCGTCTTCGCACTGGTGGAAGATCCTGAAGGAGTCAAGAAAGTCTGGAACAACATCCCGGACTATCTCGACAACGGTCACAGCCTGCTGAGCCGTTTTGAAAAATTTATCGGAGAAGTCACAGCTCAGGGCGACAAGCTGCGCGCGGTAGTTGAAAAAGTCGTGCGCCCCTAGGTCTTCAACCGATTCCTAAGTGTTCGCGCGCCTGCTGGCTAATGCGGTCCGGCGTCCATGCCGGTTCCCATACCAGGTTAACCAGGGCATCACTGATCTCCGGGATGCCTGCCAGCCGGTTGCGCACCTGTTCCATGATGGTTATGTGAGCCGGGCACCCCTGCGAAGTCATGGTCATCTCCACTTCTACGCGCTGGCGGGGAAACGCCCGTTTGGAGTTCGCATCCGGGGTCAGCATAATCTTGTAGATTAATCCCAGGTCAACAATATTCACTGGGATCTCGGGATCATAGCAATCCCGCAGAGCGGTAAAAATATCTTCTTCGGTCAGTGCCATATCAGTTCTTGCGCTCCACCAGGTACCGTGCCACCGCCTTCAGCCGATCGGCACGCTTGTCATAGACAGTAAGCTGGTTGAATGCCTCATCGACCAACCGCTCGGCATCCTTAACGCTCTGGGCCACCCCGTAAACCGCAGGCCAGGTTGCTTTCTCGCTGGCAACATCCTTGCCTGCGGTCTTTCCCAATTGGGACGAATTCTGCGTTACATCCAGCACATCGTCCATGATCTGGAAAGCTAGTCCTGCTTTGCGCCCAAACTCCCGCAGCCGCTCGATGTCGCCGGCGCTCCCACCGGCGTAGATGCCCCCGCTCATCAGGCTGACGCGAATCAACGCACCGGTCTTAGCTCGATGGATGGCTTCCACCATCTCCGGGGTTGGCTTGAGTTCTTCGGCTTCCAGATCCATCACCTGGCCGCCGATCATGCCGTCGACCGTCCCTGTCGCCTGCGCGATGGAGCGCACAATCTCCACCGTCTGGGGGGCCGGGCATAGCAGGCCGGCAAGTACCTCGTAGGCCTGGGTCTGCAGCGCGTCCCCGGCCAGGATGGCGATCGCCTCACCAAAGACAACGTGGCATGTGGGCTTGCCCCGGCGCAGATCATCGTTGTCCAGTGCTGGCAAATCATCATGGATCAGGGAATAGGTATGCAGCATTTCGATTGCCGCGCCCAGGTCTTCTACCCCTCTTGGGAGCTGACCGGAGCCGGCGATCATTCTCGCCGCTTCCAGGCACAGCACTGGGCGTAGCCTTTTGCCGCCGGCAAAAACACTGTGCCGCATGGCCCGGTGAATCGAGACCGGGGCCTGATCCGCACCCGGCAACAGACGATCCAGAGCATGATCGGTAAGCTCTGCACCGCTGCTTAGAATCTCACGCACGCTTTCCTGCATTTTCGTAATCATACCCGACGCTCGCGGCGCTCCAGCACGGCCACGAGTACCAGCGCCAGCAACGCAATGGCAGAGATTTCGCGTCCAGCGATGACGTCGCTGGATGCGGACCATTGCACTTCGATCGCGTGACTCCCGGCCGTCACAGGCACGGCCATCAGACCGTCGCCCCGTCCCGGGCGGTCCTGCGCAGGCTTGCCGTCGACGGTCACTCGCCATGCAGGGTAATCCATCAATCGCAGCACCGCATAACCCGTCTCCGGGGTCACTACGTTGAACAACCAATGCTCGCCATTCCATCGCCTTGCGTCTGCCTTTGCCGTGATACTGCCGGGGTCACCGGCTCGCCAGTCCGGATTATCCCCCTTGGCGCTGTCGGCGGTGTCGTCCTCCGGCGCGCGCAGAACGCGAACCATGGGCAGATCTTGTTGGACAGATCCGCTATCAACCCCCACAGGAGTGTACTCGTCGGTGCCCTGCGTGCCTTGCCCGGTGCGGAAGCCGGCGACCTGCGCCGTCACCGCGTCCTCGTCGTCGCAAGGCTGGAAGAATAGCAGGCCCCCGCCAATCGCCATGGCGGCGACGATGAGTAACAGGCACCAGGATGCTTTCGGACGAAGCTTATCCAGCGTCATGCCGGCGAGAACGCAAACCACAAGGCTCAGCGCCACCAGCCAGCGCCAGGGAAACTGCAGAAATTTCATGTGCGGAGTGTGCTTCCAGATCACATCGCTCACGGGTAATTGCAGCAGCAGGATGACTGGGAGCGAGGCGGTGATAGCGATCCTCGCCCGTCCACCGGTTTGTTTTTTCCACGCCAGGTAAGCGAAGAGAGAGGCCACGGCGAGTTCCGCGAGAAAGATCCAGGAAGCCGTCCGCAACACCTGGTCATGGAAAGGATTCGCGGTGTGTGCGAACAGGAAGCTATCCTCGACGCGCATGCCGGGGTTGATGGCACGATTGATTTGTACCCATCGTTGTTCGAATGCCGCGGGCACGATATAGAACGCGGCCAACCCCAACCCGAGAGCCATTCCGCCCGCGGCGCGCAGAGCCGGCCATGGCCTGCCTTCCGCGATCCACATCGCCAGGGCAAGGACGGCTAACAGGTAACTGCCGATCACCGCGGCGGGGGAATTGGTGAGCCAAAGAGCGGCCACCGTCAGGCTGAGGGCTGCGATCGAAGAACGCCTTCTCAGCGCGAACAGCACCATCAACGGAAGCCATGCGCTGGCCAGCAATTCGCCCAGGGCTGAGCGCTCATAGGCCACGAACATGGCGTAGGGACTAGCGATGTAGAGACAAGCAGCCAGGGTGGCGGCATCCGGGGGAGCCCACTCCCGCGCCAGAAGATACATACTTATCCCGGCCCCCAACAAGGCCAGCAGCACAAAGACCACCGGCGCGGCATGCCATCCAACGATGCTTCCCAGCAGCCCGCCAAGCAGCCAAGAAACCGGCGGATAAAAAATCAACCGTGGCTCGCCCGCGCCGAAGTTCGCATCCTGGACCCAGTGCGGGTACATCAGCCCCGCATGCCAGGACCGAACCACTTCCATCCATGAGAGCAAGTGGAAGTCGAAATCATGGCCGCAAGTGTTGCCCCGCACGACCAGCGTTCCAACCGCGAGCAACGCGGTGAGGGCGATGAGAAGGCTACGAAGCTGTGAAGAAGACTTCAACCGAAACTTGCCACCTGCGCAACAAAATTCGGTCCCTTCACTACGCTACGGTCGGGATGACACTTCATCTTGAAAACTATACCTAGCGTTCCCAGACAGATGTGTCATCCCGACCGTAGCGTAGCGAAGTGGAGGGATCTGCAGTGCGCCCTTCGGTCCTCCTAAATTCACGAGGGGCACCCCGTCACGGCACCAATCGCATGGTGTGCTTGGTGGACGCATCGACCGCCGCCTGGCTGAACGGCATGGCAAAGGTCTTGCCGTCATACCAGTAGGGGAACTGATCCAGGAAGTAAGGGCTAAGCGGATCGCCCGACTCGCCCATCACGATGTTTTCTGTTGACCCATCCACATTGCTCCAGTCCACCGTAAGCCGCTGACTGGCGCCAAGCAGCCCCCGTACGTGATCAAGCGTAGTCTCGTCGCCAGCAAGCTGGTGGGGTCCGGTACTCGTCCACTTGAAGAACGGAATCATCGCGTACAAGGGATGCTTTACATCGATCACGTGCTGGCTGCCATAGGTCCACTTACCAAGCTCCGCTGGCGCCTGATGGTCGAGCATGCCCTTCTCGACGGCTGCGGCAATCAGGTCATCCCAGCTCTTGTAATTCGCGGGCAGCCACTCCTGCGGGGCCTTCTCCACCATTTCTTCCTGCACAAAGTTCTTGCTCTGCCAATCGTAGAGCACCCAGTCCGAACCCAACTTAGGCTGAAGGACCAGTGGCCACAGCGCCTGCTTGGCTGCATCTACGATCTCTGCCGCGACCGAACTGGTAGTGATCACCCCATCCCAACTGCGCATCAGGTCCGCGGCCTGGCGCAGTTTGGCGTTCGCGGCAGAGGAACGGTCGATCGCATAAGCAAACCGCTGCGCCAATTCCCGGTCCACTTCTGAATACGTATCTGTTTGCAGTGTGAGCATATCTGCCGGTGTGAGCTTGGCGTGGCTGGAAAGCCATTTCCATATGCGCTCATTGCGATAGGGAGCGTCCCAATTAAGCGCCAAAGGGTAGGGATAGTCATCGGGAGTGATGCGCGCGTTGGCGGTAGCGACAATGCCCGTCTCGGGATCCAGCACCGTCGGCAGCTGCTCAAAAGCAACGTACCCTTGCCACTCGTGTTCGCGGTCCGCTGCGGTACCCGTTTCAACGATGGGTACCCCGCTCAGGCCAGCAGGCCGAACCGGGAACAGCCCCACTGCCTGGTAACCGATATGGCCCTGGTCATCGGCGTACACCATGTTTTGCGTTGGTCCCCACCACTCGCTGGTCGCCTTGCGGAATTCATCCCAGTTGCTTGCGGCGTCGATTGCCTGCAGCGGCAAACCACGCAGCTGATTTGAGTACAGGGTCCACTTGAGCGCCAGCATGCGCGTCTCGTGCGGCAATATCGGAGTGATCACCGGTCCATGATCGGTAGTCTCGACATCGACCACCACATCCTTGCCGAAGCGCACGTGAATATATTCCCGATCATGTTCCGGCTGCCGCCATCCGCTCCCGGCCCAGTACTCGCCCTGGGCATTTGTCTTCTCCGCGTATACGTCCTGAACATCTCCGTTGAGCGTGGTGAAGCCCCATGCGATGTGTTCGTTGTGGCCCTCGACGATAAGCGGAATGCCCGGGGTGGTGACTCCCGCCACATGAAAGCTTCCCGCCTGCAGATCCTCTTCATGCCAGATATCCGGGATGGAGTGCTCCAGGTGCATATCGTTCGAGAGCATGGGCCTTCCGCTCGCGGTGCGAGTGCCGCTGACTGCCCATTCGTTCGACCCGGGCTTGCAGCCGTCGCACACGTCTCCACCCAGCCGGAGAATTTTTCGCAGCCGCAGAAGGTCTTCCAGGCTTGATTCCGGCTCGTCCAGCGGAACGCTCGGGATATCCTGCTGCGGCGCCGTCAGGTCGGGAATCGATTGCGTTGGGGGGTGATCGCGCCAGGTGGTCGTCGGGTACAGCCCTGCGGCCAGGGTGGGTCCCAGCCTGGCTACTACCTTCTCCCGCTCCAGCTTCCAGGGGTAGAGCGTATCCAGCCGCGCCACCATGTTCAGCGCCACCAGCCAGGAGTCAACCGGCTGCCACGGTCGGGGCTTATAGCCCAGCAACCGGAACTCTGCCGGCAGATTGTCCTGATGGCTGCTGATAAACGCGTTGACCCCGCGGGCGAAGTCTTCGAATAGACGCTTCTGGTCTTCGGGCATGGTTGCGGTCAGGTGCTCCGCGGCCGGCCGGATCTGCAGGACACGCTGCAGCTTGTCGTGTTCCACGACGCTTGAACCCAGCAGCTCGGCCAGTTCGCCGGCAGCGAAGCGCCGTGCCATATCCATCTGCCATAAACGGTCCTGGGCGATGACATACCCCTGTGCTTCGAGCAGGTCATCCATGGTCGCTGCCTGAATATGGGGAACACCATGGACATCGCGCCGCACCACCACGGGAGCGGACAGTCCCGGCAGGTGAAGATCGCCATCGAGCACTGGCATTTGCTCGCGCATGGCGCCTTTCAGCCACGCCACGCTGGCCGCGAACCCTATTGCTGCCACAATCAACAGGCTGATTACCAGGCCGGCCGCGATCCGTCCCAGCAGCGGCATTCTTCGGCGCCGCGTGGCGCCTACCTCGACTCTCGCCATCACTTCATCCCGTCTTCCAGCGCCCATTGTCTCATCGCAGCACGGATTTCTGCGGCGGCCGCTTGACACATGCGCGGCTCCCGGCAATCCTAGTCATTCGCCAATGGAGAGGAATCTAACTGTTTGAAGGTCTGCGTTTTCTATCACGACCGGTGCTTTGACGGAGCGTGCTCTGCTTCGCTCTTCATGCGCTTTCACCGCGAATGCATCCGTCAGGATGCTCAATACGGCTATCACGGCCTGGTGCATCGGGCCGGCGCACTCTTTCAGGAATCTGACTTTACGGGTGATGAAAACGCGATTGTCGACTTCAAATACAGCGCTTCGCCGCGCATCACCTGGTGGTTCGATCATCATCTGAGTGCCTTTCTTACCCCTGCGGATCAACAGCATTTCCTTGAGGGCCAGGCCAATGGAAGCGCGCGTAATCGACATTTTTACGATCCGAACTACACCTCCTGCACCAGCTTTATCGCACACATCGCGCAAACCCGTTTCGGGTTCAACCCGGCGCCGGTAGCCGAGTTGGTCCGTTGGGCTGACATCGTGGATGGCGCTCTTTACGAGAGTCCCAAAGCCGCGGTCGAAATGGCGGAGCCCGCCATGAAGCTGACCCTGGTCATTGAATCGAGCCAGGATCCAGTCTTCATTCCCAAACTGATTCCGCTGCTCACCGAAATGAGCTTGCAGGAAGTGTTGGAGCAGCCTTTTGTAGCCGAGCTGCTTCCGCCGCTGCTCGAACGCCACCATAAGTCTTTGGCGCTGATCGGCGAGCGCACCGAGCTAGTGGATGGCACGTTATATTTCGACATCACCGATCAGCCGGTAGAGGGATACAACAAATTCGTTCCTTACTTCCTGCATCCCGACGCAACCTATAGCGTAGGACTCAGCAAATCCAGCTTTCGCACCAAGGTCGCGGTGGGCTCGAATCCGTGGACCAAGGCTCAGCCGGAGCAGATGATCAACCTGGCGCAAATCTGTGAACGCTACGGTGGTGGTGGGCATGCGCGTGTCGGCGCGATTTCCTTTCCCCCCGAAAAGGGAGACCTGGCCCGCGCCGCCGCCGCCGAAATCGTCGCCGAGCTGCGTGCGCACAATCCCTTCCCCTAAGAGCTCCACTCCGCGTTAGTCTGTCCGTTCCTGGCAGGAACAGAAGTGTCATCCCGACCGAAATGGAGGGATCTGCGGTGCGCCCCTCGGCCCTCCCGAATTGTCCCTCTCAAACCTCAAAGCTCAAACAGAGGTTTCATCCCGACCGTAGTGGAGGGACCTGCTGTTCATCATCCACCGCATCAAATCTGGATGGAAGCGCAACTCTCCCCTTTGTCATCCCGACCGAAGCGTAGCGCAGCGGAGGGATCTGCAGTGCGCCCCTCGGCCCTCCCGAATTTTTCGTCGGGCGCCCCTCATTGGCCGCAACCTCATCCCCACGATAAACTCCATGAGCAGGAAGGCAAAATACGAATGAAACTTTATCGCACCGCCGGCGGCTACATAGTCGAGAACCAGGATCGATTCTATGCAGGCGCGGACGAATCATGGGATCAGCTGATCATCCGCGAAGACCTCGAAGCCCATTTGAGTACCCTCCAGCAGCAGAAGCCAATGGCCGGTTCGTTTGCAGACATTGAGAAGAACATCCTGGCGCCCATCGGCAGCCAGGAAGTGTGGGCCTCGGGCGTCACCTACTACCGCAGCCGCAACGCCCGCATGGAGGAAGCGAAGACCGCCGGAGGCGGAGACTTCTATGATCGCGTGTACAGTGCCGAGCGTCCTGAGCTCTTTATGAAAGCGACGCCCAGCAGGGTTGTCGGCCATCGCGGCAAAGTGGCCATCAGAAAAGATGCCACCTGGTCCGTCCCGGAGCCCGAACTGACCCTTGTGGCGAACCCAGCGGGAAAAATCATCGGCTATACCATCGGCAACGACATGAGCTCCAGAGACATTGAAGGCGAGAATCCTTTGTATCTGCCTCAAGCCAAGGTCTATGACCGGGCCTGCGCCTTGGGCCCGGGGATTCTGGTCACGAGCGAAAACATCCCCACCTCGACCGAAATTCAAATGCAGATTCTGCGTGCCGGCAAGATCGTCTTTTCCGGCTTGACCGCGCTCACTGAATTGAAGCGAACCTTCAGCACCCTGCTTGAATATCTCTACCGGGACAACGGATTTCCCAACGGCTGCTTCCTGCTCACCGGGACAGGCATCGTCCCCCCGGATGAGTTCACGCTGCAGCAGCAGGATGAGATTCACATCACCATCACCGGCATCGGGACGCTGATCAATTCGGTAGGATAACTAAGGTTTGGGCGCGTTGATCTTGTAGGTCAGCTTGTCTGATTCAAACCGGCCGCCCGGCACAGCAATCCCGGCATCTTTCAGCTTCTGGTCATCCGCGGGATTCGCGCTCGGACCGTCGTAAACCACGTGAAACTCGTAGGTCCCATGGGCATTCGTGTCGACCCCCATAGCCAGCGGCCGCCTCGCCTCATAATTTTGACCCGGCTTCAGTGCCACCCAATTCTTTGCCCGCTCGCGAATGTCCGGCAGCCCGCTGCCATCTACTTCAAGGCCGCAATCGATGGCCGGCTGCGGCTGGCTGGAATTTTCAGGAATAAACTTTACATCCAGCGAAAGCGCTCCGGGCGCCCCCTTACAAAGCAGGGGTGGGTCTGGGATGCGCAACAGGTGGCCTGACTGATTCAGGATGTGGATTACCAGGATCGGTTGCTGCTCCGGAGCAGCCATATCGACGGAGGCCACCAGCTTCAGGTCGGGCTTATTGGTCTGCTTGGCGCCGCCGGCCGACGCCACCAGCATCACCGTCATTCCGGCTGCAGCCAGAGTTCGCATGGGGACCCTCAACCTATGATCCTAGTACATTTCTCCTCAACGTATAGTTACGGTCGTTCGAGCTCGAAACGGTCGGTGGTGCGGACGTAGGTAGACCCTGCCATCCGGCCCACCGCGCGCAGCTTGTCCGGATCGATGCGGAAGTTGTCAACCAAATCCTCGCGCACATGAAAGCGCACCACGTCCCCCAGCACCAAGCTTCCGCCACCTGGCTGGTCGCCTACCTGCACCACCTGGCGCAGCCGGCACTCCATGTGTACGTGGCTTTCCCCGACCCGTGCCGGCTTGACCAGGTCGCTTGCCATGGGAGTCAACCCGGAGAGTTCGAACTCATCCACTTCCGGACCCACCTGGGCCGCGGTGGCATTCATGCGCTCGACAAATTCCTCCGACACGATATTGACCACGAATTCCCGCGTAGCCAAGATGTTGCGCAACGTATCTTTCGCCAGCGGAGGAACCGGGCGCAGGATCGGGCAAAACACAACCACCGGCGGATTGGAGCTGCAGGCGGTGAAATAGCTGAAGGGTGCGAGGTTCCTGACGTTGCCCTGGTCCACCGTAGAGACCAGGGCAATCGGCCGGGGCACAATAGAACCAACCATCAACTTATAGACATCCCCAGTGGCAGCCTTTGCCGGATCGATCGCCAGCATGCTCAAAGGTTGCCGCGGTCCGCCTGCTCCCGCTCAATGGCTTCGAACAGAGCCTTGAAGTTACCTTTCCCGAAGCTGCGGCTGCCTTTGCGTTGGATGATCTCGAAGAACAGCGTTGGCCGGTCTTCCACCGGGCGGGTGAAGATCTGCAGCATATAGCCTTCGTCGTCACGGTCCACCAGGATGCCCAGTCGCTCCAGTTCTGCGATCGGCTCGTCGATACGGCCGGTACGCGCCTGCAAGTCGGTGTAGTAGGAATGGGGCACGCGAAGGAACTCCATACCTTGCTCCTGCAACCGGCTCACCGTGTGCACAATGTCGTTGGTAGCCAGCGCAATATGCTGGACGCCCGGTCCGTGATGGAATTCCAGGTACTCCTCGATCTGGGACTTCCGCCGCCCTTCCGCAGGCTCGTTCAGCGGAAACTTGACTCGCCCGTTGCCGTTTGCCATGACCTTCGACATCAACGCGGAATATTCAGTAGAGATGTCTTTATCGTCGAAGTGCTGGTAGAGAGAAAAACCCATCACCGTGGCATAGAAGTCTACCCAACGGTTCATCTCGTTCCAGCCTACGTTGCCCACTACGTGGTCGACATGCAACAGGCCTGTGGGACGAGCCAGGTGATCGTGCGCTTGGCCAACGTACCCGGGTAAGAACGGCCCGTCATAATTTTTGCGCTCCACGAAGGTGTGGATGGTGTCCCCGTAAATGGCGATGGACGCCATTTTCGTTTTTCCATGTTTGTCGCAAAGTTCGAATGGCTCCTGCACGCTGCGTGCGCCGCGCCGGGTCGTCTCTCTCCATGCCTGTTTGGCATCATCGACCCACAGTGCGATGTCGCGCACACCGTCGCCGTGAAGGCGAATGTGCTCCGCGATTTCGTTGTCCGGGCGCAATGGGGTGGTCAGTACAAAGCGAATCTTGCCTTGCTGCAGGACGTAGGAAGCACGGTCACGCTGGCCGGTCTCGGGGCCCGCGTACGCTATTAGTTGGAAGCCCATGGCCATGCGATAAAAATAGGAGGCCTGGCGCGCGTTCCCTACGTAAAACTCGACGTAGTCGGTGCCGTTCAGTTGAAGAAGCTCTTCGGTGGTTTGTGGCTCGTGATGCGTAAGCGTGGTCATAACTCTCGCGTTACTCCTTAGGGTCGCCCTTTTTTTAGGACGTTTCACGGTTCCGCTTGGGTCTGCAGCGATGGTGAAACCTCCTCAGGGCCGGATGAAAGATATACCTTTGGGGAGGTACTTGGATAGGCCCCGGAAGGTAGCATTTAACTGTGTGGGTATGCCTAATTTGGGTCATATCCAAATTTGGGTGTACCCCAACTCTTTTGGATGCGTCACAGAGTGGAAACGCCCGAATGAGCGTCTTATATACGTGGAGATAGGAAGAGAGGGATCATGGCCGTCGGTTCAGTAACGCTTGGGGCAGCCGAGCCGTTTTTGATCCAGCAGGATTGGCCGGCCTACACGGCGGAGCAACACGCCACCTGGGCCGAGTTGGTAGGCCATCGTATGCCTCAGATCGAGGCACATGCCTGCGAGGAATATTTGCAGGGCTTTGAGCAGATTGGCCTCAGAACCGATTTGATTCCCAACCTCGCCGACGTGAATCAACGGCTTAGGCCGCGGAGTGGCTGGCAAGCCACCCCCGTAAGCGGCTTTCTTCCTCCCGACGCGTTCTTTGCCATGCTCGCGGCCCGGCAGTTTCCCACCACCACCTGGCTGCGGAGCCGGGAATCGCTCGAGTACATCCCGGAGCCGGATATCTTCCACGATGTTTTCGGCCACGTTCCCATGCACGCCCATCCGGTTTTTGCCGACTTCCTGCAGCATTATGGCGCCATCTGCGCGGTCCTGACCGACAAGGAGGCGCTGGAGAAGATGGGGCGCCTGTTCTGGTTTACCGTGGAATTCGGCGTAATCCGGCAGAAGGGACAGTACCGGCTTTACGGGAGCGGTCTGATCTCTTCCCAGGGGGAATCCACCTATCTGATCGAGGGTGGGCCGGAAATCAAGGACTTCGATGTGGACCAGGTTCTCAACCAGCAGTTTTCCACTTCGGAAATGCAGCCGGTCCTCTATGCCGTCGATTCCTTCGACCAGATTTACGAGGCCACTCACCAAGCCGAGAAGCGGCTTTGCCAGAGCCGATAAGGACATCCTGGCCGGGAAATCGCCGTATTTTCTTCAAACTGTCACGGGCGATGGTGCACAATTTTTGTACAAGGGGGGCTCCGTTTGCCGCGCATTCACTTTCAGCAGCAGCTAGCCGCGCTCAAAGACAAATTGTTGGCCATGGCTGCGCTGTCCCAGCAAGCGGTGATTTCCTCTGTGGATGCCTATCTGCAGAGAGATGCCGGGTTGTGCCAATACGTGCGCGAGAACGAGACCGCCATCAATGCAGCGCAACGCGAAGTGGACGAGATGGCGTATGAGTTACTGGCCCAGGAACAGCCGATGGCCATCGATCTCCGCTTTATCCTCGCAGTGATCAAGATCAACGGCGATTTGGAGAGGGTGGGCGACCAGTCCATGAGCATTGCCATCCGGACCCAGGAATTGCTTGAGTACCCTGCCGTGGATCTGCCGGTAGACATCGCGTCCATGGGCGAATATGCCGCCCGTATGGTCCGTTCGGCTATCCAGTCGCTGCTCGATGCCGATGCGCAGTTCGCCGAAGCGGTTGTGGTCATGGACGATGAGATCGACCGCATGAATCGCGTAGCCCGCACCGACCTCATGAAGGTGATGGAGCAGCAGCCGGACATCAGCCTTCAGGCCCTGAACGCGATCATCATTGCGCGCGCGCTGGAACGCATTGCGGACCACGCCACCAACATCTCCCGGGACGTAATCTTCTGGATCCGCGGCGCCGACATCCGCCACCAGGTAAGTACCGCCATCGATTGAAGGTTTCGCCCTGATGCGGGGGGCCTATATTGACTTGAGGCCCGGGCAGGATTACGGTTATGGTATGTCGCTCTACTGTCGCCGTAGTGCTGGTTGTCGCGTGGTCCTGTCACGCCGTACGGGTGCCTCCTAGGAAGACATAATCGAATCATCATCTTCGGAAACCCGGGTGTCGGCGATCAACGACATCCGGGTTTTTCATTTCTCAGGGAGACTATCGATGGCCGAGGTTAAAGAAACAAAAGCTCAGCGCATGGAGCGCCTTAAGCGGGAAAAAAACCCGTGGGAGGCTTTTGATGAAATACGGGCTTTTGCCGCCGCCGGCAGGGAATCGGTGCTCCCGGAATGGGCTTCTGCTTATTTCAAATGGTGGGGCGTTTACACCCAGGGAGACGGAGCCGGCGCGCTGGGCGGCAAGGGCGGAGAAGGCAAGGCCACCGAGTATTTCATGATGCGCATTGCGCTGCCCAACGGCATTGCGACTACTGAGCAGATCGAAGTGATCGCCGACATCGCCGCCAAACATGGCCGGGATTTGGTCGACATCACCGTTCGTCAGGCAATCCAACTGCATTGGCTGACCATCGAAGCCCTTCCCCAGATCATCGAGCGGCTCGACGCGGCAGGGCTTTCTCCTAAAGGCGCCTGCGGCGACGTCGTTCGCAATGTAACCGGCTGTCCGTTGGCAGGCCTGGATGCGGACGAGTTGATCGACGCCTCCCCCTTCGCCCTCGCTGCGGCAGGAGATCTCAACGGCAACCCGGACCTATACAACCTGCCCCGTAAGTTCAAGGTTTCGATCACCGGGTGTTCCGTATGGTGTTCCTACCCCGAGATCAACGACATTGGCTTGACCCCTGCCGTGCGCTCCACCGGTAATGGCCGTGAGGTTGGATTCTCTTTGCGCGTCGGAGGCGGTCTCTCCGCCGATCCGCATCTCGCGGTTCGCCTAAATGCGTTCGTGCAGCAGGACCAGGTGGCAGCCGTGGTGCGCAAAATCACCGAGCTGTTCCGCGACCAACAGGGACTGCGCGAAAGCCGCGATCGGGCGCGCATGAAACATCTCTTTCTCAAGGAAGGGTGGACCGCCGAGACCTTTCTCGCCGACTTGAACCGGCGCCTCGGCTACCAACTCGATCCCGCGGTAGAGGAAAAGGTTCCCGATGACATCTATCGCGATCATGTTGGCATCCACCGGCAAAAGCAGGAGGGGCTGAGCTATGTAGGCCTATCCGTGCTGCGCGGACGCATGACCGCTGCTCAGTTGAGCGCCGTCGCCGGCCTGGCGGCACGCTATGGCAACGGCCAACTCCGCACCACTGTCATGCAGAACCTGCTGGTGGTGAACGTGCCTTCCAACAAAGCCCAGGAGCTGGCCAGGGAACTGGAGGCTCTCGGCTTGCCGGTCGAAGGCTCCGCCTTCTGGAGAGGCGCGATTGCCTGCACCGGCAGCGAGTTTTGCAAGTTGGCGATTACCGAGACCAAGGGCTTCACTCGCTGGATTGTCGATGAACTGGAAGAGCGGCTTCCCGGGTTCGACCAGCAGCTAAAGCTGCATGTGACCGGCTGCCCCAATAGCTGCGGACAGCATTGGATTGCCGACATCGGGATGGAAGGCAAGAAGATCAAGCACCAGGGCAAGCTCGAAGACGCGTATTACTTCTGCGTTGGCGGGTCTGTGGGACTGCATCAGCAGGTCGCCCGGCCCGTCGGATACCGTTGCCTGGCAACCGAAGTACCTGACGCACTGGAACGTCTGTTAGGCGGGTATTTGCAGGCCCGCAAGCCGGGGGAAAACCTGCGCGCTTACTTTGCCCGGTCCAGCGACGAGACGTTGCGCGAGCAGCTTGCCGGCGAAACGTTCGAGCCCGTACTCAGAGATACCGCCCCGGTCGGGGGTAGACACCTTGAGTGAGAGCGCGAGTCTCTTTCCCTTGTTTCTGAAGCTGGAAGGGAAGAGATGCCTGGTGGTGGGTGCCGGGCTGGTTGGCCTGGAGAAGGTCGAAAGCCTGCTGCGCTGCGGAGCTGCGATTCGCGTGGTCGCGCCCCACGCGGTACCTCAGGTACAGGAGATGAGCGTTCGTGGAGAAATTGAGTGGCTGGCTCGCGACTATGAACCAGAAGACGCAGAGGGTCGGGACCTCATCATTGCAGCCACCAGCGATCGCGCAGTGAACCGCGCCGTGTTTGAAGAAGCCTCACGTCGCTCGATTCTATGCAACACCGCTGACGATCCGCCCTTGTGCGACTTCTTCTTCGCCTCGATCGTGCAGCGGGGCGATCTGCAGATTGCCATCTCGACCGCGGGTCAGAGCCCGGCGTTGGCGCAGCGGTTGCGGCGGGAAATTGACGCCCAACTGCCGGCTGACCTGGGTCCTTGGCTGGCCGAGCTAGGCCGGTTGCGGCGTGAAGTTCTTGAAGCCATGCCCGCTGGGGCTGAGCGCAAGGCCTTGTTACACGAGCTCGCGCATCGCGAGGTGTGTGGTTCACCCACTTGCCCGGCGCGAACATTTGCCGGCGCAGGCTTGAAACGTGAGGTACCGCAATGAGCAGCGTGGAACCGGGCAAGGTCTACCTGGTTGGTGCTGGTCCCGGCGATCCGGATTTGCTCACCGTCAAGGCGGTGCGGCTGCTGGCCGGTGCCGGCGTGGTATTGCACGACGACCTGGTACCGCAATCCATCTTGAACCTGGCTGGCAAGCAAGCCCTCATCATCAGCGTAGGCAAGCGTTGCGGGCGGAAGAGGATCACCCAGTCGGCCATTCACGACCTTATGATCGTATCCGCGCGCCGGGGGCAGGCCGTGATCCGGCTCAAGTCCGGAGATCCCATGATTTTCGGCCGAGCCGCTGAGGAGATCGACGCCTTGCGTGAGGCTGGCGTGCCCTTCGAAGTGGTGCCCGGCGTCACCGCAGCGTCGTCTGCGGCAGCCTTTTTGGAAACTTCGCTCACCGACCGCAGGGTGTCTTCCCGGTTGATTGTATTGAGTGGGCACCACGCTGCCCGCTCGGTGCCGGAACGGGACCTGTGGCCAGGTACTTTGCCAACCGACGCGACGCTAGCGATCTACATGCCCGGTCAAGATATTGCTCAGGTAGCAGCTTCTCTGGTGCGCAGTGGAATCCCTGCCGCGATGCCCTGTGTCGCGGTCACCGATGCATCCCGTCCCAACGCGGCGCACACTGCATCGCGACTGAGCGAGCTCTCGCACCTCCCTGCTTCCTCTGCGCCCACCTTGCTCTTGGTAGGCCACGTCTTTGAAGCACTGCTGACCCGTGGAGCAGATCCGGAACAAACTTGTCTTGATCATCTGACGGCAGTCGTGACCGCCATCCAGCCGGACTAGAGAACAGCAAGTCCCTCCGCTTCGGTCGGGATGACAAAAGGAGGGGCGGCGCTTCCATTGGGCGCAACAGCCAAACGAAACTGCTTCCACTCACTCTCTTGTCCATTCCTAACAGAAGTGTCATCCCGACCGAAGCGTAGCGCAGTGGAGGGACCTGCTGTTCATCATCCGCGGCATCGAATTCGAATGGAAGCGCCACCGTCCCCTTTGTCATCCCGACCGAAGTGGAGGGATCTGCAGTTCCGCGGACCTCTCGTGGGAATGTTTTCAACCTGGGCTGGGGCGCGAGCGACTTTACCGCCATCAAAATACCCCCGAACTGGGCACGTATACTGACCAAACATGCAGATCATCACAACGGCCACAGCTTTCCCTCCGCACTATTTTCTGCAGGAAACCGTGACCGAGGCGCTCCGGGGCCAATGGGAAAACGGCCTCGAAAATGCGGCAGTATTGGAACGCCTCCATTCTCGAACCGGCGTAGCAGGCCGCTACTTTTCTCTCCCTCTCGAGCGATACCCGCCCCTCGACACCTGGGGTAAAACCAACGACGTCTGGATCGAGACCGCCGAACGTCTGGGGGAGCAGGCGATCGACTGCGTCCTCACCAAGGCAGGTGTGGATCGAAAGCACATCGGCGCCCTCTTTTTCGTCTCTGTGACCGGAGTATCAAGCCCCTCGGTAGATGCCCGGCTGGTCAACCGTATGGGCCTCTCCCCCCAAATCAAGCGCAACCCTATCTTCGGATTAGGCTGTGTCGCCGGGGCAGCCGGCCTGGCCCGCGCCGCCGACTACGTGCGCGCCTATCCCGATCAGTTAGCGGTGCTGCTTTCAATCGAACTCTGCTCGCTAACCTGGCAGCGCGACGACTTCACCGTCGCCAACCTGATCGCGACCGGGTTGTTCGGAGACGGTGCAGCCGCGGTTCTGGTAGCTGGTGACCAGGTAAAGCTCTCAGGGCCAAAAATTCTTGGCAGTGCCTGCTCCTTCTATCCCGATACCCAGGATGTGATGGGCTGGAAGATCTCCGAGAAGGGCTTCCAGGTTGTCTTATCCCCTCATGTCCCAACCGTTGTTAAGGAAAATCTGGGGCGCGACGTCGACGCCTTCCTGGCCCAGCATGGGATGACCCGCGACCAGGTCCACTCCTGGATCATGCATCCCGGCGGTCCCAAGGTGCTGGAAGCCGTGGGGGACGCTCTGGGTCTGCACGACGGCGAATTGAAGCTTTCCTGGGAGGCACTGCAGCGGGTAGGAAATCTCTCCTCAGCTTCCGTGCTGGTGGTTCTGGACGAAGTCATGACTCATCGGCGCCCCAAGCCAGGATCACGCAGCGTGCTGGCGGCGATGGGGCCGGGATTTTGCTCCGAGATGTTACTGCTGGAATGGTAGGCGGAGGCGCCGAGTGATCCTTTGTGACGCACTCATTGTCGGTGGCGGCCCCGCTGGCCTCTCCGCCGCCATCGCACTCCGGCAAAAAGGTTTGGATGTTCTGGTCGCCGATGCTCTTCGGCCGCCTATCGACAAGGCCTGCGGCGAGGGCCTCATGCCCGATGCGCGAAAACATTTGGCCGCGCTCGGTATCCAGGTCACCGCGCAGGATGGTGCTGCCTTCGACGGCATCGCTTTCCTTTCTGGCCGCCACCAGGTAGCGGCACAATTCGAACACGGCAGCGGGATCGGCATTCGCCGCCTGCGACTCCACGCACTCCTGCTGGACCGCTGTCGGCAACTGGGCGTGCGGCTCGCCTGGGGCTGCCGGGTAAACGTAGCAGAGATCCAGCCCCTGAGCCTGGATGGCGAGGCGTGTACCTATCGCTACGCGATCGGCGCGGACGGCCAATCGTCCCGCATCCGCCGCGCAATGGGTATCGGCCAGGGAAAGATCGTGAGCCGCCGATTCGGAACCCGCTGTCACTACCGGGTAAAGCCGTGGTCGCGCATGGTCGAGGTGCACTGGGGCAACCTGGGCCAGGCCTACATCACCCCTGTGGGCCGGGAAGAAATCTGCGTGGCTACGGTCGCCAGCTCTCCCGGGGCTCGAATGGAAGCGGTCCTCGCCGATCTGCCGGCGCTGCGGGAGCATCTCGAAGGCGCTGTACAACTAAGCGCCGTCCGAGGGGCGCTCACCACCACCCGCAAGCTCCCCCATGTGACCGCCGGCAATGTGGCGCTCACTGGTGATGCTTCCGGCTCCGCTGATGCCGTTACCGGGGAGGGCATCGGGCTGTCCTTTCGCCAGGCACTCCTCCTGGCCGAAGCCATCGCAGTCGATAATCTATGCCTTTACGAAGCGGGTCATCCCGCGATCCAGCGAATGCCGCATCTCATGTCAAGAGTCATGCTCCGCATGGATGCGTGGCCCTGGATGCGGGAGCGGGCCATGAGTTTACTCTCAGGCCAGCCACAACTCTTCGCCCACTTGCTGGCTGTGCATCTCGGCGAGCGGTCTCTCGGAGATTTCCTGCTACGGGACGCGCCCGCGCTGGGGTTGCGGTTTTTGGCATAAGGGCGAGGCAAATTGAGAAAAATTCGCGGCATCATCGCAGCAGTTGTCATCATCAGTGCCCATCTGGCACTGGCGCAAAATCGGAGTCTGAAGGTCCTGCTCGATCCGGCGCAAACACAAATTCACTGGAAGGTGAGTAGTGGCCTGCACCCGACCCATGGCACCTTCAAACTAAAAAGCGGAGAGTTCCTGTTCAACCCGGCAACCGGAATCGCTGAAGGGGAGATCCTGGTGGACGCAACCACCGGCGAGAGTGGAAACGCGGCTCGCGACAAACGCATGCACGATGAGGTGCTGGAGAGCAATCGTTACCCCGCCATCTTCTTCCACCCTACGCAACTCAAAGGCACGTTCAAAACCGGAGAGGGAACGCAGGACCTGGTAGCGGACGGTACCTTCAACATCCATGGTGCGGATCACCCCCTGCAATTGCCGCTCAAGGTGCAAATCAGCGCCGAGACGGTTACCGCAACCACCCGATTTACCGTTCCCTATGTGGCTTGGGGGATGAAGAATCCGAGCAAATTCCTGCTCCGGGTGGGAAAGCAAGTGGACATCGAGGTCACTGCGAAGGGATCCATCAAACAGGTAGAGTAACGGTGCGATGGGGAGGACCATCGCACCCAAAGGTTCAGGATTGGGCCTTCTACATGTAGAAGGTCTTAATCGCGTCCCAGGCGTAAATGCCAATGATCGCGGCGGTCAAAATGCTTGTCACGCCGGTAAAAACCCTCAAAAAGGGTTGGATCTTGTCCAATTTACGAATGATGGCGTCATTTTCTTTATGCTGACGGTCGGAAATATCATCCAGAAACAGCTGGTCGTCTTCGTAGCGAGTGATGGTTCCGCGATAGAGCAGCAGGCTCAACAGGCAAACTGCGAATACTCCCCAAACGATCCACAAAGTAGTTACAACGTGCATGGTATCCTCCCGGGGGTTTCCCAAGAAGTCCCAGATACCGAGCGGGTCCGGAATAGGCGGGCTCGGAGGGTAGGAGGGGCTTACGGCTTAAAAATATAGTCCTGCGGACGCTAGCTTGCCCAGAATTTTCTCGTTTACCGGGAAGGTTACCCGCATCTCAGCATTTAACAACTGTTAGGAGCAAGACAATGAACGGCAGGATACAAACGAGTGCTTTGATCGTATCAACTGTAATGGGATTGGCCTTCATCGCGGCTTGTAACCCGCCCGCCTCCGACCAACACCTGCAGGAGCAGGCTGCTCAAGCCACCGAGCAGGCCAAGCAGGGGTCTAAAGAGGCGTTAGCGGACGCACGCGTAGCAGCCAAGAACGCCGAGCAGGCAGTGAACGACGTCGCCGCGGGAGTCAAACAGGGGATGGACACCAAAGGTGCGCCGGCCGCGACTGGCCGTCTCGACCTCAACAGCGCCTCGGAAGCCGATCTGGCGTCTCTGCCCGGAATTTCCGTCGCCAGGGCCAGGCAGATCATCGAACACCGGCCCTATACCTCCTCCCATGACCTAGTAAAGTCCGGGGTACTGACCGAGAGCCAGTTCGAAGGGATCGCGCCCCAGGTAACCGTGCGCTAACCTGAATCCTAAGAGCGGTAAACGCGTCTAATGGTTAGACTTCTGCCGGTAACGGGAAGCGCTTTACTCACCGGGCGCGAGGGTCTAAACTATTCGATACAGGCAGCAAACGGAGATAACCAAGATGTCAAGCGTCGCCGAACCGGTCACAAACCTAAATCCCGTATCTATGCCCCTGACGCTCTCGCCGCAGGCGGTCGCGAAAGTACACGAAATCATGGCTACCCAGGATCCCTTGCCTGCAGGCCTGCGTATCGGCGTGGTGGGCGGCGGGTGTTCCGGATTCCAGTACTCGATGTCGTTTGAGAACCAGGCGGGCATGATGGACAAGGTCTTCAAGTTCGACGATCTGAAGGTCTTTGTCGATGCCACCTCGCTGATGTATCTGAACGGCTGCGTGGTCGATTACGTCGAAACCCTGGAAGCGGCCGGGTTTAAATTTGATAACCCCGCGGTCAAGAGCACCTGCGGCTGCGGTTCCTCTTTCAACGTTTAAGACCAGCCCTCCTCGATCAGTCAAAAAGGTTTCGCCGCAAGGCGAAGCCTTTTTTGCGTTTGATTGCAATATTCCCGCTTCCCTTCCGTCTTCACTCTAGCAACCGATGCCCAGCTTGGACCAGGTAACCGCGGAGCAGGATCAGTGGATCGCCCAGGCGATGCAAAAAGACGAACCTCGTCTGCGCAACTACATCCGCAAGCACGTAGTCGATCTGGAGGCAGCTGAAGACATCTTGCAGGAAGTGTTCGTCGAGCTGGTTGAGGCCTACAGGCTGCTCAAGCCGATCGAGCAGGTGAGCGGGTGGCTTTTCCGGGTCGCGAAAAACCGGATCATCGACCGCTTTCGTGGCCGCAGGATCGAGTCGCTCAGCCAGGCTCAATATGGCGAAGACGACGATGCCGCTGTCTCGCTCGAAGACCTGTTGCCCTCGCCGGACGCCGGCCCGGAGGCGGCCTATGTGCGCAGCGTTTTGCTGGACGAGATCGACGAAGCGTTGGAGGAGATGCCCCCGGAGCAGCGGTTCGTCTTTATCGCGCATGAATGGGAAGGCCAAAGCTTCAAGGAGCTGGCCGAGGAAACTGGCGTGAGTATGAACACGTTGTTATCGCGTAAGCGATACGCGGTGCTGCATCTGCGCCGCAGGCTGAAGTCGATCTATGAAGAGTTTGTGAAGAAATGAGGCAAAGTATGAGAAGGAAGTGGTTTTACAAAGTACCTGGAATTCTTCTGATTGTAATAGCAGCAGTTGCAATCTTCGGTATCGTGGTGCAACATCTCTGGAACTGGCTTATACCGGCGATTGTCGGCTGGCATCCGATTACCTTTTGGCAGGCGGTTGGCCTCCTGCTGCTGAGCAAAATTCTCTTTGGCGGTTTTCGCGGCAGAGGCCGGGGTGGAATGCACTGGCGCCATCGCATGGGAGAGCGATGGGAAAAGATGTCTCCGGAAGAGCGCGAAAAATTCAAGCAGACTTTGCGCGGGCGCTGTGGCCAGCGTGGCTTTCAACCTGAGGAGCAGAAGATCTAAGGAATGCGATGAACCTCGAAGCCCCCACCATCACCCTGAAAGTCGTCGACGACCTGGAGCGGGAGAACGCCAGGCTGCAGAAGTTGGTTGCCGAACTATTGGCTAGAAACCAACAACTGCGGCAGGCGCTGGACTCTGCAAATCGTCCGCACGGCCACTGACTGCCCACGCTACGCTCCGGTCGTGATGAGAATTCATCTTGGGAAACGATACCTGGCGTTCCCAAACAAAATTGTCATCCCGACCGAAGCGAAGCGTAGTGGAGGGACCTGCTGTTCCCTTCATCCACAAGCCAATTCCCACTGGGAGCACGCCTCCCCCTTTGTCATCCCGACCGAAGCGTAGCGAAGTGGAGGGATCTGCAGTGCGCCCCTCGGACCTCCCGAATCCTCCCTGACAAAACCCCAAAGCAGCCGGGTTGTCGCCGCCGGCAATCGTTGCTATTCTCAGGCTTCCTGCTCGGAGGCCTAAGACATTTGAGAACCCGACACCTCGCTCTGCTAGCCACGACCCTGATCGCCGCCACCGCGTTCGCACAAGCGCCGGATCAGCTGCCGCTCTGGGCCTATCCCAGTCACTTTTCTGCTGCCCCATCTTCTCCCGCCGTCCGGGCTGAGGTAGAGCATTTGCCCGGCAGCAAAGCGAGCTTTACCAAGGGGGAGATCGGCGATCTTTTTGTAGTTCCGGACTGGTATCCGGATATCCACCCGCCGATGCCGGACGTGGTCTCTCACGGGAGCAAGCCGGATGTATATGCATGTGGCCACTGCCACCTGCCGAATGGCCAGGGGCGTCCCGAAAATGCGAGCGTGACCGGCCTGTCCGCGGCCTACATCGTTCAGCAGATGGCGGACTTCAAAAACGGACTACGCAAGAGCTCTGATCCGGACATGCTTTCCGTCACCAACATGGTGAAGCTCTCCAAGTCGATCAGCGACGAGGATGTAAAAGCGGCGGCCGCCTATTTCTCCTCGTTCAAGTTGAAGCCCTGGATTCGCGTCGTTGAAGTGGAGCAGGTGCCAAAGACGAAGCCGGCGGGAGGCATGATGGTTGTGATCGATGGCGGTGGAAGCGAGCCCATCGGCGACCGTGTCATCGAGGTCTCAGAGAATTTGGAGCACACGGAACTGCGCGATCCCACCTCGGGTTTCATTGCTTACGTACCCAAGGCAAGCCTGGAAAAGGGGAAGGACCTGGTGACCACTGGTGGCAATGGGAAAACCATGCAATGCACGATGTGTCATGGTCCGGACCTGAAGGGATCTGGCAACATTCCCTCGATATCCGGGCGTTCGCCGAGCCAGATGGCTCGCCAGCTCATCGATTTCCAAACCGGAGCCCGGAACGGCTCGATGGCCCCGATGATGAAAGGCGTAGCCGCCAAGCTGACGACAGCAGACATAGTGGCAATCACAGGCTATCTCGCCTCGCAGGCACCCTGAAAGGAGGAACAGCAGTTCCTCCTTCAGGGCGCCCAACCGTCTTCCCCTGCAAAAAATGAATTGTAATCCCGACCGGAGCGTAGCGAAGTGGAGAGATCTGCGGTTCCTCTTCGACCACGCCCAACCCGCTCCTCGTTCCTAACAGAGGTGTCATCCCGACCGGAGCGTAGCGCAGTGGAGGGACCTGCTGTTCAGCATCCGCAGCATCGAATCTGGATGGAAGCGTCGTCCTCCCCTTTGTCATCCCGACCGAAGCGTAGCGCAGTGGAGGGATCTGCAGTTCAACGGACCCGTCCTGGAAATGTTTCCCCCGCCGAATCAACCATTACAGCTTGGCTGGTTCCACCTTCTTGCGTTTGAACGACTCCAGAACCGTCTTCAAAATCACATACAACACGGGAATGAAAATCAGGTTCAGCACAGTAGAAAGCAACATCCCGCCCACCACCGTAGTCCCCACCGAACGCCGCCCAATAGCCCCGGCGCCAGTAGCAAAATAAAGCGGCAGCACGCCGAGAATAAACGCAAACGACGTCATCAAAATCGGCCGCAACCGAAGCTCAGCGGCCTCAATCGCAGCTTCCAGGATCGACTTACCCTGCCCCCGAATCTGCTCCGCAAACTCGACAATCAGAATTGAGTTCTTCGCCGAGAGCCCGATCAACATCACCAGCCCGATCTGGCAATACACATCATTGGGCAGCCCGCGCAGGCTAACCAATCCCAGTGCGCCCAGCACCGCCATCGGCACCGCCAGCAGAATAATGAAAGGCAAAGCAAAGCTCTCATACTGCGCAGACAGCGTGAGATAAACCACCAGCAGTCCAAGGCCGAAAATGAGAACCGCCTTGCCGCCCGCCTCGATTTCTTCCAGCGACAGCCCCGTCCACGAATACGTCATCCCCTGGATCATGTTCTTTTTGGCCAGGGCCTCCATGTTAGCCAGGCCTTCTCCCGTGCTATACCCTGGAGCGGCCGAGCCATCGATTTCCGCCGCGCGAAACAAGTTGTAATGGTTGATCACCTGCGGCCCGGATTGTTGTGCAATGTTCACCAGGTTGTCGAGGGTGACCATCTGTCCGGTGTTCGACCGCACATAGAACTTCCGCAGATCGCCCGGCGTCATGCGAGCCGATTGCCTCGCTTGTACGTAAACTCGATAGGACCGGTTGTTGTAATTGAAATCGTTGACATAAGCCGAGCCCATGTAGACGCTCAACGCGGAACTAATCTGGCTAATCGGGACCCCCAAAGCTTCCGCCTTGGTCCGGTCGATCGTGATCAGCAGCTGAGGATCCGTCGCCGTATAGCTCGTGTATAACCCGACCAGCTTATTATCCTGGCGGCTGGCGCCGACGATCTGGTGCGCGACTCGATCTAGATCCTGCAGCGTATTCCGTCCCAGATCCTGCAATTCGAATGCGAATCCGCCGAAATTCCCCAACCCCTGGATGGCCGGTGGTTCGAAGATAGCCACCAGTCCTCCCGGCACCCCGAAGAGCTTGGGAGCAAGCCCCTGATAGATTTCTGACGCAGAATGGCCCGGGCCCTTTTTCTTACGCAGGTCGACCGACTTGAGCGGAACAAAGATCAGTCCATAGTTGGAAGAGCTGCCCCCGCTGAGACTGAATCCCATAACAGCAAAGGTGCCAAACACATCATCGTTTTGCCGGATGATTTTTACTGCCTTGTCCGCAACGTCGGCGGTGTAGGTAAGCGAAGCGCCGGGCGGGGTCTGCACAATGCAGAGCAGGTAGTTCTGGTCTTCCGTGGGCAGGAAGGCGGAAGGCACGTGTTGATAAAGATAGACCGTTGCCGCCAGGCCAGCGATAAAGAACAGGAGCACCACATAACGCAACCGCAACACCTGCTTGATCACTTTTCCATAGAAAACCGTGCTCGAGACAATCGCGCGGTCGATCAATCCCAGCAAGCCTCGCTTATGCTTCTCTCCGCGCAAAAAGATAGCCGCCAGTGCCGGCGACAAAGTCAGCGCGTTAAAGGCCGAAATGGCGATCGAGAAAGCAATCGTCAGTGAGAACTGTTTGTAGAGAATGCCGGTTGTGCCGGGAAAGAAAGAGACCGGCACGAAAACGGAGATGAGCACCAGGGAGGTAGCGATGACCGCGCTGGTGACCTCGGCCATGGCAACGGAGGTAGCCGTGTGCGGATCGGAGTGATCCTCGTTGATATGGCGCTGCACATTTTCGATCACCACGATCGCGTCGTCCACCACCAGGCCGGTCGCCAGCGTGATGCCGAACATGGTCAACGAATTGATGGAAAAGTCAAAGATCTTGATGAAGGCAAAGGTGCCGATCAGAGAGACCGGGATGGTGATCGCCGGGATGATGGTCGCGCGCCAGTCGAGCAGAAAGAGAAAGATGACGATAATGACAATGACGACCGCTTCGCCCAGCGTGCCCACCACTTCGCGAATGGAATCGCCCACGACCGTGGTGGTATCGAACGGAATGACGTAAGTCATGCCCGGAGGGAATGACTTGGCCAGGTCGTCCAAAGCTGCCTTCGCCGCCTTGTCCACCGCCAGCGCATTGGCGTTGCTGAGCTGCTGTACGCCCACACCCACCGCATCCGCGCCGTTGTAGTTAAGGTCGGTGGAATACGTCTCTGCGCCCAACTCTGCGTAGCCGACGTCCTTCAACTGAACAATGCCGCCCGGGCTGTTCTTGATGATGAGCTTGTCAAACTCTGCCGGTTCGGAAAGCCTGCCAATCACGCGCACCGGGATCTGGTAAGACTGCTTCTCATCGGAAGGCGGCTGCCCCACCTGGCCGGCTGGAATCTCAACGTTCTGCTCCGCCAGCGCGTTGGTTACGTCGGCGCTGGTCAGACTACGAGCCGCCAGCTTGGCCGGGTCGAGCCAGAGTCGCATCGCGTACCGGCGTTCGCCGAAGATGACGACATCGCCCACGCCGGGGATGCGCTTCAGCGCGTCTTTCACATAAACGTCGAGGTAGTTGCTGATAAACAGGTCTGAATAGCGGCCATCGGGAGAATAGAAAGCAGCCGCGAACACGAAGTTAGCGTTGGTCTTGGTAATGGTGACGCCGGTGTTGTTCACCGCCGCAGGCAGGCGGCCGGTCGCAGCGGACACCCGGTTCTGCACGTCGACCGCGGCGATGTCGAGGCTATAACCCGTTTGGAACGTAGTGAGAATGGAGCTGGTTCCGTCGTTCGAACTGGTGGACGAGATGTAGCGCATCCCCGGCACACCATTGATCTGCTGCTCCAGTGGAATGGTCACCGCGGATTCGACCGTCTGCGCGTTGGCCCCCACGTAGTTGCTGGTTACGGTGACCTGCGGCGGCGCTAGCGTCGGATACAAAGAGATGGGCAGCGTCGGAATGCAGACTGCTCCGGCGAGAATAATCAACAATGCGCAGACAGTAGCAAACACCGGCCGGCGGATAAAGAAATCAACCACGAGAACGCTCCCGGTATATAAAGCTCAGAGGTTGTTGCTTTTGCTTTAGCCCAAAGGCTGCACGGGGGCGCCATCGATCAGGAACTGCGTTCCCGACACGATAACCTTCTCCCCATTTTGTAGTCCGCTCAGAACCGCGTAGTCGTTACCCACGGTGTCGCCCACGGTGATGGGCCGCTGCTTGGCAACGTACTTGCCGCCCTGGTCCGAAGTAGCCACGTAGACGAAGGTCTGGCCGCCCAGCCGGATCACCGCCAGCACGGGTACCACAGGAATGGAATCTGTCTTCCACACCACCCGGGCTTTGATCTGTTGCAGGTTCCGTAGCTTGCCCAGGTCCGTATGGACCGGGGCTTTGACCAGTATGCCCTGCAGTTGGTCGTCTACCTGGGGTGAGACAAAATCGATCGAGGTGTGCTCGAGGACATTCTCCTGGTTGTCGAGGATCACCACCGGCAGGCCTTTGCGGATCTGGGTAACGCGTTCGGTCGGAATATAGATGTAGGCTTCGAGGTCGCGATTTTCATCGACCGTGGTGAGCATGGTGGTGGGGGAGACATAGTCGCCCAGATGCGGCGGCACATCACCCACAATGCCATCAAAGGGTGCCGCGATGTGGTAGTAACCGAGTTGCTTCCTCTGGCTCTGCGTGGTTGCCACCGCAGATTCGTAGTCGGCTTGAGAGTTCTTATAGGATTGTTCCGCCTGGTCGAAGGCATCCCGGCTGGATACGCCCTGTTCGAACAGCTTGCGCTGCCGCTCCACTTCAATCTGGTTGTACTGAAACACAGCCAGCTTTTGCTGTTCTGTCGCTTTGGACGAAGCGACCGTCGCCTCCTGCTTGGCCGGGTCGATCTCCATCATGATTTGGCCGGCGTGCACCCGTTCTCCGGAATGGACGTAGATCCGTACCAGGTTGCCGTCGACCTGGGGATTGATGGTCGCTGAGCGCCGGGATTTGATGGTGGAGACATACTCATCGTATTGCGGAACTGGAGCGGCCGAGATGGTCTGTGTTTGCACCGGCATCGCTTGCGGCGCCGCTTGGGGCGGAGCTTGCTTGGCGCAAGCCGTAAGGGCCAGAACAGTGAGGGATAGGCATTGTGCGAGCGAGACGGGAAGCCTTCTCAAAACGAAATCCTCAGACGCAAAGAATGCTGCAGAAGCACTTCTGCAGCTTAATCTACAGCTTGGAGTAACACTCCGGAGTATCGGAGTGGATGAACTCAACTTTAACAGTGGCTCTTGGATGAGGCGGCGGCAAAGGTTGCTTCACAAATTTTGCTGTTTTGGTTAAAAGACTGCGTCATTCCATCAGCAGGACGATTTTTCCCGTGTGGCCGCCCGATTCCATCAATTGGTGAGCCTCGGCTGCCCTTTCCAGTGGGAAGGCGGAGTCAATCACCGGGCGAAGCTGTCCGCTACCGAACAGTGGCCATACTTTCTGCTCCACGGCCCTCGCCAGCGAAGCCTTTTCCTCCAGCGAGCGTGGGCGGAGGGTCGAACCAGTGATCGTCAGCCGCTTCATCATAAGAGTGCGCAGGTCGAGCGTCACCAGGTTACCGTGCGAAGTGGCGATGTGCACCAGCCGGCCGCCTGTGGCCAGCAGTTCGATGTGTTTGGGAAAATAGTCGCCGCCGATCATATCCAGGATGACATCGATGCCGGCGTCGATGCCCTGGGGCCGAGCCCAGCGGGAAAGCTGCTCCGACCAGTCGAAAGCCCGATAGTTGACGGCGACTTCGGCGCCGAGATCGAGACAAAAATTGCATTTCTGGTCCGAGCCTGCAGTGGTGGCGACGCGGGCGCCAAAAGCGTGCGCCATCTGGATAGCCATGGTGCCAATGCCGCTCGAGCCCCCTTGGATCAGGCAGAGGTTCCCGGGGAAGACGCGAGCCGGCTCAAAGAGGTTAGCCCAAACGGTGATGGCCGCCTCGGGAATGGCTGCCGCGTCGCGAATCGATACGCCCGCCGGAATGGCCATGCACTGGCCCTCGGGTACGGCGCAGTATTCCGCATAGCCTCCGCCTCCCAGCAGGGCGCAGACCGCGTCGCCCACCTGCCATCGGGAAGTGGTGTTGGGTCCGAGTTCGGCGACATGTCCTGACACCTCCATACCCAGGATTGGGGAAGCGCCGGGCGGAGGGGGATAATGCCCTTGCCGCTGCAGCAGGTCGGCGCGATTGACTCCTGCCGCCGCGGTGCGGACGAGCACCTCCCCGGACCGCAGCCGGGGAACAGGCCCAGAGGCGATGCGGAGTACGTCCGGTCCGCCGGGCGTCGCGACCTCAACAAAGCGCATCGATTCGGGAAGCGAAGTCATGGCGTCTTCATCTGGCTTGCCGCGGATAGCGTCCGCAGCGAGAAGGGGTTGAAGTCGGTCTTGACATCGAACGGGTCCACCCCTTCCTGGCGTTTCAGCCAGCCGACCCCGGCATAGGTAAGCGGCGTCGCCAGCGTCTCGTAGACCACCTTGATCAGATAGGAAGAGAGCATCAACCGGATCAGCGTGGGTCGGGAGACCTGGCCGGCAAAGGAAATGAACATGACCAGGAACGTATCGCAGCCCTGGCCAACGATGGTGGATCCAATGGTGCGCGTCCAGAGCCATCGGCCCTTGGTGAGCACCTTGAGCCGGGCGAGCACGAATGCGTTGGCAAATTCGCCTACCCAATAGGCGATGAGGCTGGCCACGACAAACCGCGGCACCACTCCGAAGACCGTCTCAAACGCCTGCTGATTATGCCAGCCGGGGTCGGCAGGGAGGGCGACAGCCATGGCACCGGCGGCGCTCAGCAGTGCGGAGGCAAAGAATCCGATCCAGATGGCCCGCCGTGACGCCTGGTAGCCATACACCTCGGTGAACACGTCACCGAATATATAGGTAATGGGGAACAGCAACTCGGCGCCGCTAATGGTGAGGGGCCCCAGGCGGCAGACCTTCTGCGCGACCAGGTTTGATACCAGCAGAACCACAACAAAGATGAGGACGAGGGTATCGAGGTATTTGTAGCGGGCCATGGGATTCTGCCTTAGCGTACAACGGAGGAGGCGCCGGCCGCGCTTTTGACACGTGATTTCCGAGTTGCTAGAGTTGAAGCTGGTCGACTCCGGCCGGCCCGAAGACTTTGGGCCAGGTAACGTCCCCGTCGTCTAGCCCGGCCTAGGACACCGCCCTTTCACGGCGATAACACGGGTTCAAATCCCGTCGGGGACGCCAACATTGGTTCGTCAAAAAGATTGGTCATCCCGGACCTGGTTTTCGGCCAAACTTTTCCACGAACCTTCGCTTCTGGCCTTGAATCGCTTCCATCCCTTCCGGGCTAAAGAGTCTCTCTCCCTTTCTGTCAGCTTCATGGGTAGTGAACGGCGTTTACGCATTAGGTTTTCCCTTCTCTTTCTGCTTCAGCAAGCGCGGTTTGGGCTCAGCGGCAGTCGTTGAAGGATCGTCGTTGCCGTCTTCGTCCGCGTCATCGTCCCCGTCTTCCTCGACGCGCTGAGTACTCGGTTCTGATACCTGACTCAGGTTCGACGCGTCAAGCTGGAATTCATCCGGCCCAATACCGAGTTTTTTCAGTATGGCCGGTAAGACCTGATGGATGACCCGCATACCCGTCAGAAGCTCATTCATGTAGATATCCGGGTGTAAACGCCCTTCATTGAATCCCAAGCTTTCCCGTTCCGCATCGACACCGAGCGAGTCCGAGGGTTGAGACACCATGTCCATGAGTTCGGCCCGAATGGGGACGCCAGCGCGAAAAGCGTGTTCTTGCGCCTCTTTCAGCCACGATTTGTAATCTGACTGGCGGCGGTACTTGAAGGCCCGGAAGTTAGGTGCCAGGCTCGCGGCCGGTTCCGGATCAAGCTTGGAGGCGGCGAGTTCCAACAAACACGGCCGGATGTTTTCGATTCCACCCAGAATCATGTCCCCATTCGCGTCAAACACCAGTTCGTTAACATACGCCGTGTAGAACCCCCAGACATCGTTTAGAGACTTGTAGATGCGATAAATTAAAGCGGAGTAGGGGTTCTCCTCAAGGAGAAGGTCCCACTTTTCGTCCGACGCTTTGCCATAGTCGAAATCCAATTGAGTGGGAAACGGCTTAGGGATTTCCACGCCCATTTCGGTGAGCGTGTACAGGGTGTGCCAGCACAGGGTGTGCGGCATATCCTTGTTTTCGTCCGTGAGCGGGTAGGTGTCATACCCGGTTTCTGAGCCATCGGCGGCTGTCTGTGCCAGCCAGTCAACGAGCTTTTCCCACTTGTTGGCTGCTTCTACTGAGCCAGTCCACACCACGACCGAAGGATAATGGTCGCCGATCTGGACTATTTTGCGAACCTTATCCTCCATCTCCGACGACATGTACTCACCGTTCTTCCATTTCGTGACCTGAGCGGGTGATACGTCCAGACGTTTCGCCAAGTCTTTTTGCTGACACTTGAGTTTCTCTAACGCGAGTTGAATAAAGTGCTCACTGTCCATGATGCCTCATGATTTAGTTAATTAGATATTAAGATATACTAAATCGTGTTTAGCTACTTTTGCAAATAAGAGAACTAAATTAAGGGTGGGACGATAATCGAGCATGGTCGGGTTTGGGATGGCGGCTGCCAGCCAGATGGGACACCCCGAAGAAAGGGGCCTTCATCCCCCAGCAGGCGTCCGGCGCCGAACTGTACCGGAGAGGGGCATTGCAACCCGGCCATTTGAATCGCTCCTCAAGCAGCAGTAGCTGGAAAACTACAAAAATGTAGTAACATATATTGTGTGAAGACGCGCTTTGAATGGGATCCAACCAAAGCGGCCAACAATTCGCGAAAACATGGCGTGAGCTTTCCGACAGCGGCCCGAGTCTTTACCGACCGCTATGCGCTGGTGGAGCTAGACCATATTGAGAACGGCGAAGAACGATGGCAGACGATAGGGGTCGTCGAGGGTGTACTCATGCTCATTGTGGCTCATACCGTGCGAGAACAGGACGATATAGAAGTAATTCGTATCATCTCAGCAAGACATGCCAACCGCAGGGAAAGGAGACGGTATGAAGAAGAAAATGGTTGATTATGAGATTGATTTGTCCAGTCCCCCTGCACTGACAGCAGCGCAGAAAGCGGAGTTGAAGGCGCTCCGGGCCAAGCCGGAAAGCGAGATCGACTACAGCGATATTCCGCAATTGCAAGAGGATTTCTGGAAGAACGCAGTGCGGAACCCATTTTACCGGCCTACGAAGACCTCAACCACTGTGCGCATTGATTCCGATGTGCTGCATTGGCTGCGTGCTCATGGCAAAGGCTACCAGTCGCGCTTAAATGCAATTTTGCGACGTGAGATGCTGGCATCACTCAAGACGACTGTCGCAAAAGCACGGTGAGTCTAGATGAAATTAGGACAACCTGAAAGCGTCCGATTGGCGTCCAATAAGCGGCTGTCCCCCATTCCTCCGCCCCCCTTGCGATAGACAGGACACGCGTAATGCGCTTCGGCGAATTCGAACCGTTCGAAACCCGAAAGTGCTTCCTCGTAGGGCATTGCGCGTATTCCTCCAGTCTTGCGAGAGTTTAGATCCCGTCGACTGCAAGACATTCAGAGTTTGCCGTTCGTTATAAGTTAAATGGAACTTCCTTCGAAAGCCTCTCTCGAAAAGCGTAGCAGGCGCAAACTTTCTCATCTCGACAAGGAAGCCAGCCCCACCGTCATGCAGTCTGTTCTTTGCTTTCCACCTTCTTGCTTAGAAATCAGAAATCTGAGTGCAGTAAGGGATATCCAGCTATCCAGCAGCATCCGACGATGCTGAAGAAGCGCTCAAGGAGACCAGCCGGCGAGCTCCCGCCCTCCCGCCATTGGTGGTATGAGTAGCTACGGCCACAGCGGCAAAGAACCACGCGACGAAGACGAGAACCAGAATTCCTGTGGCGATCGAGTACCACGCCCAGCCGCGCCACGCCGGATCACGGGCAAAACGCCGTCCCATCACAAAACAAGCAGCCGGCAGAGCAATGAAGACGAGGAGAGAGGCAATGTTATGGATCGTCCCATGAAGACTCGGTGGCCCATTGCTCGGAAGTGTTGGAGGGTAGCCGAGAATCGGGTCGGTCACGAAGGGACCAGCTGTGATAAGGCCGAGTCTCACGATGAAGAACAGAATCGGTCCCCATCGGGAACCCCGACCGGTTCGCAAGACCCGTCTGACTGCGATCGCGAAGCATAGCATGAGCAACCCGAAGAGACAGAAATTGACGATCTGTATCCATCCTTGATCACCCCAGCTGAGCGTGCTGACCGTGGTGTGCCATGGATTGTAGTCAGGGCGAGTCGCTCCCTCGATGAGAAACACGACCACGAAGAGAAGCGGGCCGATCGCTCCGCAGAGGAGCAGGATCCTGGTCGTTAGATTTTGATCCAGCGTGTGTCTATCTAACATCTTTACCGTGTGTCCTTGTTTTTCCGGAAAGGAAGAGTAGGCGAACAGATGCCGCGGCTCATTTGTCGTGAAGGTTAACCCGTTCGATCAACAAAGGTGAGAACGATGGATCCTCTTTACGTGGGATACGGGCGAGTGCTTCGGCCCTCTTTCAACACTTGTCCCCACCAGGCAAGCTGGTCAAGCATGGCACTTGCCACCTTCTCATGCCGCTCCGGGTGATGCAGGTGTCCGGTCCCGTTAAATAGCTCCCAGGCGCCCGCAAAGCCGACGGCATTGCGCACGGTAACCGCGTGCAACTCGGCAAACACCTGCCGCAGCTGCTCGACGGCGCGGAGCCCGCCCGCGTTTCCGCCGTAGGAGACGAATGCCACCGGCTTGGCTTGCCACTCCTTCGAGTACCAGTCGATTGCCGTTTTCAGCGGCGCGGGGAAGCTGTGGTTGTACTCCGGCGTGATCACAACAAATGCATCGGCTGCGGCCAATCGCGGACGCAGCGCCTCAACCGCCGGTTCATGGCTCTTGCTCAGGCCATCCGGCAGAGCCGTGTCTGCCAGATCGATCACATCGGGGACGACGTCCTTCCGCGTCTTGATGTAGCCGGAGAACCAGTTGGCGACCACGGGCGCAAAGCGCCCCTGCCTCGTGCTGCCAATCAGAATTGCGACTCTAAGAGGTTCGATCTCGTTCATCTCCGCTTTCCCTCAAGACGAAAATCATCGGCATGATCCAGAGCCCACTGCTGGAAAATCGCAGGCGGAGCACCGGTCACGTCTTCGACGGTCCGTATCACCGGCGCAGGCCTTTCCGCCATCGCGGCCAAGGCATTGAGCAGCACCTCGACGACAAAAGGCGGCAGGAATGCGCTCATCTGCTGTCTCGCAGCATCCGGCATGAGTTCCTCGTAGCGCAACGCGCGGCCCGTCGCGCCGCCGATGATCTGAAGCTGCTCAAACTGGGTGAGTACCTGTCCGCCGGTCAATGAATATGTCTTGCCCGCGCGCCCCTCATCGGTCAGCGCGCGCACCGCAACCGCGGCGATGTCACGCTCGTGGATGGGGGCCATGGCAGCGGCTCCGTAAGGCCAGCGCAGAACATCTCCGGTCCGAAGCTGCGGCGCCCACCACGTCAAGGCATTGGCAGCGAAGGCGCCCGGCCGCAGAAAGGTCCATTCGAGTCCCGTTTCGAGTCCCGTTTTCCTGATCGCCTCCTCGATCTCCAGATGGATCTTGCCGATGGGGTTGGTCTGGACGGGCTGCCCGTCCTGGATTGCGGACGAAGACAAAAAAACAATGCGGCGAACGCGTTTCGCCAGCAACTCCACAATTGGCACGATTGGGATGGAGAAGTCGCGCACCATCAGAAACACCGAATCAACGCCTTTCAGCGGGTCTTCGAGTGTGGAGAGATCGGATAGGTCGCCACGTACGATTTCGACCGAGTCGGGCAGACCTGCGGCGTCAGGGCGGCGGGTCAAGGCGCGGACCGGAGCGCCTGCGGCAGACAGCAAAGAAACGACATTGCGTCCAACGTTGCCGGTTGCGCCGATAACCAGAATGGGGATGTCAGCTGGGAATGTCATGGGGTTCCTTTTCTCTGTTCGGGTAAATCTTCTTTCCTTGTTTCCCAGACTAAAAGTTCAAGTTAACTTGAAGTCAAGCCGCCTTGCGTGCTATTTCTCTTTCCATGCCGGATCTGCTCACGATTACCGAAGTCGCTCGCCGTAGCGGAGTGGCGGCCTCAGCGCTGCGCTTCTACGAGGAGCGCGGGTTGATCCGATCTGAGCGTGCGGGCTCTGGACATCGCCGCTATCCGAGAGCGGTCCTTCGTCGTATTGCCTTTCTGGTCTTTGCTCAGCGCGTTGGTCTCACGCTCGACGAGATTTCATCGGAGTTGGCTAGACTTCCGCACGACCGCGCGCCCGAAGGGGAAGACTGGGCCAGGCTCTCCAGCGGGTGGACTGCACGGATCGACGAACGGATCGCACAACTGCAGCGTATGCGGGGTGGGCTCATCAAGTGCATCGGTTGCGGCTGCCTGTCACTGGAGCACTGTCGTTTCGCTAATCCCGGCGACCGGGCGGGCCGCCTTGGTCCCGGCCCGCGATACTGGATCGTTGACTCTTGCGACAAAGACAAGGCTTGCGTGTGACGGAATCCGCATGATTGGCCGCTAGGGCGAAGTCAAGTTGAACTCGTAGTAATGCCAGACCGCGATGGAGGCCCTTTTCGGGGACGGGCCCTTTTCGGGGCCCTTTTCGGGGACGGACGGAAGTACCCCTATGTCAAAGAGGCCGTGTTGACCATTGTTGGAACGGTTTGCCTAGCAGAGTTGGGAGGTCAAGTTGCGTAGTCTCGATTTCAGCTCTCTGCATGCGCTCATCACCACCCTGCTGAGCCTGGCGGTCATTACGCTGATCGGCGTCGGTATCCGCCTGCTTACGATGGTCACGATTCAGCAGCGCCGGGAGCGTATGAATCGCCAGATCAACGAGCGGTTGCGCGCCCTGATCGCCGCCTACAAGACGTTGGGCGGGTCCTTTACCGGTGATTTGACGGTCGATCCCACTCACCATCGCGATGTGCGTCGGCACGCCGAGGCTCCGTCGACCGCCTCAACGGCACCATTGGATCTGAGTGTGGCTGATTTGCCGGGCTCCGATCGCGCACGCCGGGTCCGGGATGCGGTCGAGGCTGCCTTATCCGACATCATCCTCCTCGGCACCGAGGAACAGGTCCGGCTGGCCGCGCGCGCCGCGCACGAGCTTGCCACCGGCAGGCTCGTCCATACTCAAGAACTGGTCGTATCGCTGCGCGCCTTCATTCGCGAGGCGCTCGATCTCGATCCCATCCCGGCCGACTTGGCGATTCCGCTCCAAGGCCCGGCGCGGCCAACTGCATCCGGTGGCCGAGACAAGGCCGATAAGGCCGAAGGCCGTCAAGGCGGAGGAGGTGGTGGTGGCATGGGCATGGGCGGCGGTGTAAGTGGCGGGCTTGGCCTTGGATCGGGATCTCACCATGAAGATGGTGACGAAGAGGAGGATGGTGCCGACTCGTCCCTTCATCACGCTTAGCTCGGCTAGATTGAAAATGCCCGTCTGGTCCTTTGCAGGCGGATTGATCATCTTGCAGATGATCCTGGTTGCGAGCATTGTTCACGGCGAGTCGCTCACCTTCGATGAGGCCGACCATATTTTCGCCGGCTACATGATGTGGCACACCGGCGACTACGGTCTGAATCCCGAGCATCCGCCGCTGGTGAAGCTGGTGGCGACACTGCCTCTCCTGCAGGAGAAGCTTTGGGTGCCTCCCCTGCAACAGCGAATGTTCAAGACAGAGGCGTACCGGGATGGCCGTGATTTTATGGAACGTAATGATGGCCCAAGGCATCGCCTGCTCTTCCGCATGCGCCTGGTAGCAGGCGTCTTTGCCGTGGGCCTCTCAGTGATGGTGTTTCTGATGGGGACCAACCTCTTTGGCGAGTCCGCTGGTTTGCTGGCTTTGCTCTTGGTCGTCTTCGAGCCCAATGTGTTGGCCAACAGTGATCTGGTCACGACCGACATGGGAGTCGCTTGCTTCTTTCTGGCCACAATCTATTGCTTCTACCGTTACGCAAGGCAGCCATCTGTGATTCGTATGTTGCTGACCGGCTTGGTCGCTGGACTCACACTGTCCGCCAAGCACAGCGGGATCTTGCTGGCTCCGATGCTGCTGGGATTGACGCTGGTGGAGATCGCCTGTGCCGAGCGGGGCCGGCGCAAGCGCATGGCTGGGACACTGTTTGGCGGATTTGCAACCATCGTGGTCCTCGCGGTTGTCGTGCTCTGGGCTTTCTACGGTTTTCGCTATGCGGCCAGACCGGCAGGGCTGGTTATGAACCCGACGCTGAGTGAATACGCTGCACCCCTCAAGGGGATGAACAGTTGGGTGATAGGACATCTCGCCAACTGGCGGTTGCTGCCGGAATCCTACCTCATGGGGATGACTGACATCCACTACGCAGCGCAGCAGTATCCCATCTTCCTGCTGGGGCATGACTATGCTCACGGAGTCTGGTGGTACTTTCCAGTCGCGCTGTCTATCAAGACCTCTCTGGGTTTGATCGGTCTGGTGGTTTTGGCTGGCATTGCGCTGATCAGCGGGCGGCTCAGGCAGAGAAGAGAATTGGCGTACCTGGTTGTGCCTGGCGCTATCTATCTAACTGTGGCGATCCTCAGCGGTATGAACATAGGCACCCGTCATGTTCTGTTCCTGTATCCACTGGCCGCGTTGCTGGCAGCAGCGGGGCTGATAGCGCTCGCGCAGCATAGCCGACGCTGGATTTGGATCGGTGGAGGATTGGTGGCGTGTCATGTCGTTTCTGCCCTGGCTGTCTTTCCGGCAGAGATGGCGTACGCCAACGAAGCCTGGGGCGGAGCGGCAAACACACACAAATACCTGAGCGACTCCAGTGTGGATTGGGCGCAGCAACTACCACACGTCAAGCAATGGGTTGACGCCCATCCTGGCGAGGAGTGCTGGTTCGCCTATTCCGCTTATCCGGATCTTCGCCCACAAGCCTACGGCATTCCCTGCCACCCGCTGCCCACGGCCCATACCGGAGGAGAGATCCTGCCGGTCGACGTGCCAGAAACCATCCATGGCAACCTCCTGTTAAGCGCAGACGATCTGGAAGCCTGTGACTGGCCCAGCGACCAGTTGAATGTCTTCGAGCGATT